>NZ_CBDQZP010000001.1:0-896671 GCF_965341865.1 Nocardia sp. bgisy134
CGGGCTAGACTCCTACCGCACGGACTAGGTCGTATTCGCAAGTGGGGGAAGAGAATTGAACTACGACGGGGGCTTCGTCAAGCCTGAACAGGCGCAGGTGCCCGGTTCGTCTCCGCCGCCTCCCGGCTACCACAATCCCGGATACCACCAGGCGCCCGGTTTTCCGCCACCAGGTTCTCCGCCACAGGGGTTTCCACAGAGCTATCCGGCGCCGGGCTATCCGCCGCCGAGACGTCGGCGCTCCGGGCTCGTAGTGGCTTTCTCTATCTTGGGCGTGCTCGTCTTGCTGGGTGGTGTCACGACGGTCGTGCTGTTGCGAGCCGGTGTGTTCGAGACGGCCGCGGATTCGGAACCGATGCAGATTCCCGCCGTCGGCAGCTGCACCGACGTGGAGGAGACGAGTTTTCCACTGCACGAACTCCTTCCGGTGCGCGACTGCACGGATCCGGAGGCAACGAGGAAGGTCACCCGAGCGGCGATCGTGACCGACACCGACATCGAGGTCGACTGCAAAGACAAAGAGGTGCTGTTCATCACCCAGGGGTACAACTTCGGTGAGTACGCCGTCGCGCACTCGTGCGCGCAGCCGAATCTGGTTGTGGGGAACTGCTACACCGACGCCGGCGGCGGCTACCGATACGACGCGACGTGTCGTCGCGATGCTGCAGGACGGCTCGACCGCAAAGTGCCCGGCGTGATGGACACCCAGATGTGCAATACGGCGGCGCCCGACGACTACGCGGCGCAGATCAGCTTCATCTTTGTCGATCACCTTCACTACGTCGACGAAGCCGAGCGCGCGACGTACTGCTTCGTCCCGCTGGGCTGAGAAGGTCGGGCGGGTCAGGGCAGTTGTGGTCCAGGGCCTAGACTCGACCGGTGCGCCTCGTGATTGCTCGTTGCCAGGTCGATTACGTCGGTCGTTTGACCGCTCACCTTCCGATGGCCCGCAGGCTGCTGTTGATCAAGGCCGACGGCTCGGTGCTCGTCCACTCCGATGGTGGCTCGTACAAGCCGCTCAACTGGATGAGCCCGCCGTGCTGGCTGGAAGAGCGCGATGCGGCCGCCGCGGAACTGCCCGAGGGCGCGAAGGCGCTGTGGGTGGTGACGAACAAGGCGGGCGAGGAACTACGCATCACCATCGAAGATGTGGAGCACGACTCCTCGCACGAGCTCGGCGTCGACCCGGGCTTGGTGAAAGACGGTGTGGAAGCTCATCTTCAAGAGTTGCTCGCCGAACACGTGCAGACCCTCGGGCCCGGCTACACGCTCGTCCGGCGTGAGTACATGACCGCCATCGGACCGGTGGACCTGCTCTGCCGGGACGCCGACGGCGCGACCGTGGCGGTGGAGATCAAGCGGCGCGGCGAGATCGACGGCGTGGAACAGCTGACCCGCTACCTCGAACTGCTGAACCGCGACCCGTTGCTCGCCCCGGTGGCCGGAGTGTTCGCCGCCCAGCAGATCAAGCCGCAGGCGCGTACCCTCGCCGAAGACCGTGGCATCCGTTGCCTCACACTCGATTACGATGCCCTGCGCGGCACGGAGAGCAACGAATTCCGCCTCTTCTGACCCGGAAAACGCAGAGACATGATCACCGTCGCGACCTGGAACGTGCTGCACCGCGTGCACGCCGAGAACTGGTACGAGGACGTCGCGTCCAAGTGGCCCATGGAAGCCGAGCGGATCGACGCCATCGCAGCGCGGGTGTCGAAGCGTCCGGAACAGATCATCGCGCTGCAAGAGGTCAGCGGTGATCTGGTGGCGGCGCTGCGCGACGCGCTGCCCGACCGCACGATCCACACGCTGCGCTATCCCCGGGTGCCGCGGTCGAAGCGCGTGCCGACGGCGCTCCGGGAGCGGGACGAGTATCTGGTGCTTGTGGTCGACGATCCAGGGCGGAAGGTGTTCGCGGCGGCCTTCGGCGACGATCCTGGCAAGGGTGCGTTGGCGGTGGTGACGTCCGGGCTGACGGTGATCGCCACGCACGTCACCGGAGACGATCGGCGTGGGCGGCAGCTGTCGACGCTGGCGGGCTTGGCGCTGTCCGACCCTGCGCGTCCCGCCGTGCTGCTCGGTGACTTCAATGCCGACCGTGTGGTCGTGGCCGAGGAGCTCGGCCCCGGCTTCACCGTGGCGGCGCTGCCCACCGACGCGCTGCCAACCCGCCCGCGGACCGCAGGCGCCAAGTCCCAGTTCATCGACCACGTGGTCACGTACGGCGTGGAGGCGCGCGAGGCAGCGGTGGAGAGCGCCGATGGCCTGTCGGACCACAACCTGGTGCGTGCGGCCATCGCCGTGTGAGCCGACGGGCTCCGGGCCCGCGAGGCGGGGCAGAGGTGCGGGGGCGTCCGGCCGGCAGCGCCTATTAGGCTTGTCGGCATGCCTCGTCGGAAACCGCGCGCCCGCAATCAGGCCGGGTCCGACGTCGCGCCGCTCGGCGACGTGTTCGGCCGCACCGAGCGCGGTCCGGACGACGACGTCTACGTCGTCCGCACCATTCCCGGCACCCGCGCCACGAAGACCTACCGCTGCCCGGGATGCGATCACGAGATTCCGCCCGGCGTCGCCCACATCGTCGCTTGGGCCGCCGACGGCGGCGAGGACGACCGCAGGCATTGGCACCGCGGCTGCTGGAACGGTCGCCGGACGCGCCGCATCACCCGTCGCTGGTCCTGAGCGGCGCACGTCGTAGAGCCCTTGTCGCCGAGTCCGCGCGACCGCTGGCAACCTCGCACAACTAAGAAGGCCGCTCCCTGACGGGAGCGGCCTTCGGGTGAATTCTGTTCTGGTACCGCGTCGTCGCCTCAGCCGACGTCAGTTCGCGATGTCGGCGTTCTCACGCTCTTCGAGGTCGTAGTCCTCGTCTTCGCCGGCGACCTCGGGGATCGCCTTGGTGGTGCGGGAACCGACCGACTTGGTGCTGCCGCCGATCGACTTGCGCTGCTCCGGAACACCGTCCAGCAGTTCGCTTTCCCGGTTGACGGCCGCGAGCATCGCGGGCACCGAGTCGAGCTGACCGCGGATACCGAGCAGCTGGGCGAGCACCCGGCCGCGCAGCACGCGCATCTCCTCGGCCAGTTCCTTGGCGTGCGCGATCTTGCGCTCGGAGGTCTGGGTGGCGGAGGTGATGAGACGGTTGGCCTCGTCGGTCGCGTCCTTGATCCGCTGGGCGGCCTCGGCGCGGCTGGTGGCTTCCAGCTCCTCCATGGCGCGGGTCAGCTTGGTGCGACGCTCGGCCATGGTGACCTCGAAGTCCTGCTGGGTCGCCTTGCGCTTGGCTTCGGCTTCCTTGCCGAGGCGCTCGACCTCGGCTTGAGCGGCTTCGATGATCTTCGCCGACTCGGTGCGTGCATTCGCCAGGGTCTGCTCGAACTCGATGTCGAGCGCCTCGCGCTTCTCCTTGGTCTCCGCGAGCAGCGACTCGTATTTGCCGCGCATCTCGGTCGCCTGCTGCTCCGCGATCGACACCATTTCCGCGGCCTCGGCCTGGGCGAGAGCCCGGACCTCGGAGGCCTCGTCGGAGGCCAGCCGCAGCATGCGGGAGATGCGGTCGGACATGCCTTCGGCAGTGGTCGGCGGCACCGAGAGTCGGTCGACCTCCTTGCGGAGCTCGTCGATCTCGTCCCGCGCGTCCTCCAACTGGCTCGCGAGGTTACGGGCTTGCGCCGCAGCGGCATCGCGATCGGTGGCGGTGACCCTCAGCTCGGCATCGAAGCGGTCGAAATAGTTACGCACCTCGTCTTGCGCATAACCCTTGCGCACAACGGTGAAGGGCAGTGCAACGAAGCGATTGCGATCGGACTCGGGTGACGACATGGCACACAAACTACAGCCTATGGAGGGCCGATGGTGACTCGACCGCGAATGTGATCTGGACGAGTTTTTCGGCCCCGATCTTGATACTAGTGCGTAACATTCGGGTTCGGCTCGACCAACTCGATCAGCACACCGCCAGCATCCTTCGGGTGGATGAAATTGATGCGGGAATCGGCGGTTCCGTGCCGGGGAGCGTCGTACAGCAAACGCAGGCCGCGATCGCGCAGATGAGTGGAGACGGCCTCGATGTCGGTGACGCGGTAGGCGAGCTGCTGAAGGCCCGGTCCGCTGCGATCGATGAACTTGGCGATGGTCGAGTCCGCGTTGAGGGGCGCCAGCAACTGCAGAGCAGTCGCGCCGTCCGGCGCACCGGGCAGCGACAGCATGGCCTCGTGCACGCCCTGGCTCTCGTTGACCTCGCGGTGGGTCTCGATCATGCCGAGATTCTCGGCGTACCAGGCGATTGCGGTGTCCAGGTCCGGGACCGCGATGCCGACGTGGTCGATCGCGACCACGTAGTCGCCCGGAATGAGTTCGGAGGTCTGATTTGCGTTGCTCACGACTTCGACGGTAGCGCCAACCTGGGCGGAGCCGCAGAGGACGGGCACGCTACCGTTGAGTACAACTCTTGACACCGCGCCGTCGCCCGCACGATGGCGCGTGGTTCCACCAACGAATGCGAGGCTCGTCGTGACCACAACCGTCATCGTCTCCGGTGCGCGCACCCCGGTCGGCAGGCTGCTCGGCGGTCTGAAGGACTTCACCGGGTCCGATCTCGGCGGTTTCGCGATCAAGGCCGCGCTGGAGAAAGGCGGCGTCGCGCCCGAGCAGGTCGACTACGTGATCATGGGCCAGGTGCTCACCGCGGGCGCGGGCCAGATCCCGGCCCGGCAGGCGGCGGTGGCCGCGGGCATCCCGATGGACGTGCCCGCCCTGACCCTGAACAAGGTCTGCCTGTCCGGCATCAACGCGATCGCGCTCGCCGACCAGCTGATCCGCGCCGGCGAGTACGAGATCGTCGTCGCCGGTGGCCAGGAGTCCATGAGCCAGGCGCCGCACCTGCTCGAAAAGAGCAGGGAGGGCTTCAAGTACGGCGATGTGACGCTGCGCGACCACATGGCCTTCGACGGCCTGCACGACATCTTCACCGACCAGGCCATGGGCGCGCTCACCGAGCAGCGCAACGACACCGACAGCATCAGCCGCGAGGACCAGGACGCGTTCGCGGCGGCCTCGCACCAGCGCGCGGCGGCGGCGTGGAAGAACGGTCTCTTCGAGGAGGAGGTCGTCCCGGTCGCGGTGCCGCAGCGCAAGGGCGATCCGGTGCTGGTCAGCGCCGATGAGGGCATCCGAGCCGACACCACCGCGGAGTCGCTGGGCAAGCTGCGCCCGGCCTTCCGCAAGGACGGCACCATCACCGCGGGCACCGCCTCGCAGATCTCCGACGGCGCGGCCGCGGTGGTCGTGATGAGCAAGGAGAAGGCACAGCAGCTCGGCCTGAGCTGGATCGCCGAGATCGGCGCCGCGGGCGTCGTGGCCGGTCCGGACTCCACCCTGCAGGACCAGCCCGCCAACGCCATCGCGAAGGCCTGTGCGCGCGAGGGCATCTCGCCCGCCGAGCTGGACCTGGTCGAGATCAACGAGGCGTTCGCCGCGGTCGGCATCGCGTCGGCCCGCAAGCTGGGTATCGACACCGAGAAGGTGAACGTCAACGGCGGCGCCATCGCCATCGGCCACCCGCTCGGCATGTCGGGCGCCAGGATCGTGCTGCACCTGGCCCTGGAGCTGAAGCGCCGCGGCGGCGGCGTCGGCGCGGCCGCGCTGTGCGGTGGCGGCGGTCAGGGTGACGCGCTGATCATCAAGGTCTAGTTCGCCGAGATCTGATTCGCCCGAGCGTCGCGTCCGGTGGCTTCCACGCCGGACGCGGCGCTCGGCGCATCCCCACCGGGGACATCGATGTGACGTGTTCAACTACGACCCGTCGTAGTGCATGCGGCACAATGGGGCGCATGGGTTTCTTCGATCTGCGCAGCGTCGCCGGTAGATTCCGATTCTTTGCGGTACTCGAGGCACTGTCGTGGCTGGGTCTGCTGGTGGGAATGGGCTTCAAGTACCTCCCCGATCCCGGCAACGAGGTGGGTGTGAAGATCTTCGGCCCGGTGCACGGCGCCATCTTCATCCTGTTCGTGCTGACCTCGCTGCTCGCCGCGCGTGAGCTGAACTGGAACTGGAAGACCCTCGTCCTCGCGCTGCTCTCCAGCATTCCGCCGTTCTTCACGGTGGTCTTCGAGGTCTGGGCCGTGCGCACCGGCAAGCTGGGCGAGCTGAGCAACGCCGACGCGACCCCGGCCGCGGAAGCCGTTCGCGTCCCGTCGTGACAAACTGGAAACCGTGACTCGACCTGCCGCACGCCGCCCCTCGCCCGCCGTTGCCGCCGCCATGTCCGGAGCGGTGGATCTGTCCAGCCTGAAGCAGCCGCCCGCCGGTGCGGCCGGTGCTGCCGGTGGCGACTACGCGGTCGGCGAGGCGGACTTCGAGACCAAGGTGCTGCGCAGGTCGATGCAGGTTCCGGTGGTCGTCGCGCTGTACTCGCAGCGCAGCCCGGGCAGCGTCGAGCTGGTCAAGACCCTGGAGCGGCTGGTCGCGGCCGACGGCGGCGCGTGGGAGCTGGCCACCGTCGAGGCCGAGGCCAACATGCGCATCGCGCAGGCACTGCGGGTGCAGGGCATCCCGACGGTGATCGCCATTGCCGCCGGGCAGCCGCTGGCCGATTTCGAGGGCGCGCAACCCGAGCCGCAGGTCCGGCAGTGGCTCGACGCGGTGGTCGACGCGGTCGCGGGCAAGCTCGAGGGCGGCGCGGCCGAGCAGCAGCCCGCGGAGGACCCGCGCTTCGCCGCCGCCGAGGACGCGCTCGAGCGCGGTGACCTGGCGGGCGCCGAGGCCGCCTACGAGGCGATCCTGGCCGCGGAGCCGAACAACGAGGAGGCCAAGGGCGCGCTGCGGCAGCTGCGTTTCCTGGCCAGGGCCCAGCAGGTGCCCGATTCGGCGCTTGCGACCGCCGACCAGGACCCGGCGAATGTCGACGCCGCCATCGACGCCGCCGACCTGGAACTGCTCAACCAGCAACCGGAAGCGGCGTTCGACCGGCTGATCGCCGTCGTCAAGCGCACCGCGGGCGACGACCGCACCAAGGCGCGCACCCGCCTGCTCGAACTGTTCGAGCTGTTCGATCAGGCGGAGCCCTTCGTGGTCGCGGCCCGGCGGAAGCTCGCCGCGGCGCTGTACTGATCGCGACCGATTGGGGACCGATTCACGCGGTCGCGACGAATGCGCCCTGCCGGCTCCGCCGACGCCCGAGCGCCCAGTTCACCGACACCTCCAGACGCCCGGAGCGATTGCGCCCCGGGCGTCTTCGCGTTGAGCCCTGCCGATCGAACAGCCAGGCTGATCCGGCCGACCGATCAGGGCGGCCGTCACTCGGGCGGGCCGTTCAGGCGGGCGGTCGATCAGGCAGGTGGCCCCGCCAACCACACCGCGCTGTTCGACGCGAGCGCGACGGTCGCCGAGAACGGCCGGCCGTGCCAGGGGATCTCCTCGGTCTTCACCGCGCCGAAATTCCCGACGCCGGAGCCGCCGTACTCCGCCGCGTCGGTGTTGAGGATCTCGGTCCACTCGCCCGCGATGGGCAGCCCGACCCGGTATTCGCCGTGCACCGAGCCGGAGAAGTTGTACACGCAGGCGACCACCGATCCGTCCGCGCCGTAGCGCAGGAACGCCAGCACGTTGTGGTCGCGGTCGTCGGCCTCCAGCCAGGAGTAGCCGCCCGGGGTGGTGTCCTGGCTCCAGAACGCCGGGTGGGCGCGGTAGGCCGAGTTGAGGTCGCGGACGGCCGCGGCGATGCCGGAGTGCAGCGGATTGTCCAGCTCCGCCCAGTCCAGGCCGCGATCGTGCGACCACTCGCGGAACTGACCGAAATCCTGGCCCATGAACAACAGCTGCTTACCGGGATGGGCCCACATGTAGGCCAGCAGCGCACGCACGCCCGCCGCCTTGGCGAAATCGTCGCCCGGCATCCGCGTCCACAGTGTGCCCTTGCCGTGCACGACCTCGTCGTGGCTGATCGGCAGCACGTAGTTCTCGCTCCAGGCGTACATCAGCGAGAAGGTGATCTCGTTGTGGTGCCAGGAGCGGTGGATCGGGTCCCGGCGCAGGAAGCCGAGGGTGTCGTGCATCCAGCCCATGTTCCACTTCATGGTGAAACCGAGGCCGCCCACGTCGGTGCCGCGCGTGACGCCGGGCCAGGTGGTGGATTCCTCGGCGACGGTGATCACGCCGGGGTGGTGGCGGTGCACGGTGTCGTTGAGGTCTTGCAGGAAGTCGACGGCTTCCAGGTTCTCCCTGCCACCGTGCACGTTCGGCTCCCAATCACCTTCCCGGCGTGAGTAATCCAGGTAGAGCATGGAGGCGACCGCGTCGACGCGCAGGCCGTCGATGTGGAATTCCTCGATCCAGTAGCGCGCGTTGGCGACGAGGAAGTTGCGCACCTCGTGCCTGCCGAAGTCGAAAATGTAGGTGCCCCAGTCGAGTTGCTCGCCGCGGCGCGGGTCGGCGTGCTCGTAGAGCGGAGTGCCGTCGAAGCGGGCCAGCGCCCATTCGTCGCGCGGGAAGTGGGCGGGCACCCAGTCGAGCAGCACGCTGATGCCCGCGCCGTGCAGGTGGTCGACGAAGGCGCGGAAGTCGTCGGGGGAGCCGAAGCGCGCCGTCGGGGCGTAGTAGGAGGTGACCTGATAGCCCCAGGAGCCGCCGAACGGGTGCTCGGCGATGGGCAGCAGTTCGACGTGGGTGAAGCCCGCGGCCCGCACGTAATCGGCCAGCTGCACGGCCAATTCGCGATAGCCGAGGCCGGGCCGCCACGATCCGAGGTGCACCTCGTAGACGCTCATCGGAGCCCGGTTGGGATCGGTCGCCGCGCGCCGTTCGAGCCAGTGCGCGTCGTGCCAGGTGTGCTTGCTCTCGGTGACGACCGAGGCGGTCGCGGGCGGGTGTTCGGTGGCGAAGGCGAGCGGGTCGGCGTGGTCGACTGTGCGTCCGTCGGCGCCGTGCACCCGGTATTTGTACTTCTCGCCGACGCCGACGCCGGGGACGAAGACCTCCCAGACACCCGACGTGCCGAGCGCGCGCATCGGCGCGGTGTTGCCGCTCCAGCCGTCGAAATCGCCGATTACGGTGACGCCGCGGGCATTCGGCGCCCAGACCGCGAACGAGACGCCCTCGACCGCGCCGTCCAGCGTGGTGTAGCGGCGCGGGTGGGCGCCGAGCACATCCCACAGTCGCTCGTGGCGGCCTTCGCCGATCAGGTGCAGGTCGAGTTCGCCGACCGTGGGCAGGAAGCGATAGCCGTCCGCGGCGACGACGGTCGGTCCGCCGGGGTAGGTCGTGACGAGGCGGTAGTCCATCAGATCCGGGTACGGCAGCACCGCCGCGAAGGTCCCGTACCCCAACGGTTTCAGCGCGTGGTCGACGCCGCCGACGCGGACCGCGACCGTGTCCGCGTGCGGGCGCAGCACCCGCACGACCGTCCCGTCCGGGTGCGGATGAGCGCCGAGGACGGTGTGCGGATCGGGATGGGTGCCCGCCGCGAGCAACATCAGATCGCGGCGGTTGATGGTGGCCACGCGGGTCATCGGAACGACCGCCGGTAGGCCAGCTCCAGTCGCGCGGGGGCGGGCACCGGCGGCAAGGCGATGATGTGCGCGACCGCCTTGGCCGGATCGAGGCGCACGTAATTCGTCTGCGCCCAGTGGTATTCCTCGCCGCTCACCTCGTCGACGACCACCGGATGGTCGTGCCACTCGCGGCCGAGGGCGGGGAGATCGAGCGAGATGAAGCCTTGCTCGGCGCCGTAGGGGTTCAGGTTGACCACCACGAGTACCGCGTCGCCGCTGGTCGGATCGAACTTGGAGTACGCGAGGAGCGCGTCGTTGTCGATGTGGTGGAAGTGCAGGCAGCGCAGCTGTTGTAGCGCCGGGTGGGCGCGGCGGATCTCGTTGAGCCTGGTCAGCCACGGCTCCAGCGATTCGCCGCGGGCCAGCGCCTCGGCGAACGGGCGCGGGCGCAGCTCGTATTTCTCCGAGTCCAGGTACTCCTCGCTGCCCGGACGTACCGCCTGGTGCTCGAACAGTTCGAAACCGGAGTACACGCCCCAGGTCGGCGCCAGGGTGGCGGCGAGAACGGCGCGGATGGCGAACATGCCTGGCCCGCCGTGCTGGAGGCTCTCGTGCAGGATGTCGGGGGTGTTGACGAAGAGGTTGGGGCGGGCCTCGTCGGACTTGGCGGCCAGCTCGTTGCCGAACTCGGTGAGCTCCCACTTCGCCACCCGCCACGTGAAATACGTGTAGGACTGGCTGAATCCGCGCCGGGCGAGGCCGTACAGGCGGGCAGGGCGGGTGAAGGCCTCGGACAGGAAGATCACGTCCGGATCGGTGCGCCGCACGGTGCCGATCAGCCATTCCCAGAAGTCGGCGGGCTTGGTGTGCGGGTTGTCGACGCGGAAGATCTTGACGCCCAGGCCGATCCAGTGCCGCACGACGCGCAGCACCTCCGCGTAGAGCCCGTCGGCGTCGTTGTCGAAGTTGACCGGGTAGATGTCCTGGTACTTCTTCGGCGGGTTCTCGGCGAAGGCGATGGTGCCGTCGGGCAGCGTGGTGAACCACTCCGGATGGGCGGCGACCCAGGGGTGGTCCGGCGCGCATTGCAGCGCCAGGTCGAGGGCGACCTCCATGCCGAGTTGTCCAGCGGCGGTGACGAATTCGACGAAATCCGCCTCGGCGCCGAGCGCCGGGTGCACGGCGTCGTGTCCGCCGTCCTTCGAACCGATCGCCCACGGGGAGCCGACATCGCCGGGGTCGGCGGTCAGCGCGTTGTTGCGGCCCTTGCGGTTCACCTCGCCGATCGGGTGGATCGGCGGCAGGTACACCACGTCGAAGCCCATGCCCGCTATCCGGGAGAGTTCCTTGGTCGCGGTCGCGAAGGTGCCGTGCACGGGCTTGCCTTCGGCGTTCCAGCCGCCGGTGGAGCGCGGAAAGAACTCGTACCACGAGCCGTACAGCGCGCGGTGCCGCTCGACCTGCACGGTGTGCTGCGGGCCACGGGCCACCAGGTCGCGCAGCGGTGTGGCGTGCAGGATCTCGGCGACCTCCTCGGCGAACGCGGGCGCGACTCTGGCGGGTAGCTGCTCGTCGCTGCGCAACGCCGCCGCCACCGCGCGCAGCTTCTCGAACTTGGCTTTCGGTAGCGCCTGCGCGGCCCGCTCGAACAGCCGTGCGCCGAGTTCGAGGTCGTTGGCCAGATCGACGGCGCTCTGCCCGACCGCGAGCTTGACCTCGACCGCGTGCCGCCAGGTCGCGATGGGATCGCTCCAGCCCTCGACGCGGAAAGTCCACGCGCCGGGCAGGTTCGGGACGAAGGTGGCGTTGAAGACGTCGGGCTCGAAGTCCGGGGTCATCCGGATTCGGGTGGCCCGGGCTGCTCCGGGAGCGCGCACCGTGAGCGTGGCGGCGACCGCGTCGTGTCCCTCGCGCCACACCACGGCGCGCACCGGGAACACCTCGCCCACCACGGCCTTGGCCGGGCGGCCGCCGGGGATGGACGGGGCGGTGTCATCGATGGCGATGCGGCCGGTCACGTGGACCAACCTACCCGGTGCCGTAACCATGGCGCGGATTCAGCGGGCATCGGCGGCCAGGCCGAGGCCGAGCGCCACCAGCACGGCGCCGAGCGCCCGCTCCACCCGCTGCCGGATGCGCGCGCGGCGCAGCAAGCCGCCCGCCCGGTCGGCGGCGAGCACCACGCCGACGCACCACGTGGTGTCGATCACCAGCTGGATCGCGGCGAGGATCAGCACCGTCGGCAGCACCGGCCCGCTGCTCGGCAGGAACTGCGGCAGGATCGTCAGGCCGAACACCGCGGCCTTGGGATTCGCGGCGATCGAGAGCAACGCGGCGCGGAATGCCGAGGCGGGGGTGCGTCCCGCGGGCAGCAGTGCCGTCCTGGTCGAGCCGAACGCGTCGTCGCGGCCCGCGCCGCGCCAGGCCTGCACGCCGAGCCAGATCAGCACCGCCGCGCCGAGCACGTGCACCGCGGTGTTCAGCACGGAGTTCGCGACCAGCAGGACGGAGAGTCCGGCCCCGCCCGCCAGGGTCCAGCCGAACACGCCGATCTCGTTGCCTGCCACCGCGGCGAGGCCGGCCCGGCGGCCGTCGCGTACCGACCGCTGTAAGAACAGCGCCGTCGCCGGGCCGGGCAGCGCGGCGAGCGCGAGGCAGGCCAGCAGGAATTCGGGAAGCACGTCGACCCAGTGCGGCATCAGCAGATGCTGTCACGAGCGGCGCGGTCCGGCCAGCGGAATCGTGGTCGCGGATCAGCGGGCGGGATCGTCGCGCAGGGCCTCGAGCAGCCTGCGCAGGGCCGCGGTGGTCTGGTCGAGCGCGTCGGGCTCGGACGTTGTGGTCAGCCACAGCGCGGCTTCGTTCATCGCACCGGACAGCAGATGGGTCAGCGGGGCGATGGGCTGTGGCGCCAGCACGCCCGTGTCGATCAGCAGGCGCAGGGCCTCACCGAGGTGGCGGGCGGAGTTGGCCTCGTCCATGCCCCGCCACTCGCGCCAGCCGAGCACGGCGGGGCCGTCGATCAGCATGATGCGCTGGATCTCGGGATCGGTGCAGGTGGCGAGGAACGCCTCGCATCCGGCGACCAGCTGGGTCCAGGCGTCGGCAGCGGGATCGGCGGCCGCCGCGACCCGTTCGCCGACCTCCTGCTGCACCTGTTCCAGCACGGCGCGGAACAGCTCGGTCTTGCCCGCGAAATTGTGGTAGAGCGCGCCCTTGGTCACTCCGGTCGCCGCGACGATCTCCGAGAGGCCAACGGCTCCATAGCTTTTCGCGGCGAACAGGCGTCTGCTCTCGCGCAGCAGTGCGCGGCGGGTCGCTTCGCGCTGCTGGGTGCGCAGGGTGCTCGGCATCGTCGACCTTCCCATTGACATTCCATCGGTATGCGAAATACTGTACTTCACATACCATCGGTACGTGAAAGGTCGCTCATGAAACTCGGCAGCTTCTATCCCGTCATCGGCGCCACCCGGCTCGCGCAATCGCGCGACTTCTATACCGAGTGGCTGGGCTTCGAGATCACCTTCGAGGCGGACTGGTACATCTCCCTGCGCCGTCGAGGCGCGGCCGGCGAGCCCGAATACGAGCTGGCGCTGCTCGACTACACGCACTCGACGGTGCCGGAGGCCTACCGCAAGCCGGTGCAGGGTCTGCTGCTGAACTTCGAAGTCGACGACGTCGACGCGGAATGGGAGCGCCTTGTCGTGCGGGGCGGACTCCCCGCCGAACTGGAGATCAGGACCGAGGACTTCGGCCAGCGTCACTTCATCGTCGCCGACCCCAGCGGCGTGCTCGTCGACGTGATCACCGAGGTTCCGCCGAGCGCGGAGTACGCCGATCAGTTCAGCGCGGAATACACCGCCGAGAAGTTCGCCGATCAGTGACTCGTATCGTCGGGGCGGCCGAGGGGCACGGCGTTCGGTAGGGTTCGCGGAGTGAAGGCATTGCGTCGATTCACCGTCCGTGCCCATCTGCCCAAGCGTCTCGCGGCCCTGGGCGAACTCTCCACGAATCTGCGCTGGTCATGGCACTGGCCGACGCAGGATCTGTTCCGGGATCTCGACCCCGAGCTGTGGCGCGAGGTCGGGCACGACCCCGTGCGGATGCTCGGTGAGGTGCCCGCCGCCCGGCTCGACGAGCTGGCCGCCGACGCGGACTACGCGGGCCGGGTCGACGCGGCCGCGGCGAATCTGCGCGACTATCTCGCCGGCCCCGGCTGGTTCCAGCGCCAGAACGGCGAGGAGGGCGTGCGCGGCATCGCCTACTTCTCGATGGAGTTCGGCGTCACCGAGGTGCTGCCCAACTACTCCGGCGGACTCGGCATCCTGGCGGGCGATCACCTCAAGGCTGCCTCGGATCTGGGACTGCCGCTGATCGGCGTCGGCCTGCTGTATCGGTCCGGATACTTCCGGCAGTCGCTGTCCTCGGACGGCTGGCAGATCGAGCACTATCCCGCGCTCGACCCGCAGGGCCTGCCTCTGCGCTTGCTGACCAGCGACTGCGGCGCGAGCGACGGGCCCGGAGGCGGTAGCTCGCGTGACCACGCAGGGCCCCGGGAGCGCCGCCATGGATCCAGCTCGCCGGTGCTCGTGCGTGTGGCGATGCCGGAGGGCAGGGTGCTGCGGGCGCGGGTGTGGATCGCGCAGGTCGGGCGGGTGCCGCTGCTGCTGCTGGATTCCGATATCGCCGAGAACGATCCCGAGTTGCGCGCCGTCACCGACCGGCTCTACGGCGGCGATCAGGACCACCGGATCAAGCAGGAGATCCTGGCGGGCATCGGCGGCGTGCGCGCGGTGCGCGCCTACACCAGGGCCACGGGCCTGCCCGATCCCGACGTGTTCCACATGAACGAAGGTCACGCGGGCTTCCTCGGCGTCGAGCGAATCCGCGAATACGTCTCGGGCGGACTCGATTTCGACACCGCGCTGGCGGCGGTGCGGGCCGGGACCGTGTTCACCACGCACACCCCGGTGCCCGCGGGCATCGACCGGTTCCCGATGCCGCTGGTGCGCCGCTACTTCGGCGGCGGGCACGGGGAAACCGAATCCGCCATGCTGCCCGGCCTTTTCGTGGACCGCATCGTCGCGCTCGGTCGCGAGGCGGATCCGTCGGTGTTCAATATGGCGCACATGGGCCTGCGGCTGGCCCAGCGCGCCAACGGCGTGTCCCAGCTGCACGGCGAGGTGAGCCGTGGCATGTTCGCGCCGCTGTGGCCCGGCTTCGATCCGGCGGAGGTGCCGATCGGCTCGGTCACCAACGGCGTGCACGCGCCGACTTGGGCCGCGCGCGAATGGCTCGACAAGGCGCGCGAACTCATCGGCGCGGAGCTGGTCGAGGAGGCGCGCGGCTGGGAACGGCTGCGCGATGTGGATCTGGGCGAACTGTGGTCCACCCGCAACACCCTGCGGGCCACGCTGGTCGCCGAGGTGCGCCGCCGGATGCGCGCGTCCTGGCTGCAACGCGGCGCCGCCTCGGCCGAATTGGGCTGGATCGACCAGGTCTTCGATCCCGACGTGCTGACCGTCGGTTTCGCCCGCCGCGTCCCGACCTACAAGCGCCTCACGCTGATGCTGCGCGATCCGGAGCGGCTGCGCGCCCTGCTGCTGCATCCCGAGCGGCCGATGCAGTTGGTCGTCGCAGGCAAGAGTCACCCCGCCGACGACGGCGGCAAGTCGCTCATCCAGCAGGTCGTCCGGTTCGCCGACGATCCCGAGGTGCGCCACCGCATCGTCTTCCTGCCCGACTACGACATGTCGATGGCCAGGTACCTGTACTGGGGTTGCGATGTCTGGCTGAACAATCCGCTGCGCCCGCTGGAGGCCTGCGGCACCTCGGGCATGAAGTCCGCGCTCAACGGCGGGCTCAACCTCTCCATCCGCGACGGCTGGTGGGACGAGATGTACGACGGCGAGAACGGCTGGGCGATACCCACCGCCGACGGCGTCGCCGACGAACACCGCCGCGACGATCTGGAGGCCGCCGCGCTCTACGACCTGTTCGAGCGCACCGTCGCGCCGCGGTTCTACGACCGCGACGGCGCGGGCATGCCGGTGCGCTGGGTCGAGATGGTCCGGCACACCTTGCAGACCCTCGGCCCGAAGGTGCTGGCCTCCCGCATGGTGCGCGACTACGCCGTGCAGTACTACGGACCGGCCGCGGGCGCCTCGCGGCGCGCGGTGGCCGACGAATTCTCGGGCGCGCGGGCGGTCGCGGAGTACCGCGGCCGGGTCGCGGCGGCGTGGCCGTCGGTGAAGGTGATCCAGGTGGACAGCGCCGGACTGCCGGACACCCCGATCATCGGCGCGCCGCTGTCGCTCACCGCGCGCATCGAGCTGGGCGGGCTGGACCTGTCGGACGTGGTGGTGCAGGCGGTGTTCGGCCGCGTCTCGCCGACCGACGAGCTGTCCGACGTCACCACCATCCCGATGACGCACGTCGGATCCGATTCCGGCGTGGAGTTCTTCGAGGTCCAGACGCCGCTCCCGGTATCCGGCGCCGTCGGATACACCGTTCGGGTGCTGCCGCACAACGACCTGCTCGCCTCCGACGCCGAGCTCGGCCTGGTGGTCGCGCCGAGCGCCTGATGTCGGCGGCGATGCCGCGTGGGTGAGCATCGTCACGTGTGTCCTCGAGCGGAGCGGCTCGCACCGGCACCGTGATTCAGTGAATCGTCGGCTAACGTGCCTGGGCATCCCCTTGTTCGACCGCCAGGACTGGAGAACCCATGGCCACCGACCTGCTGACCCGGACCCGGGGTCGCTTCGACGCGTACTTCGGCGTCAGTCAGAACGGATCGACGATGCGTCGCGAAGTGATGGCGGGCACCGTGACGTTCCTGGCCATGTCGTACATCCTCGCGGTCAATCCCGCGATCCTCGGTGACGAAGGCGCGCTGGGCGACAAGGGAATCCCGATGCAGGCGGTGTTCACCGCCACCGCCGTCGCCGCGCTCGTCGGCACCCTGGTGATGGGACTGTGGGCGCGGTACCCGATCGCGCTCGCGCCGGGCATGGGACTCAACGCGTTCTTCGCGTTCTCGGTGGTGCTCGGCATGGGCATCCCGTGGCAGGTCGCGCTGTCGGGGACCTTCCTGTCCGGCGTCATCTTCTTCGTGCTCGCCGTCACCAAGGTTCGCGAGAAGATCCTCAACGCCATCCCGCTGCAACTGAAACTGGCGGTCGGCGCGGGCATCGGCATGTTCGTCGCGTTTCTCGGGCTGAAGAACGCGGGAATCGTCACCTCCAGCGAGGCGACCTTCGTCAAGCTGGGCGATTTCACCGAGGGCACCACCCTGCTCGCGCTGTTCGGCCTGCTGGTGACTGTGGTGTTCCTGGTGCGGGGCTGGCACGGCGCGGTGCTCTACGGCATCGTGCTCACCGCGGGCCTCGGCATCGTGACCGGGCTGGTGGAGCTACCCGACGGCGTCGCCGCGCTGCCGCGCGGGCTCGACGAGACCTTCGGACAGGCCATCGTGCACCTGCCCGACGCGTTCACCGCGCAGATGGCCGTGGTCGTGCTGACCATGTTGTTCGTCGACTTCTTCGACGCCTCCGGCACACTCATCGGCGTGGCCAACCAGGCCAGGCTGCTCGACATGGACGGCAAGCTGCCGCGCGCCGCCAGCGCGTTCGCCGCCGACTCGGTCGGCACCATGGCGGGCGCGGTCATCGGCACCTCGACCACCACCGCGTATGTGGAATCCACGGCAGGCGTCTCGGCGGGCGGCCGGACCGGGTTGACCGCGGTGACGACGGCGGGATGGTTCCTCGTCGCGATGTTCTGCTATCCGATCTTCGCGGTCGTCGCGGGATCGACCGAGGTGACCGCGCCCGCGTTGATCGTGGTCGGCATCCTGATGGCGCGCTCGCTCGGCGAGATCGACTGGAACCGGCTCGAGTACTCGGTGCCCGCGTTCATCACCATCATCGTGATGCCGCTGACCTATTCGATCGCGAACGGGCTGGCCATGGGCATGATCTTCTATCCGGTGGTGATGGTCGCGCGCGGCCGGATCAAGGAGATCCATCCCGCCATGTGGGCGCTGCTGGTGATCTTCCTCGGATACTTCTTCTTCCTCGCGGAGTAGCCGGAATAGATCCCGCGAGCGAGGAGTTGGGTCACACTGTGTGATAATCGGACCGCGGTCCGATTAGTTGCCGAAACTGACGATCGTGTCCACGACCACGTTGCAGGGATGAGGAACCAGCATGACCACCAAGTCGGCACTGCCGAATATCGAGACCACCAGCCCGCTCGACGCCGTCTCCAGCGACATCGGGCTGGTGATCGTGCGGGTCGTCTTCGGCGGCCTGCTCGCCGCGCACGGCGCGCAGAAACTGTTCGGATGGTTCTCCGGCTACGGGCTCGAGGCCACCCAGGCGAGTTTCGAGCAGATGGGCTACAACCCCGGCACACTGTTCGGCACCCTGGCCGGTCTGACCGAGATCGTCGGCGGCCTGATGCTGGCCCTCGGTGTGCTCACCCCGCTGGCCGCGGCCATCGTCCTCGGCACCATGCTCAACGCGATCAACGCCACCTGGGGTCCCGGCTTGTTCGGCCAGGGCGGCTGGGAGATGGCGCTGCTGTTCGGCACCGTCGCCGCCACGCTGGGCTTCACCGGGCCGGGCAAGTTCTCGCTGGACGCCGGACGTCCGTGGGAGCGCAAGGGTTTCGTGTGGGGCGCGGGCGCGGTGGCGCTGGCCGTCGCCACGGGCATCGTCACGCTGATCCTCAAGTGGGTGCTCTGAGCGGGATGCGGTCCTGATCGGGCGGCGCGGTGATTTCGATCGCCGCGCCGCCTTTCGTTTGTCACACCTCGCGCTGCCGCGTCGTCGTCTCGGTGCGGCCCAGTAGAGATTCAGGAGAGCGAACGATGACCATCGAGATCAGCAACCCCGCCGAACTGCACGACCCGACCGGATTCGGCTACAGCCACGTCGCGCGAGTGTCCGGCGAGCTGGTTCTCATTGCCGGCCAATACGACTCCGACGCCGAAGGACACACCACCACCGCGGACTTCGCGGGCCAGGTGGACCGGGCCTTCGCCAACCTCGGCATCGCCCTGCGCTCGGCGGGCCTCGACTACCCCGACGTGGCTCAGCTGCGCACGTTCATCGTCGACCACGATCTGGACAAGCTCACGGTGCTCGGCAAGAAGATCGCCGAGATCTGGGGCGAGCTGCCGCCGACGCAGACGCTGCTCGGCGTCGCGGCGCTGGCGCTGCCCGACATGCTGTTCGAGGTGGACGCTGTCGCTGTGCGGGGCTGAGCCGAGGGGCCGGGCGGGTGCCGAGCGTATCCGCCCGGCCCGGGCGTATCTCCGCATTCGCCAGCTGTACGCGGGACCGCGTCCGGCTGTGTTGGCGTGCGTGCCTCCCGCTTTCGCCTGCCGTCGTCGACGGACTCGCGCACACTAAGATCGTGCGTTCGTGAGCGTGGGTATCGAGTTGGTGGCCGTCGCGGCGGGTCGGGTGACGTTGTCGGATCGGCGCACCGAGCGGAGCTGGTCGGTGGATCTCGCGCCGTACCGGATCGGCGCGGTCGCGGTGACGCAAGAGCAGTATGCGGCGGTGACCGGGCTGCGGCCGAGTTCCGTCGAAGGGGATCGGCTTCCGGTGGAGAGCGTTTCGTGGGCCGACGTGATCGGATTCTGCAACGCGCTGTCGGAACGTGAGGGGCTCGCGCCTGCCTATCGGGTGGACGGGGCCTACGTGGAATGGGAGGTTTCCGCCGACGGCTATCGATTGCCCACGGAAGCTGAGTGGGAATATGCCTGCCGCGCGGGTACTTCCGGTCCGCGATATGGCGAACTCGACGAGATCGCCTGGTACCGAGACAATTCCCACGGGCATGCGCATGAGGTCGGCGGGAAATCGCCTAATGCCTGGGGGCTGTACGACATGCTGGGCAACACCTGGGATTGGTGCTGGGACATCTACGACGCCGAGGTGTACGGGGAATACCGCGTGCTGCGCGGCGGGGGGTGGTCCGATCAGCACTGGAGTTGCCGTGCGTCGGTGCGGCGGCGGAGCCATCCGACATTTCGGATCGATGACGTGGGGTTCCGGGTCGCGCGCTCCGCGTGAATCGAAACAGGTCGGCGCCGAGGGTGATTCACCGACAGCCGCGGTGTTTCGGGCCGCGCTTTGGCGGTCCTGACCTGGATTGCGCGCGGGCGGAGGTTCGCCGCACAGATAGTTGTCGCGCCCGCTCCAGGTAGTCGCTTCCGAGCCGGGTGCACTAGCATCGGCTCGCTTGCCGGTCGACGGACGAAGGAGGGGGCGGCATGCTGCACGAGGGGGAGGTCTTCGCGGGCTACGTCATCGAGCGACAGCTGGGTCGCGGTGGCATGGGCTCGGTGTATCTGGCCAGGCATCCGCGCCTGCCCCGACGTACCGCGCTGAAGCTGCTGAATCGAGAGATGTTCGCCGACAACGAGATTCGCGCCCGCTTCGAGCGCGAAGCCGACCTCGTCGCGCAGTTGGACCACCCGAACATCGTCACCGTCTACGACCGCGGGATCGAGAACTCGCAGCTGTGGATCTCGATGCAATACGTCGACGGTTCCGATGCCGCCGAAGCCGATCCGAACTCACTCGCGCCCGACCGCGCCGTCCGGATCGTCGCCGAAACCGCCAAGGCGCTGGACTACGCGCACGGCATGGGCATCCTGCACCGTGACGTCAAACCCGCCAACATCCTGCTCGCCCGAGCGGGCATCGACCAGGAACGCATCTTCCTCACCGATTTCGGCATCGCGCGCCTGCGCGACGACGCGGGCCACCTGACCCAGACCGGCACCTTCACCGCCACCCTGACTTACGCCTCCCCGGAACAGCTCACCGGCGCGCCGCTCGACGGCCGCACCGACCAGTACTCGCTGGCTTGCACGCTGTATTGGCTGCTGGCGGGTGTGGTGCCGTTCGAATCCACCAATCCCGCGGTCGTCATCCAAGGGCATTTGCAGCAGCCGCCGCCTCCGTTGAGCAGTCTTCGCCACGGTCTGCCGGTCGCGTTGGATGGTGTGCTGGCGAAAGCGTTGTCGAAGCGTGCCGAGCAAAGATTCGGCAGCTGTGCGGAATTCGCCGAGGCGGCGCGGCGGGCGCTTGCGGGCGTGGCGACCAGTGGCGCGGCGATGACACCACCCCAGCCATACTTCGCCGCCCCTCAGGCGCCGATGCCGCACGGGCCGGTTGCTCCGCCACCGAGCCGGGTGCCGATAGTGCACGGACACGTCCCTCCGGCACGCATGGCGCCGGGGCCGGACGGCGGCATGATGATGCCTATGGGCGCGCGGCCACAACGGCGTTCGCCACTCGTCCTGCTCGCCGTCTTGTGCGCCGTCGCGGTGCTCGCCGTCGGCGGCGTCGCCACCGCGATGGTGCTCAGCAGCACGAAGGATCCCGCCGAAGTCGACCTCATTCACCAAGAGTTTCCCGGCATGGTGCCCGCCGACCGATTGGATCCCGGTTTCCGGAATGCGAAGTGCGACAAACGCACCACCCGGAGCACCGACAGTTCGAACATGCAACAACGCCCGGACTTCGGTAGTTGGACAGAAGCTTGGTTCTGCTACAGCGGCGACGGTGTCGGCCCCAGCAGCCTCAACCCGCCCTACTACGAGTTCTACCGTTACCGGTCCGCCACCGACGCCCGCGCGGTTGTCGCCGGACTTCCCGGCAACAAGCGCTCCGAGGACGCACACGGATCGAAGACGTACACCAACTACACCCTCGACCGCCAGGAAGCCGGCTTCACCTACACCCGCATTGTCACCGTCTTCACCGGCGACACCGACCGCGAAACCCTTCTCATGTACACCCACAGCATGGAAGGTTCCCTCCACCTCGACCTGGACGGTGTGCGGAAATGGTGGCGCGAAGCGCCGCTCTCGTGAGAACCGGTGGCGGGCCACGACGTGCCGATCGCCGTATTCGGCAACTATGACGCCGAAGTCAGCGCCATCCCGGCTCGGTCCGCAACCCGATCATTGTCATAGACGCCGTCGGTCGGGCCGAATTCTCAACGTGGAGTAGGCTTTCGGCGGATCACGAGGGGGGTGACCGCAGTGGCGGAGTGGACTGTCAACTCGGCGGTGCGCGAGCAGGCAGGAACTCGGAAGCCCAATCGCGACCGGATCGTCATGCCCGGCGATCTGGATGACGATGATCTGTACTTCCAGGACCGCAACCAACGGGGCTGGCTCCAGTGAGGCGACTGAGAATGATCGGTGACCGCTTGATCGGTGACCAGTACCGCCCTAATAGTGGTGACTTCGAAGCGGATCCGCTACCGCCGACTCCCATGGTGTATCAGCGGCCGTGGACTCACGAGAACGATGTGACGATCAAGCTGCGCCGGTGCCGGGACCCCTTGCCGAACACCCGTTCCCTCTGGACGAAGAAGGACCCTGCGCTACGCGTCGAACCACTCGAACTGGAAATCGCGCAACCTCTGCCCGACGTGTGTCCCGGACATGGCCGTCCGGCGGTTTCGCGAAGCCACGTGCGAGCCTGTTTCTACGACACTGACCTTCATCCTCGGTTTCATCGGACGGCCGCCGAACGAGGTATCGGCAAGGCCTTGTCGACGGGAAGCAGCGAAATCGCGCCTGTTTCAACGATTCTCGTCTGCGATTGGCCCGTCTGTGACCGATGCGTCCGCACGGCCCGGCGATACCGCTGGCTCGCCCGCTCGCTGCTGTTGCTGATGGCCGCCAATCTCGTCGCTGTGGTTGTGGTCAGCGTGGCGAACATTGATCCTCTACTCATCCCGTTGGTACTGACACTGTTTCCGGGTTCGCTTCTGGGGCTGGTGGTGGTCGTTCACCTGTTCAACAAGAGCGCCCAGCGGGTGACCTATCGCCCCATCTGTGACGAGAGGTTCGCCTTTGTCCAAGCTCACGCCCGTTTCTGTGCGGCGATCGAACAAGATCCGCGCTATCGTCCTCCGCTCGGTGCCGAGTCCGATGCGCCGTGATCAGCGGCAGCGGGGAGGAGCGCCACTCTCCCGAGCTGTTGGGCGCTTGGTCGCGTTCGGATAAGCTGACCTTGCCCAAGTGGGAACCGTGGGGGATCTGTCTACGTCTCATCCTGTGAGGGCTCGTCGGCGCTGGATGTCAGGAGGGGTATGCGAGCCATGGGGATGTCGAAGAGCTTCTCGGTGCGTCTGGCTGTTGGTGCGGCTGTGATGAGTTCCGTGCTGGCGGGCTGCACGTCGACTGTTGGCGGGAATGCGACGGAGGAGGGGAGTAGCCCGGTCTCCCACAATGAGTCGGTGCCGTTGTTCAATCCGTGTACGGATCTGTCGGACGATGTGTTGCGGGGGGACAAGTTGGATCCAGCGACGAAGCACGTCGATGTGGACAGCGGCGATCCTATGGGGTGGTGGAAGATCTGTAACTGGCGATCGACCGAAGGGCCGTATGCTGTCGGTATCTTTTCGACCCGCCGCACGGTTGCAGAGCGTCGGACGAATGAGCAGAATTTGATCCTAGACGACGTGGTCATCGGATCACGCGCTGGGCTGACATCTACCGAGAAGAACGACCCCGACAAGCTGAGTTGCTATGTGAGCATTCCTGCTTCGCAGGGAATGTTTGAGTTGGGTATCCACTGGCGATACAGCGAACGTGAGTTGTTGCCTCAATCGCCACCTTGTGATTTTGCGATTCGGCATATGCGGTATTTCGAGCCGTTCTTGCCGAAATGATGCTGGTGGTTGTCGGTTTCGGCTGGTCACGAAACGTTGCCGGAGCCAATCTATTCGTTTGTGGTCCACGTGTCCGGATCGTCTGAGAGGGGGTCTGATGGCGGACGGGAATGAGCCCGCAGTCACGCAGAGCGCGAGTTCGATAGAGGGTGCGCTTGCGCAGTGGCAGCAGTACAAGCAAAAGGCTGAGTCCGGGGAGTTTCGGATGGATTCGCAGATCGGTGACGCGTTGCGCGGGCGTGCCCAGGCCATGTTGGACGGTCTTGAAGAGGTGCTTCTGGTAACCGCGAAGCAATTGGGCCGAATCAACGGCTTTGGGACTTTGCCCTCTGCCGAGGCATTGAAAGCCAAATTCGAGAACAAGGCAGTCAACGACTCCGACTCTGCGGTCAATCAGTTGAAGAAGCACATCGACCTTGTCACGTTGATGCGCGATACCTATGCCTTGTCGATTCGCAAGCTTTCCGACACCGATCAGTCCACTGCCAGTCAGTTCAACAATACGGATGTGTAAGCAGGCGTAATGGGCACTCCTCCGCACGAATGGCTGGCCAATATCGGCAGCTATGGCGTTCCAGTAATTGCGGTTCCGCGTCATGTGTACAACTTCTTCCACGCGCGATCCGAAGCTCAGAACCAACAGGAAGACTTCAACGATCGCCAAACGAAGTACCAGAACCAGTGGGATACCGACCGGCAGATCGTCAACAAGACGTGGTCGGACCTGCAGTCGCAGTACGACGGCCGCTACGCGGACCGAGTCCTCATGGGAGACAAGAAAGAATCGTTCCTCTCGCAGTCTCACGAGTGGATCTACAACCACTTGAAGGACGTCAAGCAACCCGAGATCAACGAGGCCGCCAATGGTTGGCGCGACATGGTCCGCGAAGCCGAACGCCTCGTCAGTGACTTCTCCACCGGCGTGCAACGCGACATCGACGACTTCATGCAGGGCAAGACCGCCAACGCGGTCGTCGAGTCCACGAAGTCCTACGCGGATGAGATGAAGAAGCTGATCGTCACGTTCAACATGGTGGCGCGGGGTCTGGATCTCACCGAGGGGTATCTGACCCAGGCGCAGCAGACCGTGGACACTCCGCACAGTCTGTCGCTCATCGATCAGGTCATCGGTCACATCCCCGGCAACGGGGTCTTCAAGAGCGCCCAGTACCGCGCCGACGAAGCCGAGAATCGGGTCCGCGACTTCATGGATCGGGTGTATCAGCCCGGTGTCGTGGACGAAGTGGATCCGTACACGCCGATCCTGCCCGAGCCGAAGAGCGCGATCGACGACAAGAAGGAAGAGCCGAAGATTCCTGGGCCCGGTCCGGGTCCCGGTCCTGGTCCAGGCCCGGGGCCCGGACCAGGTGATCCGGGCACTGACGACCCGACGGACACGGATACACCCGAGGACCCGACGACGGGCGACCCGCAGAGTACGACTCCGCAGAGCACGACTCCGACCGATCCGACGTCGACCACGCCGGCCTCCACGACACCTGCCGTGACGGTTCCCGACACCAAATTGCCGAATACGGGTCTGCCGACGCCCTCGGGTCCGGGCCCAGGGGCGCCCGGTCCGGGCGTGCCGACGATCCCGTCGCCCGGGCGGTCGGTGCCGGGTGGGAACGTGCCGGGGCAGTCGGGGCCGTCAGGCGGGTTGGCCAACAGTCGTCCGGCGGGCACCGGCAGGGCGGGCATGCCCGGCATGGGCGCTCCAGCCGCTCGCGGTAAGGGCGATGACGACGATGAGCACAAGACGCCCGACTATTTGATCTATGACCATGGAGACGAATTGCTCGGGATGCAGCCGCCCGCTCTGCCGCCGGGTGGAGTGATCGGCGGATGAACGAATCTCATTGGCGCCTGGACGGTTTCATGTTCCAGCTGGCGCTGGAGGCGTTCGGCCGTGACCGATTGCCCTATCCGCTGCGCTACACCGTCGAAGGCATCGAGGCGCACGACGATTACCTGCATGCGCGCGCCGAAGCCGGGCAGCGGCTCGGCCGGATCGCCGACCACCGCCTGCACGGCGCATTGCAGGTGCTGCTCGAGCCGCAAGTCCGTGTGGAGGTGCACGGCTTCTTCGGGCGCGATTTCGCCCAGGTCGTTCGTATCCATGCGGGTGTGGACGGCGATACCGCGACGGTCGCGGTCCAATTGCCAGGGCCGACACAGCAGTACGGCCGCGACGTGCTGCTCTGGAACTGTCCAGCGCGAGCCGCCGCTCGGCTTATTGTGGCCCACCTGCCGAGATGCGCCGAGGGGCGACACGCGCCGATCCGCGGGCGTCGCTCTGATTTGGATCGGACGGACTACGCGCGCCACCCGACGCGGTTGTCGCACACCGAGGAGTTGAATCGCATTCTGCGGCGCCCCCGGTCCGGTCTCGGGGAGATCACCGCCTACCGGGGCGCGGCCTACGACAGCAGGCCGACGAATGACGGACGGGGATTCCATTGGCTGGACTATCTTCCCGCGGACGGTAGGTACCTGCTCTACCACCAGGGTGGTGAGGATTTCACCGTCACGCCAGGGGGCCCCGAAGAGATCGAGCGGCAGCTGGCCACCTTGATCGAGTCGACGTATCGCCCCGTTGCCCGTCGCTGGTGACCGGCCGACCGTAGATTCAGCGAACCTCCACGGCACGAAGCGGTACGCGCCGAATCTATCGGCCGACGGTCAATTCTGGTTCGGGTAGAGGATCAGCATGCTGGTCGCCCCGCGGTGGAACTCGTAGCGCGTGGGGCGGAGTGTGGTGGGAATGCCCTTGTCGTGGAGTTTCTTTCGGAGGTGGGCGACCAGGTCGTCCTGTGGGTGACCGGTGTGGTCGACGAGGGGGTAGAGGCGGGTTTCGCCCGTGGTGACGCGGGAGAGTTCGAGCAGGGCGGCGAGGTGGAAGTCGGCGTCGAGGCGGTCGGCGTAGCTGAACAGCAGGTGGGAGCTCAGGGCGAGGTCGAAGCTGTTGTCGGGGAAGGGGAGTGCGGGGAGCTGGGCGGCGACGTAGCGGCCGGGGTTGGCGAGCAGGTCGTCGCCGAAGCGGGTGGCGGCGGTCAGCCGGATGGCGTGGTGGCGGTCCGGGTCGCCGTAGAAGTCCCAGCGATAACGGTCGTGATGTGCTCCGGCGTATGCGCTTGCGCGTTCGGTTTCGGTGCGGGCGAGCTCCCTGAGTTCGGCGGCCGGTGTGGCATAGACCGGGTCGGCGGCGGTGACCTGGACGCCGAGTTCGGCGGCTTCTGCGGCGAAACTGGCTGCGCCGCCGGGACAGTCGAGGATGCGGCCGCGCAGGTCGGCGGCGGTGAGTTCGAAGATGGCGCGATACTCGGCCAACGATCTTGCGCTGATCAGGAATTCACCGAGTGCGTCGGTTTCGGTGGGGCGCTTCATCTGGACACTGTCTCATATGCTTCTGGGGCGAGACATCCGAATTTTTGTGCCGAGGAATTGTTTCCACGATATCCCCGCGCCGCGTGCAGGGCTTGGCGCGGGGATATCACCGATACGTTCGGCGCGGGAATTGGGGTCCACCGAAGTATCGAGGCCAAACTTACTTCCAGACGGAACCAATCGCGGCCAATTGTGAGTGGTATCACAGTTTGTGTCGGTGGCGCGTGGTCCATGGACGCCGGGGTTCGGGCTCGAAGGTCGACCGCGGTCAGCTTGCGTTCGCGGTCAACCGTTTCAGCGCCTTCACGACGACCTCCGGATCGGCGGTCTCCCAGTACGGCGGGAGGGTGGCGCGCAGGTAGCCGCCATAGCGTGCGGTGGCCAACCGGGAATCGAGGATGGCGACGACGCCGCGGTCGTCCACGCTGCGCAACAGCCTGCCGGTGCCCTGGGCGAGCAGCAGCGCCGCGTGATTGGCCGCGACGGTGAGAAAGCCGTTGCCGCCTCGGGATTCGACCGCTCGCTGTCGTGCCGCGAGCAGCGGGTCGTCCGGGCGAGGGAACGGAATGCGGTCCAGGATGACCAGACTCAGCGACGGGCCCGGCACGTCGACGCCCTGCCACAGCGACAGGGTGCCGAACAGCGAGGTCTCCGGATCGTCGGCGAACTTGCGGACCAGCGCGCCCGTCGAGTCCTCGCCCTGGCACAGCACCGGGGTGTTCAACCGGTCGCGCAGCGCGTCGGTGGCGGCGCGGGCGGCGCGCATCGAGGAGAACAGGCCGAGGGTTCGTCCGCCCGCCGCATCGATCAGGCGCTCGATCTCGTCGAGGTAGGCGGGCGGCAGGCCGTCGCGGCCCGGCGGCGGCAGATGCTTGGCGACGTAGAGGATGCCCGACTTGGCGTGGTCGAAGGGGGAGCCGACGTCGAGCGAACTCCAGCGCACGGTCTCGGTGTCCGAGGGCGCCTGCGCGCCGTTGGCGGTCCCGGTGTCGGGGCGGTTCGCGGACTGCGCGGGCAGGCCCCAGGTGACCGCGAGTCCGTCGAAGGATCCGCCGATCTGCAGGGTGGCCGAGGTGAGCACCACGGTGGCGGTGCCGAACAGCCGCGAGCGCAGCAGTCCGCCGACCGAGAGCGGCGCCATGCGCAGCGTCTTGCGCGGCACGCCGCCGCGCGCGTCCTCGGCCGCCAGCCAGATGACGTCGCGCCGGGACGCCGGATCGGGTTCGTCGAATGCGGTGAGCGCGCGGACGGCGCTGTCGTGTATTTCATCGATCGCGGCCAGCGCCTGCGTGCGAGCGGCCGCGGTTTCCGGATCACCCTGCGGGTTGCTGCTGCCGGGCGGCGCGAGTTCGGTGCGCGCGTTCCACGCGGCGTCGCGCACCAGGGCCAGCGCCTGGGCGACACCGTCGGGCATGACGTCCCAGCGGGCGGGCGGCAGTTCGTCGAGGATCTGATGCCAGGCCTCCGCCGCGCCCTCCAGCCGATCCACCTCGCGCTCGTCGACGAGCTTGGCGCAGCGGCGGGCGGCGGCGCTGATCGCGGACGGCGCCAGTTCGGCGGTGGCCACGCCGGTGACCCGGTCGACCAGTTCGTGCGCTTCGTCGATCACCACGACATCGTGTTCGGGTAGCACCTGGATGCCGCTGATGGCATCGATGGCGAGCAGGGCGTGGTTGGTCACCACCACGTCGGCCTGGGCCGACTCGGCGCGGGCGCGCTCGGCGTAGCAGTCCTGCCCGAACGGGCAGCGCGATTTGCCGAGGCACTCCCGGGAGGACACGCTGACCTGACGCCAGGCGCGGTCGGTGACGCCGGGCGCGAGCTCGTCGCGGTCGCCGGTCTCGGTGTTGGAGGCCCAGTCGTTCAGGCGCTGCACCTCGCGCCCGAGGCGGGAGATCGCGAACGCGTCGAACAGCTCGGCCTCGGCGGGCTCGTCAGGAATAGCGCTGTTGATCTTGTTCAGGCACAGATAGTTGTTGCGGCCCTTGAGGATCGCGAAGCGGGCCGGGCGGCCGAGCGGCTTGGCCAGCGCCTCGGCGAGGCGGGGCAGGTCGCGGTCGACCAGCTGACGCTGGAGCGCGATCGTCGCGGTCGACACCACCACCGTGCGCCCGGTGCGCACCGCGTGCCGCAGGCTCGGCACCAGGTAGGCCAGCGACTTGCCGGTACCGGTCCCGGCCTGCACGGCCAGGTGCTCCTTGGTGTCGATCGCGTGGTCGACGGCCGACGCCATCGTCACCTGCCCGGAGCGCTCCTTACCGCCCAGCGCGTGCACGGCGGTGGCCAAAAGATCGGAGACTGGGGGCAGTTCGGGCACGCGTGCAGCCTACTGCGCGCCACCGACACGGTTCACCGGTCGGGCCGGACGAAGTCGTCGAGGTTGGCGCGCGCGTACTCCAGCACGCGCCGCTGGAAATCGGCGGGCTCGTTGGCGTCGTAGAGCGCGTCCGCGCGGTTCTTCCGCGTGTTGTCCGGCGGCTGCCTGATCCGGTCGGGGTTGTCGAGCACGGCGTACTCGTCGTCCCAGAGCCGATCCAGGTCGGCATTGTCGTGCGATTCCGCCAGCGCCTCGTATCCGGCGACCACCACCGCGGCGGCCAGCTGTGGCATCCCCGCGGCCCGCAGCGCGCCGGGCAGCCAGGGGAGTTCGTCGGCTCGCCGGGTGAGGTAGCGGCCGAAGCCCTCGCCGCCGACGTGGTCGTTCAGCGCTGCCAGCACCATGAGATTGGCGAAGGCGGGCGGCAGGGCGGTGCGGCGGCGGACCGGGTCGGCGCGCAGCTCTTCGGTCGCCGGATTGGACCAGAAGACGATGTCCGCCGCGCGGTCGATGTCCTCGGCGTCGGCCAGCGCCCTGGCGACGGCGGCGCGGGCGCTCGCCGGAAATCTGTAGTCCACGGTGGTGGACCTTAACGGGCCGGTCCGTCCGCGGCCCAGTGCGATCGGCCGACCTCGGGCGGGCCGGGACAGGTACGCACGGACCTCGCGCAGCGCCTAGCGGCCGGGCAGTTCGCCGGCGAGCTCGACGCCCGCGGCCTCGAGTTCACCGAGCGCCTTCGCGGTCGTCGCCTGCGCCACGCCCGCGGTCAGGCCGAGCAGCACGCGCGTCTCGAATCCGGCCGCTCTGGCGTCCAGCGCGGTGGCGCGCACGCAGTGATCGGTGGCGATGCCGACGACGTCGACCGTGTCGATATCGCGCTCGCGCAGCCACTCGGCGAGGTCGGTCCCGTCGGCGGCCGCGCCCTCGAAACCCGAATAGGCGGCGCTGTATTCGCCCTTGGAGAAGATCTCGTGGATCGGCGCGGTGTCCAGGTTCGGGTGGAAATCGGCGCCCGGGGTGCCGACGCGGCAGTGCGGGGGCCAGCTGTCCACGTAGTCCGGCTCGGTCGAGAAGTGCGCGCCGGGATCGACGTGGTAGTCGCGAGTGGCCACGACGGCGGCGTAGTCACCGGCGGTCACGTGCTCGCTGATGCGGCGTGCGACCGCGGCGCCCCCGTCGACCGCGAGCGAACCGCCTTCGCAGAAATCGTTCTGCACGTCGACGATGATCAACGCCCGATTCATCTCATGACACCTTCCGGGTGATGTAAACGAAGATTACCCCGCCGGTGATTACCTCTTGCCGCTCTGTTGTCCGGGCGGATCGGTTCGACAGGGAGGTGGATATGAGTCCTGCGGCGAAGTTGGCGACCGGGGTTTCTCTCGGTACGGCGGCGGGCTTCACCGGGTTCTCGCTGGCGCTGCGCGCGTCCGACGGCGAGTGGCCCGCGGGTGCCGAGTGGTTCTCGGTGGTGATCAGCGGAGTGGTGGTCGGCGTGATCGCACTGCTGGTCGTCTTGGCCCTGGTCGCTTTCACGGGCATCGGGCGACCCGGTGGCAGCCCCTCCGGGAAATGACGGCGGTCAGCTCACGAATGTCGTCGGGATCGCGGGCTCCCCGTCGGAAAGCTTGAGACCCTCCCACGGCAGGCTGACCAGCCCGCGCGCGACCAGCCCCCGGCTCTCGGCCAAGGTCGGAAGTCCGTCCAGCGCTTTGCCGTCGCGCATCAGCGGGACCGACAGCGGGCGGGGCTGGAAGCCGTCGCTCGCGGGCTCGGGGCCTGCCGCGAGGTAGACGATCTCCTCGACGACGGTGCCGGTGTCGCGCGCCAGCCGCACCGCCTTCTTCGCGCCGCCGCGAGATTCCTTGTGGCTGCTGCGCTTGGCGACCGGCAGTCCGTCCACCTCCACCAGTTTGAAGACCATGCCCGCCGTCGGCGCGCCGGACCCGGTGACCAGTGCGGTGCCGACGCCGTACACGTCGACCGGGTCGGCGTGCAGCGCGGCGATCGAGTACTCGTCCAGGTCGCCCGAGACCACGATGCGGGTCTTCGTCGCGCCGAGTCCGTCGAGTTGCGCGCGCACCTGCCTGGCCAGCACCCCGAGGTCGCCGGAATCGATGCGCACCCCGCCGAGTTCGGTGCCCGCGACCTCGATCGCGGTGGCCACGCCCTGGGCGATGTCGAAGGTGTCGACCAGCAGGGTGGTGCCGACGCCGAGCGTCTCGACCTGGCCGCGGAAGGCCGCGGCCTCGTGCGCGCCGTCGGCGGCGCTGTGCAGCAGCGTGAAGGCGTGCGCGCTGGTGCCCGCGCCCGGCACGCCGTAGGTGCGCACCGCCTCCAGATTCGAGGTGGCGTCGAAGCCCGCGAGGTAGGCGGCCCGCGATGCCGAGGGCGCGGCCAGTTCGTGGGCGCGCCGCGAGCCCATCTCGATCATCCGGCGGCCCGCGGCGGCGCTCACCATGCGTGCCGCGGCCGAGGCGATCGCGCTGTCGTGGTTGAGGATCGACAGGATCAGCGTCTCCAGCACGACGCACTCGGCGAAGCTGCCGCGCACCGAAAGGATCGGGGAGCCAGGGAAGTACAGCTCCCCTTCGGCGTAGCCGTCGATCGCGCCGGTGAAGCGGTAGTCGCGCAGCCAGTCCAGGGTGCGGTCGTCCAGGAATTCGGCGACGATCGCCAGCTCCTTTGCACCGAAACGGAAGTTCGCCAGCGCGTCGAGCAATCGGCCTGTTCCGGCGACGACACCGTACCGGCGACCATGTGGCAACCGCCTGGCGAAGACCTCGAACGTGCACGTGCGATGCGCGGAGCCGTCGGCGAGCGCGGCCGCCAGCATGGTCAGTTCGTACTGGTCGGTCAGCAGCGCGGTGCTGGCGATCCCGTGGTGGTGCTCCACATCGGCCACTGTAGCCAGCGGGACTCGCGGGGCTGCCGTGCACGGGTGTTGTATCTCCGGAGGCGAGTCGTACCCTGGACGTTATGAGCTTGTGCGAAACGAGAACGACACTGTCGGCGGCACAGGCGACCCCGGAAGCGGTCGAGTACACCGAGATCCTGGAGGCGGAGGACCGTCCGTGGGTAACTGTGGTGTGGGACGACCCGGTCAATCTCATGCACTACGTGGCCTACATCTTTCAGAAGCTCTTCGGCTACAGCAAAGCCAAGGCGACCGAATTGATGCTGCAGGTACACAACGAAGGAAAGGCCGTGGTGTCGTCCGGCTCGCGCGACAAGATGGAGCACGACGTCCGCAGGCTGCACGCCGCGGGCTTGTGGGCGACCATGCAACGGGACGACTGATCGGTACGACTACCCTGGCGCTCGTGCGTGAATGGAGCAGGCTCCGTGCGTAAGTGGAGCCGGAAGAACTCGCTGAGCGGCCTCAAATTGCGGTCCGAGATGGACGCAAGGGAGGCCGGAGTCCTGCGCTCCCTGGTCGGCGCCGTGTCCGGGCTGCTCACCGAGCGGTCGCGGTCCGCGCCCGAGGACGAGCTCGCCGCGCTCACCGGCCTGCGCACCGGCAACACCTCCCCGCCGGACGATCCGCGACTGCTGCGGCTGCTGCCGGACTTCCATCGCGCCGAGCCCGGTTCCCCCGACGCCGAGCGCGCGGGCCTGAACAGCGCCCTGCGCGGCCTGCACGAGCCGGAGATCATCGACAGCAAGCTCGCCGCGGGCGCCGTGGTGCTCGACACCGTCCCGCCGGACGGCGGCAAGATCGTGCTCACCCCGGAACAGGCCGACGCCTGGCTCGCCGCGCTCACCGATGTCCGCCTGGCGCTGGGCACGGTGCTCGAGATCGACGCCGACACGCCCGACCATCTCGATCCCGACGATCCGCGCGGTCCGCACCTGGACGTCTACCACTGGCTGACCTGGATGCAGGACACGCTGCTGCAAGCGCTCGCGCCCTGACCGAAGCCGAACGATGCCGCCGCCCGCCCGGCGACGGGTCGCCCGTGCGTTCCGGTACCGAGTCCGATCGCACGACCGGGCGCAGAATGAAGCGGGTCGTCCCGCAACCTCTGGAGGGCAGCGCATGAACGCAGTGCCGGGTCCACGCGATTCGCTCACCGACGTCGCCGGTCTGCTCGTCGGGCACCATCACGCCCTCGATCCCGACGCCACCCTCGGTTCGGGCGCCGCCACCGGCTGCACCGTGGTACGGGCACCGGGCGGCGCGGTCGCCTCGGTCGACGTGCGCGGTGGCGGGCCAGGCACCCGCGAGACCGATCTGCTCGACCCGGCCAACACCGTTCGCCAGGTCCATTCGATCCTGCTGACCGGCGGCAGCGCGTACGGCCTCGCCGCCGCCGACGGTGTCATGCGCTGGCTGGAGGAGCAGGGCGAAGGCATACCGATGGACCCCGAGGACGCCGACCGGGTGGTGCCGATCGTGCCGGGCGCGGTGATCTTCGATCTGCCGGTCGGCGACTGGGACGTGCGGCCCACCGCCGAATTCGGCTACCGTGCCGCCGCGGCCGCAGCCGCCGATTTCGAGCGCGGCTCGGTCGGCGCGGGCGTCGGAGCGCGCGCCGGATCGATCAAGGGCGGCGTGGGCAGTGCGAGCCTCGTGCTCGGTGAAGGACCTGCCGCGGGCGTCACCGTGGCCGCGCTGGTGGTGGCCAACCCGGTCGGGTCGGTGTTCGATCCGCGCACCGGTCTGCCGTGGGGAGCGGGCACCGACGGACCCGATCGGTTCGGGCTGCGACCGGCCGATCCGGAGCGCTTGGCCCGCGCCAACACGTTGCCCGTCAAGGGCACCGTCCTCAACACCACGATCGGCGTGGTCGCCACCGACGCGCCGCTCGATCCGTCCGCCTGCCGCCGGATGGCGGCCACCGCGCACGACGGCCTCGCCCGTGCGGTACGCCCCGCGCACTCGCCACTCGACGGCGACACCCTGTTCGCCTTGGCCACCGGCACCGCCAGGCCCGCGCCCGTTCCGCTGCCGCCCGCCTTCCCGGACGACCTGCTGCTCCTCGACGCCCTCTGCACCGCGGCCGCCCTCTGCGTCGAACGCGCCATCGTCGACGCCGTCCTCGCCGCCACCCCGGTCGCCGCCATCCCCACCTACACCGACCTCTTCCTGGACTGACCCCACACCTTTCGCGCTAGCGCACACCGACTCGCCGCGCGACACGCCGAGACGGTGACCGGAAACTGCGTGCCGACGAATCCGGGAAACCGGGACCGGAGAGTGGAACGGGGGGAATAGGCGAATAGGCTGGCTCGTTGTCGGCTGTGGATCAGGTCGGCGAAGGTATGCGGAAGGGTTCTACTCGTGTTGGTGATCAGAGCCGACCTCGTGGAGGCGATGGTGGCGCACGCGCGCGCCGACCACCCGGACGAGGCCTGCGGGGTCATCGCGGGTCCGGAGGGCTCCGATCGGCCGGAGCGGTTCGTCGCGATGGTCAATGCCGAACGCTCCCCGACCTTCTACCGCTTCGATTCCGGCGAACAGCTGAAGGTGTGGCGCGAGATGGACGCGGCCGACGAGGAGCCGGTGGTGATCTACCACTCGCACACCGCCACCGAGGCCTACCCCAGCCGCACGGACATCTCCTACGCGTCCGAGCCCAACGCGCACTACGTGCTGGTCTCGACCCGCGACCCCGAACAGCACGAGCTGCGCAGCTACCGGATCCTCGACGGCGAGGTCACCGAGGAGCCGGTGCGGATCGTCGCCGCCTACGAGACCGCCTGACCCCGAGCCCTGACGAGAACCACCGAGGAGTACCCATGTCGGTAACCGTGTCCATCCCGACCATCATGCGCGGCCTCACCGGAGGCGAGAAGCGCGTGCAGGCCGAGGGCGAGACGCTGTCCGCGCTGATCCAGAACCTCGACGCCAACCACCCCGGGCTGGCCGAGCGGCTGCTCAAGGACGGCAAGCTGAACCGCTTCGTCAACATCTACGTCGACGACGAGGACGTGCGCTTCGCGGGCGGTCTGGCCGCCGAGGTGCCCGCGGGCGCGAGCGTCACCATCCTGCCCGCGGTCGCCGGTGGCGCGCGGACGCACGTCGACGGGATTCGCTGATTCCGTGGCGCGCTACGAATCGCTGATCGCGACCCTCGGTAACACCCCGCTGGTCGGCCTGCGCACGCTGTCCCCGCAGTGGGACGGCGAGAACCACGTGCGGCTGTGGGCCAAGCTGGAGGACCGCAACCCCACCGGGTCGATCAAGGACCGGCCCGCTCTGCGCATGATCGAACAGGCCGAGGCCGACGGTCTGCTGCGGCCGGGTTGCACCATCCTCGAGCCCACCAGCGGCAACACCGGTATCTCGCTGGCCATGGCCGCCAAGCTCAAGGGCTACCGGCTGGTGTGCGTGATGCCGGAGAACACCTCGGTGGAGCGACGTCAGCTGCTCACCATGTTCGGCGCGGAGATCATCGATTCGCCCGCCGCGGGCGGCTCCAACCAGGCGGTGGCCAAGGCCAAGGAGATCGCCGCGGCCAACCCCGACTGGGTGATGCTCTACCAGTACGGCAACCCCGCCAACGCGCTCGCGCACTACGAGGGGACCGGTCCCGAACTGCTCGCCGATCTGCCCGAGATCACGCACTTCGTCGCGGGACTCGGGACCACCGGCACGCTGATGGGCACCGGGCGCTTCCTGCGCGAGAAGGTCCCGAACATCGAAATCGTCGCGGCCGAACCGCGATACGGCGAACTCGTCTACGGTCTGCGCAACATCGACGAGGGCTTCATCCCCGAGCTGTACGACGAGTCGGTGCTGACCTCCCGCTTCTCCGTCGGTCCGTTCGACGCGGTCAAGCGCACTCGCGAACTGGTGCTCGAGGAGGGCATCTTCGCGGGCATCTCGACCGGAGCCATCCTGCACGCGGCGCTCGGCGTGGCGCGCAAGGCGGTCAAGGCGGGCACGCGGGCCGATATCGCGTTCGTGGTGGCCGACGGCGGCTGGAAGTACCTGTCGACCGGTGCCTACGACGGAACGCTCGAAGAGGCGGAGGAGCGGCTGGAAGGCCAGCTCTGGGCGTGAGCGCCGCGGCGCCGGGTGCGTGACCCGGCGCCGTGTCGGCCGGGGCGGCGACTCGGGATCGGTACGCTCGAAGGACGAGCTGTGGCATCGATCAGGAGGTTGCCATGACCGGCGGACTCGGGCCCTCGTTCGACCCGGATCGGATCGCGGCCTTGCGGGCGCAGTGGGGGACGCCGCGCTCGGTAACGCCCGGTGCGGCGCCGCCGGGCTCGAAGCCCGTGCCGCGTCCGGGCAATGCCGGGGCGGTCAGGCAGTTGTGGCTGCGCGCCGGGGTGCTGATCACCGGATTTGTGCTGCTGCTGTACGCCATCGAAGGCTTCGACGCCATCGACAGCCGCGAGCTCGATCGCGCGGGTATCGAACCGCGCGAGGCGGACGGGTTGTGGGGCATTCTCTGGGCTCCGCTGCTGCACAGCGGCTGGGAGCATCTGATCGGCAACACGCTGCCGGTGCTCGTCCTCGGGTTCCTCGTCCTGGCGGCGGGGATCGGGCGCGGCTTGGCGGCCACCGCGATCATCTGGGTGCTTGCCGGGCTCGGCACCTGGCTCACCGGGGGCGACGGCACCGTGCACGTCGGGGCCTCCTCGCTGGTCTTCGGGTGGCTCACCTTCCTCATCCTGCGCGGCTGGTTCACCAAGCAGATCGGACAGATCGTGCTCGGGTTCGTCGTCCTGGTGCTGTACGGCTCGCTGCTCTGGGGCGTGCTGCCCGGCCAGAACGGAATCTCTTGGCAGGGCCACCTTTTCGGTGCGATCGGCGGTGTCGTCGCGGCGTGGCTGCTCGCCCCGAGGCAACGGCGCGCGCCCGAGCCGACACCCGCCTGAGGCCGCCCGGAATCTCTTGGCCGGGGGATGATTTCGCGGGTGGCGCATGAGTCGCCCGGCGGCTGGGTACGCTCTGCTAATGGACGTCGACGCCGTTGGAAGGATCGAGCGGGGATCCTGGGCGCACCACGGTGCGAGTGCAACCCGTCGGAGATTTGGGGGGATCGTTTCGTGACCGAGAATTCGTCGTGGCAGCATGAGGGCATGCGCCTTACCGTCCTCGGGTGCTCGGGCAGTGTGTCCGGCCCGGACTCCCCAGCGTCGGGATACCTGCTGAGCGGCCCGGATATGAATCCGACCGTCATCGATTTCGGTCCGGGTGTGCTCGGCGCGCTGCAGCGCTACGCCGACCCCGGCGAGGTCGACGTCTTCCTCACCCACCTGCACGCGGATCACTGCCTCGACCTGCCCGGTCTGCTGGTGTGGCGGCGCTACCACCCCACCCCGCCGGTCGGGCGGGCCATCGTGCGCGGGCCCTCGGACGCCGCGCTGCGCATCGGCAACGCCTCGGCCGAGATCGGCGGCGAATGCGACGACTGGTCCGACGTGATCGACATGCGGCAGTGGGCCGAGGGCGAGCAGATCGAGTTCGGCCCTGGCCACACGGTCGTGGCGCGGCGGATGTACCACCCGCCGGAGTCCTACGGTCTGCGCATCACCACCAAGGCGGGCCGCACCTTCGTCTACACCGGCGACACCGCGATGTGCGACGCCGTACAGGAGCTCGCCCAGGGCGCCGACATCCTGATGGCGGAGGCGTCGTGGACCCACGATCCGGCGAATCGTCCGCCCGGCATCCACCTTTCGGGCACCGAGGCGGGCCAGATCGCGGCCCGCGCCGGCGTGAAGGAACTGCTGCTGACCCACATTCCGCCGTGGACCTCGCGCGAGGACGTCATCGCCGAGGCCAAGGCCGAGTTCACCGGCCCGGTGCACGCCGTCGCGCCGGGGGAGAGCTTCGAGATCTGACGGGTCGCCGGGGTTGCGGTCGGACCGCGCCGGGCACGTCCACTAGGCTGGCCTCGTGTCGAGACGAGCCGATGGCAGGGCGGACGATGAACTCCGCGAGGTACGGATCACCCGTGGATTCACCACGCATCCAGCCGGTTCGGTGCTGGTGGAGTTCGGTCAGACGCGGGTGATGTGCACGGCCAGTGTGACCGAGGGCGTGCCGCCGTGGCGGCGCGATTCCGGACTCGGCTGGCTCACCGCCGAATACGCGATGCTGCCCGCGGCCACCCACACCCGCTCCGGCCGGGAGTCGGTGAAGGGCAAGGTCGGTGGGCGCACCCAGGAGATCAGCAGGCTGATCGGCCGCTCGCTGCGCGCCTGCATCGATCTCGCGGCCATCGGCGAGAACACCATCGCCATCGACTGCGACGTGCTCCAGGCCGACGGCGGCACCCGCACCGCGGCCATCACCGGCGCGTACGTGGCGCTCTCCGACGCGGTGACCTGGCTCGGCGCCTCCGGCAGGCTGGCCGACCCGCAGCCCATCTCGTGCGCGATCGCCGCGGTGAGCGTCGGCGTCGTCGACGGCCGGGTGCGGCTCGACCTACCCTACGAGGAGGATTCGCGCGCGGAGGTCGACATGAACGTGGTCGCCACCGACACCGGAACCCTGGTCGAGATCCAGGGCACCGGCGAGGGCGCCACCTTCCCACGCTCCACCCTGGACAAGCTCCTCGACTCCGCGCTTGCCGGATGCGAGCAGCTGTTCACGGTGCAGAAGGAGGCGCTGGCGCTGCCGTACCCCGGAGTGCTGCCGGACCCCGTCGAGACGTCGAAGAAGAAGTGATGAGCCGCCGCGTCCTGGTCGCCAGCCGCAATGCCAAGAAACTGAAGGAACTGCGCCGCATTCTCGACGAGGCGGGCGTCGCGGGGGTGGAGATCGTCGGTCTGGACGACGTGCCCCCCTACGACGAGGCGCCCGAGACCGGAGCGACCTTCGAAGAGAACGCGCTCGCCAAGGCTCGAGACGGCGCTGCGGCGACCGGATTGCCTTGTGTCGCAGACGATTCCGGTATCGAGGTGGACGCGCTGAACGGCATGCCCGGCGTGCTCTCGGCCCGCTGGGCTGGGCGGCACGGCGAGGATGCCGCCAACAACGCGCTACTGCTCGCCCAGCTCACCGATGTTCCCGACGAGCGGCGCGGTGCGCGCTTCGTCTCGACCTGCGCGCTGGTGGCGCCCGATGGCGCGGAACTCGTGGTGCGCGGCGAGTGGCCCGGCGTCATCGCCCGGAAACCGGTGGGGGAGGGCGGTTTCGGTTACGACCCGCTGTTCGTGCCGGAGGGCGGCGAGGTCTCGGCCGCCCAGCTCACGCCCGCCGAGAAGGACGCCGCCTCGCATCGCGGCCGCGCGCTGCGGCAGCTGCTGCCCGCGCTGACCGAGCTCGCCGAGGGCTGACGCCCGCGCGGCTCAGACGCCGAAGTCGTTCTTGACCTGCTTGGCGTTGGTGTGCTCGACGAAGAACGACAGCAGCGGGACGGTGCCCGCGATGAGGGTGCCGACGGTGCGGCCGATCGGCCAGCGCACCTTGACCGCGAGGTCGGCGGTGGCGATCAGGTAGATGAAGTACACCCAGCCGTGCACGACCGCGATCCAGCTCGGCGTGCTCGCGCCGAAGCCGTACTTGGCGATCATCTCGCCGGTGAGCAGCAGCAGCCACAGGCCGGTGGTCCAGGCGAGCACCCGGTAGCGCAGCAGGGCCGAGGCGATCTTGGCGGTGTTCGCCGCCTTGGTGAGCGTGGGCGCGGGCGCGGCCTGCGGCTCGGTGGCGACGGTGGTCTCGTTCTCGCTGGCGCTCAACCGGCGCTCCTCTCGGTGTTGCGGGTGTCCAGGCCCGCCCGGCGAACCCGGTCGTCGAGCTCGTTGGCGTTGAGCGCGGCCAGGTACTTGTTGTATTCGGCGAGCACCGGGTCGTCGTCGCGCGCGGCTTTGGGTCGCTCGGGCAGGATGCCCGCCGGAATCTCGCGCGGCGCGGTCTTGGGGGCGGCTTCGGTCCGCTGCGGCGCGGGGCCCTGCGTGTGCTGGTCTTCGGCCTCGGTCTCCAGCCGCACGAACCGGAAATAGGCGAATACCGCGAACCCGGCGAACAACGGCCACTGCAGCGCGTACCCGAGATTCTGGCCGGTGCCGCTGGACGACTCGAATCGCTCCCACTGCCACCAGCCCAGCGCCAGACAGGCCAGGGCGGCCACGATCACCAGCACGATAAGGGCTGGGCGATTGTGTGCCGAGCGGCGGGGAGAAGCGGACACGCCTACTACGGTACCTGTCTACTACAGGGTGCGTAGGAGCAGGTCGGCCTCGGCTCTCCCCGCCGCGAGCACGGTCAGAACTTGTACGTGATCCCGGTCATCCGCTCCGATTCCGACCACAGCCGCCGCTGTAATTCGGGGTTCTTCGAGAGCCTGGTCGACGGCGAGGGCCGGACGGGTCCCTGGGTGCCGAACAGCCGGGTCGGACCCCAGTAGATGTCGGGATCGGCGTCGGGCATGGTGGCGGCGAACAGCGTCGAGTGCGCGGCCTTCGCCGGGGCGTGCCCGATCAGGCGGATGAACGGTTTGCTGACCCGGTCGAGCGGGGTCTCCGTCCTGGCGAACAGATCGGTGGCCGAGACACCGGGGTGCACGGCGTACGAGCGCTTCTTCGAGCCGGACTCGGCCAGGCGGCGCTGGAGCTCCCGCGCGAACATCAGGTTCGCCAGCTTGGCCTGCGCGTAGGCGAGATTGCGCTGGTAGCGGCGGTTCTCGTAGTTGAGGTCGTCGATCCACAGCTTCGGGGTCTGCTTGTGCGCGATGCTGGCGAGCGTGACCACCCGGTCGCGGACACGGTCGAGCAGCAGGCCGGTCAGCGCGAAGTGGCCGAGATGGTTGACGCCGAACTGGGTCTCGAAGCCGTCCGCGGTCCGGGAGAAGGGGATGTTCATCAGGCCCGCGTTGTTGACGAGCACGTCGAACTCGCCGGACTGTTCGGCGAACGCGCGCACCGAGGTCAGGTCGGCGAGGTCGAGCGCGGCGACCCGCACGTCACCGGGGATCTCGGCCGCCACCTCCTTCGCTTTCGCGGCGTTGCGGCAGGCCATGACGACGGTCGCGCCCTTGGCGGCCAGCACCTTGGTGGTCTCCGCGCCGAGGCCGCCGTTGGCGCCGGTGATGACATAAGTGCGCCCGGTCTGGTCCGGGATTTCGGTAGGTTTCCACGCCATGCGGCAACCTTACTCCGGAGTAAGTTTTGTGGGAAGGAAGCGCGCCAGGGTCGCCGCGTCGATGTCGGCCCAGACAGTTCTTGCTACCGGTCCGTAGCGGGATTCGGTGACCTTACCCCGCCATGACGTTCGATACGGTGAAGGCGTGACAACCACGGTGGGGAGGCAATACGGCGGGCGCGCCGTAGCCGAGCGCAAGGCGGAACGGCGGCTGCGCTTCCTGGAGGCGGCGACGCGCCTCTTCGCCGAACGCGGGTACACGGAGTGCTCGCTCGCCGACGTGTGCGCGGCCGCCGGACTGTCCAAGCGTCAGTTCTACGAGGAGTTCGACACCAGGGAGGACGTGCTCGTCGCAGCCTACGACCGCATTCAGGACGACGCGGTCACCGCGGTGGGCGGCGCCCTCGCCGTGCTCGATCCCCGGCTGGACGCGAGCGCTGCGATGACGGCCGTGCTCACCGCCTACCTCGGCTCGCTCGGCGCCGATCCGTACCGCGCCAAGGTCGCCTTCATCGAGGTGGTCGGGGTCAGCGAGCGGATGGAGCGGCATCGGCGCGAGCGCAGGCACGCTTGGGCGACCGTCCTCGAAACGGCGGTGGTGCCGAGGGTCGTGCCCGGCGGCCGGATTCGCGGCAGTGGTCCCAGTCTCGCGGCGAGCGCGCTCATCGGCGCGATCAACGGACTCACCCACGAGTGGCTGCTCTGCGACCCACGGCCGCCGGTGTCCGAGCTGGTGGAGCTGCTGGTTCCGGTGGCTATCGCGCTGATCGAAACCACCTGACCGGCAACGGAACCCGGCGGCCGCCGGGTCGCCGCGTCAGGCGAGCATGCCTGCCAGCCGCCGCGCGCGGTGGGGCTGGCGCAGTTTGTTCATGGCCTTCGCCTCGAGCTGACGGATCCGCTCGCGGGAGACGCCGAGCGCGGTGCCGACCTGCGCGAGTGTGCGCGCTTCGTCCCGGTCCATGCCGAAGCGCAGCAGGATCACCGCCCGCTCCCGGTCGGTGAGCGTGGCGAGCACCGCGTCGAGCCTGCCGCGGATCATGTTCGCCGCCACCACATCGGCCGGGTCGGGGGCGTCGTCCGGGATCAGGCCGCCGAACTCGGTCTCGCCGTCCCCGACGGGAGTGTGCAGCGAGATCGGCTCGCGTCCGTGCCGCAGCACCTCCTCGACCTGTGCCACCGGCAGCTCCAGCTCGGCGGCCACCTCGGCCGCGGTGGCTTCGCGACCCAGTTGCTGGGCGAGCTCGCGCCCGGTGCGGGTCACCCGGTTGAGCACGTCCACGACATGCACCGGGATGCGGATGGTCCGGCCCTGGTCGGCGATGGCGCGGCCGACGGCTTGGCGGATCCACCAGGTGGCGTACGTGGACAGCTTCAGCCCGAGCCGGTGGTCGAACTTCTCGATCGCGCGGATCAGGCCGAAGGTGCCCTCCTGCACCAGGTCGAGCAGCGACATCCCGGTGGGCGTCGGGTAGCGCTTGGCGATGGAGACCACCAATCGCAGATTGGCGCGGATCATGTGGTCCTTGGCGCAGCGTCCGTCGGCGGCGGCGCTGCGCAGCTCGCGTCGCTCGGCCGGAGTGAGTTCGATTCCGGCGGAGGTGCTTTCGTCGAGGCGCCGCTGTGCGAGCGCGCCCGCCTCGATGCGGACGGCCAGCGCCACCTCCTCGGTGGGGGTGAGCAGCGGGGTGCGGCCGATGTGGTGCAGGTAGTCCCGCACCGGATCTTCGGAGAGGGGAGCGGTGTCGAGCTGGGGCACGGGTGGTCCTTCCGGTCGAGACAAACTTAGATCAGACCCAAAAATATGTCAACTACAAAATTATGACGAGATCGGATACGCTCGCCGACATGGCCGAACAGGGACTTCGTGCGCGCAAGAAGCAGCAGACGCGCGAGAACATCTCGCACCAGGCGACGCTGCTCTTCCTGGAGCGCGGATTCGACAAGGTGACGATCGCCGAGGTGGCGGCCGCCGCCGACGTCGCCAAGATGACGGTGACCAACTACTTTCCCCGCAAGGAAGACCTCGCCCTCGACCTCGGGGAGGTCTTCGTCGACCAGCTCGCCCGCATCGTGCGTGAGCGCGCGCCGGGCGAGTCCGCGCTGGCCGCGCTGCGGCGCGCCTACCTCGCCGCCGCCGCGGACCAGGACCCGGTGGTCGGCTTCTCCGGTCTGGAGTTCGCCCGGATGATCGCCGAGAGCCCGGCGTTGACGGCGCGGCTGCGCGAGTTCCACGAAGACAGGGAGTCGGCGCTGGCCCGCGCGCTGGCCGCGGAAACCGGCGCCGCGTCCGACGACATCGCGCCGCGGGTGGCCGCGGCTCAGCTCGGCGGCGTGCACCGCGTGCTGTTCGAGGAGACCGTGCGCCGCACCCTCGCGGGGGAATCGAACGACGAGATCGCCGGAGCGCTCGCCGAATACATCCGGGTGGCCTTCGACGCGCTGGAACCAGGATTGCGGGAGTACGCGGTTCGCGCGGGCTGACGCCCGGCGGCACGTTCGCTGCCGTGTCGCTGGCCGTTCGCCGGGTGACCGTCGGACGATACTGACACGATGACCGGTGCAGTCGCTGTCGCCGAAGAATCCAGCCGGGAGCCGCTCGGCCGCGGGCGGACCAACGTCGTCTTCGCCACCATCGTGCTCGGCATGCTGATGGCCGCACTGGATCAGACCATCGTCTCCACCGCCCTGCCCACCATCGTCGCCGATCTCGGCGGCGCCGGGCACATGGCCTGGGTGGTCACCTCCTACCTGCTCGCCGAGGCGGTGGCCACGGCGCTGGCGGGCAAGCTCGGCGATTTGTTCGGACGCAAACTGATCTTCCAGCTCAGCGCGCTGATCTTCATCGCGGGCTCGATGCTGGCCGGCCTGGCCAACGGCATGCTGGTGCTGATCGTCGCCCGCGGCATCCAGGGCGTCGGCGCGGGCGGCCTGATGGTCACCTCGATGGCCCTCATCGCCGACACCATTCCGCTGCGCGAGCGCGGCAAGTACCAGGGCGCGCTCGGCGCGGTCTTCGGCGTCACCACGGTCATCGGTCCCACACTGGGCGGACTGTTCACCGACCACGCCAGCTGGCGGTGGTGCTTCTACGTCAACGTGCCCGTCGCGATCGTCATGATCGCGATGGCGGCGCGCACCATCCCGCACGTCAAGGCCGCGGCCAAGCCCGTCATCGACTACGCGGGCATCGGCCTGGTCGCGCTCGGCGTGTCCAGCCTGATCCTCGGCCTGGAGTGGGGCGGACAGGAATATCCCTGGGCCTCGTGGCAGATCATCGGCCTGTTCGTCGCGGCGGCGATCCTGCTCGCGGCGTTCGTCGCGGTGGAGTTGCGCGCCGCCGAGCCGATGCTGCCCATGAAGCTGTTCCGCAGCAACGTCTTCACCGTGTGCTCGATCCTGAGCTTCATCGTCGGGTTCGCCATGCTCGGCTCGATGACCTACCTGCCCGCGTATCTCCAATACGTGGACGGGGTTTCGGCCACCGTGTCGGGCGTGCGCACGCTGCCGCTGGTGGTCGGCCTGTTCTTCACCTCGATCCTGTCCGGTCAGGTGGTCGGGCAGACCGGGCGCTACCGGTACTTTCCGATCGCGGGCACGGCGGTGATGGCGCTCGGGCTGTATCTGATGTCGACCATGGGTCGCGACACCGGCATCTGGCAGGAATCGCTCTACATGCTGATCCTCGGTCTCGGCCTCGGTCTGACCATGCAGGTGCTGACCATCGTCGTGCAGAACACCGTGCCCTACGCCGATCTCGGCACCGCGACCTCGGGCGTCACCTTCTTCCGCACCCTCGGCAGCGCCTTCGGCACCGCGGTGTTCGGCACCCTGTACTCCGACCAGCTCACCCCGAACCTGGCCGGGGCGCTGGCCGAAGTGCGGGTGGTGCCGCCCGAGGTGGCGGCGAGCCCGGAGGCGCTGCGCGCGCTGCCGCCGGAGCAGTCCGCGCCGATCATCGACGCCTACGCCATGACCATCGACCACGTCTTCCGCTGGGTGGTGCCGGTAGCGCTGGCCGGGTTCGTGGTGGCCTGGTTCCTGAAGGAGGTGCCCTTGCGCGACAGCGCACGCGCGGGCGCTTCCGATGTGGGCGAAGGGTTTTCGGTACCCGACAACGCCGACCGTGCGGGTCTGCTGGAACGCGCCGTCGCGGTGACCATGCGCAAGGCGCGCGCCGAAGGCCCGGTGTTCCCCGCCGTCCTCGCCGACGCGCGCAGCCCGCTCAGCCGCGGTCAAGCCTGGGCGCTGGGACAGGTATACCTGCACAACAGGATTCGCGGCGTGGCCACCATGCACACCATCGCGCAGGCGCACCGGGTGCCCGACGAGGTGATCGAGCCGGTGGTGCTGAAGGTCATCGGCGCGGGCTACGTCTACGCCGACGACGGCGCACTGCACCTCACCGATTCCGGTGTCGCCGAGGTCGATCGGGTGAAGGCGGCCTGGCGCCGCTGGCTCGGCGCCCACCTCGACACCTGGGACGATCGCGACCCCGCCGATCGCGCGCTGCTCGACCAGGCACTCATGAGCGTCGCCGCCAAGCTGTTGGAAGAACACCTGGACGAGGTCGAACCCGCCGGGGTCGGCTGAACGATCACCGGTGACGGCCGTCCGGCGCAGGGCGTTCGCCGGCTTGCGCGCCGGGTTCTGTTGCCTCTAGGTTGAATTCGTGACTGCCGGGTCGGCGATACGCCGCGCACAGAAGGGTCGCCCGGTCGGCCGGTGACCCTCCGGCGGGCGCGAGGCCCGCCCCCTCCTTCGCTTTTTCCTTGTGACACAAGATTTCCCAGGGACAGCGAAAGGAGATGTACTCATGTCCCATTCCCATTTCGACCTGGACGCCTGGCATCGGTTCGCGGCCACGCACAGCGTGCAGGGCGTGCTCGAAGCCACCGTCGTCCAGATCGTGCCCTTCGGCGCGTTCTTCGAGGTCGCGCCCGGCGTGCACGGTCTACTGCATCGCAACGAATGGTCGCACTGGTCGACGGAACCGCAGGTCGGCGCGACCATGGCGGTCCGGATTCTGGCCATCGATGCCGAGCGTCATCGGGTGAGCCTGGCCGCGGCGTGACATTCGGTTGAGCGGGGTGCGCGGAAGCAGACTCCACCTGCCTCCGCGCACCGTCAGCCTAGGCGGGACCGTATCTCCCACACCTCCCGATGATTACCGGTGCGAAGAATACTTGCGCCCGAATACTCGCGCACGTATATTCGTATACGAGTAAGGAGGTGTCATGGCCACGAAGCGCAAGGTGAACAACCTGCTGGCGCTCGCGATTCTCTCGGTGATCATCGAACGGCCGATGCACCGCTACGAGATCGCCTCGAAGCTGCGCGAGCGCGGCAAAGACCAGGACATGGACATCAAGTGGGGTTCGCTCTACACGGTGGTCCAGAACATGGTCAAAGCCGGTTTCCTCGAACCTGTCGGCAGCGAACGCGACGGCGCCCGCCCTGAGCGGGTCATCTACCGCGTCACCGACGCGGGTCGCGCCGAAATGTCCGACTGGACAAGGGAATTGATCGCCACCCCGGTGCAGGAGCACGACGCCTTCACGGCGGGGCTCTCGGTGGTCGCCGCGCTGTCGCCGGACGAGGTGATCGAGTTGCTCGGCGCCAGGATCGGCGCGCTCGACGCCATCGTCGCGGGCATCCGCCGGGAGATGGAGAAGCTCGCGGGCACGCTGCCTCGCCTGTTCGTGATCGAGACCGAATACGGTCTGGCGATGCTGGAGGCCGAGGCCGCGTGGGCGCGCTCCTGGCGCGCCGAGCTGGTCGACGGCACCTTCCCCGACCTGCCGATGTGGCGGCAGTTCCATGCCGGTGGCATGGCGCCGTCCGACGTCGTCGAGATGGTGGAGAGGGGGATGCGGGAACCGCAGTAGACACCGTCGCCCGGCCGTAGCCGGGAGGGACGCACTCGAGACCGGGCCCGACGGAGGTGCGGCAACACCGCCGCCGAGCCCGATGAAACCGTCTCGAACCGTGCCCGCACGAGCGCACCCGGCCACGAGGCTGGCAACCACAGGATAGCTGGGTGCGCGGTACGCGGATCGGTTCGGGGAAACCAACCCGACTCACTTACGGAGATACCCCATGTCCAGAATCCGTTCCGCGCTCGTCATCGGCGGCGGCATCGCCGGGCCCGTCGCGGCCACCGCCCTGCTGAAGGCGGGCATCGACGCCCGCGTGTACGAGGCATACCCCGGCCCCTCCTACGGGATCGGCAGCGGGCTCGCGCTCGCCCCCAACGGCGTCGCCGCGCTCGACATCATCGGCGCTGGCGATCCGGTGCGCGGCATCGCGCAGCCGGTGACGAAGATGATCCTCTCGGTGGGTGGCAAGGAGCACCACCTGCCCGCCCTGCGAGGCGAGCCGCCGCTGCAACTGGTCGACCGCGCCGAATTGCACCGGACGCTGCACGATCACGCGGTGGCCGCGGGCGTCCAGGTCGAGTTCGACAAGCGCCTGGTCGGCGTCGACGAGCACGCCGACGGTGTCACCGCTCGGTTCGCGGACGGCAGCACCGCCACCGCGGACGTGCTGATCGGCGCGGACGGCATCCGCTCGACCGTGCGCGACCTGATCGATCCGAACGCGCCCGGCCCGCAGTACACCGGCATGCTCGGCTTCGGCGCCGCGACCGTGTGCGATGCCGAAGTGCCCACCGACACCATGGTTTTCGCCTTCGGCAAGCAGGCGTACTACCTGTACTGGTCGGCCGGTGACGGGCGAGTCTTCTGGGGCGCCAACCTGCCGCACAAGCAATACCTGACGCTCACCGAGGCCCGTGCGATCCCGGCCGAGCACTGGCTGTCGATCCTGCGCGACACCTACGCCGAGGACACTCCGGGCGGCGCGCTGGCCCGCAGCACCACCGCGGAGCAGTTGGAGGCCACCGGCGGCCTGCACATCATGCCGCCGGTGCCGCACTGGTACCGCGGACGCATGGTGCTGGTCGGCGACGCGGTGCACGCGCCGTCCAACAGCTCCGGACAGGGGGCCTCGCTCGCCATCGAGAGCGCGGTGCAGCTGGCCAGGTGCCTGCGGGATCTGCCCGAGCCCGAGGCGGCGTTCGCGGCCTACGAGCGGCTGCGCCGGGAGCGGGTGGAGGGCATCGCGGCGCGCGCCGCGAAGATCAACAGCAGCAAGACGCCAGGTCCGGTGGCGCGCAAGATGATGAATCTGCTCATGCCGCTGATGGTGAAGACGGTGATGAACCCCGAGAAGACCATGGGCGCCGAGCAACGCTACCGCATCGACTGGGATGCCCCGGTCCAATCGGAACTGGTCCCCGCCTGAGTCCCTGGCAGAGTTACCGACTTTGCTTCCAGCTTGGCGCCGCCGTCCCTGGTGCATACAGTTACCCCTCGTGCGCTCCCCCACCACTCAGTACATCGATATCCAAGTTGCCGACGCGGCGCGAGCTTTGGCCGCGTTGGGCCTCGTCGACGCCTTCGGGCACGTGTCCGCCAGGGACGTCGACCACATGGTTATCACTCCTGCGGCCGATGTGGAGACCTTCGCGGCTTCGGACTGCCTCCGCGTCCCGTTGACCGCCACGGCATTGCCATCCAGGTGCCCGGCCGAGGCATGGGCCCACCTGGCCCTCTACCGGATCTTCGGTCCGTCCCTGGCCGCCGGTCGCGACATCCGCTCGCGACCGGCGGTTCGTGTGTTCCCCCTTGGGTGGGGAATCTTTCACCCTCGGAGGTGGGGAGGCAGCCTTGGGGTTCCTGTCGGCAACGGCCTCGGAAGACGAAATTGGAAGGCACAAAGAAAACGCCGCATCCCGAGGAGCATCGCAATGTCGACCGAAACCACCGCACCTTCCGTTCTGGTCAGGACGGGCGCGCTCGCGTCGGTCGACCACTTCGACCCGAACGCGATCGCGGTGTCCACCGGCGACTACGAGCTGACCTACGGCGAACTCGACTCCTGGTCGAATCGGCTCGCCCGAGTGCTGCTCGACAACGGAGCCGGACCGGGCGCGACGGTCGCCATGGCGGTGGAGCCTGCGATCGAAGCGGCCGTCACCCGCTGGGCCATCGCCAAGTCCGGCGCGACCCCGGTGCTCGTCACGTCGCGCGGGCCCGGTTCGAGTGAGGTCGAGGCGGCCGCGATCGGCGTCACCACCACCGCGCTGCGCGGCGAGCTGACCGAGGCCATCGGCTGGCTGGCGCTCGACGACCGATCGATGCTCGTTCGTTACCTCACCGGCTCGGACGCGCCGATCACCGACGCCGAGCGCGCGCCGCTGCGGCAGGCATCCTGACGCCGCGCCTCATCCCGCAGCGGGAAATCCTTCCCTGACATGCGGATTTCGAGTTGTCGACCAGCGTGCGGAGCTAAACTCTCCAGGGGAAGTACTCCTATGCGCACGCTGGTCGACTCATCCGCGGGAAGGCTCGTTCCCACACGAGTCGAGACCCGTCGCGGTCGACAGCGCGCTCACCCCTAGCGGGCACCGCGCGCGTCTCGACTTGTTCTCTCCGTCTTTTTCTTAGCCAGCAGGGACCTTGTATGCCTCAGCCGTCTCTCACCCCAGTGGTCGCGGCCGGCCGCCTGCCCGCAGGCGCCTTTCCGCTCTCCGCGGCCCAGCGCGGCATCTGGTTCGCGCAGCACTTCGCGGGTGACATTCCGATCTCGATCGCGCAGTACGTGGAGTTCCGCGGCGCGCTCGACCTGGATCTGCTGGCCGACGTGGCGCGCCAGGCCGTGCACGAGTTCGGGAGCGGCTATGTGCGGCTGATCGAGGTGGACGGCTTCCCTTATCAGATGATCGACACCTCGCTCGAGGACGAGACGTTGCTCGTCGACCTGCGCGGCGAGCCCGATCCGGCGGAGGCCGCGCGGGCGTGGATGCGCGCGGAGTACACCGCCCCGCTGGATCTGCTGCGCGACCGGCTCGCCAAGTCCGCCATGCTGCGCCTCGGCGACGATCACTGGTACTGGTACCAGCGCATCCACCACATCCTGCTGGACGGCTTCGGCGCCATGAGCGTGCTGCAGCGCACCGCCGAGCTGTACAACGCCGGGCTGGCCGGCGGCGAGCCGCCCGCGAACAAGGCCGCCGATCTGCGCACCATCGTCGACGCGGACGTGGCCTACCGGGATTCGGACCGTTTCGCCGCCGACGCGCAGTACTGGCGCGAGCATCTCGTCGGCATGGCCGAACCGGTCAGCCTGGCCGGACGCGCGGCCGACGTGGACGCGCACCCCAGCCTCGTGGCGGGCGAATTGCCCTCCGCCACCGCGGAATTGCTGGACGCGGCGGCGAAGGAGCATTCGACCAGCGTGGCGCCCGTCGTGGTGGCCGCGTTCGGCGCCTACCTCGGCGCGATGACCGGCGCGCCCGAGGTGATGCTGAGCCTGCCGGTCTCGGGGCGCACCACCGCGGTGCTGCGGCGCTCCGGCGGCATGATCGCCAACGTGGTGCCGCTGCGGCTGCCGCTCGGCGCCAGGGGCACCGTCGGCGGGTTGATTCGCGCCGCGCAGCACGAGCTGACCTCGGCGCTGCGCAGGCAGCGGTACCGCCAGGAGGACATCGTCCGCGATCTTGGCTGGTCGGTGGACGAGGCGGTCTCGTTCGGCCCGACGGTCAATCTCATGATGGGGGACACCAGGATTCGGCTCGGCGAGGTCACCGGCCGGATGCACGTGCTGACCTCCGGGTCGATCGAGGACTTGTTCCTGAATCTGTATCCGGGCATGGGCGCGGAGAACACGCACCTCGATTTCCAGGCCAACCCCAACCTCTACGACGACGAGGAACTGGCCGCCCAGCACCGGAGGTTTCTCGACTTCCTGCATCGTTTCCTGGCCGCGGGGCCGGCCGCGCCGCTGTCCGAGTTGTCGGTGCTCTCGCCCGAGGAGCGGGACGAGCTCGCCCCCGCGCGCGGACCCGGCTCGGTGCCGCCGCGCACGCTGCTCGAGATCCTGTCCGACGGCGCGGCCATCGATCCGGACGCGATCGCCGTCCGCGCCGACGGCACGGCGCTGACGTATCGGGAGGTCGACGCCTACGCCAACCGCCTCGCGCGGTTGCTCATCGCGGCGGGCGCCGGACCGGAAACCGCGGTGGCCGTCGCTGTTCCGCGCTCGCTGCGATCGGTGCTCGCGGTCTGGGGCGTGGCGCGGACCGGCGCCGCGTTCGTGCCGGTCGATCCCGGCTATCCCGCCGACCGCATCGAGTACATGATCGCGGACAGCGGCGTCGTCGCCGGGCTCACGGTGGCAGACGCGCGTCCGGCGCTGCCCGACAGCATCACCTGGCTGACGCTCGACGATCCCGAGACGGACGAGATCGTGGGGCGCCAGGATTCGGCGCCCGTCACGGATGCCGAACGGTCGGCCGCGATCGCTCTCGACCAGCCCGCCTATCTCATCTACACGTCCGGGTCGACGGGAATGCCCAAGGGCGTCACCGTGACCCATCGCGGGCTCGCGAACCTGGTCGCGGCGTCCGGCGCGTCGTTCGGCGTGGACGCGAACGCGGTGGTGGCGCACGCGGTCTCGCCGAGTTTCGACATCTCGGTCGAGGAGCTGCTCGTCGCGTTCGCGGTGGGCGCATCGATCGCCGTCGTGCCGCCCGCCGCCTACGCGGGCGAGGACTTGGCGCAGGTGTTGCGCGAGCAGCGGGTCACCCATCTGAATGTCACACCGGCCGTGGTCGGTTCGCTGGACCCGGACACGCTGCCGGATCTGCGCACCGTGGTGGTCGGCGGCGACGCGTGTCCGCCGGAACTGGTGGCGAAGTGGGCGGGCCGCACGCTGCTCAACGGGTACGGCCCCACCGAGACCACGGTCACCGTCACCGTGAGCGCGCCACTGACACCGCAGGGGCCGGTGAGCATCGGCAGCCTCGCCCGCGGGGTCGTCGGGCTGGTGCTAGACCCGTGGCTGCGGCCGGTCGCGCCCGGTGTGGTCGGCGAACTGTACCTGGGCGGGCCCGCCGTGGCGCGCGGCTACCACCAGCGCACCGGGCTCACCGCGAGCCGGTTCGTCGCGGACCCGTACGAGCCGGGCGCGCGCATGTACCGCACCGGCGACCTGGTGCGGTGGCGGCGCCGCGCGGGCAGGCTGGAGCTGGACTACGTCGGCCGCGGCGATTTCCAGGTGAAGGTGCGCGGCTACCGCATCGAACTCGGCGAGGTGGACACCGCACTGGAGCGGCAGCCCGAGGTCGAGTTCGCCCTCACCATCGGAGCGACCACCCCGAGCGGGGCCACCGCGCTGGTGTCCTACGTGCTCGGCGCGCCGGGCGTCGAAGTACAGCCCGAGGCGCTGAAAGCCGCTGTCGGCGAACGTCTTCCGGCGTACATGGTGCCGACGGTGATCATGGTGCTGGACAGCGTGCCGCTGACGCCGGTCGGCAAGGTCGACCGCAGGGCGCTGCCCGCACCCGATTTCGGCATGCGCACCACCGTGCGCCGCCCGCCCTCCACTCCGCGCGAGGAGACGCTCGCCGGCCTCTACGCGGAGGTGCTCGGCTTGGACGCGGTGGGCGTGGACGAGAACTTCTTCGCCCTCGGCGGCGACAGCATCATCTCCATCCAGCTGGTCTCCCGCGCTCGCACCGCCGGGCTGCGGTTCAGCGCGCGCGATGTGTTCGAGCGCAAGACGGTGGCCGCGCTGGCTGCTGTCGCCACCGACGCGGCCGACACCGCCGTGCTCGAATTGCCCGGCGGTGGCGTGGGTCCGGTGGAGATCACCCCGATCGTGCACGCGATGCTCGACCAGGGCGAGACCTGGAACCGGTACAGCCAGGCCGTCCTGATCGCGCTGCCGCCGGACGGCGACCGCACCCGCCTCACCGCGGCGGTGCAGGCGCTGCTCGATCACCACGACGCGCTGCGCAGCACCCTGCGGAAGGCCGAGGTCGGCTGGGAATGGGTTGTCGCGGACCCGGGTTCGGTGCGTGCGGCCGACTGCATCGACTCGGTGACCGTCGGCGAAGACCTCGAGGCGAGTTGCGAGTACGCCTTGCAGCGCGCCGCCGATCGGCTGGATCCGGCCGCGGGGATTGTCGTTCGGTTCGTTCTGGTGGAGCCGAATTCGGCTGCGGGCGCATCCGTCGGCGACACCACTGGCACCGGCACTGGCGACAGGACCGGTGTTGCCGCCCCGGGCGCTGCCGGTGGAACAGCTGTCGGGACTCACGTCGGCGTTGACGCCGCCAGTAGCCGTGGAATCGACATGAGTGCCGCAGACGGAGTTGGCAGCGCCGATGCGGACCCGATGGATGCGCGCATCGCCGGTGATGTCGGCATTGCCGACGACGGCCGTGGCATCGCGGAGGGGACCCGGCTCTGGTTGGTGCTGCACCACCTGGTCACCGACGGTGTCTCCTGGCGAATCCTGTTGCCCGACTTGGCCACTGCCTTCTCCGGCGGCGAGCTGGAACCCGTCGGCACCTCCTACCGCCGCTGGGCGCACGCGAACATCGAGCAGGCCGAGTCGCGTGCGACCGAACTGCCCGTGTGGCAGCGCGTGCTGGCCACCCCGGACGCACCCTTCGGCGCGCGGCCCGCGGATCCGGCGGTGGACACCGTGGCCACCGCGGCCGAGGTGCGCACCACCGTGCCCGTGGACGTCGCCACCGCCGTACTGGACACGGTGCCCGCGCTGTTCCACTGCGGCGCCGACGACGTGCTGCTGGCCGCGCTCACCATGGCGGTCGCGCGCTGGCGGGCCAGGACCGGCGCGCTGTTCACCCTCGAGGGTCACGGGCGCGAGGAGTCGGTGCTGCCCGGCGCCGATCTGGCTCGCACGGTCGGCTGGTTCACCAGCGTGTATCCGGTGGCGATCGATCTCGCCGGTATCGACTTGGACGAGGCTTTCACGGGCGGGCCCGCGGCCGGTCTGGCGATCAAGGCCGCCAAGGAGCAGCTGCGCGCCATTCCGGACCGTGGCGTCGGATACGGCATGCTGCGCCACCTGAACCCGCGGACCGCCGCGGAGCTGGCCGCCGGGCCGACCCCACAGATCAGCTTCAACTACCTGGGCCGCGCTGCGGTCGGACCCGAAGGGCCTTGGCTGCCGAGGCGATTCGCCGCGACACAGGACGACCGCTCGCCCTTGCCCGCCGTGATCGACGTCAACGCAATCATGGGCGCCGACGGGCTGGAGGTCACCTGGGCCTACGCCACCGAGCTGCTGGGCGAGGACGACGTCCGCGAATTCGCCGAACAGTGGGCCACCGCGCTCGCCGCGCTGGCCGCGCACGCGCGGACGACCGGCGCCGGTGGGCACACACCCTCTGACTTCCCGCTCACCACGGTGACTCAGCCCCAGATCGATGGCTGGGAGCGCATCTACCCGAACCTGTCCGACGTGTGGCCGCTCTCGCCACTGCAATACGGTCTGCTCTTCCACGCCTGGTACGACACCGACACCGCCGACGGCTACACCGTGCAGTCCCGGCTCACCCTCGCGGGCCGGGTGGACGCCGCCCGCCTGCGCGCCGCGGCGCAGGTGCTGGTGGACCGGCACGAGAATCTGCGCGTCGCGTTCGTGGAGACACCGGACGGACCACGCCAACTGGTGCTCGCCGACGCCGAAGTGCGCTGGCAGGAACTGGATCTCACGCATCTCTCCGAGCCGTCCGAGCGCACGAGGGAGCTCGACCGAATCCTGGCGCTCGACGCGAACACTCGCTTCGATCTCACCCGTCCGCCGCTGCTGCGCTTCCAGCTCATCCGCACCGACGACGACACCTACACCTTGCTGATGACCAACCACCACCTGGTGCTGGACGGCTGGTCGACGCCGCTGCTGGTGCGCGAGCTGCTGACCGTGTACGTCGCGTCCGGCGCCGGTGCGAGTGCTGCGGAGGTGCTCGCCCCCGCACCGTCCTATCGCGGCTTCCTCGCCTGGCTCGCCGAACAGGAAGCCGCCGAGAGCGCCGCCGGGCTCGCCGCCGCTGTCGCCGCGTCCGCGCCTGTCGAACCCGCGGGCGTCGCGGCGGCCGAACAGCCGACCGAGGCCGAACAGCCGACAGCCGAACCTGCCGCTGCCGAGGCGGCCGCTGCCGAACCTGCCGCTGCGCCAGGTCCGGTCGGCGAGATGATCACCGGCACAGCGGCGTCCGCATCCCTCGCCGCTTGGCGCGAAGCGCTGGCCGGGATCGATGCCCCCACCCGCGCGGTGCCGACACTGGCCGGGTTCCAGTCCACCGAGTCCGGCATGGTGTCGGTCGATCTGTCCGCCGAGGCGGTCGCGCGACTGGAGGCGACCACCCGCGCGGCGGGCGCGACCGTGAACACGGCCGTCCAAGCGGCGTGGGCGCTGCTGCTCGCCATGCTGACCGGACGCACCGACGTGGTGTTCGGCGGCACCGTGTCCGGCAGGCCGCCGCAGCTGCCGGGCGTCGAGGACATGGTCGGCCTGTTCATCAACACCCTCCCGGTGCGGATCCGGCTCGACCCCGCCGAACGCGTCGCCGACCTGCTGGCCCGCATGCAGTCCGAGCAGGCACGGCTGCTCGATCACCAGCATGTGGGACTCGCGGCCATCCACCAGGCGGTCGGCCTCGCCGAATTGTTCGACACCCTTACCGTTTTCGAGTCGTACCCGATCGATCGGGAGGCGCTGTCGCAGTCGCTGGACATCGCGGGCATGCGGGTGCTCGACATCGCGGGCACCGACGCGACGCCGTATCCGTTGAACCTGATGGTGATTCCGCTGCACGGGCTGCCCGGCGAGGCGGGCGACAAGCTGCGGGTCACGGTGAAGTTCATGGCCGACCAGCTGACGGAGCGGCACGCGCGCAGGTTGCTCGACCGTTTCGTCCTGCTGCTCGAGCAGATCGCCGAGCAGCCGGAGTCCGGCGTCGCGCGGTTGCAGCACTGCGACGCCGTCGAGCGCGCCGCCCTGCTGCCCGTGCACGGCATCGACTCGGTGCCCCAGCGCACGTTGCCCGAGATCCTCGCCGCGGGCGCCGCGGTGAATCCCGACGCCGTCGCGGTGAGCGCGAACGGCGACAGCATGACCTACCGCGAGCTGGACGCCTGGTCGAACCGGTACGCCCGGGTGCTGCTCCGCCGCGGCATCGGCGCCGAGATCTTCGTCGTGCTCGCCCTCACTCGCTCGATCGAGTCGGTGGTCGCGGTGTGGGCGCTGGTCAAGACGGGCGCGGCCTTCCTGCCGCTGGACCCGAACTATCCGGTGGAACGGATCGAGCACATCCTCACCGATTCCCAAGCGCCCATCGGCGTGACCGTGCGCGCCACCGGCGAAACCCTGCCGAGCACCATCGACTGGCTGCTGCTCGACGACCTCAACACCATCCGCAGGGCGATGACGGTCCCGGACGGACCCCTCACCGACGAGGAGCGCGGCGGCGCCATCCGGATGGACCAGACCGCCTACCTGATCTACACCTCGGGCTCCACCGGCAAGCCGAAGGCGGTGCTGCTCAGCCATCGCGGCGTAGCGAATCTCACCACGGCGCAACGCGAATCGCTGGACCTGGATCCCACGGTCAAGGCGTTGCAGGTCGCTTCGCCGAGCTTCGACGCCTCGGTCTTCGAGCTGCTCACCGCGCACGCGGTGGGCGGGCAGCTGGTGCTCTCGCCGCCCGAGGTGTACGGCGGCGCCGAGCTCGAGCACCTGCTGCGCGCCGAGCGGGTCACCCACGCGGTGATCACGCCGTCGGTGCTGGCCACCATGGATCCGAGCGGCCTGCCCGACCTGCGCGTGCTGTCGGTCGCGGGCGAAGCCGTCGGGCCGGAGCTGACCGCGCAGTGGTCCATCGGCAGGCGCATGCTGAACCTCTACGGCCCAACGGAGTTCAGCATCTGGGCCACCGGGCCGGGCGAACTGGAGGCGGGGAAGCCGATCACCATGGGCGGACCGATCCGCGGCGCCGCGGTCATGGTGCTCGACACCTGGTTGCGTCCGGTGCCGGTCGGTGTGGAGGGCGAGCTGTACCTCGCCGGTCCCGCCATCGCGCGCGGCTACTTCAACCGGTTCGCGATGACCGCGGGCCGCTTCGTGGCGAACCCGTACGGTGCGCGCGGGGAGCGGATGTACCGCACCGGCGACATGGTGCGCTGGGTCGAATCCGAGCGCACCCGTGGACCGGTGCTGGAGCTGGAGTACCTGGGCCGCAGCGATTTCCAGGTCAAGATCCGCGGCCTGCGCATCGAAGTCGGCGAGATCGACGCCGTGCTCGCGGCCGACGACCACGTGGAATACGCCGCGACCGTCGGCATGCCTGGCCCGGCGGGGGAGACCGTGCTCGTCTCCTACGTGGTGCTCAGCGACGTGGGCCGCGAATCCCTCGGCGAGGAGGCCGAATACGACACCGAACGGCTGCGCTCGCGCATCGCGGGCGCGCTGCCCGGCTACATGGTGCCCGGCTATCTCGTCGTGCTGGACGAGGTGCCGCTGACACCGGTCGGCAAGCTGGATCGCAACGCGCTGCCCGTGCCCGATTTCGCCGCGTTCCTGCGCCGGTACCTGGCCCCGCGCACGCCGGTGGAGCAGGCGGTCGCCGAGGTGTTCGCGGAAGTGCTCGGCGCCGAGCGGGTCAGCATCGACCACTCGTTCTTCGAACTCGGCGGCAACTCGCTCAGCGCGACCAAGGTGGTGGCCAGGGTCAACGCGGCGCTCGGCGCCACGATCGCGCTGCGGGACCTGTTCGACGCCCCTACTGTCGCGCAACTGTCGGCGCGGGTGGTCCCCGCCGCGCCGGGGGCGCGGGCCCGCTTCGCGCTGGCACCGCGCATCCGGCCGGACCGTATCCCGCTCTCACCCGCCCAGCAGCGGATGTGGGTGCTCAACCGGCTCGACCCCACCTCGCCCGCCTACAACATCGCTGTCGCGCTGCGGCTCACCGGTGAACTGGACGTTGCGGGCATGCGGCGCGCGCTGCGGGCCGTGATCGACCGGCACGAAAGCCTGCGCACCATGTACCCGGCCGACGCCGAGGGGCCGCGGCAGGTGGTCCTCGGCGCCGACGCCGTGGCGCCCGAGCTCCACGCGGTCGTCACCGAACCCGGTGCGCCGCTGCGTGATCGGATCGCCGCACTGGCCGGTGTCGGATTCGACCTGGTGACCGAGCCGGCGCTGCGGGTCGGACTGTTCCGGTTGCACACGGCCGACGGCAACGGGCGCGCGACGCCGGTGCACGTCGTGGTCCTGGTAGTGCACCACATCAGCGCGGACGGCGCGTCGATGGCGCCGCTGGCCACCGACCTGATGACCGCGTACGCCGCGGCCACGATGGGCCAGGAGGCGGCGTTGGCCGCGCTGCCGGTGCAGTACACCGATTTCGCGCTGTGGCACCGGGAACTGCTCGGCGACGAGTCCGATCCGGAATCGCCGGCCGCGAGCCAGATTCGCTTCTGGACCGAATCGCTCTCGGGCGCACCGGATCTGCTGGAGCTGCCCGCCGACCGGCCGCGCCCCGCGGTGCAGTCGATGCGCAGCGCCGACCTGGATTTCGCGGTCGAGCAGGGGCTGCACCGGGCCATGGCCGAGCTGGCCGCCGACGCCGACGTCAGCATGTTCATGCTGGTGCACGCCGCCCTCGCGGTGCTGCTCGCGCGGCTGGGCAGCGCCGAGGACGTGGTGATCGGCACCGCGGTCGCCGGGCGCGGGGAGGCCGCGCTGGACGAGATGGTGGGCATGTTCGTGAACACCCTCGCGCTGCGCACACCGGTCGACCCGAACCTGACCTTCCGCGAATTCCTCAGCGCGGTGCGCTCGTCGGATCTGGACGCCTTCGGCAACGCCGACGTGCCCTTCGAACGCCTCGTGCAGGTGCTGAACCCGACCAGGTCCACCGCGCACCACCCGATCTTCCAGGTCTCGCTCTCCTTGCAGAACTTCGTCGAACCGGCGCTCGAGCTGCCCGGCCTGCGCATCGACGTGGAGGATCTGGATCGCGACGCGGCACAGTTCGACCTGACGCTCGACCTGCGTGAGCGCTTCGACGGCGCTCAGCTCGATGAAACCCAGCTCGATGAAACCCAGCTCGATGAAACCCAGCCCGAGGGAACCCAGCCCGAGGGAACCCAGCGCGCGGGCATCGATGCCACGTTGACCTATGCCACCGACCTGTTCGACGCGCCGACGGTCGACACCCTCGCCCGCCGGTGGCTCGGGGTGCTCGCCGCGGTCGTCGCCGATCCGGGGCAGCGCCTCGGCGACATCGATCTGCTGGTGCCGCTGGAGCGCGCCGAACTGGCTCCCGCGCGCGGCCCGGAATCCGCCGGGGTGCGCACTCTGCCCGAGGTGTTCGCGGCGACGGCGGACGCGTATCCGGAGCGCGCCGCGGTGGTCGCCGCGGGCGCGACACTGACCTACCGCGAAGTGGCCGCCCGCGCCGCGCAACTCGCCCGCCTGCTGATCGAGGCGGGCGCGGGACCGGAGACGGTGGTGGCGCTCGGGCTGACCAGGGGCGCGGAGCTGCTGGTCGGCATGTGGGCGGCCGCCGCGGCGGGCGCGGCCTTCCTCCCGGTCGACCCGAAGCATCCGGTGGACCGCATCGAGCACATGCTCACCGATTCCGGTGCGGTGCTCGGGCTCACCGTCGCCGCGCACCGGCCGCAGCTGCCCGAGGACACGCGGTGGCTGGTCCTCGACGACGCGACCTTCGCCGCCCGCTGGCGCGCGGCCGACGACGCACCGCTGCGCGCCGACGAGCCGCGCGTGCCGATCCTGCCGGACCACCCGGCGTGGATGATCTACACCTCGGGCTCCACCGGAACGCCGAAGGGCGTGACGGTCTCACATCGCGGCATCGCCGATCTCGTGGCCGCGCAGCGCGAGTCGCTGGCGCTGGACGAGCACGCGCGCGTATTGCAGGTCGCCTCACCGAGTTTCGACGCGTCGGTGTTCGAGGCGATCATGGCCTTCGGCGCGGGCGGCGCCTCGGTGGTCGCGCCGCCGGAGGTGTTCGGCGGGGACGCCCTGGCCGAACTGATCGAGGCCGAACGCGTGACGCACGCGGTGATCACGCCGTCGGCGCTGGCCACGGTGGATCCGGCGCGGGTGTCGAGTCTGCGGGTGCTGGCGGTGGCGGGCGAGGCGGTCGGCGCGGAGCTGGTGGAACGCTGGGCGCCGGACCGGACCATGGTGAACCTGTACGGCCCTACCGAATCCACCATCTGGGCGACGGGTTCGGGTGCGCTGTCGGTGGACGCGCCGGTGACCATCGGCGGTCCCATTCGCGGCGCGTCGGTGCTGGTGCTGGACGGGCGGCTGCGCCCGGTGCCGGTGGGTGTCGCGGGAGAGCTCTATCTCGCCGGTCCCTCCCTGGCGCGCGGCTATCACGCCCGCCCCGATCTGAACGCCACCCGCTTCGTCGCGAATCCCTATGGGACGGAGGGGGAGCGGATGTACCGGACCGGCGACCTGGTGCGCTGGGACGGCGACGGTGAACTGGAATACGTCGGCCGCACCGATTTCCAGGTGAAGGTGCGCGGCCAGCGCATCGAGCTCGGCGAGATCGACGCTGTGCTCGGCCGGGCCGATGGCGTGGAATTCGCCGTGACGCTCGGCGTCCGCGGCCCAGCCGGCGGCACCGCACTGGCCGCCTACGTGGTCCACGAATCCGGCGTCGAGCTGGACGTCGAGGGGCTGCGCGCGCACGCCGCCGCGGCACTGCCCGGCTACATGGTGCCCGCGGCCTTCGTGGTGCTCGACGCGATTCCGCTCAACGCCGTCGGCAAGCTCGACCGGAAAGCACTGCCGGAACCGGTGTTCGCCGACGAACGGATCGAGTACGTCGCACCACGCACGCCCACCGAGGAGACTCTGGCGGTGGTCTTCGCGGAACTCCTGGGCCGCGAGCGGGTCGGCGCCGAGGACTCCTTCTTCGCGCTCGGCGGCGACAGCATCCTCGCCATCCAACTGGTCTCCCGCGCCAGGCAAGGCGGCGTGACCATCACCCCGTTGCAGGTGTTCGAGCACCGCACCGTCGCCGCGCTGGCCGCCGCGGCGGACGCCGCGGGTGAGCTGGTGGTGCTCGAGGAGCTGCCCGGCGGCGGGGTCGGCGAGATGCCGCTGCCGCCGATCGTGCGGTACATGATCGAACGCGGCGGCGACTACGACCGTTTCGCGCAGACCGCGGTATTGGAACTGCCCGTCGGCATCCGCGCCGAGCAGCTGGCGGCGACGATCGCGGCCGTGGTCGACCGCCACGACATGCTGCGCGCCAGGCTGCTGCACGACCCGGACGTGCGGCTCGAGGTGTCCGAACCGGGCAGCGTCGATGTGGCGAGCCTGATCCGCCGCATCGAGTTCGCCGCCGACGCGGACACGGTCGACCTGCGCGAATACGCGCTCACCGAACTGGATTCCGCGATGAACCGGCTGAACCCGGCGCGCGGTGTGGTGTTGCAGTTCCTCTGGCTCGATCCGGTCGGCGAGGCCGGTGATCGCAGCCGGTCCGGTCGCCTCATCGTGATCGCGCACCACCTCGTCGTGGACGGGGTGTCCTGGCGGATCCTGGTGCCCGACCTGATGGCCGCCTGGGCTCAGGTCTCGGCGGGCGCGACGCCGGTGCTCGCCGACACCGGCACGTCGATGCGGCGCTGGGCGCACGCGCTGGCCGAGGAAGCGCACAGCGCCGCGCGGGTCGCCGAACTCGACTACTGGCGCGACCTGATCGACGGACCCGATCCGCTGATCGGCGGCCGCGAGCTGGATCCGGCCGTGGATCAGGCGGGGCAGCTGCGCATGGTGGAGGCGGAGGTGTCCGAGGCGGTCACCGCCGCGCTGCTGACCACGCTGCCCGCGCTGTTCCACGGCGGCGTCGAGGACGCGCTGCTCACCACGCTGGCCCTCGCCGTGCACAAGTGGCGCGCGAGCCAGGAGCGCAGCGTCCTGGTGCGATTGGAAGGGCACGGTCGTCAGCAGGAAGTGATCCCCGGCGCCGACCTGTCCCGGACCGTCGGGTGGTTCACCAGCATCTACCCGGTGCGGCTGGACCTCGGGACGGTGGACGTCGACGAGGCATGGGCCGGTGGCCCCGCGCTGGGGCAGGCGATCCGCGCGATCAAGCACCAGCTGCTCGCGGTGCCCGACAAGGGCATCGGGTTCGGCCTGCTGCGCTACCTGAATCACCAGACCGCCGAACAATTTCCGCGTCGCCTGCCGGGCCGCGTCGCCTTCAACTACCTGGGCCGCTACGCCACCGGCGAGATCCCGCCCGGCCTGGAGGGACTCGGCTGGCTGCCCACCGAGGAGCTCGGCGATCTGCCCGCGACCGAGTGCCAGGACGTGCCGCTGCAAGCCGAGATCGACGTGAACGCGGTGGTCCTCGGCGACCGGCTGCGCGCCACCTTCGGCTTCCCCGCGACGCTGCTGGACCGCGCCGAAGTCGCCGAGCTCTCCCGCCTCTGGGTCGAAGCGCTCGGTGTCGCCGCCGCATTCGCGTCCACCCCGGAGGCGCGCGCGGCGGGCGCGGAAGAGGAGCGGGCCATGGCCGAACTCGCCGCCGCCGCGGCGCAACCCGCGCCGGGCACGGCCCTCGGTCTCGACGTGCTGCTGCCGATCCGCCCGGGCGGCGACGCACCCGCGCTGTTCTGCATCCACCCGTCGTCCGGAATGTCGTGGACCTACCTGGGTCTCGCGGAGGCGCTCGCGCCAGGCCGCCCGATCTACGGTCTGCAAGCGCCGGATCTGAGCGGCCGCGAACCGTCCGTGCGCAGCATCGAGGAATTCGCCGACCGCTACGTGCGCGAGATCCGCGCTGTGCAGCCGGAAGGTCCGTATCACCTGCTCGGCTGGTCGTTCGGCGGGCTCATCGCGCACGCCATGGCCACCCGGCTCGAACAGGAGGGCGCGTCCGTCGGCGTGCTCGCCCTGCTGGACGCCGACACCGCGGACATCGACGGCGACAGCATCGAGCCGCTCACCGCGGGCTCGTTCGTCAGCACCTTCGGCGCGGTGTTCGGCATCGACGACGTCCCCGCCGATGCCACGGCGCAGGAGGCGGCCGCGCTGATCGCCGAGCGGACCGGCGGCGTGGCCCTGGTGGACGCCGACACCCTCGAGCGAATGGCGGGCTCCTACAACGCCTCGGCGCGCACCAGAACCGGGTATCAGCGTCCCGTCTACCACGGCGACGCCCTGTATTTCAGTGCCACCGTGGACAGTTCGGACATCTTCGGCCCCGAGGGCTGGCGTCCGTACGTCACCGGTGCGATCACCAACTACGACGTCGAGGTCACCCACGACGAAATGACCGCACCACACGTGCTGCCGATCATCGCGCGTGTGCTCGACGAGCAACTTGGAGGCATGCAGTGAACGACAGCGGAGTTGTGGTGGAAGGCGTGGAGAAATCCTTCGGCCCGGTGCGCGCCCTGCGCGGCGTGGATTTCACCGCCGCGCAGGGTGAGGTGCTCGGCATCCTCGGCCCGAACGGCGCGGGCAAGACCACCATGGTGAACGTCCTGTCCACGCTCATCGCGCCGGATCGCGGCCGCGCGCAGGTCGCAGGCTACGACGTGGTCGCCGATCCGGCGGCGGTGCGCCGCTCGATCATGCTGACCGGGCAGTTCGCGGCGCTGGACGACATGCTCAGCGGCTACGAGAACCTGGTCATGTTCGGCAGGCTCATGGGACTGCGCAAACCCGCCGCGCGGGCGCGCGCCGACGAACTGCTCGCCGAATTCGACCTGGTCGAGGCCGCGGACAGGCGGGTGGGCACCTATTCCGGCGGTATGCGCAGGCGCATCGATATCGCGTGCGGACTCGTCGTGCGGCCCGACGTGGTGTTCCTCGACGAGCCGACGACGGGCCTGGATCCGCGCAGCCGCCAGGGCGTGTGGGATCTGGTGTCCGGCTTCCGCAAACACGGCATCACCACGCTGCTCACCACGCAGTACCTGGAAGAGGCCGACGCGCTGTGCGATCGGATCATCGTCATCGATCACGGCGTGGTCATCGCCGAAGGCACCGCCGACGAGCTGAAGTCGCGCACCGGAGGCAGCTACTGCGAGGTGGTCCCGCTGCGGCTGGAGGATCTGCCCGCCATCGCGGCCGCGCTGGGTTCACTACTGCCCGAGGAGAATCGGGCCGCCCTCACACCGGAGTCCGACCGCATCGCGATCCCCGCTCCCGAGGGCGCGAAGACGCTCGCCGAGGCGCTGCGCAGGCTGGACTCGTCGGGCATCCAGTTGGTCGACATCGCCCTGCGCCGTCCTTCCCTCGACGACGTGTTCCTCCAGCTCACCGGCCACCTGGCGGCCACGGAGACGGGAGCGGCCGGATGACCGCGGGCACCTGGCTGACCGAGACCCGCGCCACGCCGGTCCGCGTGCAACAGTGGTGGGTGCTCACCACCAGGCTGGTGACGCCCGCGATCAAGAGCGGCGAGGTGCTCAGCTCCGTCGTCGCGCCCGTCGCCTTCACCGCGAGCTTCTACATTCCGCTGAAAACGGTGATGACCTTCATCGGCACCGGATTCAGCAGCTACGCGCAGTTCATGATGCCCATCGTCATCCTGCAGGCCTGTGCGTTCACCGCGATCGGCGCCGCGTTCCGGTCGGCCACCGACGTCGTCGCCGGGATCGACCGCCGCTTCGGTTCGATGCCGATCGGTCCGCTCGTTCCGGTCGGTGCGCGCATGTCCGGCAATGTGTTCCGGCTGTTCATCGCGATAGCGGCGGCGCTGGTCTGCGGACACGTGATCGGCTTCCGCTTCCGGCTCGACGGCTGGCACACGCTCGGATTCCTGGCCTTCTCGTTGCTCATCGGCATCGTGTTCACGCTGGGCGGCGACGTCATCGGGACGCTGGCCAAGAGTCCGGAGGCGACCACGCAGGCGTTGGTGCTGCCGCCGTTGATCCTCGGCATGCTCTCGACGGGTTTGGCTCCCGCGGACCAATTCCCCAGCTGGATCCAGCCTTTCGTGCGCAACCAGCCGGTTTCGCAGTTCGTCATCGCGTTGCGCGCGCTGGCGGGCGACACGAAAGGCAATGCGGGCGAGGTGAGCTGGGCGCTGATGGGTCCGCCGCTGCTGTGGGCGGCGGCGATTCTGGTCGTCTGTGTGCCGACGGCGATCCGGCTGAGCTCGAGGAGGGCGTGATGATTGTGACGACCCAACACCCGACGCTGTCGCACGGCGAGAGCTCGCCGGTCTCGTTGCTGCGGCACACCGCGATCCAGACCCAACGCCTGCTGGTGCGCTGGTCCCGCAGTCCGGTGGCGCTGCTGGAGACGCTGATCATCCCGTGCCTGCTGCTGTTGATGCTCGACATCGTCATCGGCAATCAGATCGCGAAGTTCTCCGGCACCGACGCGCTGTACGGGTCCGTGCCGATGGTCGCCATCGTCGGCGCGCTGAGCGGCGCGATAGCGGGCGGGGTGATGCTCGGCCGGGAACGCGACGCGGGACTGCTCGCCCGTTTCTGGGTGCTGCCGGTGCACCGGTCCTCCGGGCTGATCGCCCGGATCCTGGCCGAGGGCTGCCGGATTCTGCTCGGCACGCTCGTGGTGCTCGTCGTGGGCTATGCGCTCGGCTTCCGCTTCCACCAGGGGTTGCCGGCCGGGCTGTTGTTCGTGTTCATTCCGGTGCTCTTCGGGTTGGCGTTCGCCACCATGGTCACCGCCATCGCGGTCTTCACCGCGAAAGCGGCGCTGGTGGAGGGAATCACGATCCTCACCTCGCTGCTGATGTTCTTCAGCACCGGCTTCGTCCCGCTGATCGCCTTCCCGCCGTGGATCCAGCCCGTGGTCCGCAACCAGCCGATGTCGGTAGCGGTGGACACCATGAAGGCGCTCTCGCTGGGCGGCCCGCTGGCCCACCCCCTCACGATGACCTTCGTCTGGTCGATCGGCGCGGTCGTCGTCTTCGCGGTGCCCGCGGTGATCGGCTACCGGCGCGCCAGCCGCCGGTGAGCCGTTCCCACGTACGCCTTTCCACGCGTCACAGGGTGGTGTGCGATGACCGTGTGGGGCGGCTGGCGTCAGCGGCGGTCGGCGCGGGCGCGGAGGACGGCCGCGGTGTGGTCGTCGGCGGGGAGGAAGGCCTCCAGGTGCAGTTCCGAGAGCGTGACGTCGACGGCGGTCGCGAAGGACGTGATGGTGGTGATCAGCCGCAGTTCGCCCTCCTCGCTGCGCAACCGCAGCGGGACGGCGAAACCGAGGTGGTCGGGGCCGGGCTCGGCGGCGGGCAGATAGCCCGTCAACTCGGCGATGAAAGCGTCCAGCTCGGGATCGGGACTGCGCAGCGCGCGCCCGCGCAGTGACTCGGTCACGTGCCTGCCCCACTCCGGCAGGTTCAGCACCCGGCGGGCGAGGCCGTCCGGATGCAGCGCCAGACGCAGCACGTTGATCGGCGGGGCGAGCAGCTCGGGCGCCGCATCGTCGGTGAGCAGCTCGAAAGCGGCGTTGGCGGCGACCAGCACGCCGTACGGGCGCACCACGACCGCGGGGTAGGGCATGTGGCCATCCAGAATGCGGTCGAGCGCGGCCCGGACCGGCGCCAATTCCGGCGTGTCCAACCGTGATTCGGCGAAGACGGGCGCGTATCCCGCGGCGAGCAGCAGACCGTTGCGTTCCCGCAGCGAGAGTTCCAGCGACTCGGCGAGGCGCACGACCATGGTGCGGCCGGGGCGGGAGCGGCCCTGCTCGAGGAAGCTGAGGTAGCGCTGGGTGGTGTCGGCGCGGATGGCCAGATCCAGCTGACTCACCCGGCGCATAGTGCGCCAGCGTTTGAGCTGATGGGCGAACGCTCCGGGTTGTGCGCCCGCGCCGGCAGGTGGCTCGGCCACGGTGCCGATAGGTGGCTGCGCCACGGTGTATCTGGGTGACTGCGCCACGGTGCTCATCGGTCCTTGATATCGAACCCGGTGCGGCCGCGCCATACCCTGCGGGGAATCGCGGCGTCGCACCGCGCTCGCCAGACTCGTTCCCATGAGCATTCACCACGATGACAAAGAACCGGCCCGCTTCGCCGAGCGGTACATCGCACTCTGGAACGAGCCCGACCCCGCGCTCCGCCGCGGCCTGATCGACGAACTCTGGGCCGCCGACGGTGCGCAGGTGCTGATCGATCCCCCCGAAGCCATCCGCGACGCCGCGACCGACCTGGCCTTCCCGATCCCGCCGCTGGAGGTGCGCGGCGCCGAAGCCTTGGAGCGGCGCGTGAGCCGCGCCTACGAGATGTTCGTCGCCCCCGGCGAGCACGTCTTCGAAACCCACGGTCCGGCCACCCGGCTCAGCACGAACCTGATCGGCTTCGGCTGGGCGATGGTGACCAGGGCCGACGGCGCCGTCGCAGGCGGCGGCTACGAGGTGATCGCGCTGGACGGCGAGGGCCGAATCCGCCTGGACCACCAGTACATCGGCATCGACGCCTAGCCGATCGCGTCGCAGCGGTTCCGGTCAGCGGGATGCGCGCGAACTCGTCACGCCTCGAAGAACACCACGTTGCCCGCCGCGTCGCGGGCGCCGAGGCCTGCTTCGATGGCGGCGGCGAGTTCGGCCGTCGTCGACCAGGTGCGCGGGGGGTCACCGTCGAGATTGCCGATGGTCAGCCACGTCTCGGTATCGCGGTAGCGGACCAGTCCCTTGCCCGTCGCGTCGACAGTGACATCGAGATCGCCGGACACCGTCCCTTCCTCTTCGGTCATGACGGCGGCCCTGGCGGAGATCTCGATGATGTCGATTATCTGAATCCTCCTCGGCTGACGCAGTCGTCGACTGCGGCGCGCAGCGCGGATTGTTCGGCAGGGTCGATGGTCAAGCCGTATTTTACTTTGATCTGGAGGTAGTGACCGATATAGCCACACCGGAAGTTTCCCGGCGGCAGATAGTTCGCGGCGTCCTGATCGCCCTTCGACCTGTTGGCCGATGGGTCGGAGGCGACGAGGTTGATCGCGTCGTTCGCGATGCGGCGGCGCGTGTCCTCGTCACGGGTGGCCGCCCCGGATCGCCACGCCTCGGCCAGCGGGACGATGTGCTCGGCGTCGACACCGGACGGGTCGGTGATCCACTTGTACTCTTTGAGCTGTCCGGTCTTGCTGTCCAGGACGCCGTACTGATCGCGCCAGCCCCCGTCGGAACCGATCGTGAGCTCACAGGTTTTGGGATCGAGCCGGACCGAGCCGACGGCGTCGCGCAGCATCATCACTTCCCGCGTGGTGCAGCGACTGTATTGCGTGAAGTCAGCGCCGAAACCGTGTTCGGGCTTGTTGGTATCCCAATGCGGGAACTTCTCGCGGCTGTACCCGGTCATCGGCGCCTCCGGCGCGACAGCGAGTTTCGCGAGCAGGTCGCGGACTTCCTTGGCGGACACCGAAATCTGCTGTCCGGGCGAGGCCGGTGGTTTGCTGTCGGTGCCGCGAGAAGCGGTGCATGCGGCGGTCAGCAAGAGAGTGCAGACGATCGGTGCGACAACGGCCACCATCTTGCGGGATGCGATCCACTTCACAGCGATCCCCCATCGCACGGGATCGGCGTGGTGCCGATGACTCTCCCGGCCACCGGTTGCCAGAGGGACGATTGCCGGGCCGTGAACTTCATCGAGTTGTTTCCTAACGCCTACCTCGTGCAATTATCGCGGGCGCCAAGGTACCTTGTCTCGGCTATGTCGGAATGCCAACGCCGCGTATGAGGTTCGGCACACTCGCCGCGACGGGGTCGTTCGGCTGCCAGCGTCACGCGTGGGTCGCCGTCCTCGCGCCGAGGTCATCGGGTGAGTGGCGTCGGTACGTGGACTATCTCGCTGTGCTCAGGCCTCGTCCGGCTCCGGGTCCGCGGGCTGTGCCATCGGCGGAACTCCGGTGTCGAGGAACCGGATCAGCCGCTCGATGCGCGTGGTGTGGTCGACGCAGCGCTCCAGGTAATTGCCGAGCAGTGCGAGGTCGATCGCGGCGGTCGCCGGCTGCGTGCGCTCCGGATCGATCAACGCCGCGTGCAGGCGCGTGCGCAGATCGGTGAGCGCCGCGGTGACCTGTTCGGCGTCGGCGGACTGGTGGGCGGTGGCCACGGCCTCCCCGGCGAGGGCGGTGCGGTGCGCCGCGAACGTTCCGAGCTCGGTCAGCACGTCCAGGATGGGTTGCGGTGCCACGTGGTTCGGATGACTTCGGTAGACCTGGTCGGCGACGCGGCTGGTGAGCCAGCCGATGCGGGACAGCTCGTTGGCGATCTGGATCGCCGTCACCACATGCCGCAGATCCCTGGCCACCGGTGCCTGCAGTGCGAGCAGCACCACCGTCCGCGCCTCGCACGCGCCATACATCTTCTGTAGCTGCTCGTCGAGGGCGAAAACCTCGTAGGTGACGGCGAGGTCGGCGCCCGCGATGGCGTCGGTGACGCGCTCGACGGTGTCGTGGGCGAGTCGGCACATCAGCGTCAGATCGTTCGTCAACGCGTTGAGCTCGTGGGTGAACTGGGTCCGCACGGGGCAAATTCTCGCTTATGCCGGGGCGAGCAGGGAAACGATTCGCACTGCCCGGTATGGCGATAGCGTACGCGTCGTATCGGATGATCCGCGAAAGTGGCGGTGTGCAGTGAAAATAGCGTATGCGTATCACGTGGCCTTCGTGTCGCTCGCCCTCTCCGGTGTTACGGTCGGCGTATGCCGAAGAGGGACGATGTGCAACACCGTCTGGTGACCACCTTCCAGCGCTGGGTCGGCAATCCGATTCTGCGCAGGCTGCCGAGCCAGCAGCTGCTCGAGACGACAGGCAGGGTGAGCGGCGAGCCGCGCATCACCCCGATCGGCGGCCGCCGGACCGGCGATCAGTTCTGGCTGGTCTCCGAGTTCGGCGAACGCTCGCAGTACATCCGGAACATCAAAGCCGACAATCGGGTTCGCGTGCGGCTGCACGGACGCTGGCACACCGGCACCGCCCACCTGCTCCCCGAAGACGACGCCCGCGCCCGCCTGCGCCAACTCCCGCGCGCCAACAGCGCCGCCGTCCGCCTCGTCGGCACCGACCTGCTGACCGTCCGCGTAGACCTCACCGACTGAGGCGTGGCCGACTACATTCGCTGGCTGCGCGAGCGGGTCGGCCACGACCACATCCAATTGGCGTACGCCGCGGCATGTGTGGTGGCCGACGGGCGTGTGCTCATGCAACGTCGCAGCGACGACGGCCAGTGGGGACTGCCGGGCGGCGCCATCGAGCTGGGCGAGTCGGCCGCGTCGGCCGTCGTGCGCGAGGTCGCCGAGGAGACGGGCCCACCTAAGCGGGCTGTTTGTCGAGCACTTCGACCAGGCGCCACGTGACCGATGGTGCGTCGGCGGGTGGGTTGTCCACGGGGGTCTGTTCGATGCGCAGGCGGTAGCGGTAGCCAGGCTGAAACTCGAAATCCGTGATCGAGCCGTAGAACAACTCCCACGGGCCGTTGTGGCCGCGGCGGATCTGGAGGCAGTCCATCGGTGCGACGCCGGTGCACCGCATGGTCTGTGGCGCGACATCGATCACGAAGGTTCCGTCGCGTTCCACGGATTCGCTGGTCGTGGCTGCGGCGAGGAATGGTTGGGCCTGCGGTGCGGTGGTGCACGCGGCCAGCAGCGGGGCGAGCAGGATGCTCGCGGCGACGGCCTTGTGGAGTCGTTGCTGCATCCCCCCGATGATACCGATCGGGGTGCGCGGAGATAGCTGGGACGATGGAAGACATGATCCGTGCGTTGACAACCCGCTGGACCTCGTTCGTCCCTCTCCTCGCCGCACTCGCCTTGGTCGCCGCCTGGGGCCGAAGCCTGCCGACAGCGGGAGTGATCGTGGTCGCACTGTTTCTCGCGGGATCGGTGCTCGCCGCCGTGCATCATGCCGAGGTCGTCGCGCACCGGGTGGGGGAGCCGTTCGGATCGCTGGTGCTCGCGGTCGCCGTGACGGTGATCGAGGTCGCGCTCATCGTGACGCTGATGATCTCCGGCGGCGAGAAGTCCGCCACCCTGGCCCGCGACACCGTCTTCGCCGCGGTGATGATCACCTGCAACGGCATCTTCGGCCTGGCCTTGCTGGTCGGCGCGCTGCGCAGGCGCATAGCGGTGTTCAACGCGGAAGGCACCGGCGCCGCGCTGGCCACGGTGGCGACGCTGGCCACGCTGAGCCTGGTGCTGCCGACCTTCACCTCGAGCGTGCCGGGCCCGGAGTTCTCGCCCGCGCAGCTCGCCTTCGCCGCGGTCGCCTCGCTCGCGCTGTACGGCCTGTTCGTGATGGTTCAGACGGTGCGCCACCGCGACGACTTCCTCCCGGTGGAGGGTGACGGCGTGGTCACCGGCGACGGCGCGCACGACGCGCGGCCCTCCGTCCGGGCGACGCTCGCCAGCCTGGGGTTGTTGCTGGTCGCGCTGGTCGGAGTGGTCGGTCTGGCGAAAGTGGTCTCGCCGACCATCGAATCGGCGGTGGCGAACGCGGGCCTGCCGCCCGCGGCGGTGGGTGTGGCGATCGCGCTGTTGGTGCTGCTGCCCGAGACGCTCGCTGCGGTGCGTGCCGCGCGCCGCGATCAGGTGCAGATCAGCCTGAACCTGGCGCTGGGCTCGGCGATGGCCAGCATCGGCCTGACCATCCCGGCCATCGCTGTAGCAACTATCTGGCTACAGGGTCCTCTGGTGCTCGGACTGGGTGCGACGCAGATGGTTCTGCTCGCGCTGACGGTGGTCGTCGGCGTGCTGACCGTCGTTCCAGGTCGCGCCACCCTTCTGCAAGGTGGTGTCCATCTGGCTCTGTTCTCGGCTTTTGTGTTCCTCGCCGTCAGTCCCTAGTCATAGTGATGCGTCTCACGGATAACCGGGAGCGTTTACCTGAACGGTTGATCAGTGGTCAGCGTCACAGCATCCGAATTTTGTTGTGACGCAGAGTACCGATTAGCTTGACGGATGTTGGCATTGACGCCGGATTCGGAGAGCGCCATGAATTTCGACATCTCCCGTGCGGAAAGCGCGGCACGCGGGTCTGGTCTATGACCCCGGAAATCCGCACCGCCGATCGCGAATCCGCGACCACGATCGTTCGCAAGAATTTCTCCGACACGATGGTGTCGTCGCTGCGGACGTTCGGTCGTGCGGTGGGTATCGCGCAGGAGTCGGTCACCGGAACGGTCGGTGATATCGCGCGCCGGGAGTTCCAGTGGCGTGAGGCGATCGTGCAGGCGTGGCGGTTGATCACGGTGACGACGGTGCCCGCGATCTTGATGGCGATCCCGTTCGGAGTGATCGTCTCGATTCAGGTGGGGAATCTGATTCATACGTTGGGCGCGGATTCGCTGCTGGGTGCGACCGGTGGTCTGGGCGTGATCAAGCAGGGTGCGCCGATGGCGACGGGGTTCCTGCTCGGCGGCGCGGGGGCGGCGGCGATCGCGGCGGATCTGGGTGCGCGCACGATTCGGGAGGAGATCGATGCGTTGCACACGATGGGGATCTCGCCGATCCATCGGTTGGTGATTCCGCGGATGGTGGCGATGCTGGTGGTCGCGCCGCTGTTGAACGTGTTGATCATTTTCGTGGGTGTGCTGGCGGGATACGCGGTGGCGATCGGCGGACAAGGGGTCACGCCGGGCAGTTATTGGGCGACGTTCGGTTCGTTCACCACGGCCGCCGATGTGTGGGTGTCGTTGGTGAAGGCGTTGATCTTCGGATTCGTGGTGGTGACCATCGCGTGCCAGCGGGGGTTGGAGGCCAAGGGCGGTCCGCGGGGTGTGGCCGACGCGGTGAACGCGGCGGTGGTGCTGTCGGTGGTGTCGATCGTGTGCGTGAATCTGCTGCTGACGCAGGTGACCGCGATGTTCCTGCCCACGAGGCTGGCGTGATGGCTGTCTCCTCCTACGTCCCGAAGGGACTCGCTCCCGTCGCGCGCTACTTCCGTCGCGGCAGCCGCGTGCTGCGGGCGATCGATTCGCTCGGCTTCGTCGCGGTGTTCGTCTGGCAGGTGCTCTCGTCCATTCCGCTGACGTTGCAGCGCTATCGCGCGGAGACCATGCGCGCCATCACGAACATGACGTGGGGCCGCGGCTCCATCGTGGTCGGCGGCGGCACGGTGCCCATGATGGTCGTGCTCGGCCTGGTGATGGGCGCCTCGGTCGGCGTCGAATCCTTCGCCACCCTGGACATGCTCGGCATGGGCCCGGTCACCGGCATCGTGTCGGCCTACGCGACGACCCGCGAACTCGCCCCGATCGCGGCCGCCGTCGGCTTCGCCGCGCAGGCGGGTTGCCGGATCACCGCCGAGATCGGCTCCATGCGCATCTCCGAGGAGATCGACGCGATCGAATCGCTCGGCTTGCGGTCGGTGCCGTTCGTGGTGACCACCCGGGTGATCGCGGGCGCGCTGGCCATCGTGCCGACCTTCCTGATCGCGCTGATCCTGTCCTACCTCGCCTGCCGCGGCCTCATCACGCTGGTGCACGGCCAATCCGCGGGCGTCTACGACCACTACTTCTTCCAATTCGTGTCCGGATTCGACGTGATCGCCGCGGTGATCAAGGTCGCCATCTTCGGCACCGTGGTGATTCTCGTGCACAGCTATTACGGCTTCTTCGCGAAAGGCGGACCCGAGGGCGTCGGCATCGCGTCGGGCCGTGCGGTGCGCACCAGTTTCGTGGCGATCATCGCCATCGACATGGTGCTGTCCATCGTGCTGTGGGGTTTCAACACGGCGATCAGCTTCACGGGGTGAACATTGCCTGAGTACGGCTTGCCCGGCGTCGCCGCGGACAAGAAACGTTCGCGCACGATCGGATTGGTGATCGTCGCGCTGATCGGGGTGGTCGCGCTGACCACCGCGCTCTACCGCACCGTGCGTTCGGAAGACGGCCTGCGCATCGCGCTGCGCACCGAGCAGATCGGCGACGGCGTCACCGAGGGCACCCAGGTGCGCCTGGACGGCGTGCTGGTCGGCGAGGTGGCGCGGATCGCGCCCGCCGAGCGCGGCACCCAGCGAATCACCTTGCGGCTGGACGACTCCCGGCTGTACGGCATCGACGACTCGCTGCTGGTCGACTACGCGCCCGCCAATCTGTTCGGCATCAGCGAACTCGAACTGCGCCGCGGGCCAGGCGGTTCGCCGCTGCGCCAGGATGCCGAGATCGACCTGACCGGACCGCGCGCCGCAGGCGTCTACGACGCCACGATGGGCAGCATCCTGCGCAGCCTGTCGCAGGTGAGCGCGTCGGTCTTCAGCCCGCAGCTGGCGACCGTCATCGCGCAGGTCTCGGCGGACTTCAAGGCGTTCACGCCGCTGGTGCAGGCGCTGATCACGGTGGCGCGCACCATCGCCGACAACCAGACCATGCCCGCCTCCGAGCTGATGGGCAGGCTGGGCCCGGCCTTCGACGGCGGCGGCGACTTCGCGGGCGCGACGATCCAGATCCTGGACCAGATCCACGACATCAGGATCGTGCAGACCGACAAGGACCGCTACGACATCGGCGTCGCCGCCCTCACCGGACAGATCCTGCCCGGCCTCGCCACCACGGTGAGCACCGCGGGCGGACAGCTGGCCGAGGCCACCGACATGCTGGCCCCGCTGCTGAGCGTGCTCGCCCAGATGGTGCCGCGGCCTCAGCAGTCGGCGGCCGAATTGCGCCTGCTGCTGGAGCGTTTGCGCGCGGCGATGCCGGAGTCGCCGGACGGGCCGGTGCTGAATCTGGAGGTCGACCTGCAGGGCGTGCCCGGTATCGCGGTGCCGCTGCTCGGCCAGGGAGGTGTGCGATGACGGTGCGCGGCGCGGCATGGCGCTTCGGTCTGTTCGCCGCGGTGATGGCGGTGGTGCTCGCGCTGGTGCTCACCGCGATCAAGCGGCCGGTGTCCGGCGAGACCCAGGCGCACGACGCGCTGTTCACCGACGCCAACGGCCTGAAGGTCGGCGACGACGTGCGCATGTACGGCGTGCAGGTGGGCAAGGTCGAGAAGATCTCGCTCGACGGGGTGAAGGCGAAGGTCCATCTCACCGTCCGGACGGCGACGCCGATCTACGACAACAGCACGCTGGCCATCCGGTACCAGAACCTGACGGGGCAGCGGTACATCGATCTCCAGCAACAGCCGAATCCCGGTGTGCGCCTAGCGGCCGACGCGCTGATCGGCGCCGACATGACGGTGCCGTCGTTCGATGTGACCAGCCTGTTCAACGGTCTGAAGCCGGTGCTCGCGACGCTGTCGCCGGAAGCGGTCAACCAGTTCGCCGAGAGCATGCTCGCGGTGATCGAGGGCGACGGCACCGGCATCGGTCCCGCGATGGAGGCGATCGGCAAGCTCAGCCAGTACGTGGGCGACCGCCAGCAGGTGATCGGTCAGCTGGTGAAGAACATGTCCGACATCGCCGACCGGGTCGGCGGGCGGGTGCACTACCTGGTGCCGCTACTGGCCAGGCTCAGCGACGTCTTCCAGTCCCTCCAGGCCAACATCGGCGGGCTCGCCGATTTCGCGATGTCCGCGCCCGCGGTGCTCGGTCCGCTGGACCGGCTGCTGGCCACGCTCGGGCTCGACCCGCACAGCGGCCAGGACATCGACGCGATGATCCGCGGCCTGTTCCCCGATCCGGAGCAAGCGGTCGAGGTTTTCGGCCGGCTGCCCGGCCTGCTCCAGTCGGTGGACAACGCACTGCCACGCACCGTCGCAGGCTGGCGGCCGGAGTGCAGCAAGGGCGCGGCCGAGCTGCCCGCGCCGGTGCGCGTGCTGGTAGCAGGACAGAAGGTGGCGATATGCCAGGCGTGATTTCCCGCTGGTTCGGCGGTGACCGGCCGATCCTCGACGACGCGGCCAAGCGGCACAAGGAGATTCGGCTCGGTGTCCTCGGCGCGGCGCTCGTCGTGCTCGGCATGGTCGCGGCGGGCGTGCTGTACGCGGTGCCGTTCGGCAAGACCACCTACACGGCCGAACTGTCGGAGGCGCAGTCGGTGAAGACAGGCGACGATGTGCGCCTCGCCGGAGTCCCGGTGGGTTCGGTGGATTCGCTCGAGCTGAAGCCGGACCGGGTGGTCATGAAGTTCACCGTGAAATCCGATGTGTTCCTCGGTGACAAGACATCCCTGGACATCCGCATGCTCACGGTGGTGGGCGGGCACTATGTCGCGCTGTTCCCCGCGGGAGACGCGCCGCTGGGCAAGAAGCCGATCCCCGCGGATCGAGTCCGCCTGCCCTACAGCCTGATCCAGACCTTCCAGGACGCGACGACGCCGCTGAACGAGCTCGACGGTGACACGCTGCGGCGCAACCTGTCCGCGCTGGACGACTCGCTCTCCTCCGCCCCGGACACCCTGCGCACCACGCTGGACATGGTCGGCGGCTACATCGACGCCATCGACCGCCAGCGCGCCCAGGTCTCCAACGCCATCGCGGTGGCCGACGAATACGTCACCATGTACGACGGCGCGAAGACCGACCTGGGCAGGCTGATGGACAACGTCAACCTGCTGGAGACCGTGCTCATCGACAAGCGCGCGGAACTGCGCGAGTCGATCGCGCTGCTCAACAGCGTGGTACAGCGGCTGGCCGCGCTCGCACCCGCCTGGGACGCCACCTTGAAGCCGAGGGCGCAGCAGCTGGCCGACGCGCTGCCGCGGCTCGAGGAGATGGGCGGCAAGCTCGAACCGATGATCGCGAGCACCCAGCAGCTCGGCGAGAAGCTGCGGTCGCTGGTGATCCCGGAGGAGGGCATCGTGCTCGACCGCTCGGAGACGACGGTGCCCGCTCCCTCTGGTCTGGATCTGTCGTCGGTGTGCGTGCCGGTGCCGGGGAAGGAGTGCTGATGCTGAAGAAGCTGCTCGGCACACAGGCGTTCATGTCGATCGCGGGCGTCGCGGTCATCGCGCTGCTCGGGGTGGCCGGTTACTTCGTGGTCTTCGATCCGATGAAGAAGACCGAATCCTATTGCGCGATCATGCCCGACAGCATCGGTCTGTACCAGGGCAACCAGGTGACCATGCGCGGCATCACGGTCGGCAGCGTCACCTCGGTGCGCAACCAGGGCGGGAACGTGCGGGTCGATTTCGAGGTCGACGCCGACCACCCGGTGTACGCCGACGCCTCGGCCACCACGGTGTCCGACACCGTCGTCGCCGACCGGGAACTCGCCGTGCTGGCCAGCGGAACCAACCTGGAGCGCTGGAACAGTGCGCAGTGCATCACCAAGACGCTGACCCCGAAGAGCCTCACCGAGACCCTCACGGCGCTAGCGCAACTTTCCGACCAGATCGTGGGGCCCGACCCGTCCCAGCCCCATTCGCTGGCCAACGGGCTCACGGCGCTGGACAGGGCGACGGCGGGCACCGGCCCGCAGATCAACGAGCTGATCCGCAAGCTGGGTTCGGCGCTGAAATCGCCGGACGCCGACATCGGTCACCTCGCAGGCATTTTCGACGCGTTCGCCTCGGTCTCGCAGAAGGTGAACCAGTACTGGGGCGACCTGCAGACCATGCTGGTGCGCGTCGGGCCCGTGCTGAATCAAGCGAGCGATGACCTGCTGATCCCCGGCGCGCAGCTGTTCGACGGCTTGGCCGAGGTGCTGCCGATGCTGAACGACATCACGAACTCGTTCGGCGACCAGATCCTCACCCTGCTCGACCGGGCGGTGCCGATGCTGAAGCTGCTGCGCGCCAACGTCGGCTCGTTGCGCGAGATCGTGCTCACCACACCGGTGTTCGCCTCCGCGCTGCGCAGCGTCGCCGATCCGGAGACCGGCGCGGCGAGCCTGACCTACGCCCCGCCGAAGGTGGCGATCCCGCAGCAGAACGCCGAGCAAGTGTGTGCGGCCCTGAACGCGGCGTCGCCCGGCCGGTGCGCAGGCGTCGAGAACGGCATGGTGAACGTGGAACTGGTGCAGCTGGTGCTGGGATTGGCGGGTGCCCGATGATCGAACGGCGGAAAACCGTGCGGCGCACCGGGATCGCGCTGGCGCTGGCGGCCTCGGTCCTGCTCGGCGGCTGCGCCTTCGACCCGTCCTCGGTGCCTGTGCCCGGCACCTCGGTGTCGGGGCCGACCTACCGCGTCCGGATCGAGTTCGCGAACGTGCTGAACCTGCCCGCCCGTGCGAAGGTCATCGCCAACGGCGCGCAGGTCGGCGCCGTCGAGAAGGTCACCGTGGTGCCCGCGGCCGAGGCGCGGCAGGGCCGCGGCGGGTACGTCGTCGTGGACATCGACCTCGCGAAATCGGTACGGCTGCCGTCGAACACGATCGCGGAGCTGCGCCAGAACACGGTGCTCGGTGACATCCACATCGCGCTGACCACCCCGCCGGACGGCTTCGGCTCGCTGCTCGAACCGGGCGGCACCATCGATCTGGATCACACGAAACCTCCTGTGCAGCTGGAGGACACGATGGCGGCGATGGCGTTCTTCGTACAGGGCGGCGCGGTCGGCCAGTTGCAGGACATCATCCACCGGTTCAACTCGGTGCTGCCGCAGGACCCGAAGGAGACCGCGCGGATCGCGGGCGTGATGGGCGCCGACGCCGCCGACCTGGCCGCCAACCTCGACCAGGTGGACAAGTTGCTCTACGGTCTCGCCAACAACGCCGAAGTGCTGCACAAGGTGCAGCCGGAGCTGGACAACATCCTCAGCGCGGCGTCGGTGGACCGCCTCGGCGCCGCGACGCAATCCATCGACGGCGTGACGAAGATCTTCCACGAGCTCGGCCCGGTCGGCCAATCGCTGGTGTGGCTCGCGCCGCTCGTACAGTCCGGCGACGCGGCAGCCATGGCGTTCGTGCCGCTGGCCACCGGCGGACCGCTGGATCTGCGCAACCCCTCGAATCTGGCCATGCTGGTCGCGCTGCTGCGGGACAAGATCATTCCGTTCGTCGAGCGCGGGCCGAAGGTGAACGTCACCGGCGTGCGGGTGGACGCGAGTCCCATCGCGGAGCAGGAGCAGGTCGACCGCATCGTTCAGACCCTGCGCATGATCGGAGCTGTCCGATGAAGATCGGTTCGCTGGCCTCGCTCGGCGGCATCGCCGCCATCATGATCCTCGGCGCGGCCTACCTGACCTTCGGCGTGGTGCGGTTCGATCCGTTCGCCGACTACACCCACGCCACCATGGTGCTGAAGAACTCCGGCGGGCTCGGCGTCGGTTCGCCGATCCTGTTGACCGGCATCGAGATCGGCGACGTCACCTCGGTGGACAACACCGCCGCCGGTGTCGAGGTCGGCTTCCGCGTCGACGCCGCGCACCGGGTGCCCACCGCGAGCGTCGTCACCATCGAACATCTGTCGGCGCTCGGCGAGCCGTACGTGCAGTTCGTTCCGAAGGGCGACAGCGGACCGTACCTGCGCGACGGCCAGCGCCTGGACACCGAGGACGTCCGGACGCCGCTGTCCGTCGCCGAGGTGGCGCGCATGGTCACCAAGACCATGAACCAGCTCGATCCGGCGGTGGTCGGTTCGCTGGTGGAGACCATGAGCAAGTCCGTCACCGGCACCGAATCCGTGATGCCCGAGCTCGCCAGGTCCGGTGATCTGCTCGCCTCGACCATCATGACCAGGGCGCCGAAGATCGCCGAGCTGATCAACAGCTTCCAGCTCGCCGCCGCCGACATCGAATGGGCAGGCCCGGCGACCGCGGCGGGCGCACCCGGCCTGGTGCGCTTCGGCCAGGCGCTCGACGAGCTCGTCGAGGCGGTCGGCCGCCTGGTCACCGCGCAGGGCAGTCCGGAGAGGTACCTCGAGGGCGGCGGTGTCGTGCCCTTCCTCGAAAAGCTCACGGCATGGCTCCGCGAAGCGGGCCCCGAACTGCGCGAACTCATCCCGGGCCTGCGACCGCTCGCGGACGCGGCGACCTCCGCCGCGCCCCAACTCGACCTGAGCACCCTGATCGGCCAAGCGCTGCACAGCACCGACGACGACGCGATTCAGGTTCGCGTCGCCATCAAATAACCGGCCTCGCAAGAGGTCTCGCAGAACCGACACACGCCTCGCAGCGCGGAAGCGTCTGGCAGTTCTGCGTGGCAACCGGTGAATCGTTTCATCGGATGGCTGTTGAGCAGAGAGAACACGGGCTTCGGGTGGTTGGACTTCGTGTCAGCGACCTTCGGGTAACCTGCCGGGAAAGATCGACTACTCGTGACGGTGTTCTCTGTTCGGCAGCGAAGGCGGTGCGATGGTGGAGTCCGGCGGCGGCCCTGCGCCCTATGGCTATGACGAAGGGTCGAACAACACTCGCGTTCTCGTGATCGCGGCGGCCATCGCCGCGACACTCGCGGTGGTGGTGGCGATCGGACTCGTGCTGCGTTCGGATCCGGAATCGGACGACGGGCCGACGCCGCTGACGCCCTCGTTCACCGCCAAAACGACGGCAGCCAGTCCCACCGCGCGCACCACGCCGATGGCCACGACCGCCCGTCCGACCGCCTTCGCGTCGGCGACCCCGCAGCCCGCTCGCCGGATCGGCGACGACTGCTCGGCGGGCGGCATCACCGCGCAGTGGGATCTGCGCGAGGGGCAGTGGACGTGCGTGCCGCAGGGCCAGGGTCACGAACCGCACCGCGTCGGCGACGATTGTTCGCACGACGGGATCACCGCGCAGTGGGGCCACGCCCCGGACGGCGAGTGGGTCTGCCTGCCGCAGGAGCAGGCGCGCGAGGATCACCAGGTCGGCGACGATTGTTCGCACGACGGCATCATCGCCCAGTGGGGCCTGTCCCCGGACGGCCGGTGGATCTGCGTGGCGCAGGAACAGGGCGTGGGCGGACCGGTGCCGCCGGTCGTCGTCCCCGCGCCTCCGATCGCGCCGGGACTCCCCGCGCCACCGGTCGCGCCCGGACCCGCCGCGCCGCCTTTCGCGCCCGCGCCTGCCGGGCCGCCGGTCGCGCCCGCTGGGCCGCCGGTCGGCCCCGTGCCTCCGGTCCTGCCCCAGTTCTTCCCGTTGCCGGTCCCGGCCGCGCCGCCGGTGGTGCCGGGACCGCCTGCAGGTGAGTGAGCGAGAACGCCGTCGCGGTGCGTCGTGGCGACGATGCCGCGGTGTGCGCAGCGGTTATGCCGTGGCGAAGACCGGCACGACGAATCGATCGACCAGGGCCCGCTCCGCCGCGTAATCGCCTGCTGGCCAGAACAACAGCGACAGGACCACCCGGACGATCCACTGCCCGGCGGCGGGGTCGTCGCCGGTGGCGGTGAGCGCGGAGGCGGCCTGCGCGAGCCGCGGGTTGCTCGCCAGGAATCGCTCGACCTCGCGCGGGGCGGCGCCGTTGAGGAAGGCGACCGCGACGCGGTCGGCGCGTACCGCGTCGAGCGCGGCGAGGATCGCGCCCGCGACGCGCTCGGCGCCCGTCGTCCCGGCGATCGCGGCGGCGATGGTCTCCCCGATGCGGGCCGTCGCACCGGCGAGGACCGCCTCGCGCAGCGCCGACTTCCCGCCGACATAGCGGTAGACGGTGGCGCGTGAGCAGCCCGCCTCCGTCGCGACGCGCTCGATGCTCAGCCCGGCCATACCGTCGCGGGCGATGAGATCGGCCGCGGCGGCGTGAATGCGTTCGACCGCCAGCGCGCGGCGATCGCCACCGGCCAGCCAGTCGGGTTGTCCGGACATCGCGACCTCGTTTCTCGGCGGATACGGTCGAAGAATTTTGTCTCACGGTGAGACATCTCGCCAAGTGCGACCACGCGGGGCCGCAGCTGGAGGAGGGGGCGCGAGACGGCTTCTGACCAGGCGTTTCCGGCCGCGAATCTCACTTTTCCCAAGCCATTGACGCGGGCTGCCGCGACGGCGAAACCTGGTGTGCGACATCGCTGTCGGAGTGCGAAAGGCGGAGCGGATGACCCGCGCAGTGGACGAGATCGACCTGTTCGACCCGGGGTCGCTCGACGACCCGTATCCCCTCTACGAGCGGCTGCGCCGCACGGCGCCGGTGCACCGGGTGGACGGCACCGATTTCTACCTGGTGAGCCGCTGGGATCTCGTCGTGGAGGCGACCACCCGCCCCGCCGACTTCTCTTCGCACCTGACCGCCGCGCTGGTGCACCAGCCCGACGGCTCGGCCGCCGTCTTCGACATGGACGGCGACGGGCAGGCGGTGCACGTGCTCGCCACCGCCGACGATCCGGAGCACCTGCGCCAGCGCAAACTGGTGCTGCCCGCGCTCGTCGCGAAACGCATTCGCGCACTGGAGCCCACGATGGCGGCGAACGTGCGCCGGCTGTGGGTCGAGGGAGTGGACGGCGATCGCATCGAGTGGATGGCGGCGATGGCCGACCGTCTTCCGATGACCATGGTCGCGGGTCTGATCGGGCTGCCCGACGCGGACGTTCCGCGCCTGGTGGAGTGGGGCTACGCCTCCACCGAACTGCTCGGCGGGGTGGTCACCACCGATCGGCTCGGGATCGTGATCACCGCGGCGACCGAGCTCGCCGGCTATCTGCATCAGGCGTTCACCGCGTCGTGCGCGGCGCCCGGCGACGATCTGCTCGGCGATCTGGCGCGAGCGTGCGCCGCGGGCGATCTCGAGCCGCAGGTCGCGGTGCTGATGCTGGTGCAGCTGGTCGGTGCGGGCGGGGAGTCGACCGCGGGCCTGATCGGCAATGCCGTCCGCTTGCTCGCCGCCGATTCGGCTCTACAACAACGGCTTCGGGAGGATCCGGACCTGCTGCCGGACTTTCTCGAGGAGGTGCTGCGGGTGGAGTCGCCGTTCCGCGCCCACCACCGGCACGTCGTCGCGGACACCACGCTCGGCGGCGTCGACCTGCCCTCGGGCGCGCACCTGCTCCTGCTCTGGGGCGCGGCGAATCGCGACCCAGCCGTCTTTCCCGACGCCGATCGGCTCCGCTTGGATCGCGCCGTCCAACGCGGTCATCTCGCGTTCGGCAAGGGCGTGCATTTCTGCGTCGGCGCCGCGTTGGCCCGGCTCGAGGCGCGGGTCGCGCTCGGCGCGCTGCTCGCCGGTACCGCGTCGTTCGAGCTGGCTCCGGAAGGCGGTGCGGCCCAGTGGGTTCCGAGCGTCTTCGTGCGCAGGCACGCGCGACTCGCGCTCGTCCTCCGTTGACTCAGTGCGGGTGCTGGGCGGCGTAGCGTGCGCGTTCCAGCGCGCGCCTGCGCGCCCGCTCCGGGTTCTCCAGATCGGCGGGCAGCCCGTGCTCGGTCAGACGGTGCGCGCGGTTCATCGGCATGAACGCGGCGGTGTAGAACAGCGCGAGCAGCATGGCGAGCAGCACCATCGACCCGCGCAACCACAGCTCGCCGGGGAAGAAAAGGAACACCGCGAACAGCGGCGTGAAGGGAACCATGCCGCGCACCAGATGGCGTGCGACGGCGTGCTTTCCGGTCAGGTCCTCGCGCACCCAGTCGTGCAGCGAATCGGGCAGCCTGCGCCCGAAGGCGTAGCCGATCCACTCGACGGGGTTGGGGCGGCGGCGGGCGCCTGTCATGCGTCGGCTCCTGTCGATGCGGGGTCGGCGAGCACCGACCGGCGGGCGGCCTCGTTGACCCTGGTCAGCACGTCGCGCAGTTCTTCGAGGTCGGCCAGGGTGACGCCGAGGCGCTGCACCACCGCGGGCGGAATGCGTTCGGCCTGCGCGCGCAGCGCGGCGCCCGCCTCGGTCAGGTCGATGACCAGGTTCCGCTCGTCGCGCGGGTCGCGCCCTCGGCTGATCAGTCCGGCCGACTCCAGGCGCTTGAGCAGTGGCGAGAGGGTCGGCGAATCGAGCTGGATGGCCTCGGCGATCTCCTTCACCGACATCGGCGCCTCGCCCCACAGCGCGAGCATCACCAGGTACTGCGGGTGCGTCAGCCCGAGCGGCTCCAGCAGCGGGCGATAGACGGCGAGCACCGCGCGATTGGCCACGGCCAACGCGAAACACACCTGCCGGTCCAGCCGCAGCGGGTCCTCGATCTCGGTCTCCACGGTTCCTCCTCGGGTCCCGGCTAGGTTAACGCACAAATAGTTAGTGCGTTAAGTGCATGTGCGGGACATCTCCCTCGGACGGCTCCGCCGCTGCTCCGACGGACTTCGCCCGACCCCGCACCGTCGACGCGCATTTCCGCCGCTCCGGCCGTCCGCAGGCCGGTTGACCGAATTCCGCCGACTCCGCCGCTACTGTCGGGGCATGTACGACGTCTCCCCGCGTGAGCGCATTCGCGAACTGGACGCCGTGCGCGGGTTCGCCCTGTGCGGAATGCCGGTGGTCATCATCTGGCAGATGACCGACATGACGGCCACCGTTCCCTCCGGCGAGGCCATGGACCCGCTCCGGCACGCTCTGTCGGTGCTGGTCGAGGGGCGCTTCTTCCCGATCTTCGCGTTCCTGTTCGGCCTGAGCTTCGCGCTGTTCCTGGACCGCGCCGCCGAGCGGACCGCGCGTCCGCGACTCGCGGTGGCGCGCAGGCTGATCGCGCTCGGCGTGCTCGGGCTGGCGCACCAGAGGTTCCAGCCGGGGGAGGCGCTGCTGCCGTACGCGGCCGTGGGAGCGGTGATCCTGCTGCCCGCGTCCGCTCTGCCGCTGTGGCTGATTGTGGCCGCGGGCCTGGTGGGCACGGTGGGCGTGGCGCTCACTCTCGGCGGCGGACTCGCCCTGGTACCCGGCCTGTTCCTGCTCGGCCTGGCCGCGGGCCGTCACGGTCCCGTCGTCGACCTGCGCGGCCGCACCTGGCAGCTCGCGGCGGTCTTCGCGCTCGCGCTGCCCGCCGCGCTGGTGGCTGCCGTATGGGAGTGGCGCACACCGTATCTGGAGCTGTGGACCAGCTCCATCGAGCCGATCGCGGGCCTGTTCGGCGCGCTCACCTACCTGACCGGCCTGTTGCTCGTGCTGCGCACCGGATACTTCGAGGTGCTCGCCGAGGTGCTCGAGCCGATGGGACGCATGGCGCTGACGAACTACGTGTCGGCCACGGCGCTGATCCTGCTCGCGGAGCCGCACCTGCGTCTGGGCGGCACCACCCGCTATCCCGCGCTGCTCGGTCTCGCCGCGGGCATCGTCGTCTTCCATGCCTTCGTCAGTTACCTGTGGCTGTCCTGGTTCCGATACGGCCCGCTGGAATGGGTGTGGCGGTGCGTCACCTGGTGGCGCATCGTCCCACTCGGCAAGACCGAGCCGGAAGGCGTGGCCGCGATCGGTCTGCCGCTCAGGTGACCCGAGATCGCGCCGGGAACACTCGCGCTCAGGCGAGCGTGACCGGCAGGATCAGCGGACCGCGATGCCGGAAACCGGAGCGCCACGGGATCTCTCGCGCGGGCGTGGTCAGCGTCGTCGCAGGCCAGCGATCGCAGAAGCGCGTGAGTACCGCCCCGGCGACGCCGTGCACCAGCGCGGTGCCGAGACAGGAGTGCGGGCCGTGGCCGAGGCCGAGCTGAGCGTTGCGGGCGCGGTTCGGATCGAACCGCTCGGGCCGGTCGAACGCCGCAGGATCGCGATTGGCGCCCGCCAGACACAGCAACACGGTCTGCCCGGCCTTGACGGTGTAGCCGCCGATATCCAGATCCGTTGTAGCGAACCGGGGTCCGGCGAGCACCTGCGGTGAGAGGTAGCGCAGCAGCTCGTCCACGGCGCGCCGCCGGTCGGTGGCGGCGCGGAAAGCCCTGCGGTGCGCGGGCTCGGCGACGAGCGTGAGCGCCGCACCCGCGATCAGGTCGGCGAGCACCTCGTACCAGACGAACAGCAGGTAGAACAGCACGCCGGTGAGCTCGTCGGCCGTCGGCGAACCGGTCTCGTCGCGCGCGGCGACCAGTCGTCCGACCGCGGTGTCGGCGCCCGCCCGCGCGATCACGGCGTCGACGAGTGTGCGCATGGTCGCGAGGGTGTCCCTGGCGCGCGGCACCGTCGCGCCGGGCAGCAGCGTCGAATTCGCCCAGGCGAGCAGGGCTTCGCGTTCCGCGTCGGCCAGTCCGAGCAGCTCACCGAGCACCGCGGCGGGCAGCGGGATCGCCAGCCGTGCGACCAGATCCACCTTCGGGTCCGTGTCGGTGTCCTCGAGCAGCGTGTCGACCAGATCGCTTGCGCGCTCGTCCCATTCGGCAGCCCTGCGCGGCGCGATTTCGGCCGTGATCAGGCGGCGCAGCCGCGCGTGGGCGTGGGCGTCGGCGACGAGCAGCGCGTCCATCGGGGGCGGGACGGCGAATCCCGTGTAGTCGGTCTGCCCGGCCCAGGTGACGTCGGCGGTCAGGCGCTCGTCCGACAGCGCGGCGCGCACGTCGGCATGCCTGGTCACCAGCCAGGCGGGCGGGCCGTCGGGCGTGCGGACGCGGTGCATGCCGCCCTCACGACGCAGCGCGCTCAGCACCGGCCACGGATCCGCCGCGAAACCGGCATCGAAGATCTGTCGCACCCCAGCCCCCATCCGCTTGTCCGCCAACACTTCTCGGTACCGTTCGGTCGGCACCAAAGTACTCCGCTCGGGCCGCGTGCGCCGCTCGGGCTGGTGGGGGGCGTCCGCCGCGGTTGCCGCGACGCGGGGCGGCGATCGGGCGGGGCGTCGCTGGTGTTGCCGCCGCTGCTGTACGCGGCCGCGCGATCAGTTCCGCGGGCGTTCGGCCTGCGCCGACCCGGAGGCCGCCCACGAGGACGCGAAAGAGCGGGCCGCGCGGGACCTGCGGGGTACTGCCTGCGGACCATCCGGGCGGAGATGATCGAGGCAGGCCGCGGGGAGGCGCTCGCGGCACGGCGCGAATCCGGCGTGCCGCCGGATCTGGTCGACCAGGGGACCAAGCGCCTCGATCTCGGCCCGACTCGCTGAGCGCTACTTGGCGGGAACGCCCGCCTGCCGGATCGCGTTCAGGACCTCGCCGTAGCTGAGGGTGGTGGAGTTCACCGAGATGGTCTCCGCCACGCGGTCGACGTCGACGGAATCGACGCCGCCGAGTCCGCGCAGCGCATTCTGGGCGACGCTGGCGGATGCGTCCGAGTAATCGGTGAGGTCGAAGGTGTAGGTCATGGTGTCCGATTCTCCTTGGTTGCTGATCGATCGGTCCGGTCAGTTCTGCGCATACACCGAAACCGGGGGGCGTAAACGTTCGCGATCGCGGTGAGTTTGATCCCGCCGGAACAGGGAATAGCGAACTCGTAATACAACTTTTCAACGCACCAGGATTGTCATGATCATTCTCATAGGGCTGATCGTCCTGATCGGCGCGGTGGTCGTCGGCGTCGCCGCTGTGGCGGCGAATACCGGCGAGCTACGCACGTCGACGGGCGATTTCGCCGTTTTCGACTATCACTTCACAGCGTCCGCGGGAGAGGTGTTCCTTTACGGCACGGTGATCGGCGCGGTGGCCGCGCTCGGGTTGCTCCTCGTGCTGACCGGGCTGTGGCGCACCTCCCGCCGCGGTAGCGAGGCGCGCAGGGAGCTGCGCAGGTCACGCCGGGAGATCGCGGCTACTCGCCGCGATGCTCCGCCTCCGCAGGCACCGCCGGTCGCGCCGCCGCCGGGCAACAAGCCCGCGTGGAGCGCCAACCGATTCCTGCGCCGACCGTCCGGAACCGCGCCGCTGGCGGGCCCTCCGGGCGGCAAGACACAGGCGCCTACTGCCGGCTGACAAGTCAACGGTTGACCAAGAGGAAAGGGATGAGACCGTGATTGTTCTCGGATTGATACTGCTGATCGTGGGCTGGCTGCTCGGGATCGGGTGGCTGACCACGGCGGGCATCATCGTGCTGATCATCGGCGCGGCGCTCTGGATCGCTGGTTCGGTGGGCCGTCCGGTCGGCGGCCGCAGGCACTATTACTGAGGCCATCGATGCACGACGAAAATTACCGCAGGAACGGTCGTTTCGACCACCGAATTCAGGCCGCGCGTGGCCGTATGAAGAAATTCCTCGGACGCGCGACCGATAATCCGCGGCTGTCGGCGGAGGGACGGCGGGACCAGTTCCTCGGCAACATGAAACAGGCAGCAGGCAAAGTGCGGGACGCGTTCCGGCGCTGACCGATCGCCGATGTCGGCCGAGGTGTGCACCCGGCCGACATCGGCATGCGGCTGGACTGCGACTACTCCATCGTCACTCGTTCCGGTACTGCCGAAGGACTGGCACAGCAGTTGAGATCACTGGACGCGGTGTCCCCAGCCAGAGAGAAGCGGCATGTTGCGGAGCCAGGGATCCCATGTCGCGCTACTCCGAAACCGGCTGCCCGACTGGCGTGTCGAAGCGATCCGTCATGTGCAAATCGGTGGCTGTGGTGGAATCGGTGGTCCCATCGGGCTCATGATGGACCGGCACTCCGAACACGCTGGATGTACTGGTCACTCGCAATCTGGGTAAAGGGGTGATCGAGAATGAACGGATGGCCAGATGACGGTCGGCCGAATCACCACGCACGAATATGAGCTGGAGGTAGCGTGCTGCCAGGCCTGAGTGCTCGGTGTAGTTGAGCTCTTTCGGACTGTGGGAGGCTCTTGTCAGGTGAAAGTATTTTTTTCTGTCTGCAGACCACTCCAATGCACAGGAATTCGGTAGATGGTTCCCCGATGGATCACCAAAGCGGAGCCTGATGGAGGTCAGCGGCGGCGCGTTCTCCCCTCTGTCCACCACGAGGTATCCAACAACGGTCGTAATAGGCGATTTGCTCAGGTAATAGGTGTCAGGCGAGCCGTCGAACATGTGCTCGAAGGGATGGTCCGGTGCCGGCTCGAAGTAGTCAGCGAACGACGGCACGGTTGCGGTTTCATGCCCGACGAACAGATCGCCGCGCACAGTCAAGTGTCCGACCTCCAGATCCGGCACCCGGACGGTGATGGTGACGGCCAGTGTCCGCTCGACGGTGTCGTTGCCCGCCTGGACGGTGCCCCGCAGGTAGAACACTGTCGTCCGACTGATGTTCGGAACCGTGTAGGTGGTCTTGTTCGTTACATCGATTTCGGCGACGTCGTACAGCAGTTTCAGCGACGACACGCCACCGGCCTCCCAGGTCAGCCGCGCCGAACCGCCGTTCTCGATGATCGGATCGTCGGTGGTCAGGTTGTCGAGACGAAAGTCCGGCGGAAACTTGCCGACGTTGATCGTGACGCTTCCGGTCTCCCAGGCGCCGTCGCCGTCTACCTCCCGCCACTCCATCGCGATGGCCAGCATCGTGCTCCCGACCACCGAGTTGATGCGCGCGTCCATCAACTGGATCGTGACGCCGTCGCCGCGGTCGATCACGGTGAATTCCGTTGTCGGCGTGAAGGTGATCGTCTTCGCCGCCGGGTCCGTGCGCGGCGTCCACTCCGCCAAACTGATCTGCGGGGCGATGCTGGTGATATCCGGTGTCAGATCGCCGGAGTTGGGTCCGGTCGGCACTGTGATGGTGATCTTGCGGCATTCGATCGCCAACCCGCTGCGGCGACTGCCGACCAACACGAAATCGGCGCGTTCCGGATCGCCGCTGGACGGCGAGATACGCACTGGATCCGGATCAGTGTGCAGCTCGAAATACAGTGGTGCGCTGGAGCTCACGTGAACACCATCGGTAGCGGCGTACTGGCCGATGATCGACATGCGTGGTTCTCCTCGTTCGTCGCTGGGATCGGTCGGACGGCATCGGACGTCAAGCGGTGAATCCGAATCGGTTAGGGCTCCGTGATTCCGGATCGGGCGATCACCGGCACACTGAACTCCGCCGCGTTGTCGTCGAGAATCAGCGGCGTAGCCGGTGGATCGACCTCGAGTGACCGAATGGCCACGCCGTCCCACGCCCAGTTGCTAATCGACTCGATACCGATGTACCTAGCGATCACGGACCCTCCCGCGGCGGCCTTCCAGTGGAATTCGGTCGCGTTGTCGCTCCACGCATCGAGGGCGTTCCATTCCTTGCCATCGGTGGACACTGCGACCCGTCCCATGCGCGGCCGAAAGTTTCCTGCGCGATCACCGAACCAGAGGTCCACCGACGTGATCAGCGATCGCGATCCCCGGTCGACGATAATCAGCGTGCCGCCGAAGATCCTGTTCTTGGTCAGGAAGTAGGTATCGAGCGATCCATCGAGAATGTCCTCCATCGGGTGTCCCGGCTCGGCTTCGATACCCTGTTTCAGGCTCACCGACTGCGGCCTGCTCATCCGCACCGAGCCGTGTATTTCGAGATTGCCGATCACCAGGTCCGGAATGCGGACGGTGACGGTGGTCATGAGCGTCCGTTCGACGGTGTTGTTGCCGACCTGGACGGTGCCGCGCAGATAGAACACCGTCGTACCGGTGACGTTCGGAACCGTCCACGTGGTCTTGTTTGTGACATCGACCTCGGCGACGTCGTACAGCAACTTCACCGACGAGGCGCCCTGCGCGACCCAGGACAACCGCACCGAATCACCGTTGTCGATGATCGGCTGCTCGGCGGTGAAGTTGTCGAGAACGAAGTCCGGCGGGAACTTGCCGATATTCATCGTGGCGAGCCCGGTCTCCCAGGGATCGTCGAAACCCGCTTCTCGCCACTCCATTTCGATACGCACCGGGGCACTGCCGACCTGGGTGTTGATCCGGGCGTCCATCAGCTGGATCGAGACGCCCTCCTCGCGGCCGATGACGCCGGCGCCCGACGACGGTGTGAAGGTGATCGTCTTCGCGGCAGCGTCGGTGCGTGGCGTCCAGTCCTCGAGGCTGATCTGCGGCGCGATGCTGTTGATGTCGGACGTGAGGTCGGGTGAGTTGTTTCCGGTCGGCACCGTGATGGTGATCTTGCGGCATTCGATGCCCAGTCCGCTGCGTCGACTGCCGACCAGAACGATATCGGCGCGCTGCGGGTCACCGCCGGACGGCGAGACACGCACCGGGTCCGGATCGGTGGTCAACTCGAAATACAGTGGCGCACTGCTGGTGACCTGCTCGGTCTCGGTGACGAGGTACTCCCGGACAATCGTCATTACCGTGCTCCTCGCTCGTTGCTGGTACGGCTGTATTGGGCGGCGTCTTCGAGAACCAGGAAACCGGAACGAATTTCGGGATCGACGCCGACAGGCAGCGAGGCCGGGTCGGGGACAACGATCGGGAACTCCGACCACTCCGCGCCCACGGCCTCGGTCCACGACCACGTGCCGGTGGCGGTGGTGGGCTGGGGGAGCGTGACCGCGCCGGTTTCGGTGCGGGCGATGAGCAGCGGGCCCGCGCGGAAGTTCACCGCCATGGCGGCCAGCGCGGCGTCGGTGAAGCGTTGCGGCACAACGACCGAGGACACCGGGAGGATGTCGGTGGTGGCGTGGACGGCGGCGCGGGGGTCGAGCAGCAGGGTGACGGTGGCGCTGCTGTCGCCTTCGAACGCCAGCTTCAGACGCTCGCCGACATCGATGGGCCGCAGATATCCGCCCGAGTCGTCCGGATTGTCCAGTACCGTTTCGAAATGCTCGTAGTCCTCGTCGATTACGCAGCCGATGAGCCCGTCGTCGGTTTGCATCGCCTCGCCTAGGCGGACATTCCACCGGTAGGAGGGCATGTGCGGCGCGGGGGGATTCACCACCCGCGGCCAGGTGACGTCGGTGCGGACCGGCCCGCACAACTCCAGGTCGAGCCGGGCGCGCACCAGGGCCAGCGGACGGCCGAGCAGGAAGCCGAGACTGTAGTCCTCCGGCCCGTCGGGGTCGATGGACACGAGGGTTCGGTCGATGAGATCGCGCACGGCGTCGAGGACGTCGGGGCCCTTCTGCACGATCACCGACAGGTACCGGTGGACATGCGGGTATTCCGCTGCCACATCGTCGAATTCGGCGACCGGTGAGCCGGGGAGAGCGGTCCAGGCGACGATCTGCTGGCCGGACGCCGACAGCACCCGCCGCAGATCGCCGAGCGCGTTGCCGTCCGGGTCGTACACGGCCAACGACCGATCCAGCCGATTGTGTATCAGCCACGCGCACACCGGATTCGCGCCGGGAGTGAGTTCGGCGTCGTCGTCGGACCGTGCGGACAGGAAGTCGAAGCGCAGCCGAGCGGGTTGCAGCAGCCGGGGCCCGAGTTCCACATAGCGGTCGACTTGGGTATCACCGACGGCGTACTTCGGCGTCATGGAATCGGGCTTGCACAGCTGATCGAAATGCAACGGATTGTCGATGAGGTTGATAGCGCGGCCGAATCGGTCCACCACCGACAGCCGGATGAACAGCAGCTGCCCGGACCGCAATTCCTGGAAGTCGGACTCCGGCCAGTCGTCCCATTCGAAGACCGGCCGCGCGCCGCCGTCCGGCGATGCTCCGGCACCGGTGCCGATCAATCCGGCGATGTCGCCGGTGGGGGCCCGGTTGACCATCGAAAGACGTTGCCCGACGGCGGTGCTCAGCCCGTCCAGCCGCTGCGACAACTGGTCCAGGTCGGTCAGTTGTTCGTGCATGGCGGCGAGCACGTCGGCGCGCAGGTCGGTGCGGCCGTTGGCGTAGCTGTCGAGCTGTCCGTCCTGGTCGTACCCGCTGGTGGGCATGAGGACCTGGCGGCCGCTGACGGTGATGGCGGGCTTCAGGTGGCCCTCGCCCTCCCAGCGGTAGTAGTTCCCGTCGAAGGAAAAGCGTTCCTGGCCGGCTTCGACGAACGGGATGGCGGTGTACTCGACCTCCCACTGCAGATACAGCGGCTGCCACGGCTGCTCCCACGGAGCGGTGCCGTACTCCGGCAATGTCCCGGTCGGATCATCGAGGCTCGCACCGGTTTTGCGGGCTTGATCGATGACGAAGAATTCGGTGACCAGCTTCGCCATCGGCCCCGGCAGGTCGGTGACATTCACCTTCGCGACCTCGGCGGCAACCGTGTCGGCGGTGATGGCGCCGATCTTGGTGACGACTCGTTCCTCGACCCGGCACGGCAGGTCGGAGTCGCGGGTCAGCGGGGCGCTCAGGTTCGCGCCCTGCATCATCAGCACCGGGTCCGCGTGCTGTTCGAACGGAGCCAGGGGCACACGTTGCAGCTCGAGGCCGGTACGCAGACCGTGTTCGGCGGCGTAGGCGCGGGCCTTGGCGGCCAGCGCGTCGGCCTTGGTGTCCCACGGTATCTCGTCCCGCAGCGCCGCGACCTCGTTCGACAGCTGCGCCACCCGCCAGGCCGCCGAGTTCTCTCGCGTCGGATCGAGTTGCCTGAGGATGCCCGGCGCATAATCCTCCGGTGGTTCCGGGTCGCACGACAGCGCCCACAGAACGTAGAGCCGCTGCTGCGCGCCCGCGAGTTCGCGTTCGAGGGTGTCGAGATCGCGTTGGCGGCCATTCAAATCGGCGGTGACCTCGGCGGCGAGCCGCTGTTCGGCGGCGAGTTCGGCGACCGACAGCGCGGCTCGCGCGTCCTCGCCGCCGCGGTCGACGGTGCGCCACACGAACCCGCCCGGCACCGGCCCGAATCCGGAATCGTGGGCGGCGCGTTCGGGGAACAGCTCGCCGTCGGCACGATCGTATTCGTCGAGCACACCGAGCGCGAACGCGCGGTAGAGCTGAGCATCTTTCTCGCTCAACGCATTCGAACCACCCGACTGCTCCTGGAGTTCGCCCGCGGCCTCGCCCGCGCTGTTGCCGATCGCCACCGCGATCTCATTGGCGTGCGGGCTCGCCGACGGGTACACGCCGCCGTTGGGTCGCCAGTCGACGCCGATCGCGCTGCCGGTGTAGACCGAGCGCCGCGGCTCACCGAAGGTCGCGGCCAGCTGCCACTCCAGCCGCGACATCAGGTCGGCGAACCGCTCGTCGGCATGGTCGCCGGCCACCAGGATGTCGCTTTTCGGTTCCGAATACCAGCCTGCGACAAAGTAGCTCAGCCGGTCGTCGTTGTCGGGATGGAGGTCGTCGAGTGTGTCGTGGATGGAGAAGACGTTTTTGTTGTACGGCTGGAACACCGAGAACGTCAGGAGCCCGGGCCCGATCGCGGTGAGGAACTGCTCGCCCCCCGGCTCCTGCCACGGGCTGCCGGTGGTGAGCTCGACCAGTCGGCCGATCTTGGTGGCGGTCGCGGTGTCGGTGGTGGGGTCGAGATACGACACCGCCCCCTCACGGGAGTCGAGGTAGTCGCTGTGCACGATCCACGCGCGCACACCGCCGTTGGAGCGGCGCACCACCAGCCAGCGATTGGGCACCAGCGGGAAGTCGCCGACCTCGCCGGTCTCCTCGTCCTGCAGGCCCTCGCTGAGTGCCTCCGGCAACTGCCAGTGCAAGTACACGCCGAGACGAGACGGGTCGCCCGTCCACTGCTCGGGCCCGGCGAACGGCGCGGGCTCCGGGGCGGCGTTGTCGTTGACGAACGGGACGAAGTTCGAGGTCCAGCGCTGGATGACATAGCTGCCGTCGGCGTCGCGGGTCCGGGCGTTCACCGCGAACGCCGCCACCTCGACCGGCACGATCAGAGTGTCGTTGGGCATGAGAATCCCTCCGGATAGCGTCGATCAGGAGCGGGCGAAGGTCTGCAGTTGCGGCGCCTTGAACATCTGCAGTGCGAACTGAGCGGGGGACAGAGTCGGCAACTCGTGGGCGGCGGCCAGCGCGGGCACCAGCGCGCCCTCGACGTCGAGCACGTCGTGGGAGGGCCGCAGGAATTTACCGAACCCGGGAGGGTCGGGGAACTCCTCGATGTACTCGCCGACGACGCCGCTGAGTTTGCGCAGGTCGATGGTGTGGAGATCGCCGATGCCGAAGTGGATGCCCTGCGGCGCTTCGGCGATGGTGAAGGTGTCGAGGGTGTCCGGGTACAGCAGCATGAGCACGTTGCTGCCGAACATCGCGCGGTGCAGTGGCTCCAGTTCCGTCTCACCGTGAAAGGCGGTGTAGCGGGTACGCGGCCAGTTCGGCACCAGCAGCGAACGGATCAGCACCCCGCAGGCGGGTGGATCCGGTACTGCGGCGGCCAGCTCGTTGAGGTCCTCGTCCAGCGCGTGACCGACCCCGACACTCAGCGCGCCGTCGACCGCGGCCCGCACCCATCCCGGATCGACGTAGAAGAACCGGATGCTCTCCGGCGGAAGCATTCTCGGGTCGGGGACGAGGTGATCGAAGGGCACCATCTGCAGTGCCGCGAGCCGGTTCAGCCACTCCTGCACCGGATCCAGTTGCTCGCGGACAGCCGACCGCAGCACCGCCCTGGTGTGGGTGTCGGACACCGTGACGCGTAGCGCGTCCGCCGACAGCGCCGACAGCGCGCCGTTGCCCCGTACCGCCGCGGCGGCGGGGCGGCGCGGCGCGGTGGCCAGCTCGGCCCCGCTGCGCGCCAGTGCCAACGGCAGCCTCGACTCGAGTAGGTGATCGAAGGCGGTGCGCACCCGGCTCTCGTGCAACGCCGCTCCCGCCTCGCTCACCGCGCGTCCCGCGATCAGCTCCGGATGCGCGGCCGCCCGGCGCGCGGCCCGCCTGGCCGCTTTGCGGAATTCCAGCAGCCGATTCCGGAACGGGGCGTCGGCCAAGGCCACTGTGCGGCCGAGGCTGAAGGCGCTGGCGTAGCCGGAGTCGAAGACACCGGACTGCTTCAGGTAGATCAGCGCCTCACCGCCGGAATCGAGCCTGGGTTCACGCGGGGGAGGAAGTGGCTGCGCGGGCGTGGCGGTGAACGGTCCGCGATAGAAGGCGATGGTGCGTTCCCCCGATTCCAGGCGCTGCGGGAGCACCGTCGCGCCACCCTGAATCCGTTGCCGCGCATCGGCATCCAGTTCACCGGGCGGCACCGGCAGGCACAGCTGGAGATCGGGTTCCGCCGCCAGGTTCGCCACCAGGTCACCGAACCCGATGCCGTTGTCGTCGAGGGTTTCGAATGTCCACGTGTGCAGCGACACCATCCGCAGGCCCTCCGACGGCGCCGCCGTGTCCCGCAGGTATGGCTCGAATCCTTCCACCGTGACCAGATGCGCTACGTGCCGTGCGGCGGTCGCGGCGGGGAAGCGATTGGCGACGACGACCGCGTTGCACTCGTCGAGATTCGGTTCCGGGTCGGCGCCGCGCACGTGGTCGGCGTCCGGCCGCCCACCCTCCCTCAGGTGGGCGAGCAGCGCCGCCTCCGCGAAGGTCGGGCGGAGCTTCGTGAACAGATCCGCCGGGATGTGGATGCTGCGGCAGGCCATTTCGGCTTCGCCGTCGAGCAGGCTGTCGGTGTCGATGGCGGGCGGTTTACCCGGTCCGGCCTGCCCGCGGAGCAGTTGGGCGACAGTGGAGACGGTGACCTCACCGATCGCATGGGGGTCGTCCGGAAGTTCGCCTTCCCGGAACACCAGCAGGAACATCCACGGGCTGCCGTCGTCCTCCCCTGCGGGCAGCATCGCCCACGGCAGGCCGGGGGTGTCGAGCGTGATGTGTGGCAGGAGCTGGCTGTATTTCCCGACACCGCCCGGCACCGGGTAGCAGGCCTGCACCTCGGAGTCGCCGAGCGCGAAACGCTGGGTGCGCACGTCGAATCGCTGGTCGCGGGCCGGCAGCGGGGCGACGGTGTCGATCTTCTGCTCAACGGCGAGGGCATAGCGGCCCGCGTAGAGCGACGGGATCCGGTGGTCGAGGAATCGTGTGCGGTGCGTGGTGGTTGGCATGTCGATCCCCTCTTGTCTCAGCCGACGAGCATCGGTTCGGCCGTGAAGGCCGTCTGGCAGGCGCGGGCGTAGGCGGACAGGTCGCTGTCGACCTCACCCAGGTCGAAGCCGAGTGCGGCCAGCTGTCCGGCCAAGCGGCGGCGAGCATCGGCCTGCGCCGAGGCGGCGACCGTGCTCGCGATGGTGGCGATGACGTTCCCCGGCCGCTGCGGCACGGCCCCGACCGGGCCCGCCGCGGGGTCGAGTGGCTGACTGCCGTCGGGCGCGACGGTATCGAAGTCGAGCGCCTCCTCGTCGATGAATCCGGTGGACGTGCCGTATCGCGGTGCGGGCGAGGTGAATTGGACGCCGAGCAACTGGTTCTTCACCAGGTGGTCGTCTCCGGCGGGCAGGTCGCCAGTGCTGCCGGAACCCCACAGTTCGGCCGACACCGTCGCCATCCGGCGGCTGCGGGTCCACTGCCCGAGGTCGAGGTCCGTATCGCCCCGCGTCAACTTCACCCGCTGGGTACTGGTGACACCGCGCCATGTGGTCGGCCGCAGGTCGACGGGACTGCCGTCCTCGACAGCGGTACTCGACGTGCCGAGGTACACCTTGGTGAGCGGCACGGTGGTGTCGGTGTCGAAGGTGAATCCGTTGGCCGACACCTCCCACGAGCCGTCTCCGCCGGTCTCGCGGTTCTTGTCCATGAGCAGCCCGGCCTGCGGCAGGACGCGTACGTTGTTGCCCGCGGGCGGCAGCATGGCGGAGAACCCGGCCCAGTCCAGATCGTTGCTCGCCCCGGCGCGTCCGTTGCCGAAATTGATGGTGAACGAGATGAACCACAGCTTCACCTTGGCCCGGCCGCCGGTGGGCGGTCCCCAAACCGTCAGTCCGACACCGACTTCCACGGTGATGGTGATCCTGACGAAGATGATCTTCACCGAGGCGGACACACCCATCGACACCCGGATGCCGACGTCGAAGTAGAAGGGGTTCCATTGGACGAGGGCGTCCATCTTCGCGTCACACCAGGCGCGGACCGGACCCGCGTGGAAACGCACGGCGAGCTGCCCGCCCGCCATCGCGGCGCCCGGGGTGAACGCCAGGTACGCCTTGCCGGAGATAGTGACCGCGCCGGTCAGATCCCAGTCGAAACCGACCCGCGGCACCGACGGATACCGCTGCGGGGCACGGTAATTCTTGTGGTATCCACCCACGGTGTAGACGAAGTCGCCCGCGTGCGGACTCGGCCCGAACCAGGTGCGGAAGGCCACGCCGCCGTGCAACCGGCAGTTCGGGTCGAGGACGAACGAGTTCGGGGCGAGCGCCATGGCGAAGCCCATCTCGCCCTCGCCGGGTTTGAGCACCGCTTGCAGATTCGCCGCTACACGGGCCAGTTTCCGGCCGCCCCCCTTGGGGAATTCCGCGGCCGCGGTGCCGAGCAGGGCGACGGTGAACTCGTCACCGACCTGCACGATCGCCATCGCGCGGCCTGAGACGAATTCGGCGAGGGTGAAGCCGAGCCCGGCCGCCACCCAGAGCTCGTTCTCCCTGGGCGAGATCCACGGGTTGTCGCCGCCTATCAGGGTGCGCAGCACCGAGACGGGCTTACCGGACCCCGCGCCGATCGAACCCGGATCGGCCAGCGCCTTGACGAACGGGAAGTTCGCGACCTGCGCGACCTCGGGTACGCGGATGTGGCTGTTCCATCCGAACCCCACCGACACGCCGGTCAGTCGCAGCGCGGGGATGCCGATGCCGGGATTGCCGCCGATGCCGGCGTAGCCGAAGAAGGAGGGCTCGGCGGCACCGGACTCCGGGACCACGTACGCGCCCATACCGGTGCCGTAGATACCCGACTTCCCACCCTTGAACGAGAACATCAGCACGCCGCCGATGACCGTCTTGTATGGGGATTCCGCCTGCGTCACACCGAGTTCGCCGACGATGTGCAGGGGGTTGCAGTCCAGGGCGAGACTCGCGACGGCGCCGTCCTCGCTGAGCGTCAGCCCGAACCGGCCGTTGCCCCGCTCGGACGACGACCTGGTACCTGCCAGCAGAGCGAAGCCGTCGCTGGTCGCCACCGCGCGCACCGGGCGGTACGGCGAACCGGTGCGCCGGACGTGGGTCGAGGCCGAGGGCATCGGTCGGCCCAACCCGTCCAGCCGCGAGGGATCCGTCGGCGTCTCGGGACGCGGGGTGTCCAGGCGTACCAGGAAGCGGCATGGCTGGGGACCTGGCCTCGGGAGCAGCAACCAGGCCCCTGGCGGCAGCTCGTCGGCGAACGGGTCGGGTAGTAGGGCGCGCGAAAGACCTTCGTCTTCCAGAACTGCCAGCTCGGCCAGCCGGGCGGCAGGCAGCGATCTGTCGGTGCAGATCACCTGCCAGCCGTCGGCGCTCGCGGTGAACATGCGCTCACCGTTCTCCCGGAGCACGACCGCCACGCCCGTGCCGGTCGCCCGCACCGTCGTGCCCGCATGCTCGTCGAGACGCAGCGTGAGGGTGTCGGACGGGCCGCACGGCAGGTCGGGTAGCTCGAACCCGGCGCACCGGGCCAGCAGTTGCGCCGACGCTCCCACCCCGGGGAGCTGGACATCGAGCGCGATGTCCGCGCCGTCGTGCGCGCGGCTCAGCCGTGCAGAAGCGGGTTGGTCGGCGTAGGACACCCGCGCGATCCCGTCACCTGTCTCGATTCCCGCCGAGAATTGCAGAGCGCCGTCGGGAAACAGCGCGCGCAATCCGTCGCCGAAGCCGAACGAATCGATCGGAATTTCGACCGATTCCCCGTTCGATTCGTCGAGAAGTTTATGGAGCCACTGGATTCGGACCGTCACGAATACCCCTCCTCCTCCGACGCCCACCCGCGGCCCGAGTGGACTGCTCGCGTTCAGCGTAGGGCTGATCATCTGAGGTTGGTGACGATTCGCAATTGCCGCTGCGCACCAAGCGGTTTCGTGAGCTATTCCGTCTTTCGTGCAATGGTCACACGGAAGCCGAATATATGGGAAAAACCATCGCTGAATGGGCGCCGAAAAATAGCGAATTGCGCAGCGGGTGCGCAACGCGCCGATGACCGCTGATGACACGTCTACGGCTGCCGGATGCATTCTCGAAAATCGGCGTCGAAAGCGGGTCCTGCGGCCGAAGCAGGTGGAGAGTCGCCAGCCTAGGAGCGGGCACGTGATCCGCGCCGTGGCTGGGACAGGTCAACCTCGGACACACCCTACGGCCGGCCCGATTCGCCGGAACGCTGGCGCAGGTCGGCCGCCGCGCTGTCCAGCAGATCGCACACCTGAGCGTCGTCGACCGGGGTGAAGTCCCCGTACCACCTGGCGATCGACGTGACCACTTCCGCGCCCTCCAGGCAGACGACCTGGTCGACCCGCCCGCCGAGCGCACGGATCGCCGAGGCCGCGCCGACGGGCGCGGCGAGCGCGACGCGGGCCGCTCCCGCCGCGCGCACCACCTCGACGGCCGCGCGGGCCGTGACACCGGTCGCGATGCCGTCGTCGACGATTACCGCTGTCCGGCCGTGCAGCGCGAGTCCGGACGCGCCGCCCCGGTAGCGAATGGCGCTGCGGGCCAGGTCTGCTCGCTGTTCCGCCTCCAGCTCGGCCCGGCCCGTTTCGGAGACGAACGCGCGCGCCAGAATCTTGTCGTCGATCACCCCGACCCCGCCCTCGCCGACCGCGCCGAACGCCAGGTCCGGCCGATAGGGCACCCGCAACCTGCGCACCATCGCCACCGTGAGCGGCGCGCGCAACGCGCCCGCCACCTCGTAAGCGACCGGAACGCCACCGCGGGGCACCCCGAGCACCACCGTGTCGGCGTCGCGAAAGTGGGCCAACCGCAGGGCGAGTCGCCGACCCGCCGCCCGGCGATCACGGAAGGGCATGCTGGGCCTCCGGACTCGGACTTCGGAAAGCACCGAAGTCTACGCCCGGCCGAAACCCCTGCGGCGGGTGGGAGACTCGAGCTTCCGTTCAGATTCCGGCGACGTCGGTCAGCTGCCCGATGCCGTAGGTGACCAGCATGGCCAGCGCGCCGCCGAGCACCACCCGCAGCATGGCGCGGACGGGATCGCTGCCGCCGAGCCTGGCGCTGATCGAGCCGGTGAGCGCCAGCGCCAGCAGCACCGCGGCGACGGTCACCGGGATGCGTGCGGTGACCGGCGGCAGCAGGATCGCCACCAGCGGCAGCAGCGCGCCGAGGGTGAACGCGATCGCCGAGGAGAACGCGGCCTGCCACGGATTGGTGAGTGCGCGCGGGTTCAGGCCGAGTTCGGCCTCGGCGTGCGCGGTGAAGGCGTCGTGCGCGGTGAGCTCCTCGGCGACCTTGCGCGCGGTGTCGGGGGAGAGTCCCTTGGCGCGATAGATGGCGGTGAGCTCCGTGAGCTCGTAGTCCGGCTCGTCGGCGAGCTCCCGGCGTTCCTTGGCGAGCAGCGCGCGCTCGGAATCCCGCTGGGTGCTGACCGACACGTACTCACCGACCGCCATCGACAGCGCACCGGCCGAGAGACCCGCGATGCCCGCGGTGAAGATCGCGCTCGTGGTGGTGGTCGCCGCGGCGACGCCGACCACGAGCCCGGCCGTCGACACGATGCCGTCGTTCGCGCCGAGCACGCCGGCGCGCAACCAGTTCAGCCTGGTCGCGAATCCGCCCCCGTGCGGCTCGTGCGGATGAGAACCGCTGATCGTCGAGTCCTCCATGCCCCGCACCCTAATGGACGCTGCCGGACGAAGTCCGTCGAAAACCTACGCATGGCCGGTGCGAAAGCGGAGGTACGCCTAAACGGCGGTGGTGACCTTCGTGCGGAGGCGATCGGCCAAGCGGACCGCGAGCGCGACGATCGTTAGCGTCGGATTGGCATGGCCCGTGGTGGGAAACACCGAGCTGCCCGCGACGAACAGGTTGTCCATTCCGTGCACCAGGCAGTCGGCGTCGACGACGCCGTCGCGCGGGGCGGCGGACATCCGGGTGGTGCCGGTCGGGTGCGCCCAGTCGGTGAGGGTCGGCGGCAGCGTGCTGTCCGGTGTGGCCCAGTCGAACAGGGTCGGTCCGGCGAATCCCAGCCTGGCGAATTCCTGGACCGCCAGCGCGGCGGCGCGGCGCACGGTGGCGTCCTCCTGGGCGTGCACCCGCCAGTCCACCCGCGCCGCCGGCATCCCGAGCCGGTCGGCGCGATCGGTCAGGGTGACACGGCTGTCTCGGTTCGGGGCCTGTTCGACCATGCAGCGCAACTCGATTCGGTCCAGCTTGTGCGGCAGCCCGGTGTGCTGGAGGAGTCGCCGTCGCGCGCCCGCGAGCAGCAGTCCGGAATTGGCCAGCGCGACTTTCGCGTCGTGCCGGTCGCCGCGCCCGCGCAGCAGTTGCTTCACCGAGTCCCACGGATCGTCCGCGGCGGGCACCTCCTGTAACCACAGTGCGCAGTTCAACAGACCCTCGTCGGCCTGGATCTCAGGGGCGAGGGCCACGCCGTGCACGAAAGTGTGGCGGCCGTGCGGCGTCTTCACCACGTACTTGCCGAAGCGGTGCGTGATCGCCTCGGCCGCAGCCGGTTCCAGCGCGCCGACCGCCCCGCAGCGGTGGTCCATCAGATAGCGCCCGACCTGGTCGTTCCGGTTGCCGAGCCCCTCGGGCCGCGCCCGGCGCGAGGCGAGCAGCAGGCGGGGATTGCCGATGCCGCCGGTCGCGAGCACCACCGCGCGGACACGGACGGTGCGCGGTCGTGGGTCGGCTCCCGCCACTTGCAGCGTCTGCACGTGCGTGCCGTCCGGATCGGTGTCGAGATGGGTGACGGTCGCGCCGACGATCACCAGAACATTGGGCGCGGTGAGGCTTTCGATGTGCGCGCCGAAGCGCTTGCAGTCGAACGGGTCGGCGGGGTCGCGGCTGATCTGCCAGAAGTAGGGGCGGAACCGCCGCGGGTCGAGCGCGTCGGCCGGGCGTGTTCGTCCGGCCAGTTCCCAGAAGCCGTCGTCGGTGAAGCCGCTGCCGTGTCCGATGCCGATGTGGCAGGCGGCGCGGGGCAGGTAGGGCTCCAGGTCGGCGGGGCCGATCGGCCATCCGGAGCCGGGAACCCAAGGGCGGTCACGGAAGTCGAGTTCGTCGAGCAGCGCGCAGCGCCCGCTCCACGAGTGCGAATTGCCGCCGAGGATCCGGTCGCCCGCGATCCGGTTCGGCTGCGCCCGGCGCGCGCCGACGTTGTCGTAGTCGTCGAGCGCGTTGGTCGTGTCCGAGGATTCGCGCCCGCCGCTCTCCAGGACCAGCACGCGCAGTGCGGAATTCGCCAACTCGGCCGCGATCGTCAGTCCGGCGGGGCCCGAGCCCACCACGCACACGTCGGCGGTCAGTTCCTCGTCCCGGACCGCTGCCAATTCTTCGATCCGCACGGTCGCCCTCCCGCAAGCCAGAAACCCCGCCCGGCGGGCCGTCGGCCGGTCCGCACGTCACGTTCACTGTACGAGGCGCGCGCCGATCACACGCCGAAAACCGTTGGCGTCAACGAAGTTCGGTGTGGTTTCCGGAACGGACGCGGCGGGCACGCCGGATGGGCACGGGGTGCGGGATCAGCTTGCGGTGTGCGAACTGCATACCGCCGAGCAGCGCGAGCGCGAGAAGTGCCGTGACATAGTCGCCGAGAGCGAGTGAGAGCACCGCGAAGCCTCCGAGTAGCGGTAGTTCCAACAGGGCGCACCAGCCGAGAATCCGTAGTCGAGTGGCATTGGCGTCCAGCCAGCGCACGCCGTCGTCGATGATCTCGCCCGCCGTGACCGAACAGATCATGCCGTCGCCCACCTGAACGAAGCGATGCACTGCGTCGTCGCGGGTGAGTTCGCCCAGCCAGGCCAGGTCGATGAGCCGCTTGCCCTCTTCGGCGACTTCTCGGACTGTGTCCATGCGACCCCTTCCGAGTCGATATTCGGCCGAATTCTATGTCGACGGAACCCGGCTTCCTAGAGGTGATTCCCGCCGCCTGACCTTGTCCGCGCCGCGCCGGGCCGACCCGAGTACCCACCGGCGGATTCCGTCGAATGTCCTGCGGCGCGTACGCCCACGTGCTGCCCGCGGAGCCGGCGAGCTGCGGGTGATGAGCGCGTGGCCGAGGGCGTTTCGGCCTCTTCGCGCGCGTAGCACGGGGTGGACCGGTGCGGACGTACGGCACGGTTCCTGGCATGCTGACCGGCATGATCACACTGCGGTACTCAGGGGCACGCCTGCTGGCGGGGATTTCGGCGGGCGTCATGCTGCTCGCCGGTTGCGGCGGGAACGACGAGGCAGCGACGAGTTCGGCCGCGCCAACCACCCCGCGTGACCAGCTACTGCTGTCGGAGTCCGAATTCCCGGCCAATACCAAGAAAGTGGACCTGCCCAAGGACCGCCTGGAGACCGCCGCCGCCGATCTGGCAGGCACGCAACAGAATTCCACCATCACCCCGGCGGACTGCGCGGGCACCCAGGAGGATCTGGGAACCGCGACCAAGAACCTGCTCTCGGACGCGGCGGTCGCGGGCGCGACCGACGACAAGGCCGGGCTGATGTTCGTGGAGTTCGTCGCGGGCCGCACCGCCGATCTGGCGCAGATCACCGCGGGAAACAAGAAGTGCGGTGAGGTGAGCGCGACCTCGACCGTGGAGGGCAAGCAGATCACCTCGGTGGTCAAGGTGGAGAACCTCGACGCTCCTGCGGAGCTGAAGGGCGCCGAGGCCATCGTCTACCGCTCGGTCAGCACCTCGACCGTCGGCACCGGCAAGCCGCTCACCTCCACCGCCTACCAGGGCATGGCCGTGCTGCGCGGCACCACAGTCGTCGTGCGCGTCGCCGCGCTGAAGGACTCGCTGGACGAGGCCGCGTTCGAGAAGTTCTTCGTGGACGCGGTGGAGAAGGTGCGCAAGGCCTCGTAGTCAGCGTTCCGCGCGGCCCGCGTTCAGCGTTCCGAACGACGCAGTGCGGTGGGCGTGCGTCCCCACCAGCGACGGGAGGATCGGGTGAAGGTCGCCTGTTCGGCGAAGCCGAGGAGCGAGGCGACCTGGCTCAGCGGCATGTCGGTGGTGGTGAGGTAGCGGTGGGCCTCCTCGCGGCGCACGTCGTCGAGCAGCGCGGCGAAGGTGGCGCCCTCGGCGGCCAGCCTGCGCTGTAGCGTGCGCGGATGCGTTCTCAAAATTCTTGCTACCACGGCGATTTCGGGTGGGGTCGTGCCGAGCAGCTGGCGAAGCGCGGCACGCACCCGTGGCGCGATCGAGGTGCCGATCCCCGCGGTCTGCTCGGCGAGGAAGGCCATGGCCAGCCGGTGCAGATTCTGGTCGCCGCCGGAGAGCGGGCGGTCGGCCAGACCGCACGGCATCCGCAGGATGGCCGCGGACCGGCCCACCCGCACCGGTGCGCCGAAGAATTCCTCATAGGCGCGCAGCGGGGCGGGCGGGTGGTACGGCAGTTCCACCGACCGCAGTCCGTAGCGTTCGCCGACCAGCCGTTGGATGGTGCGGTGCAGGAAGCCGAGGCCGAGATCGGTGCCTTGGACCGGGGCGGGCACGTCCGGCGGTCCGTCGTACCGCAGGGCGATCACGCCGGGGTCGCCGTACGGGTCGGCGGTCAGGCCGAGGCTGAGCGAGCGGGCGTGCACGAACAGGTAGCGCGAGGAGCAGGCGAGCGCGTCGGCCAGGGTGGGGGAGTTGCGGATCGCCAACGCCAGCGGGCCGAGCATGGCCAGGTCCTGGCGGTAGGCGATGCGCAGTCCGAGGTCGGGGCAGTCGAGGCGGTGGGCGGCCAGCTCCAGCGCCGCCGCCATGGCATGGTCGGGGACGAGCAGATCGTCGGCGTCCAGCGCGGCCGTGGGCAGGCCCACCGCGGTCACGTATTCCTCGGCGTCGCCGCCCAGCTCTGCCACCGTGGCGCGGAAGCCGCGCAAGCCTGCGGATCGGATGACGGACATGTCGTCCAGAGTCAAATACTTGTCGCCCGAAGTCAAGAATGCCGCCGGTCGGATCCGCACACTGGAACCCATGACCGCAGTAGCACCGGAGGACAGTGATGTCCGGAACCATGATGTCCGGGACCACCTCGACGTCGTGATCGTCGGGGCGGGCCTGTCCGGCATCGGCGCCGCGTACCGGCTCCAGACCGAATGCCCCGGCAAGAGCTACGCCGTGCTGGAGGCCCGCGACGCACTCGGCGGCACCTGGGACCTGTTCCGCTACCCGGGCATTCGCTCGGACTCGGACATGTTCACCCTCGGCTACCCCTTCCAGCCGTGGCGCGACGCGAAGGCGATCGCCGACGGATCCTCGATCCTGCGCTACCTCGAGGAGACGGCGGCCGAGCACGGCATCGACCGGCACATCCGCTTTCGCACCAAGGTGCTCTCGGCCGACTGGTCCAGCGCCGAGTGCCGGTGGACGCTGACTCTCGCCGAGCGCGACGCGGCGGGCCGCACCGTCGAGCGCACGCTCACCTGCGACTTCCTCTACACCTGCGCGGGCTACTACGACTACGATCGCGGCCACGCGCCGGAATTCGCCGGCGCGGACACCTTCTCCGGGCGGATCGTGCACCCCCAGTTCTGGCCGGAGGACCTCGACTACGCGGGCAAGCGAGTCGCGGTGATCGGCAGCGGCGCCACGGCGGTCACGCTGGTGCCGTCGATGGCCGATCAGGCCGAGCTGGTGACGATGGTGCAGCGCAGCCCGACCTGGATCAGCCCCGTCCCCGGCCGGGACAAGCAGGCCGACGCGATCCGCCGTCTGTTGCCGCCGCGCCTGGCGCACCGGGTGATCCGCGCCAAGAAGATCCTGTTCGGCATCGGGTTCTACCAGTACTGCCGCCGTTTTCCCGGCTCAGCGCGCAAGCTGCTCACCGGCCTGACCACGCGGATCATGAAGGACGAGCAGGCCGTCGCCGAGCACTTCACGCCCAGCTACGACCCGTGGGACCAGCGGTTGTGCGCGGTGCCGGACGCCGACTTCTTCAAGGCGATGAAGAAGGGCAAGGCGCAGATCGTCACCGATCACATCGACCGCTTCGTGCCCGAGGGCATCCGGCTGAAGTCAGGGCGGGTGGTGGAGGCCGACATCATCGTCACGGCCACCGGGTTGCGGCTGCTCGCGTTCGGCGGCATCACTCCGCATGTCGACGGCATCCCGGTCCAGCTGTCCGAGCAGTTCGTCTGGCAGGGCGCGATGCTCACCGGCGTGCCCAACTTCGCGGTCTGCGTCGGCTACACCAACGCCTCGTGGACGTTGCGCGCCGACCTCACCTCCCGGCTGGTCTGCAAGGTGCTGCGGCACATGGACGCCAACGGCTACGCGGCCGTCGTCCCGGAACCGGACGGCGAGCTCACCGAGCACCCGCTGCTCGATCTGGCCTCCGGATACGTCCAACGCTCCATCGGCGACTTCCCGCGCCAGGGCGGGCGTCACCCGTGGAAGGTCCGCCAGAACTATTTGCTGGATTCGGCCACGACGCTGCGCACCAACCTGCACAAGACGCTCAAGCCGACGCCGCGCGCGGACCTCCGCGCTCCGGTCTCCGCTGTGGCGCGCTGATCGCGAATCCTCACCCGAAACGGGTGAGGTATTCCGCGGGCGCACCGGCTGGGATGGACATTCAGGTTTCTCCTTCGCGGAAGGGAATGCAGATGACCACACCGACACCGGAAACCCAGCACCCGGTTCGCCAGGGCATCGCGGCGGGCACCTCCATCGGCGCCGCGATCCTGCTGCTGACCGTTGGTGTACTGCAGATCTTCGAAGGCATTTCGGCCATCATCGACGACGAACTGTTCGTCGTGGGGCCCGAGTACGTGTACCAGTTCGACATCTCCACCTGGGGCTGGATCCATCTCGTGCTCGGCATCCTCCTGGTGATCTGCTCGATCGGGCTCATGACGGGAAGCACCTGGGGCAGGGTCGCGGCCATCGCCATCGCGGCGCTCGCGATCATCGCCAATTTCCTCTCGCTGCCCTACTACCCGTACTGGTCGATCCTGATCATCGCCCTGAGCATCGTGGTGATCTGGGCGGTGTCGACTTGGAAGCCGACCGACGAATACTGAGGGCGGCTCGGTCGCTACGGTGGGCCGATGGCCGAGACGATCGCCGTCGCCCGCGCCCAGTGGCTCGGTCACCGCTGGCGCCGCCACGGCCTGAACGGGCGAACGAACGGCGGGGCGCTGGACGACCTGCTGCTGCTCGGACTCCAGGATGGGCGATTCGGCGGCGCCGCGTACTCGCTGCGTCAGCGCACCGAGCGGATCGGCTCCACACCGCTCGGCCGGGCGATCGATCCGGCCGGGCCGTTGGTGAGCTGGTGGTCGATGCGCGGCGCCCCGCACGCGCACCGGCTGGCCCAGCTGGACGTCGTGCGCGACGCGCTGGCGCCGCAGGTCTCGGACGAGGGCGGCGCGGCGCAGGCCGACGCCGTCGCCGAGGTCGCCGCGGCGCTGCGCGCTGTCGTCACCCGACCGATGCCGAAGGCCGAGGTCAGCGCGGCGGTGACCGCGCGGGTCTCACCCGCGCTGGTGCGCTGGTGCGAGCGCTGCGCAGCGGAGCATGTGCCGGACGGGCTGTTCCGCGCAGCCGGATGTCAGGCGCAGATCGTGCTCGGGCCGGAGGTGAACCGGGCGACGGTGCTGTATCCGACCCCGGATCATCCCGCCGTCGGCGTGCGACAGCCGCGCCTGGCGCTGTTGCGAGCCTTCTTCCGGGTGAACGGGCCGACCACCCGTCCGCTGTTCCGCGATTGGCTCGGCGCCGCCGCCGACGAGCCGTGGCGCGCGGTGGCGGGCACGCTGGTGCGAGTGCGGGTGGACGATCGACGATACGACCTGCCCGAATCGCTGCTGGACGAGGTGCGCGGCGCACCGCCGCCGGAGGGTGTGCTGCTGGTTCCGCCCGGCGATCCCTATCTGCGCCAAGCGGATCGGTCGCTGCTCGTCCCCGACCGCGCGAGGCGGGGACAGGTGTGGCGGGCGCTGTCCGCGCCGGGCGCGGTGCTCGTCGACGGTGAGGTGGCGGGTGTCTGGCGGTACCGCCGTGATCGGCACCGGATGGCGGTGAGCCTGTTCGCGGCGCTTCCGAGCGGACGCCGCGATGAGATGGAGCGGAATGCGCAGTGGCTGACCGGAGACGACCGGTTGCGCTTCGGCTTCGATGAAGTCGGCTAGCACGGGAGGTCGTCGGACGCGATGGTCAGCTGGGAGCGGGTGCTCGCGGTTCCGTACGTCCGTCCCGGATCGCTTGCGCCACCTCTTCCACGGCCGTGCGCACTGTCGCACCGTACTCGTCGTCACCGAGCGTGCGCAGGCAACCGCGGGCGGCTTCGATCTGACGCTCGGCGGCCTCGAACGAGGCGAGGCGGCGGTAGTTGTCGGCGAGGTTCAGGTGCAGCGAGGGGTAGAAACCGCGCACGTTCAGTCCCGCGTGGTGGCGGCGCACGCGCTCGTCGGTGAGGCTGTCCGCGGCGTCGAGTGCGCGGATGTCCCAGGTGAGGGCCTGCGCGGCGTCGTCGTGCAGGTCGGCGAGGTAGTGCGCGAGGGTGCAGCGGTGCAGTGGATCGCCCTGCGGGCCGAGTTCGGTCCACAGCTCGGTCAGCATGGTGCGTGCGGTGTCGCGGTCGCCCGCGCGGCCGAGCCCGACCGCGCGGGCGATGGCGTCCATGGTGGTGTCGGTTGGATCGGTCATCGGTCGTCCTCCGTGGTCGGTACGAATGTGGGCATGACGAGGGTGGTGAGATCGCCGTCGGTCGCCGAACGGACGACGACCGGTTGGTCGGGGGCGGCGAGGTCGAACATCAGGTCCGGCCCGATCGCGCTCGCGACGGCGGGGCGCAGCACCGTCGAACGGAACGCGAGATCCATCGGTGCGCCGGTGATCACGGCGGGCAGCCGGGTGGCGGTGACGGCGCCGGAGACCGCGAGCCCGGCCCCGTCGACGGCGCAGACGACGCTCTCGTCCGTGGCCGTCTCCAGCAGGTCGAGCAGCGCGGCGCGGGCAACCAGCACCCGGGTGCGCACGGTGGGCAGTCCGTCGAGCACCGCTCGGTACTCGGGGAAGGGCTCTCCGATTCCGGCGCAGTCGTGCTCGGTGTCGCCGGAGGTGAGCGCGAGGCCGGATTCGCGCGGCGCGAGGACGACCTCCTCGATCGAGTCCAGCCACGGGCGCAGCGACGCCAGCGTCGCGGCCCCGATCACCGCTGTCCACGCGCCGCCGTTCCGCAGCGGTGCCACGGTGCGCGTCGACAGCCGGTACCGGTCGGTGGCAGTGAGCGTCAGCGCGGTCGAATCCGCCTCCACCAGGATGCCGGTGAGTACCGGGGCCGAGTCGTCGACCGCCGCGGCCGCGCCCACTTGCGCGATGGCGCGCGCCAATTCGGCCGCGGGCACCGCCGTGCCGTGCCCCGCGCCGAGAGTCCGCTTGACCTGCGCCGCGACCCGCGCGGCCGCCTTCGCCCGCCGTTCCAGCACCGCGACGTGCGCGTCGAGCAACCGTTCGGCGCGGTCCGGGTCGGCCGCGAGCACCTCGGTGATGGCCTCCAGCGACAAGTCGATGCCGCGCAGCCGCCGGATCAGCACCGCCCGCTCGCACTGCGAGCGCGTGTAATACCGGTATCCGGTCGCCGCGTCGACCTCGGTGGGCGTGAGCAGCCCGCAGTCGGCGTAGAACCGCAGCGCGCTCGTGGTCAGGCCGCTGGCCCGCGCCAGCGCCCCGATGGTGATCAACTCCTCGACCCTGGAACTCCGCACCGGGCCATCATGGAGTCTCAACCAACGTGAAGGTCAACCGCGCCCAGCCAACCGGGTCGCCGTACCCGCTCGATCAGACCGGGTACGGCTCCCGACACGACCAGCACCGTTAGATGTGATCCTGCGGCCGAAGAACAACAGCTCCCCGGTCCTCGGGCAGATCTTGGGATGGGCGGTCATCGGAGTACGCAGCGCGTCCGCGAAAGTGAACGGTCCGACGGTCTCCAATTCCGGGCTGATCTCATAGGGAAAGCCGCCTTCCTCGAGCGCCAGCAGCCGGCCCGCGTGCGCGACCACGTGGGTGTTGGCAGTGGTGACGCGGTAGTCCAGCTTCCCGGTGTCGGCGTCGACGGTCAGCGCGAGCCTGGACTGCGCGGGATGCGCGAACAAGGGGGTTCGCACGTACCGGTTGCGATACCAGCGAGCCTGTCCGTCCCGCAGCGCCACCGCGTGGATCATGCCGTCGCCCGAGAAGTAGTGCGGCGACCAGCCCGTGCGCGGATTGGGGCCGTTGCGCAGATACACCCCGTTCAAATCTTCGGGAACGGTCCCGATCACCGTGGCCGGTTGCACTGTCACCTCGTCGGTGATCGGCGCATTGTTTCCCGAAAGGTGCAAGGGCGGATCGGTGTTGGGCGGGGTCGTCATGAGCTGCTCTCCTGTTCTCAGTAGGCGGCCCAAGCTTGCGGCGACGATCCGCGAAGAAACAGTCTTGTTCTTGCCGCCGCCCTCAGCCGGTCGAAGAAGACGCAGCGCAACGGCGATGAAATTGACACCGCGCCCGTCTCATGCCCGGTGCACCGGCCCGTGCGGCTCGGCGCAGTGCAGATCCGCGCGCGGCGCGGTCGGATCGGACACGTGGTCCACCTGCAACGTCGTGTGCTCCAGGCCGAACTCCGCCAGCAGCACCCGCTCGATCCCCAGCCGCACGGCGTGGCAGTCGGACCGGTCGTCGACCAGGATGTGCGCCGACAGCGAGGGCTCGCCCGAGGTGATCACCCAGACGTGCAGGTCGTGTACCTCGCTGACCTGCGGGATGGTGACGATGCGCGCGCCGATGGCATCGGGATCGAGGTGTGCGGGCGCGGCCTCCAAGAAGATCCGCCCCGATTCGCGGACCAGCGCCCAGCCTGCCTTCAGCATCAGCGCGGCGACCACCAGCGCCGCGATGGCGTCGGCGCGGGGATAACCGGCAAGCCACACCACCGCGCCCGCGATGGCCGTGCCGATGAAGGCGTACATGTCGTTGAGGATGTGCTGGAAGGCGCCTTCGACATTGAGGCTGGTGCGGTTGGCGCGGCTGATGCACCACGCGGCGACGACGTTGACGACGATGCCGACCAGCGCGGTGACGAAGACCAGCGGGCCTGCCACGTCCGGCGGGTGGATCAGCCGGTCCACGCCTTCGTAGACGAACCACGCCGCCAGCAGCAGCAGGGTGATGCCGTTGGCTTGCGCCGACAGGATCTCCGCGCGCTTGTAGCCGTAGGTGTAGCGGCCGCGCGCGGGGCGCTTGGACAGCCGGATGGCGATGAGCGCGAGGACGATCGATGCGGCGTCGGTGAGCATGTGCGCGGCGTCGGTGATCAGCGCCAGCGACTGCGCCAGCAGGCCGACCACCACCTCGGCCGCCATGAACGCGAGGATCAGGGCGAGCGCGATGCTCAGCCAGCGCGGGTCCGAGTCCGCGGACACGCCGTGATCGTGGTGGTGCCCGCCGCCGTGGTCGTGGCTGTGATCATGGGAGTGCCGGAGCTCATCGGCGCACTCGCGTTCCCGCGTCGTGCTGTCCGCCGGTCGCGCCGGGTGCCGCGGCGACACGCAGTGATCTCCCATGAGCGAACGTCCCTTCCACGTCGGATGGCTGCCGCGCCACAGCCTAGCCTATCTTGCAGACATGCGCATGTCTGCATTTATTTGGAGGTGTAGGAGGGTTGCCGGGCGGGTACCCGCATCCGGCGTACCGCCGCGGTGCGCAACTGTGATCATGTGCAGTGCACTGTCGTTCGGACCTGCGGTTACGATGCGGACGGCGCCTAGCGGGTGATCGGCGACACCACCCGTTCGGTGCGAGCCTTCCCGGTCGCGGAAGGCCGGCTCGTGGACACAAAGGGGTATGCGATGGACAGGCCGGCGTGGGCGCCCGAGGGCGTGGATATGCAGCAGGCGAGCCCGGCACGCATGTACGACGCGCTGCTCGGCGGCTCGCATAATTTCGAGGTCGACCGCAAGGCCGCCGACTTGGGCAAGCGGCTGGTGCCCGATCTGCCGCTGGTCGCGCTGAGCAACCGCGCGTTCCTGCGCAGGGCGGTGCGCTTCCTGGTGGACGCGGGCATACGCCAGTTCCTCGACATCGGCTCGGGCATCCCGACGGCGGGCAACGTGCACGAGGTGGCGCAGCGGCTCGACCCGGAGATCCGGGTGCTCTACGTCGACATCGATCCGGTCGCCGTCGCGCACTCGAAGGCGATCCTGCGCGACAACGACCGCGCCGCGGCGATCGAAGCGGATCTGCGCAAGCCGGAGGAACTGCTCGGCAAGGTCCGCGAGACCGGATTGATCGATTTCGACCAGCCCGTCGGGCTGCTGCTGGTCGCGGTGCTGCACCTGCTCTCCGACGAGGACGCGCCCGCCGCGAAGGTCGCCGCGATGCGCGCCGCCGTGCCGAGCGGTTCCTTCGTGGCGATCTCGCACCTGACCTCGGAGCTGCGGCCCGAGGACGCCGCGCAGCTCGGTGCGAACGCGGCACAGCAGAGCAAGGTCGGGATTCACTTCCGCTCCGCCCCTGCCATCGCGGCTATGTTCGACGGATGGGACCTGGTGGAGCCGGGTGTGGTGGAACTACCCGCCTGGCGCCCGGAATCCGAGCGCGATCTCCACGAGGCGCCCGGCCGATCACTCGGTCTGGCCGGACTCGGTCACAAGGTCTGAGGCCGGAACTGTCGAGGGCGCCGGTCGGACGGGCAGGAGGTCGCGGGTAGTGGGTCTGCGCGAGCTGGCGTTGCGATGGGCGGACGCGCTGGACGGCGTCGTCGCACCCACGCTCACGCGGACCGAGACCGAGGCGATGCTCGCCGACCTGTCCGAGCTCCTTGTCGCCGCCATCCGCGGCGACGGCGATCTGCGCGACGCCCACGACGCGGCCGTGGTGCTGGTGGCCGCGAACTACCGCGACCCGCTGATGGTCAGCCGTTCGATCGCGGTGATCTGCCACGACATGGTCGAGGAGATCTGCGCCCCCGGCGACGCGGACTACGACCGGGTGCGCGATCGCGCGGTGGCCGTGGCCGCCGAGTTCGCCTCCGGTTGCACCGGCGCCTTGCGTGCGGCCGCGCTGGTCGAGCAGGAGACGACCCTCGGCGCGGCGCTGGCCGCAGCACGGGACGCCGAAGCGCGGCGCCAGCTTTCGGAGGCGAGGTTCGAGGCCGTGTTCGCGGGCGCCTCGGTCGGCATCGGCACCGTCGACGTCACCGGGCGCGTGCTCGCGGTGAACGCCGCCTTCGCCGAGATGCTCGGCCTGCCGCAGGAGCACATGCCGGGGCGCGCGGTGGCCGAGCTGCTCGGGCCCGCCAACATCGGGCACGCCTACGGACGGTTCCGGAGCATGCTGGCGGGCGAGACCGATCGCTTCCGCCTGGAGACCACGCACGTGCGCCCGGACGGCGGACTTGCTCACATCGACCTGTCGATGTCGGCGGTGCGCGACGCGGACAGGCGCATCCAGTTCCTGATCGGCGTGGCGGTGGACGTCACCGAGCGCAAGCAGCTGTCCGACCGGCTCTGGCACGACGCTCACCACGACAATCTGACCGGGCTGCCCAATCGGCTGCTCTTCTTCGATCGGCTGGCGAGCGCGGTGCCGCCGATCGGTCTGTGCTACCTGGATCTGGACGGCTTCAAAACGGTCAACGACGAATGGGGACACACCGTCGGCGACCGGGTGCTGCACGAGGTGGCGCAACGCTTGCGTGCCGCCGCCGAATCGCTCGGCGGACTGACCGCCCGCATCGGCGGCGACGAGTTCATCGTGCTGGTCGAGCGCTGCGCGGGGGAGCCGCAGCTGACCGCGGTCGCCGACGAACTGCGCGCCGCGCTGGCGACGCCGTTGTGGGTGGCAGGTCATCCGGTGCACGTCGGCGCCAGCGTCGGCACCGTGTTCGTGGTGGACCGGCCGAGCGCGATCGACGCGCTCATGCACGCGGTGGACACCGCCATGTATCGCGACAAGACGGGCCGTTCGCCGCGCGGACCGTAGACGGCCTGACGTCTCAGGCGATGTCCGCGACGGGTTCGGCCAGCGAGCTGTCCCCGGCCGCGGCGATCACCGCGCCGTGCTCACTGATCAGCCAGCGCCCGCACACACAGCGCAGATAGCTGATCTCGCCGTGCGCGGACACGACCGTGGGGGAGGGCCAGGAGCAGGAAGGGCAGATGGCGGACATGCCCTCAGCCTGATGTAATGGCTTTGTGCATTTCAACCCTTACGGCGGCACGGCCGCCGAGCTGGCCGCACGCCTGGTGAACGCCGACCCGGACGCGGACCTGCTCGCGGTGCTGGACGCGGCGGGATACAAGCCGCTGGGGTCGCTCGACGCGCGGCAGACCGCCGAATTGCGCCGCTGGATCGCGCGGCTCGGCGAGGTCTTCGACGCGCCCTCGGTACCGCAGCTCAACGCGTTGCTGGCGGAAACGACCAGTCGCCCATACATTTCGACGCACGACGGCCGCGCGCCGCATCTGCACTACGCCCATGAGGACGCGCCGACCGACGAGCGGGTGAAGGCCTACACGGCCGCCGGGCTCGCGGCCCTGTTCTGCGAAGACCCCGACCGCATCGGCCGCTGCGCGCGGCCGGGCTGCGCGCAGGTGTTCGTGGACACCTCACGCAACGGGCGGCGTCGCTTCTGCTCGACTCGCTGCTCGAATCGAGTGCACGTGGCCGACCACCGTATGCGGCGCTCGGCGTGAGCAGGCCGATTCGCGCGACCGGATGCCGCGCGCGTCGTTGGGCTCAGTTGGTGACAACGGGTCCGTGCAGCCGGAAGTGCGGATGCTCCTCGGCGCGCATCCAGCGCCCGTAGGTCGCCTGGCCCGTGTCGTCGTCGCGCTGGATCGGGCTGACCCAGGTGCGGCGCGGAATCTGGCCGCCGCTGCGCGGGCCGTGCGCGACCAGCGGGACCTGCCTGGCCACCAGGTAGTAGTCCTCGTCGGAGTGGGTCTCCGGGAGGTATTCGCACAGTTGCTCGGCGGCGTCGCCGAGATCGGCGCCCGCCACCACGCCGTGGCGCGGACTGGGCCCGTCGGCCTCGACGACGACGGCCGAGACCGTCCACATGCGATTGCCCGGCAAACGGGCAGCGGGCCCGTCCGGGTCGGTGGCGGTGCGATGACGCGGTTCGGTGGTGTCTGCCGCCTCGGCCGCGTACGCGCTCTCGATCATCCTGCACCTCCGGGTGTGGGCCGCGGGTCGGCCGGACCGAAAGGGCTGTAATCGATCATCTTGCCTCCCAACGTAATCAGAAGAGAACAGCCGGTCATAGGTCGGGACATCTTGTGTCCGGGGTCAATTCGGCAATTCGGAGGAGAACTGACCTACAAAACAGTGTATAGCCCCCGCGCGGACGCCGTGGCCGAACCGTCCGGTTGACGTGGTGAAACACGTTCCCCGGCATGATGATTCAACCGTCGAGCGGCTTTCCGGCGTTACAGGCGGCGGGGGTGCGCCGAATCGGCAAATCGCAGGCAATTGGCGTGTGTGATCGAACGTGTTCGGTTCTCCGCGCGTTCGTGCGCGATTACGCGGTGCCGTTGAGCCGCCCGGCCACCGCGGGCAGTCGATCGATCATCGCGATGGTGAAATCCGCGAGCAGATCGATCAGGCCGTCTCGGTCGACGTCCAGTCCGCCGTCCAGCCAGACGAGCACCAGTTCGGCGGCTCCGCCGGTGATGAGCTGGGAGGTCGCCGCGACCGCGGCGTCCTGACCCTCGGGCAGGTCGAGGACGATGCGGGTTTGCTCGATGATCGTCGCGGCGACGCTGCGCATGCCCGCGAAACGGGTGCGCATCAGCACCTCGTCGCCGTAGGCCTGCGCGAAGACGATCTTGGCCCGGCGCGGGTCGTCGGTGAGTTCGGTGATCAGCGCGGCCACCCCGGCGCGGATGCGCCGCGCGGGCGCGCCCTCGGTCTCGGCGATGGCCGTGCGGGCCCGGTCGAGCGCCGAACGCTGCACTGCGAGCAGCAGTTCGGAGGCCAGCGCGCCCAGGTCGGGGAACGCCTCGTAGAAGAACCGGGGGCCGACTTTGGCCTGTTCGCAGACCCCGCGCACGGTCAGCGCCGCGAGGCCCTGGGTGCCGACGATGGCGAGCGCGGCGTCGAGCAGGCGCCTGCGCCGATCCTCGCGGCGCTCGGCGCTGGACACCCCGCGATAGGTGCCGGTGAATGCTCGGGTCACCCGGCCAGCTTGGCACAGCACAAGTTGGGAAACAAACGTATACGGAAACGTACGTTTCCTATATGGTCGATGCATCGCAGCGTCGCGAAGGGAATGGGACCATGAGTCTTCTCGTGCCACAACGAGTCAGTGCGGTGTCCGACGGGGCCCGGCAGCTGCGGACCCAGCTGTCGTGGCGGGTCCAGCGGGTCGGCGTCCGTTTCGTGCAGCACTATCCGACCAGGGTGCGGACGCTGGCCGAACCGCCCGCGGGCAGCGGGCTGCGGCCGACTCTCGGCGACTTCGGACCGCCCGGCATCGGATACACGCTGCACACCCTCGCGGACCCGATCGAGTTCGCGCGCAAGCGTTTCGAACGGTTCGGCCCGGTGCAGTGGATGGGCGTCCTCGGCAGGCCGGTGGTGACCGTCGGAAGCCCGGAGGCGTTCGAGGTCGTCATGCTGGACCGGGACAAGGTCTTCTCTGCGCAACGCGGCTGGGAGTTCCTCATCGGCCCGTTCTTCCGCGGCGGGCTGCTGCTGCGCGATTTCGACGAGCACATGTTCCATCGCCGGATCATGCAGCAGGCCTTCACCCGGCCACGCCTGGTCGGCTACCTCGACCTGACCACGCCGCTGCTGCGCGCAGGCATCGAGAAGTGGCGTCCGGCCCCGGATTTCCCGGTCTACAGCGCCATCAAGAAGCTGCTGCTGCAACAGGCCACCGAGGTGTTCGCGGGCGCCGCGCTCGGTGCGGAGGGCGACCGGCTCGAGCGCGCCTTCGAGGACGCGGTGCACGGCGGGAAGGCGCTGGTGCGCGCCAACCTGCCCGGCGGTGTGTGGGCGCGCGGGCTGCGCGGGCGCCGGGTGCTCGAGGAGTACTTCCGCCGCGAGCTCCCGGTCAAGCGCGCGGGCGAGGGCAACGACCTGTTCAGCGTGCTGTGCCGGGCCAGCACCGTCGAGGGCCACGCCTTCACCGACGAGGAGGTCGTCCAGCACATGATCTTCGTGATGATGGCCGCCCACGACACCAGCACCATCGCCTCCGCCATGCTCGTCCACGAACTGGGCAGGCATCCCGAGTGGCAGGACCGGCTGCGGGCGGAATCCCGTGCGCTGGGCAAGGTTTCGCTCGGCTACGACGATCTGGATCGGCTGCCCGCGCTGGACATGGCGTTCAAGGAGGCGCTGCGGATGTACGCGCCGGTCGCCCAGCAGGCCCGCGAGACCTTGCGCGACACCGAGATTCTCGGCCACTACGTGCCGCGCGGAACGCTGATCATGTGCGGCCTGTACGCGATGATGCGCACCGACGCATTCTGGCGCGACGCGCACGCGTTCGATCCCGAGCGGTTCGCGCCGGAGCGCCGCGAGGACAAGGCGCACCGCTTCGCCTGGTCGCCGTTCGGCGGCGGGGCGCACAAGTGCATCGGACTGTACTTCGGCGGGATGACGGTGAAAGCCGTGCTGCACCAGATGCTGCTCGAGTACCGCTGGACGGTGCCCGCCGGTTACCGGGTGCCGCTGGTGGCGGGGACCGGCCCGACGCCCGCCGACGGATTGCCCGTCCGGCTCGAACGGATCGGGCGGTGAGGCTCGCGGCCGATCGCGGCCGGTGCGAAGGGCACGGCATGTGCGAGGCGCTCGCGCCCGCGCTGTTCCGCGTCGGCGCGGACGGTGTCGTCGCGCCGCTGGTCGACTCGGTGTCCCCGGCGGACGCCGAGGTGGTGGCGCTGGCCGTCGACAGCTGTCCCGTCCAGGCGTTACGGTGGGCAGAGGATTGATTGTGATCGACGAACAAGTGGCTGAACTCGCGAAACCGTCCCTCGGAGGTCCGTACGAGGAGGCTCATGAGCGAGCCGGATGAAGCTGCGTCGTCGAGTGCCGGACGCGTGATCACGCGCCGCACGATGCTCGGCTGGGCGACCACGACCGCCCTCGTCCTTGCCGCGTGCGGCCGCGACGACGAGGGTGCCGCCGCCACGAGCGAAGCCGCCGTCATCGCGGAAGACGCCTACGCCTTCGGCTATCCGCTGGTGCTGATGCACGAGACGCGGGATGCGGCGCTGAAGAGCACACCGGTCAACCACTTCCAGCACTCCGACGCGCTGCCGACGCCGGAGCGGCGCGACATAGTGCGGTTGAACGTGGACACCCTGTACTCCAGCGCCTGGCTCGATCTCTCCCGCGGTCCCATGACGTTGCAGGTCCCGGCGGTGAACCCGGGCCGCTTCTGGCTGATGCAGGTCATGGACGCGTGGACCAACACCGTCCACAATCCGAGCAGCGTGCGCCCGCAGGTGCGGCCGGGGGCGCGCACGCCGCCGTTCAGCTACGTGATCACCGGCCCGAACTGGTCCGGCGCGCTGCCCGAGGAGTTGACCCCGCTGCCGATGCCGACGCCCACCGTGTGGGTACTCGGCCGCATCCAGGTCGACGGCGTCGACGACATCCCCGCCGTGCGCGCGATCCAGCGGGATTTGCGGCTGGCCTCGCTGGACGACTGGGTCGCGGGGCGGCCCGTGCCCGTCGAGCCGATCCGGCCCGCACCGTCGCGGCCGCCCGCCGAGCAAGTCACCGAGATGGACGCCAGGAAGTTCTACGACCGGCTCTGCACGCTGATGGACACCGATCCGCCCGCGCTCGCCGACGCACCGGCGATGGCGCGGTTCGCCGAGATCGGGATCGAGCCGGGCGGCCGGGTGACGGGACTCTCGGACGCGGCCCTCACGACCGCGGCCACCGATGCGAAACGGACGATCGGCGTCTATGTCGACCCGCAGACCCGGTTGGACAACGGCTGGACCTTCGATCCGACAGCGGGCGAGTACGGCACCGACTACCTGCACCGTGCCGCGACGGCGGACAAGGGGCTGGGCTCCAACCTGGCCGAGGACGCGATCTATCCCACCTTCTTCGAAACGGCGGACACCGACGGCACGCCCAAGCGGTTCCGGCTGCGTTTCGCGCCGGGACAGACCCCGCCCGTCGACGCGTTCTGGTCGCTCACCGCGTACGGTGCGGACGGCTTCCTGGTGCCCAATCCGGCGGGCATCTATGCGGTCGGCCATCAGGAGCCGGTCGTGCCGGGACCGGACGGCGCGGTCGAGCTGGCGATTCAGCACCGGAATCCGGGACCCGCGGTGCGACAGGGCAATTGGCTGCCCATCCCGGCGGACGGCGAGTTCTCGCTCATCATGCGGCTGTACGCGCCGCGGCCCGAGGCGATCGACGGTCGCTGGCAGCTGCCCGCCGTCACGACTGCCACGTGAGCGGAGACCGCTTCGCGCTGCATACCGTCCGGGCTGCGTAGGCTGGTCGAGACCCGCCCGCCGATCCGCGACCGGAGCGCCTCGTGACCGATCCCAGTCCCTTCCCGTTGCGTGCGAGCGAGCGTGCGGCGCTCGACCGAGTCACCGAGCTGGCCGCCGAATTCGCCGCCGTCGCAGCCGATTACGACGAACGCGCGGAGATCGCGGTCGCGCATCTCACGGCGTTGCACGAGGCCGGGGTCGATCGCGCGGCGCTGCCGGAGTGGGTCGGCGGGACGGGACTGAGCTACCGGGCGTTCGGGCAGCTGGTGCGCACGCTGGCGAAGGCCGACCCCTCCACCGCGACCATCTGGACCATGCACGCGGGCGCGGGCGTGGCGCTGGCCGAGATCACCGCGGACACGCTGGGCTCGTTCTTCGCCGAGGAGTTCCTGGCGGGCAAGCGATTCGCGAACGCGCTCTCCGAACCCGCCAGCGGCAACCGGTTCCTCCAGCCGCAACAGGAGGCCGTGCCCGCGCCGGGCGGTTGGGAACTGACCGGCGCCAAGCGCTTCGTCTCCGGCGCGGAGATCGCCGACTATCTGCTGGTCAACGCCCTGGTCGACGGAGCGCCGACGTTCTTCGGCCTGGCTCCGGACGCCACGGTGTCGATCATCCCGATCTGGGACACCCTCGGGCTGCGCGCCACCCGCAGCCAGCTGCTGTCCTTCGAGCGGACCGTGCTGCGCGCCGAATACCGCGGCCGTCGGCCCGACGCCGGTGATTTCGCGGTGATCCCCGCCGGGCTGCCCGCCCTCTCGCTCGGCATCGCCGACGCGGCGCTGGACGCCTTGGTCGAGCACGCCAGGTCGCGGGTGATTCTCGGCGCGCCGCTGTCGCACCAGCAGTGGGTGCAGCACGAGGCCGCCGACGCGCAGACCAGGCTGGCCGCGGCGCACGCGCTGTACGAGCAGGCACTGTGGCAGGCGGACAACGGGATTCCGGCCTTCCTGCCGACGCTGGGGCGGGCCAAGTACCTCGCCAACAAGGTGGCTGTCGACGTCGCGCAGCTCGGCGTCCGGGTCGGCGGCGCGTCCGGATATCTCAAGCGCTCGCCCATTCAGCGGCATCTGCGCGACGCCGAGGCGGGTCAGCTCATGGCGTACTCGACCGAGGTGCTGGCCGGCGTCATCGGCAAGGAAGTACTCGGCGTCACCGACTGATCCGCCTGCGCCCCCACCGGATTCGCGTCACGGGGTGACGATGGCGAAGCCGGGATCCGGCTTGTCGAACAGTCCGGGCAGCTGCGCGAGCGCCGCCGCGTTGCCCTCGATACCGATCTCGCCGTCGCGCACCGCCGCCCGCAGATCGCCGCCCGCCACGAACGCCCGCAGCAGCGCGGGGCGGGTGAGCGTGATGGTGGCGTCCGGCGCGGGCAGCCCGTCGTCGGGGCGCCGGTCGTAGTGCACGAGCACCCCGTTGCGCAGTTCGGAGCGGTGCGTGCGATCGCCCTCGTCGCGGAAACGCCAGTCGATGACCAGCCGGGTGTCCCACGCCTTCGGCCCGTCCAGGCGCAGCGACATCGCGTCGAACGCCTGCTCCACGCTGAGCGCGCTCAGCAGGCCCGCGGAATTCGCTTGGGTGGGCGTGCCGAACGGGCCGTTGCGCAGTTCGTGCGCGCCGCTGAGGAAGAAATTGCGCCAGGTGGCGTTCTCGGATCCGTACGCGAGCTGTTCGAAAGCGCTGGCCTGCAAGTGTTTCGCGGTCGTGTCGGCCGGGTCGGCGAAGAGGGCGTAGTCGAGCAGTTGCACCGCCCAGCGATAGTCGCCCGCATCGTAGGCCCGCTGCGCCTTCTTCAGCACTTCCTTCGCGCCGCCCATCGCCTCGACGTGGCGCTCGGCGGACTCGACCGGCGGATGCTGCCACAGGTGCGCGGGATTGCCGTCGAACCAGCCCATGTACCGCTGGTAGATGGCTTTGACGTTGTGGCTGACCGAGCCGTAGTAGCCGTGCGTCGACCAGGATTTCGTCAGGCCGGGGGGCAGCTGCATCATCTCGGCGATCTCGGCCCCGACGTAGCCCTTGTTCAGCAGCCGCAGCGTCTGATCGTTGAGGTAGCCGTACAGATCGCGTTGCACCGAAAGGAATTCGACGATCCGGTCGGTGCCCCAGACCGGCCAGTGGTGGGAAGAGAACACCACATCGCTGGCGCGGCCGTAGCGATTGATCGATTCGGTGAGGTACTTCGACCATACGTGCGGATCCCGGACAAGGGCCCCGCGCAGCGTCACGATGTTGTGCATGGTGTGCGTGGCGTTCTCGGCCATGCACAGCGCCCTGCGGCCGGGGAAGTAGAAGTTCATCTCCGAGGGCGCCTCGGTGCCCGGCGTCAGCTGGAAGACCATGCGGACACCGTCGATCGTCTCCTCCTGATCGGTGCGGACGATGTCGACGGTGGGCGTGATCAGGGTGACGGTGCCGAGCGAGGTGGTCTGGCCGAGCCCGGCGCCGATCTGCCCCTTCGGGCCGCGCGGCAGGGCGGCGCCGTACATGTACGCCGCGCGGCGCGCCATCGCCGTTCCGGCGTAGATGTTCTCGGCGACAGCGTGTTCCAGGAAGCCGACGGGCGCGAGCACCGGGCAGCGGCCCGCGGCGACGTCCTGTTCGGTCGTCACGCCGAGCGCCCCGCCGAAGTGGTCGACGTGGGAGTGGCTGTAGATCAACCCGGTGACGGGGCGGTTCCCGCGGTGCGCGCGGTAGAGCGCCAGCCCGGCGGCCGCGGTCTCGGCCGAGATCAGCGGGTCGATCACGATGACGCCCGTGTCGCCCTCGACCAGCGTCATGTTCGACAGGTCGAGGCCGCGGATCTGGTAGAAGCCCGGCGCGATCTCGTACAGCCCCTGCTTCACGGTGAGCTGGGCTTGCCGCCACAAGCTCGGATGCGCGGACTGCGGGCAGGGTTCGCGCAGGAAACCATAGGAGTCGTCGTCCCACACCACCTTTCCCTGAGCGTCGGTGACGACGCCCGGGTCGAGCGCCGCGCGGAAGCCGCGGTCGGCGTCGGCGAAGTCGGCGGTGTCGGAGAAGGGCATGGTTTCGGCGGCCTGCCGGTTCGCGGCCAGGATGTGGTCGCTGGGGTCGGTCGGTGTGGCCGAGGGGCGCACCGGGTCGTCGTCCGCGCAGCCGCCGAGGCCGACGCCGACCCCGGCGGCGGCGAGCGCCGCGGCGCCGACGCCGAAGACGCCGCGCCGGGACACCCGCCGGGCCGCGGTCTCCTCGTTCTCCCGCTCGACCATGCACGCTCCTCGCTCGTCCCGTCGGCATGTGCCCGACAGCCGCCGTCCGTCGGCGTTCGGTCGACCATACGCACTATTACAGTGATACTGCAATAGTGATCTCGCCGCCGACTGCCGCCGACACCTTCCTGCCCGGTCGCCGCCGCAAGGGCGATCTGTGATCGGATGCGGTCATGGGTGAGGGCACAACCGGCGCGCGACGGCGCCGCAATCCGGAGCAGACCCGGGGCGCGATCATCGACGCCCTGCTGGCCGCAGTGAAAGAGGGCGTCTTCGCGCCGACGGCCAAGGACATCGCGCAGCGCGCGGGCGCCTCCGAGCGCAGCATCTTCGTCCACTTTCCCGGCATCGACGAGCTGCGCATCGCCGCCGTCGACCGGCAGTCCGAACAGGTCGAGGCCCTGATCCGGACCATCGACCCCGAACTACCGCTGGATACCCGCATCGATCTGGTCGTGGAGCAGAGCGCCGACATCTTCGCGCTCCAGCGCAACCCGCGGGTGCTCGGCCTGCTGGAATCGCACAGCCTGCCCGCGCTCGACGCGCGAATGCGACTGACCGACAGGCGTATTCGCGCCGCGCTCGCGCAGGCCTTCCGCGCCGAGCTGACCCGGTCCGGCGAACCCGACGAGCAGCTGCTCGACACGATCGACGCCACCGTCGGCTGGCCGTTCCGGCATCACCTGGTGGAACGGCGCGGACTCTCCCGCGCGGCCGCGTCCGCCGCCGTTCGGCGCGCCCTCGCGGCGCTGCTGCACGCGGACCATCCTGGGCGGTCCGATTTCGGGTAGTCCACTACTCAAGCGATCGCGGCTCGGGTGAGCAGAATCGGCGAGTGACAAGCTGTCCGAGATCAGGGGGTGCCGGATGTCCGACGATCACCAGGCGTTGTCGCCTGCTCCGCACAACGAGCCGCCGCTGCGCGGCTTCCACGCGCCGCCGCGACCCCGGTCGTGCCGGGTGCGCCCGCGCGGCGCGACGCCCGCGGTCGCCGGGGCGGGAGTGCAGCGTGCCGTCCGCGAGTCGCACGCGGCGGACCGGGACGAAATGGTCGTCTCGGCACGAAAGTTCGCCGAGCGCGCGTTGCGCATGACCCTGGAGGTGCTCGATCAGCGCAGGCCGATCGGCCAGCTGGCGTCCGTCGCGGACGGCGCGGTGGTGTCGGCGGTGCGCACCCTGATCGCCGGGGAGCTCGCGCCGGGACGCGGTTTGGGCGTCGCCGTCTTGGCGCGCGTCGCCGTGACGCCGGTCGACGCGCGCACCGCCGAAGTCTTCGCCGGGTACGACCGCGGGCAGCGGCGCTTCGCGCTGGCCGGGCGCATCGTCCACAGCCGCGCCTCGGGGTGGCGGGTGACCGCGCTGCGCGTCCGGTGAACCGGCGGGATGCTCAGCGGGGACCGTTGGTGTTCAGGAACAGCACCGGACCCGCGCCGAAACCGCCGTCGGCATTGCGGGCGAGCAGCGCGGCGAGCGCCTTCGCGGTGTACACCGGCTCGAGGTCGAGTCCCTCGTTGTCGTGGGCGATCGCGGCGGCTTCGGCGGCCGCGGGGATCGGATGGCCGTAGCCGGGGCCGAGCCAGTCCTTGGTGAGCTCGAGATCGTCCGCCGAGATCGCGGGCGCGTCGAATCGGGCGCCGCGCTCGCGCAGCAGGGCGATGGTGCGGTCGGCCAAGCCGAGCAGCGCGGGTGCGTCGAGGCGCAGCGTGTCGTTGACGACGACGCCGAACACGCGGGTGCGCAGCCCCGCCAGCCGCAGGCCGACAACCAGCCCGGCCGCCGTCCCGCCGGAGCCGATCGCGGTGACGACGTGCGAAGGTTCGGGCAGGATGCCCGCGCGGACCTGGGCGGCGATCTCCAATCCCGCCTCGACGTAACCGAGTACGCCGAGCGGCGCGGAGCCGCCTGCGGGCAGGTAGTACGGCGCAGCGCCCGGTCGCCAGTGCTTGGCGTACAGCAGCGGAGCGGTGAGGACGGTCCGCGATTTCGTGTGCGTGCGGTGGATTTCCGCGCCGGAGGCCGCAAGCCGGACCAGCTGTGCCCGCACGTGCTCGTCGACCGGTTGATCGATGAGTGCGAGCACTGTGTGCAGTCCGAGGTCACGCCCGTACAGCGCGGCGGCCAGACCCCAGTTGGTGCCGATGCCGCCCACTGTGAGCAAGGTGCGGCGACCGGTGCGAATCGCCTCGGGTAGCAGCCATTCCAGCTTGCGCACCTTGTTGCCGCCCCAGCCGCCGTCGCCGTAGTCGCTCTCGTCCTTCAGCCAGACCGGAGCGACGCCGGTCGTCAGCCCGGGCAGCGGCCGGACCGGTGTCGGCGCGGCGCCGAGCCGGTGGAAAGGAAGGTTGTCCCCGACCTCGGGAAGGCGCGCGTGCAGCAGCGAGGATGTTGGTCGATTGTCCAGTTTCATGGCGTATTCAGCCTACGACGCGGTGGCCGTCGGTGCGGGTCGAATCGCGCCGCTCGGTCCACTCAGTGACACGCATACGCCGGTAATCGACCGTTTGCCCGTTGACTGAACTACCTTTGACCTGGTGCGACACTGCACGGGTGCGGTCGAGCTGATCACGGCGTTCGTCGCCGCCGTGGTGGGTGGACTTGCGCTCACCACACCGATCTCGCTGGCATTGGTGGCGCACGGGACAGCGACGGTGCAGATGCAGCTGCTGGCGCACAACATGCCGAGGGCGACCGCGATCGGCTTCATCGTCGCCGTGATGGCCGCGGTCTTCACCTACACCGCCGACTCGGCGGTGGTGGCGTGGCTGGTGGCGCTGTTCGGCACGTTCGTGCTACTGACGAATCACATGTTGGGCCGCAGCTTCTCCTCACTGGCCCCGTTGACCACGCTCAACGACATCGATTCGCTGGCGGGCGGGATGCTGCTCGGCGGTTTGATGACGGCGGCGCAGCGGCACATGGTGTACGCGGGCGCGGCCACCCTCGGCGCGCTCACCAGCATCGTCATCGGCGATTTGAGCGTGCCAGGCATCGGTCATCCGGCCGAGCCAGAGGAGCCCGCAGGCTTGGTGACGGACTCGCCGCCGCTGTGGCTGCTCTGGCCGACCGTCGCCCTGGTGCTGATATGCACTCTGCTGCACCGGCACCGGCGCCGCGAATCGGTGATCGCGGTCGAGCTGCCGCTGCGGCCGATCATCGCCGTGTTGCTGACCATGCTCATCACCCTCGGAAGCTCGGAGTGGCTGGTCCGCCGGGGCTCGACGCTGTTCGAGGTGCTGCTCGTCGCCGCCATCACGGTGGTCACGGTGCTGGTCGCGGCGCTGCTGCTGCCCGGCCGCGACGGAGTGATCGTCGTCCTCAGTGCGGCCATCGCGGCGGCCGGTGGCGCGATCCTGATGACCGGTCTGTCGGGGTGGACGGTGCCGTTGCTGATCGGGGCCACGGTGGGCGGCATGATGCTCGGTTTGTACCGCCCGATGCCGATGGCCGGGCTGGCGGCCACCGCGATCCTCAGCGCTTTCGCCACGGCCGCCGCGCGGCCCGAAGGCCTGACGCCCGCGGCAACCATCACCGGCTGTCTGGCGCTGGCGCTGATCACCGGATATTGCTTCGGTACAGCGCAGCCCATCCAGAGCCCGAGCAAGGTGCTCGCCCTCTCGCTGCTGTTCGTGCCCGGCGTGGTCGTCGCGCTCCGTGGCCGCATCTTCGGCGGTGAGCTGGACATCCCGCGCGGCTACGCCAATCCCGACCGGCTGCTCGCCACGGTGCCCGGCCTGACGGCGATCTTGATCACCGGTGGTTGCACGCTCGTGGTGATGCTGCTGTACCGGCTGCGCACCGAGGAGTCCGAGGCGGAGTCCGCCGACGCCGCCCGCCCCGCCGCGCGCTAACGTCGCTGCCATGCGGCTTCACGTGGGATGTGCGATGTGGACGCACGCGGCATGGCAGGAGCGGCAGCTGGGGCCCGCGCAGCGGTTGCGCTGGTACGCCGATCGCTGCACCGCGGTCGAGGGCAACACCACGTTCTACGCGACCCCGGCGCGCCACACCGTCGAATCCTGGGCCGAGCAGACCGCGCCCGACTTCCGTTTCGTGGTGAAGCTGCCCAAGCCGATCACCCATGAGCGCAGACTCGCAGGCGCCGACCGGGAACTGCGTGCCTTCCTCGCGGCGATGGAGCCGCTCGGGCCGCGCCTGCACACGCTCTGGGTGCAGCTGCCCGGCTCGTTCGGCCCGACCGATCTCGGCGCGCTCGCCGCCTTCCTGCGCGAGCTGGCTCCGGCGTACCGGTGCGGCGTCGAGGTCAGGCACCCGGCGTTCTTCGAGGACCATCGCGCGGGCCAGGCGCTGGAGCGCGTGCTCGGCCGCGTCGGCGCGGAGTGGATAACCTTCGACACCACAGTGCTTTTCGACGGCGTCGCGGCGGGCCCCGCGGAGCAGGAGGCACGGTCGAAGAAGCCCCGGGTGCCCCGGCGCACCGCCGCGCTCACCGAACATCCGATCGTGCGATACCACGGTCGCGACGACATCGATCGCACCGTGGCGGGGTGGCGTCCGTGGCTCGACATGGTGACCGCCTGGTTGCGCGAGGGCCGCTCGCCGACGGTATTTCTGCACACCCCGGACAACGCGGGGGCCTTGGACTTGGCCAGACGCTTCCACGACGAGGTTCGCGCCCGGCTCCCGGAACTCGACCCGCTGCCCGAACCGGTGGCGGACGAGCCGATGACGCTGTTCTGAATTCCGCTGCGTCAGCGACTACTTCGCCGCTTCAGGGGATACCGAGCACCGTGGACGCGAAATCCACGAACAGCGGCGCCAATTCGGGCACTCGCGCCGGTCCGTCCGAGACCATCCTGCGGCGGGTCCGCTCGCCGATCGCCTCCGGGATGAGCGCGATCAGCTCGTCCGCCAGCTCCGGCAGGGTGGGATCGGCCGCGCGCGCCTGGTTGTAGAAGACCCGGTAGAGCTCGGCGAAGCGGTCGACGGCGAGGTCGCGGTAGGCCACGGCGGCCTGGTCGACCTTGAACGATTCCACCAGCACGATGAAGGCGAAATCCGGTTCGGCGGCGATCATTTCGCAGTAGGTGTTCACGATCGAGCGGATCTTGATGCGGGCGTCGGCATCTGGAGGGAGCTGGGCCAGTTCCTCCGCGATACGCGTCGCGACGATGTCGATGCCGGTGTGCACGGCCTCGACGAAACACTCCTCCTTGTTGGCGAAATGCTCGTAGAAGGTGCTGCGCGAGACCCTGGCCCGGCCGACGACGTCGGAGAGCGTCGTGGCCGAATAGCCTTTGGCCTGCACGCTTTCCACCATCGCAGCGATGAGCCTGCCCCGCTGCGAGGCGAGGACCGCTTGGCGGGTCGCACGGTGCCGCTCGGCGAATCCGCTTCTCGGCAGCGTCATCGGACGCATGGTCGCCTGCTCTCGGCGCATGTGTGCCTCTCTGTCGAAACGATCGAGATCGGACACGGCCCCGCCGATCGTGTCGCCTCAGCTCCCACCCGGGCGGCGACAGTTCGTGAACCACCTTGTCCGCGACCACCGCCCGTGACCGGCACGCCGTTGCGACGACGCCAACCCCACCGGTGCAGCGAGGGTACCGGAACCGGCACACGGCGTGTGCCGTGTGGTCTTCAGCCCGTCTGCGCCATTCGGCCGTCATTTTCGGCGCATCTGTGCAATCTTGTTATTGCGCAATGGCATTGATACGGAGGGTGCGGCGGAGTCATGGCGTCGAACGCGTTCGATCTCGGCGGCCGCACTGTCGCGCGTCGCGGTGCGCTGCGCCGCGGGCGGGACGCGCCGACGGTGCCGTTGTGGCCAGGCATGATTCCGCCGCAACAGGTCGGGCAGCCGCTACGAGCGCCGAAGCGCCGCAGGCCGCCGCCGCGGCGTGGACGACCGCGAAACCGGCGCCGCCCGTGGCTCTTCGGCGGCGCCACCATCTGCGCGTCGCTCGCGGCGGTGGCGGTGGTGCTGGTGTACGCGGCGGAGGTGACCGAGCCGCGCCAGTCGGCCACGGTCGCCGACCCGGTGCTCGGCGGTGGACCCGGCTGCGAGCCGACCAGATCCGATCAGCTGGTGCGCGGCAACGGCACCGGCTCGCTCGCCAGCGGACCCGACGCGATCCTGGCCTTCCAGCACGCCTACTACGTGACCAAGTCCGGCGCGAAGGCGCGGGCGGTCACCACGCCCGACGCCGCCGTGTCCCGCGTCGACGTCATCGACGCGGGCATCGCCTCGGTCCCCCCTGGCGCGCGGCACTGCGTGCTGGTGCTGCCGCTGCCGGACGGCCGCTTCGACGTCGTGATCACCGAGACCCGCCCGGACGCCGTCGTGCGCACCTACCGGCAGTTCGTGACGGTGACCCCGCGCGGCGACGACGTCCTGATCAGCAAGATCGCCCCGCCGGACCGGTAACTCTCCCTCGGGACTTTCCGCGTCGTTCCCTGTTCTCGCGCGCTCGAGCGCTGATACATTCTCGTATCGAATACACTCCTGTATCGAATACGCTGACGTATCGAACCGCGCATTCGGTATCGAACCGCGCGTCGCCGAGAGGAGTCACCATGGCGTCGTCCCCCGGGGAGACATCGGCGCGTCCGGCCACTCGAAGACGGGTGGCGACCAGGAAACGGCTGCTCACCGCCGCGTACGAGGTCTTCGCCGAGGACGGGTTCGGCCGCGCCACGGTGGAGCGGGTCTGCGAGCGCGCTGGTTTCACCCGTGGCGCGTTCTACTCGAACTTCACCTCGCTCGACGAGCTGTTCCTCGCCATGTGGGAGGAACGCTCGGCGGCGATGCTCGCCGATGTCGGCACTGCTCTCGACGACATCTCGGTCGATGGCGTCGCCGACCTCCGCGACGTGGTGGACCGCCTGCTGCGTGCCGTCCCGCTGGACGATGCGTGGTACCGCATCACGGCGGAGTTCACCAGCCACGCGCTGCGCACACCGGCGCTGCGCCGGGTGATGGCCGCCCGCGAGGACGCGATCGTCGCGGCGCTGATGCCCGCCGTGGTCGGCACGCTCGCCCGGTTCGGGCGCGCCGTGCCCGACCCGGGGGCGCTCGGCCAGGCGATGGTGGCCGTACACGACGGCACCGCGGTGCAGGTGCTGATGGAACCGCGCAGCCGCACCGCCCAGCGGCGGCGCACCGATCTCTTCTGCCACGTCGTGCTGGCCTACAGCACGCCAATCGAAGGATGAACATGACCAATTGCAGTCCCGAATTCGCGCGCGAGGCCGATGTGATCGTGGTCGGCGCGGGCCTGGCCGGCCTGGTCGCCGCCTACGAGCTGGTCAAGGCGGGCCGCAAGGTGCACCTGCTCGACCAGGAGAACCGCAACAACCTCGGCGGGCAGGCCTTCTGGTCACTGGGCGGGCTGTTCTTCGTCGACAGCCCGGAGCAGCGCCGCCTCGGTATCAAGGACTCCTACGAACTGGCGCTGCAGGACTGGCTGGGGTCGGCCGGATTCGACCGCGACGACGAGGACCACTGGGCGCGGCAGTGGGCCGAGGCGTACGTGCGGTTCGCGGCCACCGAGAAGCGGGATTACCTGCACGCCTTGGGTTTGCGGGTGACGCCGCTGGTGGGCTGGGCCGAGCGCGGCGGCGCGCTGGCCGACGGCCACGGCAATTCGGTGCCGCGCTTCCACCTCACCTGGGGCACCGGTCCCGAGGTGGTGCGGGTCTTCCAGGAGCCGGTGCTCGAAGGGGAGCAGCGCGGGCTGGCCGGCTTCAGCTTCCGGCACCGGGTGGACGAGTTGATCGTCGAGGACGGCGCGATGGTCGGCGTGCGCGGCGCGGTCCTGGAGGACACCGACCTGGAGCGGGGTAAGGCATCCTCGCGAACGGAGGTGGGGGAGTTCGAGTTCCGCGCGAAGGCCGTCGTGGTCACCTCCGGCGGTATCGGCCACAACCACGAGATGATCCGGCGCAACTGGCCCACCGAGCGGCTCGGTCCCTGCCCGGAGACGCTCATCTCCGGCGTCCCCGCGCACGTCGACGGTCGCATGCTCGCCATCTCGGAGACCGCGGGCGGCGCGATCGTCAACCGGGATCGCATGTGGCACTACACCGAAGGCATCAACAACTGGGATCCGATCTGGCCGGACCACGCCATCCGGATCATCCCAGGTCCGTCCTCGCTGTGGTTCGACGCCAACGGAAAGCGTTTGCCCGCACCGTGTTTCCCCGGATTCGACACCAACTCCACGATGAAGGAGATCCTGGCCACCGGTTACGACTACTCCTGGTTCGTGCTGACCCAGTCGATCATCGAGAAGGAGTTCGCGCTGTCGGGTTCCGAGCAGAACCCCGACATCACGGGCAAGGATCTCAAGCTCACCCTCAAGAGCCGGGTGGCCAAGGGCGCGCCGGGCCCGGTGGAGGCGTTCAAGCAGCACGGCGTCGATTTCGTCGTCGCCGACACGCTGCGCGAGCTGGTCGACGGCATGAACAAGATCGCGCGCGGACCCCAGCTGGACTACGACGACCTGGAGCGTCAGATCGTCGCGCGCGATCGCGAGATCGGCAACAAGTACGGCAAGGACGCCCAGCTGATGGCGATCACCAACGCCCGCAAGTACTTCGGGGACAAGGCGGGCCGCGTCGCCAAGCCGCACCGCATCCTCGATCCCAAGGCGGGCCCGCTGATCGCGGTGCGGTTGAACATCCTGACCCGCAAGACGCTCGGCGGCTTGCAGACCGACCTCGACTCCCAGGTGATTCGGCCGGACGGCGCCCCGCTGCCCGGCCTCTACGCCGCAGGCGAGGTCGCGGGCTTCGGCGGCGGCGGCGTGCACGGCTACAACGCGCTGGAAGGCACCTTCCTCGGCGGCTGCATCTTCTCCGGTCGCGCCGCTGGCCGGGCGTTGGCGAAGAAGCTCGCCTGACGCCCGGCGGCGACCCGGTCACCGGTGCGGCTCAGCGCACTGGTTCGATCGGGAGCCGCAACGCCGCCGGTGCGCTCGGCGGGACCACCGGGCGGCGCGGCGGGATCGGGTCCATGCGCCGGTAGGGTGCGCCGAGCGCGGGTCGCGGGTCGGCCTCACCCTTGTTGGGCCACAACGAGACCGCGCGCTCGGCCTGCGCGGTGATGGTCAGCGACGGATTGACCCCGAGGTTCGCCGAGATCGTCGAGCCGTCCACGACGTGCAGCCCGGGGTGCCCGTAGAGCCGGTGGTACGGATCGACCACGCCGGTTCGCGGCGAGTCGCCGATCACGCAACCGCCGATGAAGTGCCCGGTCATCGGGATGTTCAGGACACCGGAGGTGGTGCCGAGGGGGAAGCCGTCGATCTTGTCGGCCACCCGCCGCGCCACCTCGTGCCCGGACGGCACCCAAGTCGGGTTGGGTTGGCCCGCACCCTGTTTCGTGGTCATCGTGCGGCGGCCGAACCAGTTTCGCTTGGTGTAGGTCGTGATGGAGTTGTCCACCGACTGCATCACCAGCAGGCCGATGGTCTGCTCCGACCAGTGCCGCGGGGTGTGCGCGCGCAGCACGTCGCGGCGGTTGCGCCACAGCGCGCGCACCCACAGCCCGATGCGCGGGGTGTCGCCGCTGACCATCACGGTCGCCATCAGCGAGAGGGCGTTGCTGCCTTTGCCATAGCGCACCGGTTCGACATGGGTGTCGTCGTCGGGGTGGATCGACGAGGTGATGGCGACGCCCTTGGTGAAATCGCTGTCCCCGCGGCGGCTGCGCGCCCCGAGCAGTTCCTCGGAGTTGGTGCGCGAGAGTTGTCCGAGCATCTCCGAGATCGCGGGCAGCGAGCCGGTGTCGCGCAAGCGATGCAGCAGGCGCTGGGTGCCGAGCGCGGCGGCGGAGAAGACCACCTGCTCGGCCGTGAACTCCCGGCGTCGTCTGCGCACCGTGCGCCCGGTGCGCTGCGTGGTGATCGTGAAGCCGCCGCCTTCGCGGGGACGCACGTCGGTCACCGTGGTGAGGGGATGCACCGTGGCGCCCGCCTTTTCCGCCAGATACAGGTAGTTCTTGACCAGGGTGTTCTTCGCGTTGTGGCGGCAGCCGGTCATGCACTCGCCGCAGTGCGTGCAGGCCCGCCGGTCCGGTCCGGCGCCGCCGAAGTACGGGTCGGGCACGTCCTGTCCCGGCCGGACGCCCGCACCGCCGAAGAAGACGCCGACCGGCGTGCTGCGGTAGGAGTCGGCGACGCCGAGATCCGCGGCGACCTCGCGCAACACCCGGTCAGACTGGGTCGTCGCCGGGTTGGTCGTCACGCCCAGCATGCGCTTGGCCTGGTCGTAGTGCGGCGTCAGTTCCGCGCGCCAATCGGTGATGTGGCCCCACTGGCGATCGGTGAAGAACCGCTCCGGCGGCTCGTAGAGGGTGTTCGCATAGACCAGCGAGCCGCCGCCCACGCCCGCGCCCGCCATCACGAAGGTGTCCTTCAGCAGCGCCAGGCGCTGGATGCCGAAGCAGCCGAATCGTGGCGCCCAGAGATATTTCCTGATGCGCCACGAGGTTTCGGCGAACTCTTCGTCGGTGAAGCGCCGGCCCGCCTCCAGCACGCCGACCCGGTAACCCTTCTCGGTCAGGCGCAGCGCGGTGACGCTGCCGCCGAACCCCGAACCGACGACCACCACGTCGTAGTCGAATGTCATGGACCCGCGCCTTCCTCGTTGCCGCTCACGTTCGTGCACCAACGCTAGGAGCGAGCGGCCCGGTGACAGGACAGACCTGCGGCCAAGAAATCGACATTTCCGGCCATCGGGTGTGCGCCCGCCCGATCGGGCCTAGGTCCGGCGCAGGGCCAGTTCGACGAGGTCGGTCCAGTCGGCGAGCACCTGTTTACGACGAGCGCGGTCGCGGCCGACCATTTCGTCCAGGGTGGCGCCGCGGACGAGGTTGATGGTGAGCCAGAAGGCGGAGTCGAGGCGATCGCGGGAAATGTCGGGGCCGACAAGGGCGGCGCAGCGGTCGAGCAGTTCGACGGTGAGATCGTGTTGGACGCGCAGCATTTCGCGGCGCAGCTCGCGGTCGTTGGCGATCCCGACGTAGAGCTCGACGCAGGCGCGGCCGAGTTTGCCCGCGAAGGTGGCGGTCACCAGCTCGACGAGCACGGCGCCGGCCGCCGTCTCCGCGGGCACGGTGCGCAGGCGGCGGTGCAGCGCCTGGCGCTGGCGCTCGGTGAGATGCCCGATGGTCTGCGCGAACAGCTCTTGGCGGGTGTGGAAGTGGTGCAGCTGGGCGCCGCGGGTGACGCCGGCGCGGGCGGTGATGTCGGCGATGGAGGCGCCGCCGTAGCCCACCTCGGCGAGGCTGTCGATCGCCGCGTCCAGCAGCTGCGCGCGGGTCCGCAGACTCTTCTCCTGGTGCTTGTTCGGCGGCAGCTCGGAAACCATTCGAGCAGTATAACCGGCAAAAAGTACATGCTGCCTTGCATGCAATTGGATGTTGGCCATAATGTGTTGGCAAGCCGACCACACGCCGCGGAGATGATGAGATGCCTGTCGACCGACTGCTGCCCACCGAGGAAGCCCGCGATCTGATCGAGCTCACCAGGGAGATCGCCGACAAGGTGCTGGAGCCGCACGCGGCGGAGTTCGAGAAGCGGCAGCAGTACCCCGAGGAGGCGTTCCGCGCGCTGGGCGCGGCCGGGCTGCTGAGCCTGCCCTACCCGGAGGAGTTCGGCGGCGGCGCGCAGCCCTACGAGGTGTACCTGCAGGTGCTGGAGGAGCTGGCGGCCCGGTGGGCGGCGGTGGCCGTCGCGGTCAGCGTGCACAGCCTCTCGTGTCACCCGCTGTTCGTCTTCGGCACGCCGGAACAGCGGCAGCGCTGGCTGCCCGAGATGTTGTCCGGCAACGTGATCGGCGCCTACAGCCTCTCCGAGGCGCACGCAGGATCCGACGCGGCGGCGCTGCGCTGCAAGGCCACCGCCGTCGAGGGCGGATACCGCGTCGACGGCTCGAAAGCGTGGATCACCAACGGCGGCAGGGCGGACTACTACACCCTGTTCGCCCGCACCGGCGAGGGCTCTCGCGGCGTCTCCTGCTTCCTGGTTCCCGCGGGCACCCAGGGGCTGAGCTTCGGCAAGCCCGAGGAGAAGATGGGTCTGCGCGCGGTGCCCACCACCACCGCCGCCTACGACGGCGCCTTCCTGCCCGCCGAGCGGCTGATCGGCGACGAGGGGCAGGGCCTCTCGATCGCGTTCAGCGCCTTGGATTCCGGACGGCTCGGCATCGCCGCCGTGGCGACCGGCCTCGCTCAGCGCGCCCTGGACGACGCGGTGGCCTATGCCAAGGAACGCGAGGCGTTCGGCCACCGCATCATCGACCACCAGGGCCTCGGCTTCGTCCTGGCCGACATGGCCGCCGCCGTGGACTCCGCCCGCGCGACCTATCTGGACGCCGCCCGCCGCCGCGACGCGGGCCTACCCTATTCGCGGCAGGCCAGCGTCGCGAAACTGGTCGCCACCGACGCCGCCATGAAGGTCACCACCGACGCGGTGCAGGTCTTCGGCGGCTACGGCTACACCCAGGATTTCCCGGTCGAGCGCTACATGCGCGAGGCCAAGATCACCCAGATCTTCGAGGGCACCAACCAGATTCAGCGTTTGGTCATCGCCAGAGACCTGGCCCGCTGATCCTCAGAGGCCGCCGCCACCACCGATCAACCACGGGTTGAAGGCGCACGCCAGCTCCGACTGCGCCGCCGGGTCGAGCGCGCGCAGCGCGATCGAGGTGGAGCGGGGTGAGTACATCATGGTCAGGTGGTCGGAGATGTCCTGCTCGCAGCCCGCCTGGAGGGTGATGTTGTCCACGGTGGCGTCCGGGCCCGCCGTCAGGAAGGTCCAGTCGTAGGGGTTGGAGATCTCGTCCCAGCGCGAGCCGACGGAGGTGTAGGCCACCCCGGGGACGGTGTCGCCCACGGCGTTCAGCGTGGCGTAGAACGACGAGCCGACCGCCTGCTGAATATTCGACAGCCCGACGATGGGCTCGTAGAAGCCGAGGATGTTCACGCCGAGGTTGTTGATCGCCCTGCCCAGCGTGGCGATGCCCATCAGCGAGGTGCCGTGGTGGGTGGCGCCGAAGCTGATCAGCTTGCCGACCTTGCCCTCACCGCCGTCGAACTTCAGGTACCGATTGGCCACCGTGCCGCCCTGCGAGTGCCCGATGATGTCGACCTTGTCCGCGCCGGTCGCGCCGCGCACCTGTTCGACGAATTCGGCGAGCTGGCGCGAGGATTCCTCCATCGGCCCCACGCCGAACCGGCCCGGCAGCACCGCGCCGAGACCGCCGCCTTCCATCAGCCCGGAGCGGCCGAAGTTGAAGGCGAACACGCAATACCCGGCGCGCGCCAGCCGCGGCGACATGTAGGCGAAGGTGTCGTAGGCGTTGAGCCAGGTGCCGTGCAGCAGCACCACCGGGTTCGGGTGTGCGGCGCTCGGCTTGCAGTCCCACCGGTTCGCGCCTGCGGGCGCGGCGTCCGGGTGGGTGAGACCGTAGGCGAACGCGGCGAGCGCCGCGGTCATCTCCGGCCCCTCGCCGATGGCCGCCGAGGAGGTGCTCTTGGCCCAGCCGGAGCCGGAGCCGGTGTCGACGATCGCCTTCGGCTGCCTGCCGTCGGCCGCGGGCAGCAGCCCGGCGTCGATGGCGTCGGCGAGCGCCTGCGCTGTCGACTCGACGCTCCCCTCGACGGCCGGGTTCGCGATCGTCACCCCCGCGCCCGATCCCTGCGCCAGCGCGAGCCCCGCGATCATCGCGGCGCAGGCCATGGCACGCCTGCTTCGTTGCCTCGTTGCAAACATCTTTCGTACTTCCCATCAGCTCGACTGCCGCCCCCCGAGGGAATTACTATGGCGCAGCTCACAATTGGACGTCGTCTGTGACGCGCGCCATCTCGCGACGGCGGTGATGAAAATGTAAGACCGGATGGTCTATCGCGTCACTGCACGCCAGGACGAAGAAAGTCGACGGGCCCTTGTCGCCTGCGACAAAGTTCTTGGCCGTGGCGACGGACGCATTGTCGTCAACCCTGTCGTGGGTAACAATCGGGCCATGGCTGTCGCTTCACCCCCGGTCACCGGGGACCTCCCGCTGGTGTCCCGATTGCTGACCAGGTGGCCGCAGATCGCGGAGCGCATGCTCGCCGCGGGTCTCGGCGCCACGCCGCCCGCGTCGGAATTGCCCGCGGGCCATTTCACCGCCGAGGTGTTGCCGACCATCTACGCCTGCGGCCGCGCCGTGCTCCAGGCCATCGGCGAACGACGCGAGTTCACCAGGGCCGAGGTCGCCGGGTTCGTGGTCCCCGTCGCCGAGCGGCACGCCGAGGACCGCTTCCCGCTGGGTCTCCTGATCGAGGCGATGCACGGCTCGGCGCAGTCGGTGCTCGCCGAGGCCGCCGCGCAGGCCAGGCCCGACGAGAAGGACGAGCTGGTCGTCGTCGGCTCGCGACTGCTCGACCTGCTGATGCACATCAACATCGTCGTCGTCGAGACCTACACCGAGGTCGAGCAGTCCATCTACAACGCCGAGCGCGAGGCGCGCCGCGAACTGTGTACGGCCCTGCTGCGCGGGCTGCCCGCCGACGAACTCGCGGCTCGCGCCGATACGCCGCTGACCGATCGCTACACCGTGCTCGCCATCCACCTGCGCCCGGACGAGCAACCGCATACGGTGGCCGACCTGGTCGCCCGCCGCCGCATCCGCGTCCTGCACCGCACGCTGGACACGCTCAGCAACGGCACCGCGCTGGTCACCTTCGACGGCTCGAGCGGAATCGCCTTGCTGCCCAACCACTCCGAATCCGCCAAAGCGGATGCCGCGCGCCATCGCGGCCTCGCCACCGAGCTCGCCGAGCAGTTCGGCACCCAGGTCTACCTCGCCGAGTGTCGCGGCGTGCCGCGCGCCGATCTCCCCGGCTCCGCGGAGCAGGCCGCCGAGGTGGCGACGCTGGCCAGGCTGCTCAACCGCCCGACCGGCCGCTACCAGCTCGACGATCTGCTCCTCGAGTACCAGCTCACCAGGCCGGGCCCGGCGCGCGACCGGCTGGCCCAGCGCATCGCCCCGCTGCTGCGCAATCCGCACCTGCTGGAGGCGCTGGAGGCCCATCTGGAGTACGGCTCGGACCGCAAGGCCGCCGCCGCGTGCCTGCACGTGCACCCCAACACGTTCAGCTACCGGCTGCGCCGCATCGCCGAGCTCACCGGCATCGACCCCGCCGAACCCACCAACTCGCGGATGCTCGCCGCGGCGCTCACCATCCACCGGCTCTATCCGGCGGTCGATCGCCCCTGAGCGCTCGCGGCGGCCTTCTCGCGGTACATCGCGGTGTCGGCGTCGTGCAGGATCTCGGTGGCGGTGCGCGGATCGCCCGGCGCGATCGTGGTGACCCCGATCGAGGCCCGCATCGCGAGCCGTTGTCCTTGGGCGACAATCGGTTCGGCGACCGAGGCGGCGAGCCGCCGGACGATCGGCCCCGGGCCGATCTCGTGTCCGCAGAGCAGGACGAGGAACTCGTCGCCGCCCAGCCTGCCGACCAGATCGCCGTGTCGCACGGCCCGCCGCAGGCGCTGCGCCACGACCTGCAGGACGACGTCGCCGACCACGTGTCCGTGCCCGTCGTTGATGGCCTTGAACCCGTCGAGATCGACGAACAGCACGGCCGACAGCGTGCCGCCCGCGGGATGGGCGAGGGCGGTGTCGAGGGCGGACAGGATGGTATTCCGGTTGAGCAGCCCGGTCAGCCCGTCGTGGGTGGCCTGATACTGCAGCTCGCGCTGGCTGGCGCGGGTGGCGGTGATGTCGGTGAACGAGCTCACCACCGGCGATGTCCCGTCGGCCGGATCGAGCAGCCTGCAGCTGCCCGTCAGCCAGCGGCGGTGATGATCGGTGCCGTCCACGCCGAAGACGAAGCGGGTGACCGGCTCGCCGGTCGCCATCGTCCGCGCGACCGGATGCCGGATGGCGGGTAGCGGGACGCCCTCGGTGTCGACCATGCGCAGCGGTAGCCTGTCGAACCGGGCGCCGACGAGTTGTCCACCGCGACAACCGAATATGCGCAGCGCGGCCGGGTTGATCGATTCGATCATGCCCTGCCTGCTGATCACGATGACGCCCTCCTCCAGCTGCGAGACGATCGCGCTGAAGTGCTGCTCGGCTCGGCGTTGGGCCTGCTCGGCCGCGTGCTGCGCGCTCAGATCGTGCAGCACCACCTGGTACGCGCGCCTGCCCTGCCAGACGGTGAGCACCGAGACGGTCTGCACCGGTACGCGGCCGCCGTCGGCGTGCAGCAGCGTGAGCACGGCTCGTTCGGACGCGTCGCCGTTGCCGCGCAACCCGTCGATCCTGGCCAGGGTCGAGGCGACGGAATCAGGTGCGATGAAATCGCTGACCGGGCGTCCGACGATCTCGTCCGCGGACCGGGCGCCCACCAGGCGCACGCCGGCCGGGTTGAGATACACGACGACGCCGCGTTCGTGCACGCAAATGGCATCGGGAGAGTGTTCGACCAGCGAACGGTACCGCTCGGCCGCCTGCTCCGGATCGCCCACCATGGTCTTCTTCTCGTCCATGCGAATCCCCGTTCGACGAACGACGCGCGGTCGGTGTCCACATCAATCCACAGTGCTTGGAACCCCGCCGGGTCCGGCGATCGCCCACCCTGCCGATCCGAACGAGGTAACGGTGCTGCCATCCACTAGCCGAGAGCGAGATTATGAGACTAGTTGGTATCGAAGGTCAAGGATACCGCCCGCGGTTAATGAACAGCAATCACCGAGCTCGCGTCGCGGGGCGCCCTGACCAGCGCGCTGCTTAGCCTCGTTAAAGAGGCCGTGCCGTTCACCGGTAAGCTCGCCGCGTCGCAGCATCCCCTTGATCTATCAGTACGACACAGCAGATCGCTTGTGGCGCATGGCTTGGTCGCGCGCGAGTGCGCGCGGCCGCCGGATGCGCTTTGTTCCGAACGCAAGATCGCAACCGTTGGACGATCAGAACCAGGGCATCTACATGACCAATACGACCATCCAGGCTCCGGCGCCGACGCCGGACCTGGCGGCCGAGGCAGGCACGCAGCTGTCGCATCGGCAGATTCTCACCATCCTCTCCGGCCTGCTGCTCGGCATCTTCCTGGCCGCGTTGGACCAGAACATCGTGAGCGTCGCGATCGTGCCGATCGCCAACAGCCTGCACGGATTCGACGAACAGGCCTGGGCGACAACGGCATACCTGATCACCGCGACCATCACCACGCCGCTCTACGGCAAACTCGCCGACATCTACGGCCGTAAACCGTGGTACCTCACCGCGATCGGGCTGTTCGTGGCAGGCTCGGTGGCCTGTACCTTCGCCACCTCGATGTACGAACTCGCCGCGTTCCGCGCGTTCCAGGGTCTCGGCGCGGGCGGCCTGATGTCGCTGGCCTTCACCATCGTCGGCGATATCGTCCCGGCCCGCGAAAGGGTCAGGTACCAAGGCTATTTCATGGTGGTGTTCGGCTCGTCCACCGTGCTGGGGCCGGTGCTCGGCGGACTGTTCTCCGGCTACGACGAGCTCGCGGGCCTGGAAGGCTGGCGCTGGGTGTTCCTGGTGAACGTGCCCATCGGCGTGGTCGCTTTCCTGGTGGTCGCCAAGGTGCTGAATGTGCCGCATCAGCGGCAGCCGCATCGCATCGACTGGTTCGGGGCGCTGACCCTCACGGTGTGCGTCGTCCCGCTGCTGATCGTCGCCGAACAGGGCAGGGAGTGGGGCTGGAGCTCGGATCGAGCGCTGCTCTGCTACGGCGTCGGCGCGGCCGGTCTCGTGCTGTTCGTGCTGGTGGAATTCCTGATGAAGGACGCGGCGCTGATTCCGCTGCGGTTGTTCCGCAACTCCACCTTCAGTGTGTCCATCGTGGGCGGCTTCATCGTCGGCGTCGCGATGTTCGGCGCGATCGTGCTCGTGCCGCTGTATTTCCAAGTGGTGCGCGGATATTCGCCGACCAAGGCGGGCTTGCTGATGCTGCCGCTGGTGGTCGGGATCATGGTCGGCTCGCAGATCGCCGGGATCATCACCAAGCTCACCGGCAAGTACAAGATCCTGCCGGTGGCGGGCTGCTTCCTGATCGCGCTCGGCGCGGTGCTGCACGGCGGGGTGCGCTACGACAGCCCGCTGTGGGAGCCGCTGCTGTACGGCGGTGTGATCGGCTGCGGGCTCGGCGCCTGCATGCAGACGTTGATCATCGCCGCGCAGAACGCGGGTCCGCGCACCGACATGGGCGTCTCGACCGCCGCGGCCACCTTCTTCCGGCAGATGGGCGGCACCCTCGGCGTCGCGATCTTCCTGACCATCCTGTTCAACCTGCTACCCGGCCGCATTGTCGACGCCTTCGGCGGGCGGCTGCCGGACGGTTTCGACGCCGCCAGGCTCGGCGAGTTGCAGAGCAACACCGGCGAGCTCGCCGCCATGCCCGCGGATCTGCGCGTGCCGATCCTGGTCGGTTTCACCGACTCCATGCAGGGCGTGTTCTACGTCGCCGCCGCGGTGGCCGTGCTCGCGGGCGTCGTGCTGATGTTCATGAAAGAGATTCCGCTGCAAGACGATCCGATCGTGCCGCCGGATGGCCCCGACGGCGCGAAGGGCTCGTCGAGCTGGGAGGAGGCGCAGGTGTGGGCTGGCGCCGCCGAGGTCTTCTCCGAACCGGAACCGGTGCTCGCCGCCGCGGCCGAGTCCCGCTCGTTGTTCGGCCGCATCCAGCACGAGGACGGGCACCCGGTGCCGGACGCGGCGCTGACGTTGATCGACAAGGGCGGGCGTCAGATCGCCAGGGCGGTGGGCGACACGAACGGCTCCTACGCCATCGACGTGCCGGACGCGAGCACCTACGTGCTGATCGCGGCCGCGGCCGGACATCAGCCGACCGCGGTCAGCATCGTGGCCGGTTCGTGGCCACAGGAACTCGACGTGAAGCTGAGTGGCTCCGGTGCGCTCTCCGGGACGGTCAGATCCGCGGGCAGCGGAAATCCGCTCGGCGGCGCGACCGTCACGCTGACCGATCGGCAGGGCGAGGTCGTCGGGGCCACCGTCACCGCGGACGACGGCGCCTACGTCTGCCACGGGGTGGTCTCGGGCACCTACACGATGGTCGCGCTCGCCGAGCACATGCGCCCGCACGCGACCACGCTCACCGTGCCGGACAGCGGCCTGCTGCGCCACGACATCGACATGGAGCCGAACGCGGTGCTGGCCGGGTCGGCGCTGGCCGACGGCAGGGCGGTGCCGGACGCGCAGATCATGCTGCTGGACTTGGCGGGCGATCTCACGGCGACGGTGCGCACCGACGCCAACGGCCGCTACGTCGTGCAGGACCTTGCCGAGGGCCAGTACACCGTGGTCGCGCGCGGATATCCGCCGGTGACGAGCCGGGTGACGGTGTCGGGCGGCGAGGCCGTGCACGACGTGCGGCTCGGCTACGGCCGCGACGGTGAGGACTGAGCGCGGCCGGTCAGTTCGCCGGTTCGGATCGCCGCGCCGGATCGCCGCCGCGGCTCACCTCGTAGCCGAGCAGGAGTTCGGCCTCTTCGATGCCGCCCTGGAGGTCGCCGACGGCGTTCATCTTCGACAGATCGAGGCCGATGGTGACCAGGGTCAGCGCGATCTCCGAGGACAGGCCGGTGATGATCACGCTGGCGCCCATCAGGCCGGAGGCGTCGACGGTTTGGACGAGGTGGTTGGCGACGGTGGAGTCGATGGTCGGTACGCCGGTGATGTCGATGACGACGACCTTGGCGCGGTTGTGGCGGATGGCGCGGAGCAGCTGTTCGGTGAGCTGGCGGGCGCGCTGGCTGTCGAGCACGCCGATGATGGGCAGGATCAGCAGCTGTTCGCGGACCTGGAGCACGGGGGTGGACAGCTCGCGGATGGCTTCCTGCTGCTGGCGGATGACGCGTTCGCGTTCCTGCACGAACGAGATAGCCACGGTGCTCGCGATGCGGTTGGCCGCGGGCTCGTAGGCGTCGAGCACCCGGTTCAGCAGGTCGAAATCGGACTGGTACTTCTCGAACAGCGAGCGGGCCAGCACATCTCGCAGCAGGAGCACGATGCCGAGCACCTCGTCGGTCTCCACCCCTCGGGGGAAGATGCGCTCGGACAGGTCGCGCGCGTAGGCCTGCAGCGCCTCGACGCTACCGGTCTCCAGCACCGCCACGTAGTTGTCGTAGACCGCGGTGACCTCGGAGAACATCTCCTCGGCTGTCATCGCGGTGAGCAGCTGCGCCTCGGTGATGAGCCGCGCCCACTCCTCGCGCAGGGCGGTCCGGTTCTGCCTGAGGTGTCGCACCAGTTCCGATAACAGACCGGCCCCGCCGCCGTTCACGCCGATTTCGGTCGCGACGGGGTCGAACACATCGGACACGTGGCCCTCCATCGATTTCGCACCGAGGGGCATCAGCGGTACTCGGGAATCGTATACCCGAGCGCGTTTCGGGCGCGGGGGTTTCACCGGTGCCGCGCCATCCTCCGGACGACATGTCAAGCCCGCGTCGCGGCCAGCTCCACGACGGTGATGTCGGAGGGCGCGCCGACCCGGACGGGCGGGCCCGCCGCACCGGCCCCGCGCGTCACGTACAGCTGTGTGTCGCCGTAGCGCTCCAGTCCGGCGAGCGTCGGATTCGCCAGCGCCGCAATGAAATTCCCCGGCCAGAGCTGGCCGCCGTGGGTGTGTCCCGACAGTTGCAGGTCGACGCCGTGCGCCACGGCGTCGTGAATCTGCACGGGCTGGTGCGCCAGCAGGACAGCGGTGCGCGCACGGTCGCGATCGCCGAGCGCCTTGGCGAAATCCGGTCCGTGCCCGGTGTGTTCGCCCTCCACGTCGTTGACGCCCGCGAGATCGAAACCGGGCAGCTCGGTCCGATCGTTGGCGAGCAGGCGCAGCCCGAGATCCTGCACGTGCTCGACCCATTCCTCCGCGCCGGAGAAGTACTCGTGGTTGCCGGTGACGAAGTACGCGCCGTGCCTGGCGCGCAGCCTGCTCAGCGGTTCCACGGCGGGGCGCAGGTCCTCGACGCTGCCGTCCACCAGATCGCCGACCACCGCGATCAGATCGGGCTGGGTGTCGTTGATCGTGCGGACAACTCGCTCGGCGAATCCCCTGCCGAGAATCGGGCCCAGGTGCACGTCGCTGACGACGGTGATCCGGAATCCGTGCGCCGAACGGGGAAGCTTGGCCAGCGGCACGGTCAGTCGTTTGACCTGCGGCCCGTTCAGCACGCCGTACGTGCCGACGCCGACGGTGGTCGCCGCGGTGAGCGCGGCGGTCCCGGCCACCGCGCGGGACACGAAGATCCGCCGCGAGATCGGCTTCGGCGTGGCGGTAACCGCCTGCGCCGCTTCGGTATCGCCACTCGTACCGGTGTGCTTCCGAGCGCTCGCAGCGTCGGCGGGATCTCGGACTTGCTGCGCCGGAGCTGCCGACGCGGATGTCCGGCCTCGATCTGTTGGTGTGCCTGCTATGTCGGTGGATGCCGCGTGGCTGGTGGCCGGAGTGGCTACGTCGGTGGATGCCGCGTGGCTGGTGGCTGGTGTGGTTGCCGCCGCGGTGGATGCCGCGTGGCTGGTGGCCGGTGCTCCCTCGGTGGATGCTGCGCGGCTCTTATCCGGAGTGGTCGGCATCTCTGCCGGTCCTACGCCGGGTTCGGCCGAAGCGCTTGTCGCGTAGGCGGATTCGTCCCGCCGTGTCGAAGTGCTTGTGCCCTCGGCGGATTTGCGCGCGAACCAGCGCAGCAGCAACGGCCGCATTGCCTCGCCGACCAGCAGCGCGAGCAACAGATACACCATCAGCGCGCCCCACAGATAACCCGGCCACGCGATGGCCCGCACCAACGGGAACGGCAGTCCGGCCGAGTCGCCGACGGACGCGCCGATCAGCAGCAGCGGACCCGCCACCAGCACCGCGGTCCCGATCCGCCGCGCCATCGTTCGCGGCGCGGTGGTGTCCCGCACCAAGCGCCGCCACAAGTACAAATGCAGCCCGGCGAACACCGCGAGCACCCCGACACCGACCAGTACCATCACAACGACCACCGCGCAGCCCTCTCCCGTACCGACCGTCCCGACCTTACGCGGGACCGCCGTGCGGAGCTCGCGACGATGTCGGACACCCTCGGTAGCCTCGAAGCATGTGCCGAAACATCACTGCCCTGCGCGGGCTGGAGCCCGCGGCGACACCGGAGGAGATCCAGGCGGCGGCGCTGCAGTACGTGCGCAAGGTCGCAGGTCTGTCCAGCGTCTCCGCGGCGACGCGTCCGGTGGTGGAGTCCGCGGTGGCCGACATCGCCGCGGTGACGACCCGCCTGCTCGCCGAGCTGCCGGACCGCAAGGTGCCGCCGAAGTCGGTGCCGCCGCTGCGCCGCCCCGAGGTACAGGCCAGGATCGCCGCGCGGAGCTGATCCGCCGCCGAAAAATCGGATGCGCCCGCGGACGCGTTTGGCTTACTGTCGCGCCCATGCGAATCGTGAGCGGCAAGCAGATCCGCGAGGTGGACGTCGGTTAAGCCCGAGAGCTGATCGGCCGCCATCCGGCGGTCCAGATCGACCTCGGTACGGGCGACGGACGCGCGGTGCTCGCCGCGGCGGCCGCCGTCCCGGAGCGGCTGGTGATCGGCGTGGACGCCCATGCGGCGGGCATGTCCGGGGCCTCCCGCAAGGCAGTGCGCGGCAAGCTCACGAACACGCTGTTCGTGGTGGCGGCCGCCGAGCGGCTGCCGCGGGAACTGGACGGCGTCGCCGACATCGTCACGGTGTATTTCCCCTGGGGTTCGCTGCTGCGCGGCGTAATCACCGCGGATCCGGTGATCGTCGCCGGGCTCGCGCGGGTGATGAAGCCGGGCGCGGCGCTGTCGATCCTCGTCTCGGTGACCGAGCACGACCGAGGTTCCGGCCTGCCGCCGATCGACGAGCACGCTCTGCACGGTCTCGCCGAACCTTGTGCGGCACAAGGTCTCACGATCACCGGAGTGACGCCCGCGACGGCCGCCGACATCGCGGCCACCGGTTCCTCGTGGGGCAAACGCCTCGGCGCGGGATCGCAGCGCAGCGCCTGGCGGATCACCGCGTACCGCTCGGACGGTCCAGGCGATCCGGAACCCGCCACCGAGCATCGGGCGGTGCCCGCGTGAGGGCGGTCCGGAAGGCCGATGTGGCGTGGATCACCCGTCCCGGATGTCACGACGGCGAGGACGGGATCCGTCTCGAGTCTGTCAGCGAAAGATCGACAGCGAAGGACGCGACGATGACCGAGATCCTGATCCTTGGCGCGGGCTACACCGGCATGACGGCGGCGATGAGCCTGGCCGCCCGCACCCGCAAGCGTGACGACGTGCGCATCACCCTGGTCAACCCGCAGCGGCGGTTCACCGAGCGATTGCGCCTGCACCAGACCGCGGCAGGCGAAGAACTGACCGATCTCCGGATTCCCGACATGATCGAGGGCATGGGCATCGACTTCGTGCAAGGCCGGGTGACGGCGATCGACGCCGCCGCGCGGACGGTGCTGGTCGACGGCGCCCGGACGCTGGGCTACGACACCCTGGTCTATGCCCTGGGCAGCGTCGCGGACACCGAGTCGGTCCCCGGCGTGGCCGACCACGCGCACACCCTCTACAACCTCGCCGAGGCGCAGCGGCTCTCCTGGCGGCTGCGGGGCCTCGACGCAGGCGCCCGGGTGGTGGTCTGCGGCACCGGGCTCACCGGCGTGGAATCCGCCGCCGAGATCGCCGACCAGCACCCCGGCCTGCGCGTCACCCTGCTCGGCCGGACGGAGCCGGGCGCGGCGCTGAGCGACAAGGCGGGGACGTATCTGCGCGACGGGCTGGCGCGGCTGGGCGTCACCGTGCGCGCGGGTGTGGAGGTCGCGAAAGTCGGGCCCGACACCGTCGAGTTCGTCGGCGGCGACCACCTGCCCGCCGACGTGGTGCTGTGGACGGCGGGCGTGCGGGTCTCGCCGCTGGCGGAGCAGGCCGGGCTGACGGTCGACGACCACGGCCGGATCGTCACCGACACCGTGCTGCGCTCGGTCTCGCACCCGAACGTCTACGCCGTCGGCGACGCGGCCGCGGTGCGGCAGAACTACGGCGTCATCCACGGCACCTGCCAGAGCGGCATGCCGACCGGAGCGCACGCGGCGCTGGCCATCGCCCTCGAGCTGAAGGGCAAGCGGCCCAAGCCTTTCCGGTTCGGGTACTTCCATTTCCCGATCAGCCTCGGCCGCGGCGACGCGGTGGTGCAGTTCACCAGGCCCGACGACAGCCCGAACCGGTTCGTGCTCACCGGCAAGCGCGCGGTGGCCTACAAGGAGGCCGTCAACGCCGCGCCGTGGGATGTGTTCGCCCGGGTCAAGAAGTACGGCGCGCTGGCTTCGGCCGTGTGGCGCAAGGGCGGTCGCAGCACACGAATCGAGGCGGCATGACCGACCGGGATCAGGAAATCTTCGCCGAGTACCGGAATCTGTTGTTCGCGGTCGCCTATCGGATACTCGGGACCGCCGCCGACGCCGAGGACATCGTGCAGGACGCGTGGTTCAAATGGTCGGCGGCGGACCGGTCCTCGGTCGCGGATGCCAAAGCGTATCTGGCCAGAATCGTGTCGAATCTGGCGATGGATCGGCTGCGGTCGGTGCGGCACAAGCGGGAAACCTATGTGGGCCCGTGGCTTCCGGAGCCGATTCTCACCACCGGCGACACCGCCGACGCGGTGGCGGGCGCCGATTCGGTGTCGCTGGCCATGCTGGTCGTGCTGGAGACGCTGAGCCCGTTGGAGCGCTCGGTGTTCGTGCTGAAGGAGGTGTTCGACTTCAGCTACGCCGAAATCGCCTCGGCGGTGGAACGTTCGGAGCCCGCGGTGCGGCAGGCGGCGCTGCGCGCGCGCAAGCACGTGCACGCCCGCAGGCCGCGTTTCGAGGAGGACAGCGCCACCAAACAGCAGGCCACCGAACGATTCCTGAGCGCGGCCACCGGCGGCGACATCAACGCGCTGATGGAGTTGCTCGCCCCGGATGTCACGCTGTGGACCGACGGAGGAGGCAAGGTGCGCCAGGCGCTGCGCCCGATCGTCGGTGCGGGCACGGTGGCGGCCTGGTTCGCCGGGCTGGCCCGCCCGCGGACCTACGAGGGCGTCGAGGTCTCCGAGATGACCATCAGTGTGCTGCCGATCAACGGCGGGCCGGGCATCGTGTTCACCGGAGCCGACCGGGTGATCGCGGTGATCACCCTCGATCTGGACGCGCACGGCCGGATCGTCGCGGTGCACAACATCGCGAACCCGGACAAGCTGGGTGCCATCGCGGGCGGCACCGCGCACGACGTCGGTCCGCACCGCTGATGCGGCACGGACGTCACGTCGCCGCGCCGACGGTCCTGCCGAGGCCGGATCGGGCGCGGCAGTGTCGAATACCGTTGTGCCGCAGTAGAGGCCAGGTGGCACAACGGACTTCGCTCACAGCGACCTTGCGATGATCTCCTTCATGATCTCGTTGGTGCCCGCGTAGATCATCTGCACCCGGTTGTCGACCCACATGCGCGAGATCGGGTATTCGCTCATGTACCCGTATCCGCCGTGCAGCTGGAGGCATTCGCTGGCCACCGACATGGCGCGCTCGGTGGTCCACCACTTCGCCATGGCCACGGTCGGGATGTCGAGTTCGCCAACGATGTGCTTGGCGATGCAGTCGTCGGTGAAGACGCGCGCGATCTTCGCCTCGGTGGCGACCTCGGCCAGCTTGAACTTGGTGTTCTGGAAGCCGAAGACCGTGCGGCCGAACGCCTCGCGCTCCTTGACATAGCGCAGCGTGTGCTCCAGCGCGGTCTCCATGCCCGCCACCGAGCCCACCGCGATGATCAGGCGCTCCTGCGGCAGCTGCTGCATGAGCTGGATGAAGCCCTGACCCTCCTGCGTGCCGAGCAGGTTGGCGACCGGGATGCGCACGTCCTCGAAGAACAGCTCGGAGGTGTCCTGGCCCTTCTGGCCGATCTTGTCCAGCACCCGGCCGCGCCGGAAACCGGGCCGGTCCGCCTCCACGAGCACGAGGCTGATGCCCGCCGCGCCCTGGGTGGTGTCGGTCTTGACCACGACGATGATCAGGTCGGCCTGGGCGCCGTTGGTGATGAAGGTCTTGGAGCCGTTGACGACGTACTCGTCGCCGTCGCGGACCGCCTTGGTCTTGACGCTCTGCAGGTCGGAGCCGGTGCCGGGCTCGGTCATCGCGATCGCGCCGACCACCTCGCCGCTGGCCATCTTCGGCAGCCAGTGCCGCTTCTGCTCCTCGGTGCCGTAGGCGAGCAGGTAGTGCGCGACGATGCCGTTGTGCAGGCTCTGGCCCCACGCGGTGTCGACCACCCTGGCCTGCTCCTCGATCAGCACGGCCTCGTGCGCGAAGGTGCCGCCGCCACCGCCGTACTCCTCCGGGATGGACAGGCAGAGCAGGCCGAGTTCGCCGGCCTTGTTCCACAGGTCGCGATCGACGTGGTGCTGGGCGATGTACTTGTCGACGTTCGGCGCGACTTCCTTCTCGAAGAAGGCGCGCGCGAGTTCGCGCAGCGCGTCCAGGTCGTCGTTCATCCAACACGACCGGTAGGCGGCCATCGAGACTCCTTAGGCTCGGTGTACTACTGGCGATACTTGTGACCAGTATTTACGGGTACAGTGTGTACCATCGGGTGCGCTGGGACAAGACGGAACTTCGAGCGCCGAGGACGTCGGATACGGTGAGCCGCGTGGGACGACAGCGCTGGACCGACACCGCCGAAACCCGCCGCTCGGGCGCGCGGGGACCGGGCGGCGTCGAACGCCGCCGCGCGTTGGTGGCGGCGGCCGTCGCGGCGATCGAGGAACACGGACCCGACGCCTCGATCGGGCAGATCGCCGACCGTGCCGGACTGGTGCGCACGCACGTCTACCGGCACATCGCGGGCAAAGAGGAACTCGACCGCGCGGTCGCGCGCCACGCGCACGCGGAACTCACCGCCCGCATTCGGGCCACCTTCGACGTCGACGGCACGCCGATCGACGTCATCCGCGCTCCCATCGCCGAACACGTCGCCTGGGCGGGGGAGCATCCGAATCTGTATCGCTTCCTCGTGGAGCGCAACTACCGCAGCGGCAACGAGGAGCCGCGCATCGGCGGCAGCGCCTTCGCCTCCGAGATCTTCACCGCCGCAACGCGATACATTCCGCGCTTCGGTTCGGACCGGGCCGCGGCGGAGCGGCTCATCATCGCGCTGCTCGGGTTGATCGACGCCTCCGTGCGCTGGTGGCTCACGCATCGGGAGAGCACGAGGGAGGCGCTGGTCGACCAGCTCACCGCCGAGGCGTGGCTGCTGATCGACCACCGGCTGCGCGCGCTCGGCATCGAGCTCGACCCCGCGGCGCGACTGCGGGACCTGCTGATCGCCGGAGAGGACTACCGCGGCGAGGCCGCCGTGATGTGAGGCCGCGATCAGGAACCGAACTTCCGCCGCGTGTGCGCGACGATCGCGTCGAGCCGGGCGTGATGCGCGCCCTTCCAATAGGTTTGGCCGCAGTCGACGCACTGCGCGAAGGTGTCGTAGGTCTGTTCGGTCTGGTCGGGCAGCCGCCCGCGCATGTCCGCCTTGTCGGCCTCGCGCAACAGGCCGTTGCAGGTGGTGCATCGCGTCCACGGGGCGAGGCCGGGTACGAAGCGGGAGAGCACGTCGTCGAGTTGTTCGGCGGGCTTGTGGCTGTAAACGTAGGCGCCCGAGTAGATTTCGCGTCGCCGTAGCAGTCCGCGATCGCGGGAGAGCAGGATCCGGCGCTCGGCCGCCGAGCGCGTGGCCAGGGCGGCGTCCCCGATGTCGGGGTTCTCGTAGGCGGCGTCGATGCCGAGCAGGCGCAGCCGCCGCGCCAAGGTGCCCAGGTGGATGTCGAGCAGGAAGCGCACCGGCTCGGGCATCCGCTGCGGACGCGTCACCGCCAGCACCGCGAGCGAATCCCCGTGGACGGGCACGTACGCGGGTCCCACCGTCTCGTCGTTCACCACCAACGCTCCCACCTCGGTGAGCGGCGTCCCGAGTGACTCGACCACGTGCCCCACGGTCGACACCCCGTCGACGCGCACGGTCGACGGACCCCCGCGCAGCCCCGCGGCGACGAACAACGTCAGCTCGGCCGCGAACTCGACCGTGATCTCCCCGGTACCCACCAGCCAAGCATGCCAGGCTGGGTACTGTGAGGCAGCCCGGCGAGCCCGCCGGTCGCGCACGTAGCCGACGTACCGTCTGCACTCGCGCTCGATCGGGATGCGTATGCCAATGCCTTGGGCGAGCGTCTGGCGATACCCGGCGCGGCGCTTGTCTGTGGCCTCGGCCCCGCGCTGTCCCGGCGCCGGCGTGCATCGGTGTCTCGGTGCGGCCCCCTTTCGGCGCCGTGGCGCTGCGCCTTTCGGTGTCGCTGCCGTGCAGAGCCGTAAGTCGTCTGAGGATCGGCGCCCTATCGCTGCCGTGGCACGGCGCTCCCCATCAGCGCCTCGGCGAACTCGGCGAACTCCGCGCGGAAATTCACATAGGACGCGCGAAGTTCGCGGCCCGGCCAGTGCGGGGGCAGGAGCTCGGCGGGCAGCATCGGGTCGTTGAGGATGTGGCGCACGGTCGCGGCGGCGACTTCGAAACGGTCGCCGATGAATTCCGCCTGCGCCATCGCGGACAACAGTAACCGGGCGTTCTCGGCCCAGGCGTCCGGCCGGAAAAGCCGTTCGGCCAGTTCGCCGTCCGGTTCACCGGGATGGCCGGTGAACGCGGTCAGGCGGCGTGCCGCGCCGGCGGGGAACTCGGTGCCGAGATTGTCCGGGCGAGTCCACACGCCCTCGCGCAACTCGCCGAACTTCTTGGCGCGCAACATTTCCCGGAAAGCAGCCCGGTCGGTGGAGTCGTCCGCACCGACGGTGACGATGGCCAGCCGCCAAGTGCCGTCCCATGCGCCGGTGGGCGGGTGCATGGCCTCGTCCTGGCGGTGCTGGCGTTCGATCAGCCGCGGCGCGAGGCGGTAGGCGCTGTCGCGGCGCTCCAGATCGCCGCCCGCCACCATCCTGGTCAGCGCCGCGCGCACCGCCGACTCCTGGAGCCCGAGCCCGACCGCCACCCGCACGATCCAGCTCACCGGCGCCTCGGCGGGATGCGCGCCGAGCAGCGCGCTCAGGATCGCCGACCGCGCGGTGAGCTTGCGCACCGGCGTCCCACGCGAATCCATGCCCCGATGCTAACCACTTCCGGTTCCCGCACATCTCGTGCACGCCTCGCACAGCCACCGCCTGTGTGAGGCGTGTGGACGGGTGTGGCAGCGGCAGGGTATTGCAAAGTTGTGGCGCGTGACGCAGGGTTGTAATAGTCGAGTTGGAGGACGGGGTGCGATGGCGACGCATGTGGTGACGAATCAGGTTCCGCCGTTGGTGGATTTCGACGCGGCCGAGCAGCCGGCGATTCTGGAGGCGCTGCGCAGGGCGGGGGCCGAGCGGGCCATCGAGGACGTGCGGTCGGTCGGGAGGCTGGCGGGCAGCGCCGAAGCCCAGGCGCTCGGCGACCTCGCGGAGGCGCACCCGCCGGTGCTGCGGACGCACGACCGCTACGGGCATCGGATCGACGAGGTCGAATACGACCCGAGCTATCACCGGCTGATGGAGTACGCGGTGGGCTTCGGCCTGCACGGCGCGCCGTGGGCCGACAGCGGTCCGAGCCCGCACCTGGTCCGCGCCGCGAAGATGAGCGTGTGGAGCCAGGTCGACGCCGGGCACGGGTGCCCGATCTCGATGACCTACGCCGTAGTGCCCGCGCTGCGCGCCAACGCCGAACTCGCGGCGCAGTACGAACCGCTGCTCGTGGCCAAGGAATACGATCCCGGCCTGCGGGTGCCGTCGACCAAACGCGGTCTTATCGCTGGCATGTCGATGACCGAGAAGCAGGGCGGCTCGGACGTCCGCGCGAACACGACGACCGCCGTGCCGGTCGCGGACGGCACGTACCGCCTCACCGGGCACAAGTGGTTCACTTCGGCGCCCATGTCGGACCTCTTCCTGGTGCTGGCGCAAGCGCCGGGCGGACTGTCGTGCTTCTTCGTCCCGCGCGTGCTGCCCGACGGCACCCGCAACACGTTCAATCTCCAGCGGCTGAAGGACAAACTCGGCAACCACTCCAACGCGAGCAGCGAGGTCGAGTACGACGACACCGTCGGCTGGCTGGTCGGCGAGGAGGGCCGCGGCGTGCCGACCATCATCGAGATGGTGAACCTGACCCGGCTCGACTGCACGCTCGGCTCGGCCTCCGGTATGCGCGCGGGCGTCGCCATGGCCGTGCACCACGCCACCCACCGCCGTGCTTTCGGCGCGCACCTGATCGACCAGCCGCTGATGCGCAACGTCCTCGCCGACCTGGCGCTGGAGGCCGAGGGCGCGACCACCGTCGGGCTGTGGCTCGCCGAGGTGACCGACCGGGCCGTCTCCGGCGACGAGACCGCCGATCGGCTTCGCCGGATCGCCTTGGCGGTCAGCAAGTACTACGTGTGCAAGCGCGGGCCGATGCACGCGGCCGAAGCGCTGGAATGCCTCGGCGGCAACGGGTACGTCGAGGAATCGCGGATGCCGCGGCTGTACCGGGAGGCGCCGCTGATGTCGGTGTGGGAGGGCTCGGGCAATGTGGCCGCCCTCGATACGCTGCGCGCGCTGGCCAAACAGCCGGAGACCCTCGGCGTCTTCTTCGACGAGGTCGAGTTGGCCCGCGGCGCGGACGCCCGGCTCGATGCCGCGGTCGACGACCTGCGCGGCCGATTCGCCGACTTCGACACGATCCAGTACCGCGCCCGCCGCATCGTCGGCGAGATGGCGCAGGTACTTCAGGCCTCGCTGCTGGTGCGCTACGGCCATCCGGCCGTCGCCGACGGGTTCGTCGTCAGCAGGCTCGGTCACGATCGCGGCGATGTGTTCGGAACCCTGCCCAACGGACTCGACACCGGGGCGATCATCGAACGCGTCACGCCCAAGTTCTGACCCGCACCCGTCCGATCCTCGAAGGGAATTCCCGTTGCCCGACTACACCGACCACGCAGGCACCCGTCCGGCCGCCTGGTACGAAGGCCTGACCGAAGGCAAGGACTCCTTGTTCGCCGACCGGGAGCAGGCGCCGTCCGACATCAGGTACCGAACACTGACCTACGAGGTCACCGATCGGGTCGCGCGCATCACCTTCGACCGTCCCGAACACGGCAACGCGATCACCGCCGACACCCCGATCGAGCTCGCCGCGGCGGTCGAGCGGGCCGACCTCGATCCGCGCGTGCACGTGATCCTGGTGTCCGGGCGCGGCAAGGGCTTCTGCGGCGGCTACGACCTGTCGATCTTCGCGGAGAACGGCTTCACGCCCGACGGCGGCGCGGCGCCGGTCGACGGCACCGTCCTCGACCCGGCAGTGCAGGCACGCAACCACAATCCCTGGGGCACCTGGGATCCGATGGTCGACTACCAGATGATGAGCCGCTTCAACCGCGGCTTCGCCAGCCTGCTGCACGCGAACAAACCGACCGTGGCCAAGCTGCACGGCTTCGCGGTGGCGGGCGGCACCGACATCGCGCTGTTCGCCGACCAGATCATCTGCGCCGACGACACCAAGATCGGCTACCCGCCCACCCGCGTGTGGGGCATCCCGGCGGCGGGCATGTGGGCGCACCGGCTCGGCGACCAGCTCGCCAAGCGGCTGCTGTTCACCGGCGACTGCCTCAGCGGCAAGCAGGCCGCCGAATGGGGTCTCGCCGTCGAATCGTGCCCGGCCGACGAACTCGACGAGCGCACCGAGGCGCTGGTCGCCCGCATCGCGCGGATGCCGGTCAACCAGCTCATCATGGCCAAGCTCGCGCTCAACAGCGCGCTGCTCGCGCAAGGCGTGGCCAATTCGGGCATGGTCAGCACCGTGTTCGACGGCATCTCCCGGCACACCCGCGAGGGCTACGCCTTCCAGTTGCGCTCGGCCACCGTCGGATTCCGCGAGGCCGTGCGCGAGCGCGACGAACCGTACGGCGACTGGAAACGCGCGCAGTTCCGCGCATCCGGTGAGGAGGACGCCGAGCACTGACCGTTCAATCCGGCAGCTGACGCATCTCCAGCAGGGTGAGGCCGAGATTGTCGATCATGGCCAGAATGGCGCGCATCGCCGTGGGATCGGACACCGGCCCGAACAGCGAGGTGGTGCCGCTGCTGGACGGCGCGGCATCGAGATCGGGGAAGGCGGCCACGGCGCGGTCGGACAGCTCGCCGTCGATGATGAACTGGTATCTGGTCGGGACCGGCATGGCTCTCCTCCCTGTGGTTGCGCGATGGTCGAGTCTGCCGCGCCGCGCGCGTGGCTCACCTCACACACCGCGGATGAGATTTCCGGAAAGGCGAGCGCGCGTGGTCAGAGCACGCCGCTGCGCCGGGCGTAATCGAGCGCCGCGACGCGGGAGTTCGCGCCGAATTTCGCGTAGATCGACCGCAGATGCGTTTTCACGGTATTGATCGAGACGCCGAGGTCGGCCGCGATCTGTTGCGCGGTCCGGCCCGAGGGAAGGTGTTTGAGCACGGTCATCTCGGCCTCGGTCAGCGCCGGGTGCGTCGAGTTCCTCGCGGCGTTGCGATTCTGCCGGACGATATCGCCGAACGCGTCGAGGCGACCGAATCGGCCCGCGTACACGTCGAGCAGTTCTATCGCGTTCGGAACGTCGAGGAAGGGACGGACCAGGTGATCGACCGCGGCGTCCCGCAACGCGTTCTCCAGACCGCTGTGCGCCTTCGCGCCGTTGCCGAGGCTGTGGTGTGCCGACGAGTACAGCAACCATCCGGTGATCCGGGTGGACGGCCGCACGGCGCCGGCGCACTCGAGCAAGGGCTCGAGCAGCGCCAGCGCGGCCTGGCTGTGCTCGGCCGTCTCCGCCACCGCGGCGCGGGCCACGACGACGTCGGGCAGGTCGCCCAGCAACTGCTGTGCCCGTTCGGCCAGCAGCTGCGCGGCCAAGGGTTCGTGCACGCTCAGCAGGGCCCACACCACGTGCGGAATCACGGTGGCGGTCACGCCGGGCACGCTGTTCTTGTCGAGCAGCAACTGCGTACTGCGCCGCAGGTCGTCGATGGCGGCGCGCTTGTCGGCGGCCTGATCGACGGCCAGTAGTTGTCCGATCACGTAACCGTGCCATCCGGCCAGCGGGCTCGCCGACCCGTCCTGCACCGCGTGACGGGTCAGCGCCGCCGCGACGTGCGCCCGATCGGGCTGCTCGCCGCGCAGGTAGGCGGCCACGCCTGCGGCCGTCATCGCCTGTGCCGCATCCGGTGTGTCGTTCAGGTCGTGCTCGGCGGCGACGACGAGCGCCTTGGCCGCCCTGTCCCGCATCGAGGCGGTGGCCTCGCGTCCGCAGGCGATGAAGGTGAGGCGGGTGAGCGCGCGCAGCGCCAGGCGCGGATGGCCGGTGTGCGATGCCAGCGCGAGACCGCGCAGCAGCACCTCCTCGCCTCGGTCGAGCTGTCCGCCGACCACCATCGCGGTGGCCGACTGAATCGCCAGGTAGCAATCGATATCGGGGTTGCCGGTCGGCGCGGCGTCCATGGCGAGATCGCCCGACACCGATCCGGTGGCGACGGCGGCATCCACCGTCGCGGCGAGGGTCAGCGCGTCGATCCAGTGTGCGGGCACGAACGAGGGCCGGTCCCGGCGCGAGCCCGCGACATCCAGGTAGGCCAGCGCGTCGGCGGCGCTGCCGTGGAAGAGCGCGTCGAGGACGCGCAACAGCCACACGAACGGGTCGTCGAGCAGGCTCGGCCGCGCGCGGTGCAGCTCACCGAACAGCGCCGCGCCGTCTCCGTCGAGGACCATCGTCGTCCCGCATTCGGCGAGGAACTCGCGCAGGTGCCGCGGATCGGCGACGGCGAGTAGATGCGTCAGCGCGTGACGCGGCAGCCCGGCGGCGCGCAGCGCGTTCGCGGTCCGCAGGTGCAGTTCGGAACGGGCCCGCGCGCCGAGGCGGTTCACCTCGGCGAGGAAGTACGCCCGGAGCATCGGGTGGAAGGTGAACCAGATGTCGTCGCCGCGCGCGATCGAGGTGAGCGGGAAGTTCATCCGGTCCAGTTCGTACAGCGTGAGTGCGGACCCGCCGCCGATCAGGTCGTCGGCCAGCCGCTCGGTGAACGAGTCGGGAACGCTGGTGTAGGTCAGGAACAATCGCACGTTCAGCGGCAGGGCGCCGATCAGTTCGCCGACCAGGAAGTCGGAGACGGCGCGCGGCGGCCGGGCCAGCACGGCCAGCGCCGCGGACCGGTCGGGATTGGCGGCCAAGTACATCGCGGCGATGCGGACGAGCGCGGCCCACCCGTGGGTCAGGTCGAGGACCGTGGCGAGTTCGGACTCGTCGAGTTCGCAGTGGTGTTCGCGGCACAGCGCGGCGATCTCCGCGCCGGACATCGCGAGGTCCGTTGCGCCCCAGCGGGTCGATCGCTCGGTCAGCCCGAGCAGATGCCAGCGCAGCGGCGGGGCGAAGCGGCCGGACACCACGGTGGTGACCGTCGGCGGCGCGTGCAGCAGGAAGTGTTCCAGCCCGGCGAGGGCGAGCGGTCCGGTGACGAGGTGGGCGTCATCGATGACGATCACGGTCGGTGTTCCACGTGCGGTCAGCGTCTCGACGAGCTGTGCCGCGTCGAAGCCGGGAGCCTGGACGGACGGGCGTTGCGGCGGTTTCGGCAGCCCCAGCTGGTCGCGCAGCGTCTGCCACAGTGCGGCACCGGGTTCGGGATGCTCGGACACCGAGACCCACCCGAGCGCCGGACGCCGGGCCGTCCGCGCCCGGAGCCGGCTCGCCCAGTCGGCGAGCAGGACGGTCTTGCCGCTCCCGGCGGGCGCGCAAACCACCAGCACCCGCAGTTGGTCGCCCGTGAGGAAGGCGTCGAGTCGGTCGATCAGCGTCGATCTGGCAATCGGCGCCGACGAGAACGTCGGCATTTCCGAAGGAATTCCGCTGTCGTCAGCGGAGATCGAACGTAGAGCAGGGCCGTGCGAGATGGTCACCGTGCCTCCTGGACCGACTGCCGACATAATTTTTCGCGCCTGGCTCAGGAATCTCTGTATTTCGGTTTTCATACTAAAGGTGTCCGGAAGGGAAATAGCGACGGCGCATCCGAATTTCGTGTGGCACGGATCGGAGCATGCACTGGCGTGTCATCGGAGAGATATCACCGCCCGGCATGCGAGGCTTGTCCGGTTGTACCCACGGAAAACGGAAAGGAGACACGATGACCCTCGGTTCCGCCGTGCTCGATCTGGTTACTACGGTGTTCGGAGTCCTCATGGATGTCATCGAGCTCGTCACCGGCTCAGCGGATTAAGAGTCCGGGCGAAGCTGGAGCGCGGGGAGGGGTGTGCGCCCCTCCCCGCGTCCGCGTCACCCCCGCGCGCGGAAAGCGTTCGTGTGGTGGGAGTACAGGTTCAACAGCCCGAGGACCTGCCCGTCCGAGACGAGCGGATGACAGTACAGCGACCGTATGTCGAGTTCGCGCAGGTGGGCGCAGTAGTCGCGCCAGCGCGTCTCCTCGGCCAGATCGGTGATCAGCATCCTCTTGCGCGTCCGGATGACGTCCATGCCAGGCGAATCCGGGAAGTCGGCGAGGGCCTGCTCCAGTTGCGCGGCCTGCCGACTCGACCAGCCGACGACTTCGAGGCCGTCGAGGCCCCAGGCCGTGATGCCGACCAGGGGGTGGTTGGGCAGCAGGCGCGCTATGTTCGCAGCGGCCTGCGCGGGTATCGCCGATGACTTGTTCGGGAAAAGACCGACTGAACCGGGGAAATTCGTCGAAATGGGTCGGGTATCGAGCATTCGGACACCTCACTCCACGGCGCGCACCGGCGGCAGGGCCACACGGGCCGACCTGCTGGTGTCTCCGGACGCGCCGACTTGCTACCACCTTGGAGCTGCCCTATCGGCAGCTTCGCCTCGCCCGTCCCCCGAACGGGCTCCTGCCACCCCGGTGTGACCGGTGGTGGCGTGAACGGTTGTGCGCCTGGGTCTCTCGAACCGCTGCCCAGGGCTTCCGGAGAGAACCGTTCACCTTCACGCGGGTCACATGCCACCGTGCGGCGATGTGACGGCCACCACATTAACACCGGGTGGTCGGTTCGGGTTCGGGTTTTCGCGGCCGAATCCGACCAACTGGCACGAGCATGTTTCGGTTTACGGCCGAGCGCAGTGTCGCAGCATCTGTCTCAGTCGCGCGTCGGTCAATTAGTAACAAGAACTGCTGATCCCTACGAAAATCGCGCCGAAAGGGTGGCGCGACACCCGATCGATTGTGACTGTCTGGGTCACACTTCTACGGTCGCGTAGGAAACAACTTCTACGCCCGAGTAAGTCACGGGAGACCTCGCCAACCAGTCGGTGGCCTGGCTTTCCGTGTGCTCCGACGAAGGGGACGCAGTCACGTGAGCTTGCCTGGACGTGCTCACCATGAGCCCGTTGACCGGCGCGATCTCGGGATTCGCCCCCACGAGGGAGCTGGCTCCGCTGCTGGCCACCTATGACCACTGCTTCCACCAGTTCCTCGACCCCGTCGACGTCGCGTTCTCGGCGCTGAAAGTGGCCGTGTTCGTGCTGCTCTCGACGTTCGTGCAGTGCTACTCCGGGTTCGTCGCCTCGGACGGCCCCGAGGGTGAACTCGCTGTCGGAGACGCTGGTCAGGCGGTCCAAGGCGACGGTGTCTCGCTCAGCGCGCTGATCACCCAGGCTGCGGATCTGGCGAATGGCCAGGGCGCTCGTCACTGGGTTGGACGAGCAGGGCGAGATGCTGAGGGTGGCCTTCGATCGGATCGCCGTCGACCGACCGGCTCGTGAGTCTGGTCGCGGAAATCCAACCGGGCATGGCCCGGGCCCAGCAGTACGCGACCACGGCCCGTGCCCGCGCTGCCACTATCCCGCACGCGCGTATCTGGTCACCACGGTCTTCGACGATGGCACGCACAGCGCGGCCACCGTCGCGACTTGCGATCTGACCTGCGGGTGGAGCGGCCCGGCCCCGCTGACCACCATGACTCCGATTCCGTGCGCGAAACAAGCTGCGCCACAACGAGAATCACATAATCCAGCGCGGAGGATACCTCCCAGCCGACCCCGATGAGGCGTATTGTTCCAGGTGACCAACTTTCCGTCCTTCTTTCTTCCGATTGCCCAGTGACATCGCGGCGCCGTCGCTCGATACTCGGCAGCATCGGTTGATAGCTACTGCACGGCAACGTCGCTGGCGGAACGGAGTGGACATGCTCGCACATCCCTGTCCGGACGGCGAACTGCTCGGCCAGAGCGGCGATGCCGGGGTCGTCGCGAAATTCACCGACCGCGCCTTGCGCCGGTTCGCCCAGACCGTCGAAGGTCTCCCCGAGGCCACCCTGGAAGAGATCCTCGCGGTGGTGGACCTCTTCCGTGTGGCCGAAGGCATTCACATCGGCGTCGGCGACGTCTGAAGCCGGTGCTGCCGCGCGTGTCCGCTACGACCGGCGGCGCGCGCGGTTCCCGGTGGACGCGCGGCGGCGTGCGCCCTCCGAGGAGGGCGGTCGGTGCTCGGCCGCCACGCGGTTGTCGGTCGCGTCACGGAACAGCGCGACGGGCGGACCGTCGCCGATCGCGAGGGCGGCGAGCCGTTCGCCGTTCGCCGGGTCCAGATCCGCGGGGACGCCGACGACGGGGGAGAGGTCGATGCCTTCGCCCGGCCCGAGCACGCGCAAGCCGCGGTCGGCGCAGAATCCGTCGAGATCGGCGTCGGCGGTGAACGAGCCGTACATCAGCCGGACGCGTCCGGCGGCCGCGCGGTCGGCGGCGCAGCGCAGCAGCTTCGCGCCGACGCCCGCGTTGCGGAACTCCGGCTCCACCGCGAGCACGCCCACCTTCATGAGGCCGACGAGGGCGCGGGCCTGCGCGGTGGTTCCCCAGGGCTGGAGGCGTTGCACCACAAACGCTTCCGGTCCCGCGTAGAGCCCGCCGATGACCTCGCGATCGCGCTGGGCGACCAGGACCAGGCTGCGCGCGGCGACCGCGCCCGTCAGCCCGCCCCGGCCCGCGGCCGCCGAGATCGCGCGGACACGCGAGGGCGCCATGCCGGAGGCGAGCAGGCCGCGCCGCTGCGCCTGCGCGAGCTCCTGGCCGTAGTCGCCCAGTGGCGTGTCGCCCATGCCTGCCATGGCGCACCACCGCCGGTAGTTGCCCTCGATCTCCGCCGCCGACGCGTACGAGATCGTCACTCGCTCTGGTGAACTCATGTGCACAACACCTCATCGCTACCGTGGGACCGGCCGTCGGCGCCGTGATCCCCCCGGGGCGGACTCGCGTCCGCCGAGCGCGCCGATCGTGCCCGCTCGATCGCGGCGATGACCGCCGCGTGCGCCACGGTTCGCCGTGGCGCCGACCTGGCGTCACTCAGTGTACAGTTGTGCACCGAATCTTGTGGTGTTCGGTAAGGGCGCCCGCCCCCGTCGGCACGGGTAGGTCAGCTCACCAGGCCTCGGCGAGCCAGCAGCGGTTCGATCTCGGGGGCGCGTCCGCGGAAGGACTCGAAGGCGGTGAGCGGATCCACCGAGCCGCCACGGGAGAGCAGTTCGCGCCGGAAGATCTCACCTTTCTCGCGGACGGGCGCTGCGCCGTCCTCGAACCACCGCACGGTGTCCGCGTCCAACACCTCGCTCCAGATGTAGGAGTAATAGCCCGCCGCGTAGCCGCCGGAGAAGATGTGGGCGAAATACCCGGTCCGGTACCGCGGCGGGATCGTCGCCATGGCCACGCCCGCTTTCTCGAGCGCCTGCTCCTCGAACGCCTCGGCGTCGACGTCGGTCAGCGCGTCGGGACCGGGGACGCGGTGCCACGCCCAGTCCAGCAGCGCCGCGGCCAGGTACTCGACGGTGCGGAACCCCTCGCCGAATCGCCCGGCCGCCGCCATCCGTTCGACCAGCTCGGCGGGCATCGGCTCACCCGTCTCGACGTGCTTGGCGTAATTGGCCAGCACCTCCGGCCTGCTCATCCACATCTCGTTGACCTGCGAGGGGAATTCGACGAAGTCGCGCGGCACCTCGGTCCCGGCGAAGAAGGGGAATCGAACATCCGAGAACAGGCCGTGCAGGGCGTGCCCGAACTCGTGGAAGAGCGTCCGGACGTTGTCCCAGGTGAGCAAGGCGGGCGCACCTTCGGGTGGCTTCGCGATGTTCAGGTTGTTGACCACCACCGGCCGCGTGCCGAGCAACCGGGACTGGCTGACCAGCTCGTTCATCCACGCTCCGCCGCGCTTCGACGGCCTGGCGAAGAAATCGGCGAGGAAGAGTCCCAGCGCGCCGCCGTCGGCGTCGAACACCTCGAAGACGCGGACCTCCGGGTGATAGCCCACCAGATCGTCGCGCTCCGCGAAGGTGATTCCGTAGACCTGCTCGGCGGCGAAGAAGACGCCGTCGCGCAGCACCCGCTCGAGTTCGAAGTAGGGGCGCAGCGCCTCGGTGTCCAGCGAAAACCGTTCCGCCCTGAGCTTTTCCGACTCGAACTGCCAATCCCATGCGCGCAGGTCGGCGTCCGCGTCGTCCGCGCGCATGGCCGCGGTGAGCTCCGCCGCCTCCCGTTCGGCATTGGCGATCGCAGGCGGTACCAGCCGCCCGAGCATGTCCTCCACCGCACCCGCGGTCTTCGCGGTCTGGTCCTCCACCGCGTACGCCGCGTGGTCCGGGTAGCCGAGCAGCGCCGCCCGCTCGGCCCGGAGGGCGGCGATGCGAACGGCCAGGGCGGCGTTGCGGCTGTCCGGGCCGAACCCGCGCCCGAGCGAGGCCGCCAGCATCCGGCGTCGCACGTCGCGGTCGGCGAGCTCAGCGAGAACAGGCTGGTTCGAGACGTTCTGGAGGGGCAGCGCCCACGCGTTCTCCCGGCCCAGCGAGCGGGCGTTCTCGGCAGCGGCGGACACCGCTGCGGACCCGAGACCGGACAGCTCCTCCTCGTGCTCGACCACGAGCGTCGCCGCGTTTGTCGCCGCAAGCAGGTTCTGGCCGAACTCGGTTGCCGCCGTGGCCAATTCCGCGTTGAGCTCGCGCAACCCGGCCTGCCCCTCGGTGTCCAGCCGCGCGCCCGCCCGGACGAACCGGATGTGGTACTGCTCCAGCAGTCGCGCTTCCTCGGCCTCCAGACCCAGCTCCGCGCGCCGCTGATACAGCGAGTCGATCCTGGCGAACAACTTCGGATCGAGGTACACGGCATCCCGGTGCGCGGCCAGCCGCGGGGAGATCTCCGCCTCGATCGCCTCGATCCGCTCGCTCGAATCCGAGCTCACGACATTGAAGAACACATTCAGCACCCGCGTCAGCAGCGCACCCGAACGTTCCAGCGCCACAACGGTATCGGCGAAGGTCGGCGTCCCTCCGTCCACCGTGATCGCCCCGATCTCGGCCAACTGCTCCGCCATCCCCCGCTCGAACGCGGGCAGATAATGCTCGTCGCGGATCTCCGCGAACGGCGGCAGCTCGTAGGGCAGCGCACTGCGCTCGAAGAACGGGTTGCTCGTCATGGGTGAACTCTATGCCCGCCCGGCACACCGCGGACAAGGGTTTCCCGCACGCCCGACCGAACGACGAGGCTGGGGCACACCGTCTGTCCTGACAGTTATACGGCCGCTTATCGAATGTGAGGCGTGTAACAAGCAAGCTGCTGCGGCCGAATAGCACTGCGTCGCCGCTCGATTGCGGTGCCGATGCAATGGGGGTCAGCATCTGGACCGGCTGAACCCGACTGACCGTGATCGCGTGTGCCGAATCGAAGAGGGGTTCTCAGCTGTGACATCTCCGATGCTGTCCAAGGGCCAGAATGTGCCGCTTCCGGACGATGTCGATCGCATCGACGTCGTCATCGGATGGACCGAATCGGAAGTCGAGGTCGACGCGTCTGCGCTGTTGCTCGGTGCAGGCCGGAAGGTCGGTTCCGACGCCGACTTCGTCTTCTACAACCAGCCCGAATCGCAGGACGGCTCGGTACGGTTTCTCGGTACCAGTGCAACCGAGGAGGGCGCGCAGGCACGGATCGCGATCGACTTGTCGTCCGTTCCGAACACCGTCCACACGGTTGCCCTCGCGGGCAGCGTCGGCACCGGAACGTTCGGGGAACTGGGCAAACTCGCGCTGCGGGTGGTTGACGCTGCTGGCTTGTCGCTGGCGGAGTATGTCACTGCGGACGCCACCACGGAGTCGGCCTTCGTCTTCGGGGAGATCTATCGCCGAGAGGGCGAGTGGAAGGTCCGTGCGGTCGGGCAAGGGTGGGAATCCGGTCTGGCAGGTTTGGCAAAGGACTTCGGTGTCGACGTCGACGACGCCGAACACGAAACAGCCACTGCGGAACCGGACGCGCCGAACGTGAGCGAACCGGTGCCATCCGCCATCGTCGCCGATCCCGTCAGCCGCGCTGAGCAGGCGCCTGCGTCGAACGGGCGGACTTCCGGGGTGAGGCGAGGCGTGCGCACAGCCAAGCGGGCCATCAAGAAGGCCAAGCCGATGGAGTTCGAGCTGGCAGAGTTGGACACCTGGCAACCGGCCCGACTGTTCTCGGTGGTCGGTGTCGGTGCTGGGGAGGAACAGGAGCGTCGCGCCACATCGGCCCTGATTGCCGCGATGCAGGCCGTCCGGCCGTTCGCGCGTGCGGTGTGCGCCAGGATGGGCGCTCCGGTCGGCGCCTTCGAGGGGTATGTCGAGGTGCAATACGAACGAGGCGAATCGAAGGTCATCCCGGACGCAGTCCTGAGGGTGTCGCGAGGCGGCAGGGTGTGGACCGCGCTGCTCGAGGTCAAGACCGGAAGCGGGAAGCTCAAGCGTGACCAGCTCGAGAGCTATCTCGATGTGGCGCGCAAGAAGAAGTACGACGCGGTGGTCAGCTTGTCGAACGATGTCCCGGCAAGTCCCGGCGAGCTTCCGGTCGAAGTCGACCGGCGCAAGCTGGCCAAGGTCGCCCTGCGGCATCTGTCGTGGGCGGAAGTGGCTCACGAGGCGCGAATGCTGCTCTCACACGGCGGCATCGACAACGAGCTGCACGCCTGGATACTGAGCGAGTTCCTGCGTTACCTCGACCACCCGCGTTCCGGGGCAGCCGAGTTCGTCGACATGGGACGACACTGGGTGTCGGTGCGTGACGCCGTGACTGCAGGCACCTTGCGAGCAGGCGACCAGAAGGCATTGGCCGTCGCCGACACCTGGGTCTCGTTGTCGCGGCACCTCGCCTTGCGGCTGACCGCCGAGCTCGGCGTCACGGTCAAGCACGTCTTGCCTCGTCGGCACCGCTCCGAGCCCGCTGTCCGCAACGCGGCGGTCGCTGAGCGGCTGGCGGCGGACGGAACGTTCGAAGCGGTGTTGCGCATTCCCGACACCGCGGGAGATCTGGTCGTGGTCGCGGACGTACGCACGAACAAGGTTCGCTGCCGCACCGTTCTCGATGCGCCGAACGAGGGATCGGCAGGTCGACGAATGTCGTGGCTGCTGAGGCAATTGGAGGACGCACCGGGGGACGTCCAAGTCGAGGCCGTCTTCTCGGAGCGCGGCAATGAAGCATGCGAGCACCTCGCGACGGTCCGTGCGAATCCGAAGGTGCTGACCGATGGTCGATCGGGCGTGATCGTGTCGTTCTCGTTGGAGCAGACGTTCCCGATGGGCAACCGGCGATCCGGAACGGCGGCTAGTTTCATCGCCAGCGTGACCTCGGCGACCGATACCTTCTACGGATCGATTGTGCAGCCGTTACGCGGGTGGGTGCCCGCCGCGCCGAAACAGCCGGAGTCGGCGCAGTCCGATATCGCAGTCTCCACGGACGCATGACATCTCGAGATGCGGGGAATGCCCACGTCTAGTCAGCCGGGGCGCGGGGCTATCGTGGAGGTGTGGGCGTCATCGGTGAGCTGTTCCCGAGTAAGAAGCTGACCGACGAGGGCAGTGCGGACAGCGATGGACAGGTGTACGAACCGCGGGTCGACGTGGATCTGGACGCGGGCGTGGTGCGGCTGTCTCGCCCGGCACGTGTGGAGGACGAGCTGAGCGAGTGAACTCGCGTCGCCCGGCGGGTAGTTGCGTCGTATCACTTCGCCTTGCGCGATCAGGCTGTGACCTCGGGACTCATGTTCGACCGGTGGTCCACACTGCGCTGATCGGCAGGCAGGACAGGCCGTCGCCGAATGGAAGTTGCTGGTCACCGCAGTAGAGGACGAAGCCGGCGTGAAAACGTTCGCCCAAACGACGTTGCAGCACGCGTAAGCCTCGGAAGTCGTCGGTTCGAATTGTCTCGGCTGCTTTGACTTCTATGGCGACGATCCGCCCGGCATCGTCCTCGAGAACAGCGTCGACTTCGTAACCGTCTCGGTCGCGGTAGTGATGAAGCGGAGCCATGGTCTGGCTCCAAGTGAGCCGACAAGGTTGCTGTCGATCTGCCGAAGGTTTGGGCGTTGTTTTGCCGAGAGGTATGCCGTCGATCTGCCGAAGCGAGTGCCGACGATCTGCCGACCGTATTGCCGTCGATCTGCCGATCGCTCGTCGGCCGCGAAAGCGCGAGATCGACCGCGAGCGGGTGCCGAAGGAGTGACGCGCGGAGGACGAGCCGAGCGAGTGAATTCGCGCCGTCGGCGGTCGAGTTGCGTCGTATCACTTCGCAGTGGTCCGACCGGGCCGTGACCCCGGCTGGGACGTCGATCAGCCGTCGGTCTGCCGATGGGTGGACGCGCTTCGTTTGCGGCGGAGGGCGGCGGACGAACGAGCGGACAGCTATCGTCGTCGGCGGAGCCGGTTTTCGGGCGCCGGCCCGGTTCGATGAGGGCCTGGCTCCCTTGCGCCTCAGGCGGTTTCGGCGAGGGCGGGGCGGGGTTGGCGTCGGGTGAGGAGCCAGCCGACGATGGTCGCGAGCGGGAACATCAGGACGCCGTAAACGGCTGCGGGTACGGCCATTTCGGTGCTGTCGAGGACGCTGATGGCGATGGTGATCGCGATGGTGCTGTTGTGGATGCCCACCTCCATGGAGCAGGCGATGGCCTGGCGGTCGTCGACGCCGAGCCACCGGGGGACGAAGTAGCCCGCGGTCAGGCTGACGAGACAGAACAGCGTCGTGACCGCGCCGACGTCCAGGGCGTAGTCGACCAGGTTGTCCCGCTCGGCGGCCATGGTGCCGACGATGACGAGCAGGAGCGTCAGCGCGGACCCGATGCGCACCGGCCGATCCATGCGATCGGCGAAGTCGGTGGACAGCCGCCGCACGGCCATCCCGATCGCGACCGGAACCAGCACGATGGCGAACACCTGGACCACCTTGCCGAATTGCAGGCCGACGGTGCCCGCGCCCTGCTCGGGTTCGAAGTAGTCGATCGCGAAGTTGGTCGCCAGCGGCACCGTGACCACCGCGATGATCGAATTGACCGCGGTGAGCGACACATTGAGCGCGACGTCACCGCGGAACAGGTGGCTGAACAAGTTCGCGGTGGTCCCGCCCGGCGAGGAGGCGAGCAGCATCATGCCGACCGCGAGGATCGGCGGCAGATCGAACAGCAGCACCAAACCGAACGCGGCGACCGGCAACACCAGCAGCTGACAGGTGAGCGCGATCGCGACGGTCTTCGGGTTTCGTGCGATCCGGGTGAAGTCCGCGACCGTCAGCGACAAGCCGAGGCCGAACATGATCACCGCCAAAGCGAGCGGCAGGGCGACGGATACGAGCGGAGAGTCCATATTCTTCCTCGACATTCCGCGGGTAGGGCCCGCATCTGAGACCAATTCGTCTCAGAATGAATGGAGGGTAGCGGGATGTGACCTACGTCGCAACCAGTTCGGAGCGAATCGGGCCGCCTGGGAACGAGAAACCCCTTCCGGGCGAGCGGAAGGGGTTTCGGCATCCGACCCCGGGGTCGTCGGAGATTCCTACTTGCCGGAACCGCTCGCCGACAGCGAGCTCAGCAGGCAGCCCCAGTGCGGAGCGCCGCCGGGGCAGCCCGGATTGGCGACCTGCTCGGACTGCTGGGCCGGTTCGGCGGGGCTCCAGCGGGATGGCCGACGCGGGCACGGCTGTGGCCAAGGGGGCCAGCAGGATGGCGCCGGTGAGCATGCCGGCGCGAAGGTACTTGCGCATCGAGAGATTCCTTTCGAGCGGCGAGGGGTGGCCGCTGCCGGAGACGCTATCGATGGCGATGGTCGCGGACAGACGAGGAAAGGTGGGCCACCGAAACTGGGGTCGGCGTACCAGCGTCTTCGCGCGATGCGTCCATCGACCGGGCATTACCGCTTTTCGCGGCCACCGATCTTGCACAATCGGTATATGGCCAAGCCCTGCTTGCTCTTGCAGTTGCGGCCCGAGCGTGCCGCGGCGGACGACGAGTATCGCGCGATCCTGCGCGCCGGCCTGCTCGACGCCGGCGATGTGGTGCGGGTGCAGATGGACGAGGAGTTCCCGCATATCGAGCTGGACGACTATTCGGCGGTCATCGTCGGTGGCGGGCCGAGCAACGTCAGCAGCCCCGACGCCGACAAGTACGACTATCAGAAGCGCTTCGAGCCCCGGCTGAAGAAGCTGATGATCGAGATCATCGGCCGCGATTTCCCGTATTTGGGCGCCTGCTACGGGCTGGGCATTCTCGCCGACGCGCTCGGCGGGAAGGTCGGCGACGACCGCTACGGCGAGACAGCGGGCGCGCAGACCATCGAGCTCACCGAGCACGCCGATGACGACCCGCTGCTGCGTGATCTCCCGCAGTTGTTCCGCGCCTTCGTCGGGCACAAGGAGGCCTGCCAGGAGGTGCCCCCGGAGTCGACCTTGCTGGCGGGCTCGTCCGGCTGCCCGGTGCAGATGATCCGGACCGGGCAGAACGTGTACGCGACCCAGTTCCACCCCGAACTGGATGGCGAGGGCCTCGCGATCCGCATCGATGCCTATCGCCACGCCGGGTATTTCGCGCCGGAGGAAGCGGACTACCTCACCGAACTCGGCCACCGCGAATCGATCACGGTGCCGCCCGAAATTCTGCGCCGATTCGTCACCCGATACCGCAGCGACTAGGTGAGGCGCGGCTCGGCGTCGAACCGGAGATTCGCTCCTAGGCCGTCCGAAGCTACCTCCAGGCGATCCACCACGGTCTGTGACCTGCATCGCCTCCGAGATCGGCGTGGATGTCCCGACGCCGCGGCTGCGTCTCGACCGCCTCGTCGCCGACCGCCCCGTGCCGGTCGGGTGTCTGGGTCACGTTGCCCTGTGGCTAAGATCTGGCAATCGTTGAGGCAGGCCCCTGCCTGGGCATATGTCGCTGACACGTCACGACGTCGCGACCTGTGGTCTGATAGGGGCCGAAATTGCCCCGACAAATCGATTCCTTCTTGCTTTGTTCGACACCGGGCCGCCCGACGGCGGACCGGATCCGGCCGGGTTCGTGGGTCTCGACGAAACCCGTCGGCTGGATGTGAGAAGGATGTTGTACTCGGATGGATGGAGTTCGTCGTGCTGTTCGGGGTCGAATTCGTCGCAGGTCGAGTAATCCGCTCTTCGTTCAGCTGCTGACGGCCACGGTCGAGTCCGCGCCCGATTCGATAGCAATCTCCTATGACCCCACCGGTGCACCGGGCGCCCGGCGCGAACTCAGCTACACCGGGCTGGACCAGGCTTCGTCGCGGCTGGCGCGTGAACTGATCGACCGCGGCGTGGGTCCCGGCGATGTCGTCGCCGTCGGCTTCACCCGTTCGATCGAGTCGGTGCTGGCCGTCTGGGCCATCGCCAAGACCGGGGCGGCCTACGTGCCGGTCGACCCCGCCCTGCCTCCGGAGCGGATCGCCTATCTCGTCGCCGACTCCCGCGCCGTGCTCGGCCTCACCGACTCCACGCATCGCCCGCGGCTCGGTGACGGCGTCGAATGGTTCGAGCTCGACGATCCGCAGCACGCGGAGCAGATCGCGGCACGGCCCGCACACCCGATCTCCTACGTCGACCGGGTGCGCGCGCTGAGCCAATTGCATCCGGCCTACGTCATCTACACCTCCGGCTCGACCGGTCGCCCGAAGGGCGTCGTCGTGACGCACGCCGGTCTCGCGAGCCTCGTCACCGCCGTCCGGGAGCGCTACGCGGTGGACGCCGGTGCGCGGGTCCTGCACGTGTGCTCGCCGAACTTCGACGTCTCGGTGCTCGAACTGCTGCTCGCCTTCGGCTCGGGCGCCACGCTCGTGGTGTCGCCGCCGACGGTGTTCGGCGGCGCCGAGCTCGCCGACCTGCTCCGCCGCGAGCGCGTCACCCACCTGCTGATCACGCCCGCCGCGCTGGAGTCGGTCGATCCGGCCGGGCTCGACGCGTTGCAGGTGGTGGTCGTCGCCGGTGACGCGTTCGGTCCCGCGCTCGTCGAGCGGTGGGCGGTCCCCGGCCGGTCGTTCTACAACGGCTACGGCCCCACCGAGGCCACCATCCTCGCGACCGGAAGCATCGCGCTGGAGCCGGGCCGTCCGATCACCATTGGCGCCGCCCTGCCCGGCGTCGGCGCGATGGTGCTCGACGCGCGGTTGCGTCCGGTGCCACCCGACGTGACCGGCGAGCTGTACCTGTCCGGTCCCGCGCTGGCGCAGGGCTACCTGGGGCGGGCGGCGCTCACGGCGGAGCGATTCGTGGCCGGTCCGTTCGGCGGGGAACCAGGCGCGCGCATGTATCGCACCGGTGACCTGGTGCGCCGCACCGCGGACGGCGACTTCGAATACCTGGGCCGCACTGACTTCCAGGTGAAGATCCGCGGCTTCCGCATCGAACTCGGTGAGATCGACGCCGCGCTCACCGCCCACCCCGATGTCGACTACGCCGCGACGCTCGGCAAGGTCGCACCCTCGGGCGCCACCGTGCTGGTTTCGTATGTGCTTGCCAGGGAAGGCGTTTCGCTGGACTTCGGCGAACTGTCCCGCTTCGCGGGGGCCGCGCTGCCTGGCCACATGGTGCCGTCCGCGTTCGTGACGCTCGACGCGATCCCCTTGACTCCCAACGGAAAACTCGATCGGCAGTCCTTGCCCGAGCCGGTGTTCGAGGCGGTGTCGCGTGCACCGCGGGGTGAGGTGGAATCCCGCATCGCCGAACTGTTCGCCCAGGTGCTCGGTGTGCGGCGGGTCGGGGCGGAGGATTCGTTCTTCGCCGCGGGCGGCGACAGCATTCTGTCCATTCAGCTGGTGTCGCGGGCCAGGGCGGCGGGAATCTCCTTCACCCCGCAGGATGTGTTCGAACACCGCACGGTCGCCGGGCTGGCGCGCGTCGCGGTGCTCGGCGCCGAGTCCGCTCCCGCGCTCGCCGAATTGCCGGGCGGCGGGGTCGGAGAGATTCCGCTGACGCCGGTGCTGGCCGCCTATCTGGCAGACGGCCAGTCGTTCGGGCGCTTCACCCAGCACATGGTGCTCGCGCTGCCCGAGCACATCGATCGTGCGGGCCTGGTGGCCACGCTCGCCGCGGTGCTGGACCACCACGACATCCTGCGCGCCCAGGTCCGGTCCGTCGACGGGCACTGGCGGCTGCGCACTCTCCCCGTGGGCGCGATGGACGTGGACGCGCTGATCACCCGCGTCGACGTCCCCGCGGGTCTCGGCCTCGAAGAGCTATGCGAAACCGCCAGCACCGCAATGGATTCCGCCATCGACATGTTGGAACCCGCGGCGGCCCGGATGATCGCCTGCACCTGGCTGTCCCGCCCGGACGGCCGTGACGCGCTGATCATCGCCGCGCACCACTACGTGATCGACGGTGTGTCGTGGCGAATCCTGATCGCGGACCTGGTGGCCGCGTGCGCGCAGCACACCGGCGGGCACCGGATCACCCTGCCCGCCGTTGGCACGTCGTTCCGGCGGTGGGCGCACGGCCTGGTCGAGGCGGCCGCCGACCGCGCCGACGAATTGCCCTACTGGCGGCGAACTCTGGCCGTCGCCGACCCGCCGCTCGGCGCGCGGGCGCTGAATCCGGCCGTCGACACTTCGGACACGGTGCGGCGCTTCACGATTGCCGTGCCCGCCGACGTCACGCGCGCGGTCCTGACCGAGCTGCCGACGGTGTACCGGGCCGGGACCAACGACGGTCTGCTCGCCGCGCTGGCGCTTGCAACGCGCGTCTGGCGGGCGAACAGGGGCGTCGACGCCGCGGCGACAAGGGTGCGGCTCGAGGGGCACGGCCGCGAGGAGGCCACCGTCGCGGGCGCCGATCTGACCCGCACCGTCGGCTGGTTCACCACCATGTACCCGGTGGCGCTCGATCTGTCCGGTATCGACGCCGAGGCCGCTTGGCGCGGCGGTGAGGCGACGGCGGCGCTGGTCAAGGCGGTGAAGGAGCAACTGCTAGCGGTGCCGGACAAGGGCATCGGTTTCGGCATGCTGCGGTACCTGAACCTGGACACCGCGCCCGAACTCGACGGTGCGCTCGGCCAGATCGGCTTCAACTATCTCGGCCGGATCTCCGCGGGCGACCTGCCGGAGGCGCTGACCGATCGGAGCTGGCTGCCGACCGACGACTGGGGCGCTCCGGACGCCGCGCAGGACGCGGCCATGCCCGCCGCCGCGGTGGTCGACATCAACGCGCTCGTCACCGACACCGACGCGGGCGCGCAGCTGACCGCGTCCTTCGCCTATGCGTCCGAGATCCTCGACGCGGACGCCGTCCGGGAGCTGGCCGAGCACTGGGTGGCCGCACTCACCGTCCTGGCCGGGCACGTGCGCGATTCGTCCGCGGGCGGTCTGACCCCGGCCGACGTCCCGCTGGTGCGGGTCGAACAAGCGGAGCTCGACACCTGGCGGCGGGAGCGCCCCGGGCTGGTCGACGTGCTGCCGCTCTCGCCGCTACAGCTCGGATTGCTGTTCCTCACCCAGATATCGCCGACCGCGGACCCCTATCTGCTCCAGCTGGCGGTGGAACTGTCCGGCGACATCGATCTGGAGCGCCTCCGGCGGGCGGCGCAGGCGGTGCTGGATCGGCACCCCATCCTGCGATCCGCGTTCGGGTCCTCGGCCGCGGGCGCCCCGGTCCAGTTCGTCTGCGAGGAACTGGAGGTGCCGTGGCGGGTCGTCGACACGCCGGACACCGATCCGGCGGCGTTCTTCGCCGCCGAGCAGCGCCTCGGATTCGATCCGGCGCGGGCGCCGCTCGTGCGATTCACGGTGTACCGCGGCGATTTCGGGCGCACGCACCTGGTGCTGACCGTGCATCACATTCTGCTCGACGGCTGGTCGATGCCGTTGCTGATGAAGGATCTGCTGATTTCCTATGCCGCGGACGGTGTTTCGTCGCCGCTGCCGGTGGTCCGGCCGTATCGCGACTATCTCGCGTGGCTCTCGCACTACGACCGGGACGCCGCCCTGCGCACGTGGGGCCGAGCGCTGGACGGCCTGACGCCGACCAGGCTGGCCGCCTCCGTCGCACCGCCCGTCCACCCCGCCGAGGGCTACGGCGTGTGCGCCGCCGACCTGTCGCGGGACGAGACCGCGGCCCTGACGGCGTTCGCCGCGGCGGCGGAGGTCACCGTGAACACGGTGGTGCAGGCGGCGTGGGGCCTGGTGCTCGCGGCCTGTGCCGGACGCGACGACGTGGTCTTCGGCGCGGTGGTGTCCGGGCGGCCGCCACAGCTCGACGGCGTCGACGCCATGGTCGGCCTGTTCGCCAACACCGTCCCGGTCCGGGTCCGGTTCGACGCGGACACCTCGCTACGGCAGCTGCTGACTCGGCTTCAGGCCGAACAGGTTTCGCTGCTCGACGGTCATCACGTCGGGCTGGCCGACATCCAGCGTGCCGCCGGTGCGGGCGAGCTGTTCGATTCGCTCCTGGCCTACGAGTCGTACCCCGTCGACGCCGACGGCCTGCGGCAGGCCTACGGGACGATCGACGGCCTCGAGATCGTCGACCTGCAAGCCGTCAACTTCACCCACTACCCGGTGGCCGTCCAGGTCGACATGGGCGCCGAGCTGCGGCTGCAAGTCCAGCACCGCCGCGACACGATCACCGCCCCGGCCGCACGGGCCCTCACGGACCGATTGCGGACGCTGATCGGCGAATTCGTCACGACGCCGGAACGCACGGCGACGGAAACGCTCGCGCTGCTGGACGATGGCAACGATCTGATCGCGCAGACGAGGTACTGGCGCGACGCGCTCGCGGACCTGCCGGACGAGCTGAACCTGCCCACCGATCGCCCGAGGCCCGCGGCGCCCACCGCTGCGGACGGCCGGATCGGCTTCTCGATCGATGCCGACCTGCACCCGCGACTACACCAGGTCGCGCGGACGGCCGACACGACCGTGTTCACCGTCGTCCACGCGGCTTTCGCGGTCCTGCTGGCCCGACTATCCGGCGCCGACGACATAGCGATCGGCACACCGGTCGCCGACGGATCGGGCAACACCCTGGTGTTGCGCACCCGGGTGCCGGGTGACCTCCCCTTCGACCATCTGCTGGCGCACACGAAAGACGTTGCGCTACAAGCCTTCGCGCGAACCGATTTGCCTTTCGACGGCCTGGCGGCGCTGCTGGATTCGGACCACCCGCTGGTGCGGACGATGTTCTCGGCCGGAGATCGGGCTCCCCATGCGGCCGAGCCCTCCGGTTCCGGTGACCCTCACTCGAAATACGACCTTTCCCTGCACATTCGGGAGCACGCGGCAGGTGTCGCGGCCGACTTCACCTTCTCGCGGGCGCTGTTCGACGAGCGCACCGTTCAGGTGTTCGCCGAGCGCCTCCTCCGGCTGCTCGCGGCCGCCGTGCGCCGACCGGAGGTTCCCGTCGGCGACCTTCCGCTGCTCGACGCGCACGAGCAGGCGCTGCTGACCCGAGTCGCCGCCGACGACGTCATGGCCACCGGCCTCTTGCCCGACCTGTTGACCAGCGGCGTCGCGCTGGGTCGCGATCGCATCGCGGTGCGCGACCGGAACCGTTCGATCGGCTACGGCGAACTCGACGAGCGCACTTCGCGATTGGCACGCTTGCTGATCCGCCGCGGCGTGGGCCCCGAGCGATCGGTCGCCGTCGCCCTGCCTCGCTCGGCCGACCTGGCGGCCGCGGTGCTGGCCATCGCCAAAGCCGGTGGCGCGCACGTGCCGATCGATCCGGGGTATCCCGCGGAACGGGTACGGCACATGGTGTCCGACTCCGGCGCGGTGCTCGGCATCACCAGCGCCGAGTACGCGGATCGGCTGCCCGGCGGCGTGGACTGGCTGGTGCTCGACGACCCGGCTACCGAGCGGGAATGCGCCGCTCAGTCGCACGACCCGGTGACGGACGCGGATCGCCTTGCGCCGCTGCGCATGCGACACCCGGCGTACGTCATCTACACGTCCGGTTCGACGGGTGTGCCCAAGGGCGTCACCGTGACCCACGCAGGTCTGGGCGGCATGCTGGACGAAACGGTGAAACGCTATCGGCTGGAGCCGCATCACCGGTTCCTGCAGGTCTGCTCGCCGTGCTTCGACCCTTCGGTGCTCGAGTGGCTGTGCGCGTTCTCCGTGGGCGCGACGTTGGTCGTCGTGCCGCCCGGTGTGGTCGGCGGGGCCGAGCTCGGCGACCTTTTGCGCGACGAGGCGGTCACGCACACGATCATCACCCCGGCGGTCCTCGGCACCGTCGACCCGGCCGGGCTGGACGCGCTGGCGGTGGTGGCCGTCGGCGGCGACGTGACGACCCCGGAGCTACTGGCGAAGTGGCAGCCGGGCCGGCGCTATCTCAACGCCTACGGCCCGACCGAGGCGACCATCGTCTCGACGTTCGCGGAATTGTCGGCCGGACAGCCCATTACGATCGGCACGACGGTACACGGCCTGTCCGCGCTGGTCTTGGACGCGCGGCTGAACCCGGTGCCGCCGGGTGTGGCGGGCGAGCTGTATCTCGCGGGCGGCGCCCTGGCCCGCGGCTACCGCAATCGGGCCGGCTTGACCGCCGAGCGTTTCCTCCCCAACCCGTGGGGCGGACCCGGCGCGCGGATGTACCGCACCGGCGACGTGGTGCGCCTGCGTCCGGCATCCACCTGCACCGCCGCGGGATCGCACTCGGCGCCTTGGGATCTCGACTACGTGGGCCGCGCCGATACGCAGGTCAAGGTGCGCGGCTTCCGCATCGAGCTCGGCGAGATCGACGCGGTGGTCGCCGGACACGACGACGTCGACTTCGCGGTCACGATCGGACGGACGATGGCGTCGGGATCGACGGCGCTGGTGTCGTACGTGCTCGCCGCGCCGGGCCGCACGGTGGATCCGGCGCTGGTCACCGAGCACGCGGCGAGGATTCTGCCGCCGCACATGGTGCCTTCGGCGATCGTCGTCCTCGACGAACTCCCGCTGACCACCAACGGCAAACTGGATCGAAAGGCGTTGCCGGAGCCGGTCTTCGAGACCGCGCCGACTCGTGCGCCGCTCGGCCCCCTCGAATCGCGCCTCGCCGAGCTGTTCGCGCAGGTGCTCGGTGTGCAGTCGGTCGGGGCGAACGACTCGTTCTTCGCGGTCGGCGGCGACAGCATCATGTCGATCCAGCTGGTGTCGCGGGCGAAGGGAGCCGGAATCGTCTTCACGGCGCGCGACGTGTTCGAACACAAGACCGTGGCGGGACTGGCGCGCGTCGCGACGGCCGGCGCGGACGCGGCGCCGACGGTGCTGGCGGAGTTGCCCGGCGGCGGTGTCGGGGAGGTGCCGCTGACACCGGTGCTCGCCGAATTCCTCGCCAACGGTTCCTGCGATCGCTTCGCCCAGACCGTCGTGCTCGCACTGCCCGATGGCATCGACCGTGCCGGACTCGTCGCGACGATCGCTGCGGTACTCGACCGGCACGAGGTGCTGCGTTCCCGGGTGTGGCAGGACGACGGCCGGTGGCGGTTCGAAACGCTGACGCGCGACGCGGTCGACGCCGACGCATTGGTCATCGAGATCGACGCGACTGCCGTGGCCGACTCCGAGTTGACCCGAACAGGTAGTGCGGCAATGGCTTCGGCGCTGGCCGCGCTGGATCCGGCCGCCGCCGAGATGATCGCCTTCGTGTGGGTGCGCAGGACGGGCGCGCGCGACGTGCTGGCCGTCGCGGCACACCACTACGTGATCGACGGGGTGTCCTGGCGCATCCTCATTCCCGATCTGGCGCTGGCCTGGGCGCAGCGTGCGGCGGGGCAGCCGATCGCGCTGCCCGCGGTCGGCACGTCGTTCCGGCGCTGGGCGCACGGCTTGGCCGACGCGGCCGCGGGCCGGGCCGCCGAAGCCGGTTACTGGCAGCGGGTGCTGGCCACGCCGGATCCGCTGCTCGGCGCGCGCACCGTCGACTGCGCGATCGACACCGAGCCGACCATGCGATCGATCACCGTGCAGGTGCCGGTCGAGGTCACCGAGGCCATGCTGACCACGATTCCCGCGCTGTATCGCGGCGGCGTCAACGACGGACTGCTCGCCGCGCTGGCGCTGTCCGTGCGCGCCTGGCGTGCGCGGCGGGGTGTCGACGCACCGACGACCCGAATCCGGCTCGAAGGCCACGGACGCGAGGAAACCGCCGTTCCCGGAGCCGATCTCACGCGCACCCTCGGCTGGTTCACCAGCATCTACCCCGTCGCCATCGATCTGTCCGGCATCGACACCGAGCAGGCGCTCGCCGACGGCGCGGTACTCGCCACCGTACTGAAGACGGTCAAGGAACAACTGCTCGCGGTGCCGGACAAGGGCATCGGCTTCGGCATGCTGCGCCATCTCGATCCGGGCACCGCCGGACGCCTCACCGGCGACATCGGACAGATCAGCTTCAACTATCTCGGCCGCGCCTCGGCGGGCGGCGCAGTCGACCAGATCGACGGAAGCTGGCTGCCGACAGCCGATCTCGGCGAGATCGAGATCGAATACGATCCCGCACTGCCCGCCGGGGCGGTGATCGATATCAACGCGATCGTCGCCGACACCGCGACCGGCCCGCGGATGGAGGCGAGCTTCCGCTACCCGAGCGGAATCCTCGACGAGGCGGCGGTGCGGGAACTCGCCGACGACTGGACGGCCGCGCTGGCCGCGGTCGCCGGGCACGTGCGGCACCCGGCCGCGGGCGGTCTCACGCCCTCGGATGTGCCGCTGACGCGGGTCTCCCAGGCCGAACTGGACGGCTGGCGCCGGACGTATCCCGGCCTGTCGGACGTGCTGCCGCTCTCGCCGTTGCAGTCCTCGCTGCTGGTGCTCATCGAGCTGCTCGCCGGGACGGTCGACGCCTACATCATCCAGTTGGCGGCCGAGCTGACCGGGGAGCTGGATACGAACCGGCTGCGCAGGGCGGCCCAGACCATCCTGGACCGGCACGCGAACCTGCGCTCCGCCTTCGTCGCCACGGCCGACGGGACGCCGGTGCAGCTGGTGATCGACGGCATCGAGATGCCGTGGCGGATCGTCGACGGCGTCGCCGATTCGGATCTGCCCGGCCTGCTGGCGGCCGAACAGCGCACCGAATTCGATCCGGCGGTGGCGCCGCTGCTGCGATTCACGCTGTACCGCACCGATTCCGGGCGCGGCCACCTGGTGCTGACCGGCCACCACATTCTGCTCGACGGCTGGTCGATGCCGCTGCTGATGAAGGAGCTGCTCGTTCTGTACGCGACCGGCGGCGACGCGTCGCCGCTGCCGCCGGTCCGCCCCTACCGCGACTACCTGCGGTGGCTGTCGCAGCAGGATCGCGCGGCCGCGGAGCGGGCCTGGTCGGAGGTGCTCTCGGGTGCCACGGCGACCATGCTCGCTCCCGAGCTGACCTGGCCCGCGGCCTCGGGCGACGGATTCGGCCTCTGCGAATTCGAGCTGTCCGCCGCGCAGACCGCCGAACTGACCGCGTACGCGGCCGCGACCGAGGTCACCGCCAATACGGTGATGCAGGTCGCGTGGGGTCTGGTCGTCGCGGCGGGCACCGGACGCGACGATGTCGTGTTCGGCGCGACCATCTCCGGCAGGCCCGCGGAACTCGACGGCATCGGCGAGATGATCGGCCTGTTCGTGGACGCGATCCCGGTGCGCGTCCGGTTCGATCAGGGCACGACGACCCGTTCCCTGATCGACGGCGTGCAGGCCGAGCAGGTTTCGCTGCTGGATCACCACCACCTCGGGCTCGGCGCCATTCAGCGCGTCGCGGGGCAGGGCGAGCTGTTCGACACGATGCTGGTCTTCGAGTCGTACCCGGTCGACGTGGAGGGCCTGCGGCAGGCGAGCGGCGCACTCGACGGAATGCGGGTGGACGGACTGAGCGGGGCCGACTACACCCACTATCCGATCACCGTGCTGGTCTTCCTCGGCAGCCGCACGCTGGTGCAGCTGAAGTACCGGCGCGACGTCGTCGCCGACACGACGGCGCAGGCCGTCGCCGACCGGCTGCGTCGCGTGCTCGGCGATCTGGTCGACGCACCCGACCGCCGCGCCGCCGAGACCGCGCTGCTGCTCGACGTCGAATCGGACGACGCCATCACCCGATCCCGGTACTGGCGCACCGCATTGGCGGGCTTGCCCGAACTGGAGTTGCCCGCAGCCGGGCCGACCACAACGCATTCGAATGATCGTGGGCGAGTGGACTTCTGGCTATCCGACGAGACGCAGCGTGGTCTGCGCCTGCTCGCGGACGCGGAAGGGGTGACCTGGTCGGCGGTCGTGCGCACGGCATTGGCGGCGCTGCTGGCACGGCTGTCCGGCGTCGACGACATCGCGATCGGATCGCCCGTGCGGGACGGCCGGTGCGCCGAACTGGTGTTGCGCACCAAGGTGGATCGGCGCGCGCGTTTCGTCGACCTCCTGCCGGACGCGCACCGGGTCGAGCTGGAGGGCTTCGCGCACTCGGGCATTCCGTTCGACGACCTGGTCGATTTGCTCGGCGTGCGGCGGTCGTCGGCTCGGCATCCGCTGTTCCAGGCGGCGCTGTCGTTCCACGGACCCGCGGAAGCGGTGGGGGATCTCGCCCTCTCGCTGACGGACGACGCCTTCGGAGTCCGTGGCGAGATGTGCTATGCCCGTGATCGTTTCGGCGACTTCGACGCGGATGCGTTCGCGCAGCGGTTCGTTCGAGTGCTGACCGCACTCGCGGACCGGCCCTACTTGCCGGTCGGTGATCTGCCGCTGCTGGCCGCGGACGAGTACGAGCGGTTGACCCGGATGGGTGGCGGCTGTCCGGCCGCGGTCGGCACGCTGCCGGAACTGCTGGTCCGTGGCGTCCGCTTCGGTCGTAACCGGATCGCCGTGCGCGACGCGGGGCGGTCCTACACCTACGGCGAACTCGACGAGTCGTCCTCGCGGCTGGCGCGCGTCCTGATCGAGCGCGGCGTCGCGCCGGAAACCGTTGTCGCGTTGGCGATGCGGCGCTCCTACGGGATGGTCGTCGCGGTGTGGGCCGTCGCCAAGGCCGGTGGCGCGTACCTGCCGGTCGATCCGACCTATCCGGTGGAACGGGTGCGCTACATGGTCGCCGATTCCGGTGCGGCGATGGGCATCACCGTCGCGGACGAAGCCGCCGGCCTGTCCGGCACCGTGGACTGGCTGGTGCTGGACGATCCCGCGGTACTAACTCGCTGCGCCGCGACTTCGGCCGCGGCGCTGAACGACACGGACCGGCGCGCGCCGCTGCGCATGTCGCATCCGGCGTATGTGATCTACACGTCGGGATCGACGGGTCTGCCCAAGGGCGTCGCCGTCACGCACGCCGGGCTCGGCGGACTGGTCGGCTACACGGTCGACATGCTCCGGCTCGCGCCGGAACACCGGATGCTGCATGTGTGTTCGCCGAGTTTCGACCAATCGGTGGAGGAGCTGTCCAGCGCCTTCCACAGCGGGGCCACGCTGGTGATCGCGCCCCCGGACACCGTCGGCGGCGCGGAACTGCGCGAACTGCTGCGCGCCGAGCGGGTGACGCACACGATCATCACGCCCGCCCTGCTCGGCACCGTCGACCCGCGCGGGCTGGACGACTTGGCCGTGGTGTCCGCCGGTGGCGAGGCCACCACCCCTGAACTGGTGGCCAGGTGGCAGCCGGGTCGCCGATTCATCAACGGCTACGGCCCGACCGAGGCGACGATCGGCGCTACCTACACGACTCTGGCCGCGGGACAACGCGTCACGATCGGCCGCCCGGTCCCGGGCGTGGGTGCCATGGTGCTCGACGAGCGATTGCATCCGGTACCGGCGGGCGTTGCGGGCGAGCTGTATCTGGCGGGTCCGGCGCTCGCGCGCGGCTATCACGGACGCGTCGGTGCGACGGCGGAACGTTTCGTCGCGCATCCGTGGCTGCCCGGCCACCGGATGTACCGGACCGGCGACCTGGTCCGGTGGGTGCCCGCCGCCGAATCGAGTGGCTGGGAGCTGGAATGCCTGGGCCGCACCGACTTCCAGGTGAAGATCCGCGGCTTCCGCATCGAGCTCGGCGAGATCGACGCGGTGCTCGCCGGTCATCCCGATGTCGAGTACGCGGTGACCGTGGGGCGTGAGAATTCCAGCGGAGCAACGGTTCTGGTCTCGTACGTGACCGGTCGCGACATCGAATCCGACCGGCTGGTGGGGTGGGCCGCGCGGACGCTTCCGTCGCACATGGTGCCCGCGGCGGTTGTAGTGCTCGACGAGTTTCCGCGGACCGCGGTCGGCAAACTCGACCGAAATGCCCTTCCGGAACCGGAGTTCGCGGCCCGCGCCTACCGGGAACCGGCCACGGAACTGGAGCGGACGGTCGCCTCGGTGCTCGCCGAGGTGCTCGGCGCCGACCGGATCGGCGCGGACGACGACTTCTTCGAGCTGGGCGGCAACTCGCTGCTGGCCACCAGGGTGACCGCGCGCCTCGGCGCGGCGGTGGACGCCAGGGTTCCGGTGCGGCTGCTGTTCGCCGCACCCACCGTCGCGGGTTTCGCCCGCGAGGTGGCGAAGCTGACCGGCGCCGGAGGCCGTCCCGCCCTGGTGGCGGGCCAGCGGCCGGAACGTGTTCCGCTGTCGCCCGCCCAGCGGCGGATGTGGTTCCTCAACAGGTTCGACACGGCGTCGGCCGCTTACAACATTCCGGTCGCGATCCGCCTGACCGGCGACCTCGATGTCGACGCGTTGCGGCGGGCGTTCGCCGATCTCGTCGCGCGACACGAGATCCTGCGCACGGTGTATCCGCAGCTCGAGGGCGGACCGGTGCAGGTCGTCCTGCCACCCGACCACCCCGATGTGCCGCCGCTGCGGGTACGGCCGGTCGCCGATCTCGAATCTGCTGCGGCGGAGGTGCTTTCGACGGTCTTCGACGTCACCCGCGAGGTGCCCGTACACGCCGTCCTTCTCCAGGCAGGCACCCGCGAGTTCGTCTTGGCCATGGTGATCCACCACATCTCCGGCGACGGTTTCTCGGGCGGCCCGCTGACCCGTGATCTGGCGGCCGCCTACGCGGCCCGTGCGCTGGGGCAGGAACCGCGGTGGGCGCCGCTGGCGGTGCAGTACGCGGACTACGCGCTGTGGCAGCGCGCGTTGCTCGGTCGCGAGGACGAGCCGGGGTCGGTGGCGGCCGAGCAGATCGCCTACTGGCGGCAGGCGCTCGCCGACCTGCCGGATCAGCTGGAACTGCCGAGGGATCGGCCGCGGCCCGCGGTGCAGTCCTTCGCGGGCGGCCGCGTGCCGCTGCGCATCGAGCCGTCCACCCACGCGGCGCTCGCGGAGCTGGCGCGGGCGCGGGGCGCGACGCTGTTCATGGTCGTGCACACCGCGTTGGCTGTGCTGCTGGCCCGGCTGTCGGGCACCGACGACATCGCGATCGGCACGCCGGTGGCGGGTCGCGGTGACGCGGTGCTGGACGATCTGATCGGCATGTTCGTCAACACGCTGGTGTTCCGCACCCGGGTGGACCCGGACGCGAGCTTCACGGAATTGCTCGAGCGTCAGCGCGACGCCGATCTACAGGCCTTCGCCCACGCGGACGTGCCGTTCGAGCGCCTGGTCGAGGTGCTCGATCCGGCGCGTTCCACCGCCCGGCATCCGCTGTTCCAGGTGGGTCTGTCGTTCCAGAATCTGGCCGAGGTCCGCATGGAACTGCCGGGCTTGACGGTCGCCGCGTGGGAAACGGATCGGCGGCTGTCGCAGTTCGATCTGCACGTCATCGTGGCGGACGGCTATGACGAGCAGGGCGCGCCCACGGGTATCGGCGGCTTCCTGACCTACGCCGCGGATCTGTTCGACGAGGCGACGGTGCGTGGTTTCGCGGACCGGTTCGTCCGGCTGCTGGGCGCGGTGGTCGCGGACGCGACGGCGCCGGTCGGTGCGCTCGAGCTGCTGGTGCCGCGCGAGCGCGCTCGGATTCTCACGGCCTGGAACGACACCGCCCATCCGCTGGACACGAGCGCCACGCTGGTGTCCCTGCTCGACGCCACCGTCGCCGCAGCTCCGGACGCGGTGGCGCTGGTCACCGCCGACGGTATGCGATCGAGCTATGCGGAACTGGATGCGCGCGTCAATCGTCTTGCGCGGCATTTGATCTCGCTCGGCGTCCGTCCGGAATCGCGGGTGGCGCTCGCCATCCGGCGTTCGGTGGATCTGGTCGTCGCGATGTACGCGGTGAGCAAGGCGGGCGGCGCGTACGTGCCGGTGGATCCGGATCAGCCCGCGCGGCGTTCGGAGTACATCCTGGAGACGGCGGCCCCGATCTGCGTACTGACCGATGCCGACACGGATTTCGCCACCTCGGTCGCGCCGGTGGTGCGTCTGGATCGGGTCGATCTGTCCGGGGTGGACGCTTCGGTGATCACGGACGCGGACCGCATCGCGCCGTTGCGCGCCGAGCACACGGCGTATGTGATCTTCACATCCGGCTCCACCGGGCGCCCGAAGGGCGTCGCCGTGTCCCACGGTGCGATCGTGAACCAGTTGCGCTGGAAGACAGCCGAATTCAAGATGACCGACGACGACGCGGTGCTGTTGAAGACGGCGGCGACCTTCGACCTGTCCGTGTGGGAGTTCTGGTCGGCGGCGACGTGCGGCGGCCGGTTGGTGATCGCCGCACCCGATGGTCATCGGGACCCGGCGCACCTGAACGGGCTCATGGCGCGCGAGGGCGTCACCACGCTGCACACGGTGCCGTCGATGCTGGACGCCCTGCTGACCGGCCCGTTGCCGGATTCGCTGCGCCGGGTGCTGGCCATCGGCGAGACCTTGCCCGCCGCACTCGCGCGCCGGTTCGCGGCGGCGGCGCCGGGAACCGCGTTGTTCGATGTGTACGGTCCGACCGAGGCGGCGGTGTCGATCACCAGCCACGCGGTGTGCCCGGCCGACGAGGCGGACGTGCCGATCGGCGCTCCGGTCTGGAACAGTCAGGTGTACGTGCTGGATTCGCGATTGCGGCCGGTGCCGGTCGGTGTGCCGGGCGAGCTCTATGTGGCGGGTGCGCAGCTGGCCCGCGGATACTTCGGCCGGGTGGATCTGACGGCGGAGCGATTCGTCGCGAACCCCTTCGAGCCGGGTGCGCGGATGTACCGCACCGGTGACCTCGTCGCGTGGAATGCGATGGGGGAGTTGGAGTATCGAGGCCGCACCGATTTCCAGGTGAAGATCCGCGGCTTCCGCATCGAGCTGGGGGAGATCGACGCGGTGCTCGCCGAGCACGCGGACGTGGACTTCGCCGTCACCGTCGGCCGGGAGAATTCCGCCGGGGCAACGGTTCTGGTGTCGTACGTGGTGGCGGCTCCTGGCCGGGCCATCGATCCGGATCGGCTGACCGAATGGGCGGCGCGAATCTTGCCCGCGCACATGGCGCCCACGGTGATCGTCGTCCTCGACGACGTGCCGTTGACGTCGGTGGGCAAACTCGACCGCGCGGCGCTGCCGGAACCGGAATTCGCCGCCCGCGCCTATCGCGCACCGTCGACGGCGCTGGAGACCACCGTCTGCGCGGTGTTCGCGGCCGTGCTGCGCCGCGATCGGATCGGGCTGGACGACAACTTCTTCGAGCTGGGCGGCAACTCGCTGATCGCGACCGCGCTGACCGCGCGGCTGAGCGAGGCGGTCGGCACGACGGTCCCGGTGATGTGGGTGTTCACCGCGCCCACTCCGGCGGGCATCGCCGCCGAGCTGCGCGCGGGCGGCGCCGACAGCGCGGGCGCGGCCTTCGATGTGCTGCTACCGCTGCGGACCTCCGGCGCCGCCGAGCCGCTGTTCTGCGTCCACCCGATCGGCGGCATCGCCTGGTCGTTCGCCGGACTCGCCGCGCACGTGGACGCGGACCGGCCACTCTACGGACTCCAGTCACCCGCCTTGAGTTCCGCCGACCCCCTTCCCGATTCGATCGAGGACTGGGCACGGCTCTACGTCGAGCAGATCCGCGCCGTGCAGCCGGAAGGGCCCTACCACCTGCTGGGCTGGTCGCTCGGCGGCGTGCTGGCGCACGCCATGGCCGTGCGGCTCCAGGGCGAGGGTGAACGGGTGGCGCTGCTCGGCATGCTGGACAGCCACCTGCGCATGGGCGCGGACCTGTCCGGCGCGGTGCCGGTGCCGGAACTGCTCGGCGGACTGCTCGGCGATGGAGTTGTGGATTTCGACCTGGACGACACGGTGGATCTGCCGCGGCTGGCCGAGCGGTTGAGCGCCATGCCCGAACCGTTCGCCTCCTTCGGGACCGCGCGGATCGAACGAGTGGTGGACGCCGCCGGTGCGTCGGCGGCCGTGGCCGCGGCCTACCGCCCGCGACCGTTCGAGGGTGACCTCGTGTATTTCACCGCCGCCCAGGACGATTCGACGGGATCCGACGGCGCGTCGACCTGGCACGGGGCGATCACCGGCGCCGTGCACAACCACACGGTGGACGCCACGCACTGGCGTATGACCACCGACGGTGCGCTGCGACGGATCGCGGAGGCGCTGCGCGTCTGGCTGTGAGGATCGGCGGGATCGGCCGGGGTGCGTACCCGTCCGCCGATCCCGCCGCCCACGGTCTATCGTCCGGCCTTCAGCGCGGCGCCCCGCGCCCGGAGGTCGTCGGCCAGCTGCTTGCCCTGCGCCCGCGCCTCGGCCCGCACCTGCGCGATCTCCTGCTTGGTCGGCCGGACGAAACCCTGGGCCTCCTCGATCCGCAGACCGGATCGCGCCTGCGCCGCCTCCGCCGAGGCCATCCGCTGATCGGCCTTCGCGCCGGCGGTCTCCATGCGGGCGGCGACCAGGTCCGAGAGGGTGTTGTGCGACATCGTTCTTCTCCTTGTGTTGGCGCCGGATCTCGTTGTTTCCGGCTGACAAGAAAGACAATGACCGCCGCCGCTGACAGCGCACCGACAGTCCGCTGACAGCCCCGCGGGCTCAGTAGTCGCAGAGCATGATCCAGCACGTCAGGGGTCGGCGCCGGGCAAACGCTGAAGAAGTCCTTGCAGCGTCGTCGAGTGCGATCGCTGTGGGAACCGGCACACGCATGCATCGTCGAGTAACGCTGGGCGGGTCCGTATTTGATATATCCATCGCCGCAGTCGACCTGCCGGAGCGATCGGAGATCACGACAATGCCAGTCATGCCAAGAACTTTCGGTCAACGCGAACCAACCCTCCGCGCGTCGACGAGGCGATTCGCCGTCATGCTCGCGTCGGCGTTGGCGCTCGCGGCCCTGCCGGCGATCGCGACGGCCGATACGCCGCCGTCCCCCGGCTCGGTCGTCGCGACCGAGCTGCTCCCCGAATCCCAGCGGCTCCCGGGATCGGCGGCGTCGACGAAAGTCACCTATTGGACAGCTGATTCGCGCGACCGGCCTCGGCTGAGCTCCGGGGCAGTCTTCGTCCCCGAGGGTTCGCCTCCGCCCGGTGGCTGGCCGACGATCTCCTGGGGACACGGCTCCAACGGCCTGGGCGACCAGTGCGCGCCCACCGTCTTGGGACGGCCCGCACCGGAGTCGGCCTACCTCGCCGGCCTGCTGGCCGACGGCTTCGCGGTGGTCGCGAGCGACTACATCGGGCTCGGCACCGAGGGGCTGCCGAACTACCTCGACAGCGGCGGTGAAGCGAACGCCGTGATCGACATCGTGCGTGCGGCGCGCGAGCTCTATCCCGCGATCGGCCCAGTCTGGCTGGCGCAAGGCCATTCGCAGGGCGCGCACGCGGCATTGAACACGGCGCCGCGGGCGAAGAGCTATGCGCCAGAACTCGACTATCGCGGCACAGTCGCCACCAGCGCGCCGCCCCAGATCGACGCGGTCGTCGGCCTGATCGGCCCGCAGATGCCGCCGATCCCTGCTCCCACTTCGCTGTTCGTGATGGCCATCGCCGGATTCCGCGACCTGCGACCCGACCTGGACGTCGACGGTTACCTCACCGAACTCGGGCGCCGCACCGTCGCGCTCGCCGAAACCCTGTGCAGCCCAGAGCTCGACGAGCGGACCGAGCACCTCTCGATCAGCGAGCTCGTCTCACAACCCCTCGGTGAGCTGACCGCACCGTTCCAGGACTATCTGCGGCTGCCGGTAGCGGGCTACCACGGCCCGCTGTTCCTCGGGCACGGAACGCACGACGAGACCCTGCCGTATCCGCTCGTCTTCACCCTGCTCACCGGTCTGCTGATCAATGGCGTTGAGGTCGACTTCCACAGCTACGACGCCGGTCACGACAGCATCATCCCGATCGCCGCCCCCGACGTGCGCGCCTTCCTCGCCGCTGCCGTGGACTAGCCGAGGTCGCGCACCGGTAGGACTCAGCGCTTGGTCGCGGCCCGCGCGACGGCGCGGAACGCGCGTTGCTTCAGGTGCCGCCGCGCCCTGGTGAGCAATGGCGCTTCCGGCAGCGGCGCCGCACCACCGAGCCGGGGAAACAGCGCGGCCGCGTTCGTGCGCTCGATGCCGCGGCGGGCGGTCTCGTCGAGGTGCGGGTATTCGTGGAGCCCGGCATTGAAGTAGTGCACCGCGGGTGCGGGGGCGAACGGCCAATCGCTGCCGTACAGGACGTGCCCGGGCTCGGCGAAGGCGAGCAGGCTCGGCAGCGCGGCGGCGCTGGCGGACAGCGCGGTGTCGAAATAGAAGCTCGCGAAGTCGTCGAGGACGTCCACGGGACTCGCGCCGGTCTGGTTGACGATGCTCAACGCCATGCGGTGGGAGGCGAACGGGACGAAGCCGCCCGCATGGCCGAGGATGAAGCGAATGTTGGGGTAGCGGCGGCGGATTCCGTTGCGCACCAATAGATACGCCGCGCGCGTCGTGTCGAGCAGGAAGTCCGCGGCGAAGGGTGGGATGCCGGGCACCGTCTCGGCGGGCAGGTCCGCGGGATGGACGAGGACCACCGCCGAGCGGTCGTCGAGGACGCGGAACAGCTCGTCCTGCCCTTCCGCGCCGAGGTAGGTTCCCCGTGCATTGCCCAGGAGGACGACGCCGTCGGCCGCCAGATCGTCCAGGGCCCGTCGGGCCTCGGTGGCGGCCGCGGCCACATCGGGCATCGGCAGCGTGGCGAAGAAGCCGAAGCGCTCCGGGTGATCGGCGGCGAGTTTCGCGGTGTAGTCGTTGACCGCGCGGGCGAGTTCCGCGGCCTCGGCGGTATCGGCGAGGAACGCGGTGCCGGGAGTCGACACCGAGAGAACGGCGGACGCGATGCCCGCCTCCGACATCAACCCGAGCGCCGCCTCCGGCGTCCATTCGGGCAGCTCACGGCCGCCGGCCGCGTCGATGCCGTGCGCTCGCAAGGCCGCTAGGTAGACGGGCGGGATCAAGTGTTGATGCACGTCGATGCGGTTGCTCGACACGTCGATTCCTTCCTGCGCTGCCGACGAGCGAGGCGACGTGGTGCCTGCACGACTCCGCGACGCTACAGGTGCCGGGCCCTCGGCCGGAACTGCCGAGGGTGCCGTCGGCCGACATGTCCCAGGTCACACCGCCTCTCTTTGTGACGATATCATCAATAAAGACGAATCTCTAGATTCATGATGAAAGAATCAAATGACTTCGCGGTACCGCACCCGCGCTCCGGTGTACGACGGATCGAGGACGCGCGTGAGGAAATCGAGCTGGTCGGCCAGGACTCGCTGCTGGAACGGACCTTGGTAGACGTCGAAGTGGTCGACGGGGTACTCGCTCAGTTGGGCCAGCTGTCCGGCCTTCGCGGCGGTCCGGCGGGCCGCGTCCGGCGGCGCGACACGATCGTTCGTGCCGACCTGCATCAGCATCGGGCACGGCACGCGGCGCGCGAAGGTGGTCGGCCGGTTCAACCCGACCTCGAGCGCGGTGCGCGCGCACACCTCGTTGCGCCAGGTCGGCCCGGCCATCGAGAGGCAGGCCTCCTCGGCGCCGGGGGTGCTCATCATCGCCGCCGACCCGGGCTGCCCGACGATCGGTACGTGATGCGGTGACAGCTTCACGAGGACACGGGCGACATCGAGCAGCCCGTGTCCGGCCGCCCGCGCGAGTCGGCCGACCCCTCCCTGACGCACGAGATGGGCCAAGGTGGCGAGTCCGTCCGTCGCCGGTGTCAGCGAGACGATCGCGGCGATACGCCGGTCCTGCGCCGCGACCGCGATGGCGTGACCGCCGGAGTACGAGGTGCCCCACAGCGCGATCCGGTCCGGGTCGACGCCGGGCAGATGCCGGGCCGCCGCGATGGCCGCGTGATAGTCCTCGCGCTGCCGACGGACCGAAACATCTTGGCGCGGTGTGCCTTCGGAGTCGCCGAAGCCCCGGTAGTCGAAGACGAGCACGTCGAAACCGGCGTCGGCGAAGGACTCGGCATAGCCGAGCAGGCCGGTGTCGCGGGTGCCGCCGAAGCCGTGTGCCATGACCACGCAGGGGCGACCGCCCGCGGTGTCTCTGCCCGCGGTGAGATGCCAGGCCGCACAGCGGACGCCGTGGCTGGTGAAGGAGATCTCGTTCTTCTTCATCGCGTTCCTTCCTGGGCGGACGCCGACAGAGCGGGCGCGGCGGCGGTGAATCGCAGCGCGCTGTCCTCGACCGGACCCTCACGCAGCCGCTCGGCATCGTCTTCGTAGGCCATCTCGACCGTCCACGAGCCTTTGGTCCCGGCCTTCGGGAACTGCGCGATTCCCCGCTGGACATAGCCCGAGCTCAAGTCGTGCACGAGCGGTACGCGCTCCATGTGCGGGTCGGTCAGGACCGGCTCGACTGTGCGGTAGCCGTGGGAGTCCATGTGATCGAGCAAGCGGCAGAAGTGCTCGCAGACCAGATCGACCTTGAGTGTCCAGGAGATATTGGTGTAGCCGACGACGAATGCGAGGTTGGGCACCCCGGAGAGCATCATCGACTTGTAGACGGTCGTGTCCGGCAGATTCACCTGCCGTCCGTCGACCTCGAACCGGATCTTGCCAAGGGGCGACATGGAGAAACCGGTTGCCGTCACGACGATATCGGCGGCCAATTCCTGGCCCGACTCCAGCAGAATGCCCGTCTTGGTGAACCGGGCGATCCGGTCGGTGACCACCGAAGCCCGTCCGGTCGAGAGCGTCTTGAACAGGTCGCCATTGGGCACCATGCACAGGCGCTGCTCCCACGGGTTGTAGCGCGGGGTGAAGTGCGTGTCGACGTCGAAATGGGCGGGCAGCTGCCTGCGCACGGCGGCGATCAGCAGCTTGCGCGCCAACCTCGGAGCGCGGTGGCACGCCTTGTAGATCGCGCGGGAGATCATGATGTTCTTGCGCCGGATGATCCGGTAGGCGCGCTCGTGGCCGAGCGCCTTGTTCAGCGCGCCGGCGGTGACGTCCTCGGCCGGAAGCGAGAACACATAGCTCGGCGAGCGTTGCAGCATGGTGATGTGGCTCGTCTTGCCTGCCATCGACGGGATGAGCGTCACGGCCGTCGCGCCGCTGCCGATCACGACCACGCGCTTACCGGTGTAGTCCAGATCTTGCGGCCAATGCTGGGGGTGGACGAGTCGGCCGTCGAAGTCCTCGACACCGGTGAACTCGGGCGTGAAACCCGTCTGGTGGTCGTAGATCCCGGTGCCGAGGAGCAGGAATCGTGCGGTGAATCGCGTCGTCTCGTCGCTGCCGGAGTGCTGTGCGGTCACGGTCCACAGCCCGGTGGCCGAGGAGAACTCTGCGCCGATCACCCGGTGGCCGAAACGGATATGGTCCGTCAGCCCGTTCTCGGCGACGGTCTCCCGCAGGTAGTCCAGGATGAGGTGCCCGTCGGCGATCGACTTGCGATGTGTCCACGGCTTGAAGCTGAAACCGTAGGTGGGCATGTCCGAGTCCGATCGGATGCCGGGGTACTGGAACAGGCTCCAGGTGCCGCCGATCGAGTCGCGGCCCTCCAGGACGGCGAACGACGTGCCGGGGCGGCGGGTTTTCAAGTGATAGGCAGCGCCGATACCGGAAATTCCGGCGCCGATGATCAACACATCGAAATCGGCGGTCTGGGTATGGCTGATGGTCGCGATCGTCACTGATCTTCTCCTGGCCGCGGGAAGGGCGGGGTTGTGATGCGGTTCACGCTAGGTCCGGAGACGTCCCTTCGGTATGTCACTTCGCCTAGGCTTTGTTTCGAAATATGTGCGGTGGCACACTGAAGGTCATGAGCGATCCGACGTTGCCGCCCGAGATCGTCGAGCTCATGGGCGACGTGGCCGAGTTGATGCTGGCCGACGTCGACGAACTGGTCGCCGAGATGGACGCCGCGGAAATCGAACTGACGCCGATGGTGGGCGCCGACGCGGCGCTCATCGCGGACATGTCGGCGAGCAATCGCGCCAACGCCGTACGCCTGCTGACCACGTTCGCCCGCCGCGACGCCGGGCCGTTGCCGAGCGACGTCCCACCCGAGGCGCTCGACGTCGCCCGCACCGTCGCCCGGCGCGGCATCGACCTCGACGTGATCTTCCAGTCCTACCGGCGCGGGCAGAACATCGCCTGGCGGCGGTACATGGCGCACGCCACCCGCGTCGTCCCGTCGGGCCCGCTGCTCGTGCAGCTCCTGGAGATCTCGTCGCAGCGCATGTTCGAGTACGTCGACCGCGTCATAGGCCGGGTCATCGCCGCCGCGCAGCGCGAGCGCGAGGAGGTGCTCGGCGGTGCGCTCGCGCGGCGCACCGAGACCGTCCGGCTGATCCTCGACGGCGCGCCGATCGACAGCAGGCGGGCGGGCGAGCGGCTGGGATACGAGCTCGGCCGTCTGCACACCGCGCTCGTGCTGTGGGCGCAGCCGCCCGGTGAGATCCAGGGTGCGCTGGAGTCCGCCGCCACCGGGCTGGCGCGTTCCGCCGGGGCGCGGACTCCGCTCACGATGTCCGCCGGTGCTTCCGCGCTCTGGGCCTGGCTGGGTACCGACTCCGATCCCGTGGTCGACGCGCTGCGCGATGCGCTCGACCGAGTGCAACCGAACATTCGCGTCGCCGTCGGCCCCACGCGTCCTGGCATCACCGGGTTCCGCCGCTCGCACGACGCGGCTCTGGCCATCCACAATCTGCTCGCGGGGCACCCGGGCGGCGCTCGGCTCGCGCTCTACCGTGACCTGGAGGTCACCGCGCTGGCCGCGCAGAACAATGATCGCGCGGCCGAATTCGTCGCGGCGACACTCGGCCCGCTCGCCGCGGACACACCGGGCGCGGCGCGCTTGCGCGAGACCCTCCGGGTCTTCCTCGACGAAGCCGAGAACGGGCCTCGCGCCGCCGCTCGCCTGCACACGCACCGCAACACGGTGTTGCAGCGCATCGCCCGCGCGACCGAGCTGCTCGGCCACCAGCCCGGCGAGCGCAGGCTGGCGGTCGAACTGGCTCTCGAACTCGCCCATCAGATCGGTCCCCGGGTTCTGACACGGGTTTGATCAGCGCGAACGCGATCTCGTTCGCGCGACTGTTACGATTTCGAATCGTGTTCGATAACCGGCCGACGTCGCGGGCATCCGCTCGCCCCGCTCCAGTGCAGCGGCGCGGAGTCGAGCGCGTGCAGGCCATCCTGGACGCGGCCGAGGCGCTGCTCGTCGAACAGGGCTACGAGGCCGCCACCCTCAAGGCGATCGGCGAGCGGGCGGGCATCCCGATCGCGTCCGTGTATCACTACTTCGCCGACCGGCATCAAGTCGACGCCGAGCTCGCGCAGCGCTATGTGCGCGAGCTCGACGAGCGCCTCGCCGCGACACTGGACCGCGCCGAGTCGCGTACTGTGCGCGAGGCTTGCGACGCGGTCATCGACGTGCTGCTCGCCTACTTTCGCGAGCACCCGAGTTTCGTCGAGCTCTGGTACCCAGGACGCAGCTCGACACTCAGCGAACTGGCACGCGCGTTCGACGTGTCGCAGGCGGCGCAGCTCTGGCGCTTGCTCATCGAGCGGAACCTGATCCGTGCCGACACCCCGCAGTTCGTCCTGGAGCTGGCCTTCGAGGCCGGTGACCGACTCTTCGACGTGGCGTTCCGGCGTTCCCCGACCGGGGACGATGCGACGATCGACGAGGCGCGACGACTCGTCACCGCCTACGTCGAGACCTACGCGCCGTAAGACTGACGTGAGGCCCTACGCGTCGCAGGGCTGACGCGAGGATCCGCTCGCCGCGTGCATTGATGGGGATCAGCGCCCGGCGCTCATGAGTGCGAAGTGTCCGGGCCTGCACCGTCGTCCGGGCCTGAACCGACAACTGTTGACAGCGTCACGCATTTTTCCTAAACTCGAACTCTATTCGACATCGAATTCTCTCGCGCAGGCCGTCGAGCCGATCGCAATTCGACAATCGCCTTCTGTACGGCGATGCCAAAGAGAACGGAGCGGGCCAATGGCCAACTGTTATGACAATGCGCTGACCGGTCGCGGCCTTGCCCAGGTGATCGCATGACCGCGCGCAAGGGCCGACGCGCGGCGGCGGAGCAGGGTGGCGGCGCGGCGCCGCGGCGGGTCGTCTTCATCGGCGCCGCGGGCGAGATGTGCCGGGTGGCCATCGAGCGCTTCGCCAAGGCGGACGGCGATGGGGAGTTGGTCCTCACCGATATCCGGCCCGAGATTCTCGAGCCGCTGGCCAAGCGACTGCCCGCCGGGCGTGCCACCATCCGGCGGCTGGATCTGTTCGATCAGAAGGACCTCCGCGCGGCGATCGACGGCGCGGCGCTCGTCGTGCTGGGCGCCGGGCCTTACATCCGGACTTCCAGCCCGGTGATCGAAGCGTGCCTCGAGGCCAAGGTGCCGTACCTCGATTTCGACGACGATGTCGAGAGCACCGAGCACGCGCTGTCGCTGCACGAGAAGGCGAAGGCGGCGGGCATCCCGATCTACGTCGGCTGCGGCGCTTCGCCGGGGATGAGCAACGTGCTGGTGGCCGACGCCGCCGCCGAGCTCGACACCGTCGAGAACATCGAGGTGGGCTGGCTCGTCGGCGACGAGCGGCCCGATGTGGGCCGGGCGGTGCTCCATCACCTCATGCACATCTCCGCCGGGCCGTGCCTGACCTGGGAGAACGGTGGCCCGGCCACGCACGAGAGCTACGTCGAGACCGGCATCGTGCAGATGGGCGGCATCGGCGAGGTCCTGCTGTACGAGACCGCGCACCCAGAGCCCGTCACCCTGCCCCGCCGCTATCCGGAGGCCAAGCGCATCCGCTGTATCGGCGGCCTCGCGCCCGCACCGTTCAACGGCATTGCCCGCGGTCTGGGCCTGGCCGTGCACGAAGGCAAGCTGACCGCGGACGAGGCGGTCGACTTCATCCTGGACATCCTGAAGAACCGCTACTTCACCAATGCCAAGGCCTTGCGTTACGCGCTGGGCGGGATGCTCGGCCAGGTCCGCCGCAAGGAGAGCGGGGCGGGCACGTTGGTCGAGTTCCTCCTGAAATCGGCCGTGCGGCGCACCTATCGTTGGGAAGGCGGCCTGCTGGCCCGCGTCACCGGTACCCGGAACGGGATGCCCGCGGTGGCTGTCCGGCGCACGCCGATCAGCGGCCCGGAAACGTACGCCGTGCGCAGCATGGGCGCCTTGACCGGGACTGCCTGCGCCGCGTTCATGGTGCTGGCGATCGACGAGAACGGCACGCGCGCAGGCGCGTTCGCCCCCGAGGACTGGGCCGACCCGAAGGCGTTCTACAACGCCCTCGAGCGTGTCGGCACTCCACGCTCCGAGATCGTCGAGGCCGTGCTGTAGCCCGGCATTCCTGACAACGCCAGGGGTCGGTGACCTCCGGCGCCCCCAGATCCCGAAGTTTCCAGAGGAAAGACCATCACGATGCTCGTAGCCACTCCGCGCCGCCGCACGGAGGCCGCCCAATGACCGGTGCAGTCATCGAAATCACGCGCTCGCGCAATCCTTTCGAGCGATGGGGTTCGACGCGAGACGCGAACGGCGTCACGCACTACGCGGGTGTGCCCGCGACGCTGCTCGACATGGTGCGGGCGCACGTCGACGCGCGACCCGATGCCGAGGCGATCGCCGAGATCGGCGGTGATCGGCTGACCTACGCGCAGCTCTGGGAGCGCGCGTCGCGAGTGGCCGGTGGGCTGCGGGCCCTGGGGATTCAGCGCGGAGACCGGGTGGCCCTGCGGTATCCGGCGGGGACGAACTGGGTTCTCGCCTTCTGGGGCACGATCATGGCGGGCGGCATCGCGGTGCCGGTCAATACGCGGTCGGCGCAACCGGAGGTCGAGTTCGTCCTCGACGACGCAGGCGTGACAGTCGATCTGGCGTCCGGCACCCCACTGCCGGACGGCGACCCCTATGTGGCAGAGGGTCTGCGCGCCACCGATGTAGCCGCCCTCTTCTACACCTCGGGCACGACCGGACACCCCAAGGGCGTTCCGACCACGCACGAGGCCTTCGTCACCAACGCCGAGAACATGATTCGGTCCCTCGGCATGTCCCGCGAGGTCGGGCCTGCCCTGCGCACGCTGATCTCCGTGCCGCTGTTCCATGTGACGGCGTGCAATTCGCAACTGCTGGTCGCCGCGTACGTCGGCGGCGCCTCGGTGATCCTCCCCGCGCTGGACCTGCCGACTGTGATCGAATCGCTTGCCGCCGAACATATTTCCTTCCTGGTGACGGTACCCGCGGTGTATTCCCTGCTGCTTCGTCACCCCAGGTTCGCCGACGCCGACGTGTCCGGGGTCCGCACGGTCGGATACGGCGGCGCCCCGATCGCGCCGTCGCTGGTGCGATCGCTGAAAGCGGCGTTCCCGCGGGCGACGGTGATGAACGGGTACGGCATGACCGAGACGGCGTCGCTGATCACCGTCCTGCCGGACCAGGACGCGGTCGAGCACGCGGATTCCGTGGGGTACGCGGTGCCGTCGGTGGACCTCGGCATCGTGCCGATCGACGACGACCCGAACACCGGCGAGCTGGTGGTCCGTGGCGCCAATGTGGCGGCCGGATACTGGAATCGGGCGCAGGCCACGGCGGAGACGATCGTGGACGGCTGGCTGCACACCGGCGATGTCGTCCGGGTCGACGACGCCGGACGTGTCCACATCGTCGACCGGATCAAGGACATCATCAATCGCGGCGGCGAGAACATCTCCAGCGTCGAAGTCGAGGCGGTGCTGCTCTCGGCTCCCGGCGTCGCCGACGCCGCGGTGCTCGCCGTACCCGACGACGTGATGGGCGAGAAGGTCGGCGCCGTCCTCTACGGCGACCAGGCGCCGATCGATATCGACGGCGTCCTGGCACACTGCCGAAACCACCTCGCCGACTTCAAGATTCCGCAATATGCCGCGGTCGTCACCGAGGCATTGCCGCGTAACGCGGGCGGCAAGCTCCTCAAGAACCACTTGCGCCGGCAAGTGCGGTGGGGCGCACCGCTGCGATAACGACCGATTTCGAGTCAGAGACAAAGGATCAACGTGCAGGTTCACAGCAAGCTCGGTGCGCATCGCCATCGAGAGTTCGAGCAAGTGTCGCGACACCGTGCCGGTGTCTCCCGACCGCGTCGAAGGCCGCGTTGATCCACCTCACCGAGCAACTGGCGCTCGAACTGTCGTTGTGGGTGCGGGTCAATGCCATCGCGCCGGGTGTCGTGCGCACGAAGCTGGCCGAGGCGCTGTGGAAAGACCAGGAAAGCCAATTGAATTCGGCCATAGCGTTGTCGCGGATCGGGGAACCCGAGGACGTCGGCTCCGCCATCGCCTTCCTCGTCTCCGATGCGGCGAGCTGGGTGACAGGGGAGACGTTCGTGATCGACGGCGGCCAGCGCCTCGGCGACGCCGAGCTTTTCCGGACGGAGGCGATCGCGCATGCTTGAGACCGGGGAAGTCGTCGGCGTCGACGCCGAGGCGGTGTCGCGGTGGTTCACCGAACTCGGCATCGAATACGCGGCGCCACTGCGTTTTCAGCGGATCGGTCTCGGTCAGTCGAACCTCACCTACCGCGTCACCGACGCCGCTGCCGGAGCCTGGGTGCTGCGTCGCCCACCGCTGGGTCATCTGCTGGCCTCGGCCCACGATGTGGTGCGTGAGGCGCGGATCATCGCGGCGTTGGCAGGCACCGGCGTACCCGTCCCTCGAATCATCGCTGTGACAGAGGATTCCGAGTTCGCCGAGGTGCCTTTGGTGTTGATGGAGTTCGTCGACGGTCCGGTCGTCGACACGATGGATGCCGCCGAGGAGCTGACACCGCCGCAGCGTCGGCAGATCGCCCTGACACTGCCGCGCGCCCTGGCGAAGATCCACGCCGTCGACCTCGAGAAAGTGGGTCTCGACGGATTGGCGAGCCACAAGCCCTATGCACAGCGCCAGCTCAGGCGATGGGCGGGGCAATGGGCCGTGTCCAAGACACGGGACCTGCCAGAACTGGACGATCTCACCCGTCGACTCGCCGCCGCCATTCCCGAGCAACGCGAAATCAGCCTGGTGCACGGCGACTTTCACCTGCGCAACCTCATCTTCTCCCACGCGACCGGCGAGGTGGCGGCGGTACTGGACTGGGAACTGTCGACGCTGGGTGACCCGCTCGCGGACATGGGCAGCCTGCTCACCTACTGGCCGGAGCCCGGTGAGACGACAGGCGGCGACTTCGCGCCGTCGACCCTGGACGGGTTTCCCGATCGCGCGGAGATGGCGCGGCTGTACCTGGCCGAGACAGGCCGCGACGCAGCGGCTTTGCAGTACTGGCACGCACTAGGGCTGTGGAAACTGGCGATCATAGGCGAGGGCGTCATGCGCCGCGCGATGGACCGGCCGCAGAACAAAGCAGCCGCGGGCACACCCACCGCCGCCCGAATAGACGCCCTGGTGCACAAGGCGCGGGAAATCGCCGACACCGCGGGGATTTAGGCGATACCTTCTCGACCGCGGATTACCACGAACCTCCGGTAGCCCGCTCCTCCCGACGGCTGCACTCCTAGCAAAAGGACCCTGTGCACGGTGGCGGTGGAGTTGTGGTCGGCGGCGGTATCTCCACGATGTCATTCGCGTCGACCGCGATGAAGCCGTCGGCGACTTCTGGTGCTGAGCTCGAGACGGTGAAGGCTACCGAGTAGGTCTTGCCGCTCGCCGAGACGATCGTGAGATGGTGCTCGCCTTCGCCGATGTCGGTCGGCACCGTGAATCGTACTGCGCCGATACGGCTCTCGTCTGTCGTGAAGGTGCCGACCTCGACCGGAGTCGACTGGAGGACGCACCGATGCTCGCTGTTCGGCTCGGTGAGTTTGCCGATGCAGAACACTTCGGCGCCTGGACGGAAGGCTCGTACGGCGGGCGCGGGTGATGGTTCGGGAAAGCTTCCCGAAGGCACCGGATAGCCGAATGCGTTGAGCGCCAGCGCCGCCGCGCAATCGGTCGCGGTGATGGTCAGCCCTGCGGCGGGTAGCCCCTGGGCGTGACACGACATATCGCGACTCGAGTAGCCGTTGTGGATGGACACGCCGATCGAAACATTGAAGACATTGTTCGGTCCCAGGAACGGCGCCAGTTTCAGGTTTGCCGAGGTATCGCACACGACGTCGAAAGCAGCGCAGAACGACGTGACCATTCCCGGGTGCGTCGAGATCCACGTATCGGTGGCGGGATCGACCGCCAGCGGCGCACCTGTCTGCCTGCGTATCCCCAGTCCGTCGGTGTTGAGTACCTCCGTCGTCTGGCCACCGATCCGCGCCGGATTCCCGAAATAGAACACAGCTTTCACGTTCTGGAAGGCGGCCGAGCCCGCGAGAACGATCCGCACCGATTGCCCTACGCAGGCAGCGTTGATGCGCTCCAACTCGCCTCGCAGGTTGGCGGCGCCGTGCTCGATCGAGTTCTGGTAGTCCTCACCGTATTGGCCGAGATTCAATGGGTTGGCGTCGACCGGTATCGCTCTGTACACCACCCCGCCACCACGGGCAACGGCGGGCTGATCGTGTTCTCCAGCGTTTTCCTCGTGATGGTCGCCGTGTGGTGCTTCGCCGGGCGCCTGTTCGCTTCGCACCCGCTGATCGCGCGGTCGCTGTCGCGGTGGGGACACGTCATCGTGCCGATCGTCCTGATCGGACTCGGTCTGATCATCCTCGTCGAAGGCGGCGCGTTCGGGCTCTGAGCCGAACTGCGATCACGACCTTCCGCGCACCGCCATGCCGAGAACCGCGAGGATGCCCAGCGCGCCGAGCACGATGCCGATCCCGGCCAACCAGCGGGCGGTCGTGTCGTGCTCGGATGCGGTATCCGAGCCGGTCGCCTGGATGTCGCCGTGGTCGTGCGGGCCCGCGCCCTGCCCGTCCCGCAGCGTCAACGAGGGCGCCGGAAACTCGGGTTCGTCGCCGGAGGCAGGGTCCTGATCCCAGCGCACGACCTGCCCGTCGGCGTAGGTCTGCACGGCGGGCATGGTCAGTTTCTCGGTGTCGGGCAGGCCGTTGGCCAGCACAGAGAACTGCCCGAACTGCTCCGACCCGATGCCCGTGCCGGGATCCGCGGTCCAGGTGACGGTCGTGACGTTTCGGCCGGAGTCCTTGTTCACCGCGGACTTCCACCCCGGCGTCGCCTCGGTATCGACGGTCGTGACGCCGGGAATCTCCACCGCCAACCCGACGGTCGGGCTGCCGCCGGCCGACTCGTTCGGTACCCGGAACACCAATACCGCCGATCCGCCCCTGGAAGCGTCCGACGCCGACACCGTGACGTGGGCGAGGGCTGTGCCGGTGGCTCCGGCGACGGCGATCGCGGCCGCCACGGCCGCCACCGCGCTACGCGCAAATGCAGAACCGTTCATCGATCAGCCTCTCCTTCGACATGAGGAAACGAACACAACCGATGCGGACCGACAATAGGCCATCGCCGGGTTCTACCTGCGGATATCGCCCAAGATGCCGGACTGCGTCAGCTGGGACCAATAGTGGTGCGCCCTGCCCGGCGACGCAGGTCAGCGGACTGTTCGGCCATGCCGAAGTATGTGCCGGCGAGCTGTTGACAGCATCGCTCCCGACTTCTAAAGTCGAAACTCGATTCGAAATCGAATCTCTCTCGCGGAAGCCGTCGAACCGGCCGCGATTCTGAAGTCGCCCGGCGTGCGGTGACGCCAAGAGAATGGAGTGGGCCTATGGGCAACTATCAGATGTCGGCAGCGACGAACCCGTACGAGAACGACATCCTGGAATTCGCCACCGAGTGGGCCCCTTACGGCGGCAACGACGACGAAGCCTTCGTGCGATTCGGCCTTTCTTCGAAGGAATTCCACACTCGCCTGATGCGCCTGCTCGGTTCACCGGCCGCTCGCGCGCTGAGCAAGTCGACCGTCGTCGAACTTCGTGACCAGTGCATCGATCGATTGACCCGAGCCGGCGTCCGGTTCGATCGCTGATCGGGCCTGCGGGCACATCGAACATCCGGCATTCCTCGCCGATCGTGCAGGTCCAGGGTTTGTGAAACGGTGACACTGCGATCCGGCGAGTGCGAACGCGGGATCGGCCGAAACCTGTGTACTGTCCCTGCCGAGATCCGCTTCGATGTCCTTTCCGGCGGCGAGTCGCGCGAGATAGTCGAAATTCCGTCGGCCACTGTTCGGCGGCTGCGTCCGCGTTTGTGCATACCACCTGTTCGGCAGACCTTTGCTCTGGAAAACGGAGGCGTTGTGGACTGGGAATCGTGGCAGTGCAGTTGGGATCGGCAGCAGGAGCTGTATCTACCCGAACGCGAGGAACGGTTCCGGGTGATGATGGATGTGGTGGCGGCCGCGGTCGGGCCGACGCCCCACGTGCTGGATCTGGCGTGTGGGACGGGCACCATCAGCCGACGGCTTTTGGAGCGAATGCCGCGAGCGAGGTCGGTCGCGGTCGACGTGGATCCGACGATGCTGGCGATCGCCCGTGGATCGTTCGCCGGGGATTCGCGGATCACGGTCGTGACGGCTGATCTGGCCGATCCCGCCTGGACGGAGTCGTTGCCGATCGAGCCGTTCGACGCCGTGCTCACCGCGACTTCGTCGCATTGGATGACGAGCGAATCGGTGACGCGGCTGTATACCGATCTGGCGAAGCTGGTTCGACCGGGCGGAGTGTTTCTCAACGCCGATCACATGCCCGATCCGGAGACGCCGATGCTCAACGCCATCGACGAGGTCATCCAGAACGCACACCAGGAGCAAGCCCGCGTCGAGGGTGCGCTGGATTGGGAGCAATGGTGGGCGACGGTGGCCCGCGACCCGGGCTTGGCCGAGGAACACGCGGGCAGCCGAGCGATTTTCGACCGGCACGGTGGCGGCGAGGAACATCCGATCGGGTGGCACTGCCTGCGGTTGCGGGAAGCCGGGTTTCTGGAGACGGGCGTGGCGTGGCGGTCGATCAACGACGCGATGGTCGTCGCGATCAGGTGACTTCCGCCGTACGCACCGAGTGTGCGGCGGTGTGAGCGCGCGGATCGTCGACCAGCGCGGCGAGTTCGGCATCTGCCCGAGATCTCCTGGCTCACCGTGAATTCGCGCCGCGATTGCTGATCCGGCGCTGAATTCGCGTCCCTGCCTTTCGCATCGCCCAGCGCAAGGGCGCGGACTGTGAACCGCTGCGCCGAGATTCGACACCTGCGCCCGAAGACCCTTTGGGCGACAATGGATCCTGCGGTGCGGCAGCGTTGCGCGTCATCCGCGCACGTGGCCGTCGCCGGAACGACTGGTCGGCTATATCGTGCCGTGCATGGGTGATTTCGTCGGACGGGTGCGCGAGTCGGAGTTGCTCGCCGCCCGTCTCGACCAGGCGGTCGCCGGTCACGGTCAGGTGGTCCTGATCGCCGGCGAGCCGGGAATCGGCAAGACCCGCCTCGCCCAGGAGATCGCGGCGCGCGCCGAGGCGGCCGGTCTGCCGGTTTCCTCGGGACGGGCGAGCGATGACGAAGGCAGTCCGCCGTACTGGATCTTCCACCAGGCCGTCCGCGCGCTCGATGCCGGGCTGCCGCCCGCGCTGACCGGCGGTGGCACCGAAAGTGGTTCGGCCACTGCACGATTCGAGGCATTCGAAGCGTTCGCCGAGCGGCTGCGGGAGATCGCCGAGCCGTGCGGGCTGCTCGTCGTGCTCGACGATCTGCACTGGGCCGACGCCGGGTCGCTGGGACTGCTCGTTCACCTGGCCCGTGGTATGTCCGGATCCCGCCTGATGCTGGTGGCGACCTATCGGGACACCGAGCTCGGCGACCGTGCGGCGCTGACCGCGGCATTGGCCGCGCTCACTCACGAGGCGGGGCAGACCCGGATTCGCCTGACCGGGCTCCCTCCGGCGGATGTGCGACGCAGGCTCGAACTCGTCACCGGCCGCGATGTATCGGCCGATATCGCCGCCGAGGTGAGCCGCCGCACCGGGGGCAACCCGTTCTTCGTCGACGAACTCGCTCCATTGATCGGCGCGGACGCGAGCACGCTGCCCGGCGGTGTGCTCGACAGCGTCCGGGCGCGCTTGGACCGGCTCAGCGAACCTTGCCGCGAATTGCTCTGCACCGCAGCCGCTCTCGGAGACGATCTGGACTCGTCGGCGCTTGCCGCAGTGACCGATCATCCGGTCGCGGCGGTGCTGAGCGCGCTCGACGAAGCGGGCGCGGCGGGTCTGCTGACCCACGCGACAGGCTGGCGCTTCCGGCACGACCTCATTCGCGAAGGGGCGCGGGCGAGCCTGCCGGCAGCGGCGCGAGCCGTCGCCCACGCGCGGTTCGCGGCCTGGCTGACCGACCGGTCCGATGCCATCGAGCGGGCCGCCGAAATCGCCCATCACTGGTTGACCGCTCTTCCCGTCGGCGAGCCGCGGCAGGCCGTGGAATGGGCCGAACGGGCGGGCGACCGGGCGCTGGCGGGCTTGGCCTGGGAGCAGGCCGCCGACTTCTACCGACGTGCCTTGGAGGTGGAGGCGAAGCTGGCCCCTGGCGACCGGGCACGCTTGCTCCTCCGCCGCGGCACCGCGTTGCTCCGCAATGGCGACATCCGCACCGCCGCAACGCTTCTGGCCAGATCGGCCGAGACAGCGCGCGCTGCGGGCGACCCGTACGCGCTCGGTGCGGTCGCGTTGGCGATGGAAGGCATGTCCGACCCTTGGGACACCTTCAGCGGCGAACAGCTGGCGGCCGAGGCGCTGGCCCGACTGCCCGACGGGGACAACCCGATGCGGGTGCGGCTGCTGGCTCTACAGGCGGGCGAGACCGGATTCACCGGCGGCGCAGACGGCGATCGGATCTCGGACGAGGCGCTCGCGATGGCGCGCAGGCTCGGCGATGCCGCGGTGCTGCGTTCGGCGCTGCGGTCCCGGCAGATGGCCCGCTCCGGTCCGGACGGGGTGCACGAACGGCTCGGTCTCGGCGACCGGATGCTCGTCCTCGGCGCGGCCGAGCGCGACGACGACACGCTGCTCTGGGGCCGAATGTGGCGCTTCGACGCGCTGATGATGCTCGGCAGGCTGGACGAGGCGGAAGCGGAACTCGCACCGATGCGGCAGTTGGTGCGACGCCTGCGCACGCCGCTCGCCCGATGGCACTACCTGCGCTGTACGGCGGCCACGGCGATCTCGCGGGGCCGATTCGACGAGGCCGTCACGGACACCCGCGAAGGATTGCGCCTGATCGAGGGTCGCTCGCACGAATCGCTCGTCGGCACTTCTGTTTTCGCGCTGATCATCATCGACGGCCTCACCGGCCGCGGCCTCGTCGACGTTGAGCAGTTCGAGGAAAACGACCGCAACGTACCGGGATTCCTCGTGCCGGCCCACGGCGTCCACTGGGCTCGGCGCGGTGACGTCGAACGTGCCCGTCGGCTGTTCCGCGCCGCCCCCGGCATCGAGACGGTTCCGCCGCCGGCGCTGCTGACCGCCCTGGCGACCAGGATCGAACTCGCGGCGATGTTCGACGCCCCCGATGCCGCCGCGGACCTGGCGGCCCGGCTGCGCCCGCATGCCGATCTGTTCGTCACCGGCGGAGCCTCGACACTGGTGAACTTCGGCTCGGCTCGCGCCTACCTCGGCATCGCGCTCGGTGCCTGCGGGCGCCTCGACGAAGCCGTCACCGAACTCCGGAAAGGCGTGGCCGCCAACGACAGTGCCGACACTGCGCCGTACGCGGCGCTCGCCAGATTCGAGCTGGCCCGAATCCTCGCCCGCCGACGTCGGCCCGGCGATGGCGACGAGGCCGCCGCACTGTGCGCGAGCGTCGGCTCGGCGGCAGCGCAATTAGGCATGGCACCGCTGCGGGGCCGCGCCGACGAGCTCGCGACCGCCCTCCGCGGCGATCCTCCGAGCGGACTGACGCGTCGCGAGGCCGAGGTCGCGACGCATGTCGCGCAGGGCCTCACCAACCGGCAGATCGCCTCACTCATGCGTATTTCCGAGCGCACGGCCGAAAGCCACGTCCAGCACATCCTCACCAAGCTCGGATTGGTCAACCGCACCCAGATTGCCGCCTGGGCCGCGCGGCAGCGCTGAACCTCCGTACCGCTCCTCCGTGGCTGTACGGATTTCCCGCTCGCGCGATTCGGACACGATTGATCGCGGCGAGGCGTTCGGGCGTCGCCGGAACCGAAATCCGAGGGGACAACCATGAATTCACCATCCATGCCGCGCCGCCTGGTATCCGTCGCGTTCGCCGTCCTGGCCTGCGCGGCGATCGGCACCACCATCTCGGCCGCTCCGGCATCCGCGGGATACGGCTACGGCTGTCCGGGCGGAACATTCTGCGGTTGGGACGATCCCGACGGCACGGGCAGCATGATCGTGCAGGTCGATGCGAACTGCGTACTGCACGACATCGGCAACGGCGGCGTCGGCGACCGCCTGACCTCCTACTGGAACCGCACCCGCAAGACCGTGGCGGTCTACAACTGGACCGGCGATCACTGGCAACTGCTCGTATCCATCCCGGACAACGGCCGGGGGAACATGCCACGTGGCACCGACAACACCGCCGACGCGGTACGTGTCTGCGCCTGAACCTCGGACCGGTGATGCTCCAGGACTTCTCGGCTCTCGCGCCGAATTCCCGGGGCATCGCCGGATCGTGCTGGGGTGCAAGGACTATTGCCGTCCGGCATCTGTCGAACTGCCGTGCCGTGGAGGAACTCGAACACAAGCCGGTCGTCTTCGTTGCCGCTGATCTCGGTAAACGCCACACATTGATCGGGTACGCAATGCGCGGGCCGATTCACGCGTCCGGCTGTGGATCTGGTGGCAGTGGCGCACAGCGACAGCCGCCGAACCCATTGTGAGCGGAAGGTTCTTCGTCGGAGACCGACTGCCTTTGCCTGTCCTCGAGGAGATTCCAGGATGCCGATAGCCGCGAGTGGTCGCTGATACCCCCGATCGACACGGTCAGGGAACTGGAAACGGCAACGGTCTGCGGTGCAACCGGATGTCGATACACTCGTCGCCGCGGTGACCGGCTGTAGCGCGGCGACCGGCGACGACGAGGTGAACCCTGTGAACAATCAACCTGTGCCCGTAGTGCAGACCTTGGATTGCCGCACCGTGTCCGAGCTGATCGGCGACCATCTCGCCGGCCTCCGGGTGTGGCAACGGGACACCGAGCCGGATCGAATCGAGGGCACGGTCGCGTGCGCGTGGGAGGAGGACGGCGGGCCGCGCAGCATCCAGGTGACGATGGTGCCGACAGAGACCTCACAGGATGAACTCGGCCGTATCCGCGCGGGACAGGTCTATGCCGGAAACTATCCGCCCTACGAGATCATCGACACCGAACGGCTCCGCGCCGCCGATGCCGTGGGCGCCCTTGTGGTGGACGCGGATTCCGGTGACACGCCCGAGGAGATCGCCAGCATCCGGCTGATCACCATCCACAACCCGCACACGAAGATCGTGGTGGTCGGCTGGAAAGCCGCCCAGATCATCGAGATCGGTACCCGGGTGGCTGAGAAGCTCCAGCAAACGCGGCCGCGCTGAGACTTACGGGAACCGGCGACCGGGCGCTACGGAGAAAGTAGCCTGCGCCGTAACCCCAGAACCAACGCCAAACCGGCACCCACCAGCAGTGCGGCGACCGCGAAAGCCCAGTGTGTTCCCCGCGCCATCTCGGTGGGTGTGCCCGTGGCGACATCCCGCGTCCCCGCGGCGCGCGCGAAGACGGCGCCTATGACCGACGCGCCGGTCATCAGCCCTAGGTTCCGGGAGAGGTTCAGCATCCCGGACACCAGCCCGCGTTCTTGTGCGGCAACGTCTTTCATGACGGCGGTGTTGTTGGCCGCTTGGAATGTCGCGTAGGAGGCGGTGCAGACGATCAATGGCAGGACGTAGCCGAGCACACCCGCCGCTGTGGGCATTACCGACAAGGTCAGCGCGGCGCCGATGATGCCGACGAGTCCGACGATCACCATGGTCCTCGATCCGAAACGGTCGGTGACGCGCCCCGCAGGGACGCCGGTGAGCGCCGACACCGCCGGACCCGCCGACATCACGAGCCCCACCATGGCAGGCCCGAGCCCCAGCGCCCCGGCGAGGTGGAACGGGCCGACGATCAGGGTCGTCATCATGACGGCGGAGACCACGGTGCTCGTCGTCAGTCCAACGGCGAGCACCGGATCGCGCAACATGCCGAGGGTCAACAGCGGGTACGCGACCTTGCTCTCGGTGACACCGAAAAGCACCAAGCCCGCACCGGCGACGCCGAGCAAGCCGATGGAGAGCGGCCCGAAGGCCCCGACCGTCATGGCGAGCGCATAGGCGCCCAGCGTGACGGCCAGCAATGCCGTGCCCAGTGTGTCGAAACGCCGTGGCGTTGACCCGGCCGCTGTGTCGGCCGACATCGGGAGGGTGAGCGTCAGCGCGAGCACGCCGATCGGCACGATAGCCAAAAAGATTGCCCGCCAACCGAAAGTCGCGATCAGCACTCCGCCGAGCGAAGGCCCGAGCGCCGTTCCGACGGCCGACATCGTGCCGAGCAATCCCATCGCGCTACCCGTGCGATGTTCGGGCACGACCGCGCCGACGGAGGCCATCGTCAGCGCCATCATGCAGGCGGCACCGACCCCTTGCAGCGCCCGCGCGGCGATCAGGAGGAACAGATTCGGGGCGAGACCGCACAGCAGCGTCGCGACCGTGAACACGCCGATACCGATCACCAGGAGGCGACCGCGGCCGACCAGGTCGCCGAGCCGACCGACCCCGACGATCAGCGTCGTGATGGCCAGCAGGTAGGCGATCACGACCCACTGCACCTCGTTGAAGGACGCGCCCAGTGCCGCCGCCATCGACGGCAGGCCCACGTTGGCGATGCTGATGCTGAGCGAAGGCAACAGCATGGACAGCGAGAGTGCGGTGAGCACCCAGGTCGGTGAGCGACGGCCCGCAGGCTCGAACCCGACGCCGGGAGGCGCTGCTGATCTGGACATGAAGGTCTTCCTCCTGGCCTCGACGGTAGGTATCGACCGTAAATTCCGTTCTGACCTGGCGGAAGACGCAAAGAAGTAAATGTAATTGTGCACTGGACGCCATATTTTGGCGCCTCTGTGCGATCCTGTGCGCATGGCGCGGCCCGATCTGAACTTGCTCGTCACACTGGATGTCCTGCTCGAGGAGGGCAGCGTGACGCGGGCGGGTGAACGGCTCGCGCTGAGTCCGTCCGCGATGAGTCGCGCGCTCGCGCGGCTGCGGCGCGCCACCGGCGACCCGTTGCTCGTACGCGCGGGACGAGGTCTGGTGCCCACGCCTCGCGCCGTCGAGTTGCGCGCACGCGTGCGCGGGCTCGTCCAAGAGGCCGAAGCGGTGTTGCGGCCGGTCGAGAAACTCGATTTGGCCACGCTGCAAAGGACTTTCGCGCTGCGTGGCAGCGACGGATTCGTGGAGAGATTCGGGCCCGCGCTCGTCGCCGAGGTCGCCGCCGCGGCGCCGGGCGTGCGATTGCGGTTCCTGCAGAAGACCAAGAAGGACACCGCCCCCCTGCGCGAGGGCGTCGTCGACCTGGAAACCGGCGTGATCGAGGACGCGCTGCCGCCGGACGTGCTCAGCACACCACTGTTCACGGATCGCTTCATCGGCGTGGTCCGCGACGAGCATCCCCTCGGTACCGGCGCGATGACCGCCGCACGGTACGCCGCGGCGCGGCACGTGCACGTCTCCCGTCGCGGACTGACCGCCGGTCTGGTGGACGAGGCGCTACAACCGACCGGCCACCGACGCGACGTCGTGACGGTCGTGGACGGCTTCGGTGCGGCGCTGGCCCTGGCGCGAGCCACCGATCTCGTCGCGACGGTCCCGCGGCGGCACACGGCGAACCTGCGAGAGGGACTGCGCTCCTTCGAATTGCCGTTCCGCGCACCCGAAGTGACGATCTCGCTGCTGTGGCACGTCCGGCTCGACGCTGACCCGGCGCACCGGTGGCTGCGTGATCGCGTGGCGGCGGTGTGTCACTTCGACGACGCGGACTGACATGACAGACTGAACCCGCTCCGCACGCACACTCGAAGGGAAACAATCGGAGGACATCGGGTGCGAGCCGCATACATCGAACGAATCGGGGCGCCGGAGTCGATTGTCTACGGCGAGTTGCCGCCGCCGGTGTGCGGACCGGACGACGTTCTGGTCGAAGTCGCGGCCACGTCGGTGAACCACGTCGACACGTTCGTACGCTCCGGGCGATATCCGACCGCGATGGAGTTTCCTTTCGTGATCGGCCGCGATCTGGTTGGAAAAGTCATCGGATCGTGTTCGCCGGAATTCCTCGCCGGCGACCGAGTCTGGTGTAACAGCCTCGGGCACGAGGGGCGGCAGGGGGCGGCCTCCGAACTCGCTGTCGTTCCCGTCGATCGCCTCTACCATCTGCCGCACGGGGTGTCTCCCACGCAGGCAGTGGCCCTCGTCCATCCGGCGGCCACCGCCTATCTCGCCGCGTTCACGCACGGGGATCTCCGGTCCGGCGACACGGCGCTGATCGCGGGCGCGGCAGGCAATGTCGGCAGCGCGCTCGTCGCCATGATCGCCCGCGCCGGGGGTACGGTCATCGCGACCGCTCACCCCGGCGACCACGATTACTGTCGGCGCATCGGCGCCGCGCACACGATCGACTATCGCACGCGGAAAATCGTCGAAGAAGTGCGTGAGATCGCCGAAAAGGGAGTCGACCTCTATATCGATACCTCGGGCCGGAACAACATGGTGGACGCCGTGGAATTGCTCGCGGTCGGTGGCCGGGTCGTCATCGTCGCGGGCACCGGTTCTCGCACCGAACTGCCCACGGGAACGCTGTATCTGAAGGACGGTTCCATTCGCGGTTTCGTGATCTCCCGCGCGACCACCGCGCAATTACGGGACGCCGCGACCGTGATCAATCGCCTTCTACTCGACCGGGCGCTGCGGCCGCGAGTGGTCGAAGTTCTTCCGCTCGCCGCCGCTGCCGAGGCGCATCGCCGAATCGAGACGGAGCAACTGCACGGCACGCGTCTCGTGTTGGAAATCTGAGGCGGCGCTAATCGGGCCAGACGGGCGGGCGCTTCTCCAGGAAGGCCGCCATCCCTTCGCGGGCGCCGGGAAGTTGCGCGGCGGCGGCCATCACTTCCAGGGCGAGGGCGTAGGCGTCTGCTTCGGGGCGGTCGAGCTGGGCGTAGAGAGTGCGTTTGCCGAGCGCCTTGTTTGCCCGGCTGCCCCGGGTAGCGCGGGCCAGCAACTCGTCCACGGCGGTGTCCAGCTCGGCGTCCGGCACCGCTCGGTTGATCAAGCCCCACTGTTCGGCGGTGCGGGCATCGATCGGGTCGCCGGTGAGGGCCAGCTCCATCAGGCGTTTACGGCCCACGGCGCGGGCCACCGGCACCGCCGGGGTGTGACAGAACCAGCCACCCTTGCCGCCGGGGAGCGCGAAACCGGCCGATTCGGCGGCGACGGCCAGATCGCACGAGGCCACCAGCTGGCAGCCCGCGGCCGTGGCCAGACCGTGCACCCGGGCGATCACCACCTGCGGCACCGACTCGATGGTCGACATGAGCTCGGTGCACAGCGTCAGCAACTCCCGCACGCCGAGCAGGTCGCGCGCGGCGACGTCGGCGAAATCATGTCCCGCGGAGAACACCGGACCGTGCGCCCCGAGCACTATCCCGGTGGCGTCGGTCTCGCCCGCGGCCCGGAACGCGGCGAGCAGTTCGCCCAGATGCTCGCCCGACAGCGCATTGCGCCGATCCGGCCGGTTCATGGTGATGCGTACCGTGTCGCCGTCCCGCGCGACGAGCACGTGCCGATACTCCAAGGCGGTCATATCTCCACCGTAGATCTCAACGGGCAACGACACGACACCTCTGGAAATAAGCGACTTCCGGCTCGCCGGCTGCGGCGGTGACGGCGGCGGGCTGGTCGTGACGATGCGCGGTCGATCGCGCTTGGGCAATACGCTCGGGCGGTGACAAGTATCGAACTTGCCGACCGAAACCTTCAGCTTGCGCTGCTCGACGAGGTTTACACCGATCGTGTCGATGATTACTACTGGCTGTCGTCGCTGCGCGAGGAATACACCGCCTATCAGGCGTCGGCCGGGGGCCCGGTCTGGGACGAGATCTGCGGTCGCCTCGGTATCGACCGCTTGCCAGAGCTGGAGAATTTTCTGCTCACACTCCCGTTGACCTCGGAAGACCTGGCACAGGTGGAGAATCTGTGCCTGGACGGCGATCGGGAGATCTACACGCTCTACCCCGGGTGGTGGCACTTCGGTCGGCACTTCTCGATCACGAGTCTGGACGGGATCGGTCGGTGCACGGCGCTGGTCGATCTCGATCTCAACTCGATGGTCGAAGCGTGCAGTCTTGCCCCACTCGCCGGGCTGACCAGGCTGCGGCGCCTCGGAGTGGATGCAGTCCAGCAGTATTCCGACATCGATGTCATCCTCGGTCTTCCCGCCCTGACCGAGCTCGTGGTCTTCAACAAAGCCATCTCAGAAGACAAAGGGGAGTGGATCGACGTCATGAGTGCGCTGCGGGCGCGGGGCGTAGCGGTGCACGGGTAGTCGCGCATCACCGCGCCCATCAGCAGGCAGCGGGGTCGACGGGGTTCGGGCCGGTTATCGCTATGGGGCGCCTGCGTTTTGAGTGGCCATGGCCAGCAGTATCAGAGCGTCGTGTTCGGCTGTGCCGGGCGGAGCCTGGTAGAGCAGCACTCGCTGCCCGCCGCCTGCGTGGTGGAGTATTTCGTTCGCGAGGGTGACCTGGCCGATCAGCGGATGCCGGAATGCCGTCTCGCCGCCGCGCTTGACCAATACTTCGTGCCGTCGCCACAGCGCGGCGAATTCATTACTGGCCGCGGATAGTTCGTCGACCAGCGCGGCGACGGGGACCGGAGAAGTCGGTTCGGCGGAGTGCAGGTGCGCGACGCAGTTGCGGGCCACCCGGTCCCAGTCGGCGAACAGTGTCCGGGCGGCGGTGTGCAGAAAGGTGTAGCGGATCGTATTGCGTACCGCGGGAGGCCAGTCGCCGAGCCCCGGCATCAGCGCCAGCCCCTCCGGGTTGGCGGCCAGGACATCATTGACCTCGTCGAGCACGTACGCCGGGCTGGGCCGGACCGAATCCAGCAGCAATCGCAGGCCCGGGCGGACGGGCTCGGGGTCGGCGGCGCGCCCGCGCGGCGAACGACCGGCGGTCCGGTCGGCGAGGGCGAGCAGATGAGCGTGCTCGTCATCGGTCAGCCGCAAGGCCCTGGCCAACGCGCCGAGCACCGCGTCACTGGGTGCGGTTTCCCGGCCCTGCTCGATGCGGGTGTAGTAGTCCACGCTCACCCCGGCCAACGCGGCCAGCTCCTCACGACGCAGCCCCGCGGTCCGTCGAATGCCAGGTCCGGTCGGCAGGCCCACCTCGGCAGGGCCGATCGACCCGCGCCGGATCCGAAGGAACTCGGCCATCGCGTTCATCCGTCGAGTGTGCCAGCGGCCGAGCGACTCTGGGTGGCCGTGTCGCACCCAGGAACCGCGCGGCCTTCAACGATCTTCGGCGAGGGCGCAGTTTTGGAGCCATGACCGAGACAATGATCATCGGCGGCGGTTCCGGGATGGGATTCGCCCTCGCCCGTGTCCTCGTCGCCCAGGGTGAGGATGTGACCATCGTCGGCCGATCCGTCGACCGGCTCGACGCGGCGCGTGCGGAGCTGGAGCAAGCCGGGAACGGCCGGGTGCGGACCAGACGAGCCGACATCGGTCGGGAGGACGACGTCGCCGAACTGTTCGCCGGGGACCAGCAGATGGATCACGTGGCTGTCACCGCGGCCGATGCCACCGGTGTGTACGGCCCGACCGCTCGGGTCTCCACCGACATCGCCCGTTCCGTCCTGAACACCAAGCTGCTGGGCGCGTGGCTGGTCGGCAAGCATGCGGTCGGGAAAGTGACCGGATCGCTCACCTTCACTTCGGGCATCAACGCGTATCGACCGAACGGATCGAACACGATCATGGCCGCGGCCAACGGCGCGCTGGCCTCCCTGGTCTCCGGGCTGGCGATCGAAATGGCGCCGGTGCGGGTGAACGCGATATCACCCGGCTGGGTGGACACTCCCATCTGGAACCAGCTCGGCATGGACAAGCAAGCCGCATTCGCCGAACTGGCCCAGCGACTGCCCGCCCGCCGCATCGGCACTCCCGACGACATCGCCCAGGCGTTCCTGGCGGTGATGCGCAACCAGTTCATCACCGCGACCGTGCTCCATGTCGATGGCGGTCACCGTCTCACCTGATCGGCCATCCGAACCGGCCAGGTCGATGTGGGTGTTCATGCCGTGGAGCGCCAGTGGTCGCTGGTGATCGCGTACTCGACTTCGCCCTGCTCTGCCCCAGGGATCGGGTGCTCCCACTGAAGGTGGAAGGTGCGGACGTATTCCATCCCGATGGATGCCATGGTGGCACGGAATGCCGTGTTGATCATCATCGTTTCGGCGAAGATTCGTGTGAGTCCGAGGTCCTCGAAGCCGTGTCGGAGCAGTTCCCGGGCTCCTTCGCGGGCCAAGCCCTGTCTCCAGTGCTGTGGCAGCAATCGGTAGCCGAGTTCGGCCTGTCCCTCGACGGGCCCCTGGTCCGGTCGTTCGGGAGCTGCGAGAACCCACCATCCGACGAAGTGGTCGTCGACGAGCCCGATCCAGTACCCGAGGCCGGGCGTGAGTGCCGCAGCGGTGAGCCGACGGCGGTGGGCCTCTTCGACCTCCGGGTGGGACCGCGCCGTGCCGTTGCCGAGATAGCGCATCACCTCGGGGTCGGAGTCCAACTCGACCTCGTAGTCGAGATGTTCGTCGGCGAGCGGAACCAGCGTGATCCGGGGTGAGCGCAGCGCGGCTTGTGGCATGGGCCGATCCTCGGCCCCCGTGTGCGGAGTTGTCCACGACGTGTGCGTGACGTCTGGCTGTGTATTGGGACCGGGGTTCGAGCGGAAATCGGTTGCGCATGAATATCGGACTGCGCGACGCTGCGTGACGTGGACATGCACCCCGACCAGATGGTCGGTGACCGTCAGGACCGGCGCCCGCGCCGGTGGTGGTGATGGCGGTGTCGATCCAGTTGACGCCGGAGGCGATGGCGTGCCGGATTGCCGCGACCGACTCGGCATCGTCGGTGGCGCCCAGCCGAAATGCCAGCCCGAACCCGAGACGGCCCAGGAGCCGAAACCGAGTCGGGTGATGTCCATCCCGGTGCCGCCGAGCGGACGGGTAGGCAGTGCGGTGTTCTCGCACATGTTCCTCTTTCATTTGTACTTCTGTTGTCCCACATGCACGTCGGTGTCCGGTGGCGTCGGAAATCGAGATGCCGTACGCCGCAATCGATCCAGGCGCAAGATCGTGTGGATCAGCTCCCGAGGAGTGCTGACGTGATATCGGCCGGTGATGTGCGGATCGTCCGATGTCCCGCTGCGGCATCGGCGGTTCGGCGTGCGCGGAGGCCGCCGATCAGGCAGAGCACTGCGCCGAGCGTGACCCAGGCGACCAGGACCGCGACGGCGTGCGTGGCGCCGCGGCCGTCGAAGAAGGCGGTCGACCGCAGCAACCGGCCACCGGCGCCTGGCGGCAGTAACTGGCCGAGGTCACCGGACCAGCCGGGCAGCATCTCGGGCGCGGTCGCCGTACCGGAGAAGGGGTTGCCGATGAGCATCATGACCACGGCGCCGATCCCGATTCCGGCGTATCCGAGTAGGGATTCCAGTCCGAGCACCGTCAGGGAGGTGGCCGCGATACTGAGGGCGACCGCACCGGCGTTGGCCGGGTAGGACCCGCTGAGCGAGCCGAGCCAGAACTGCAGGATCGCTGCCACGGCCAAGCCCCCGGTCGCCGCGAAGGCGAGAGCCCCGGTGACCCGGCGTGCGGTTCCGCGAACGAGCCTGGTCAGCAGCACTGCGGACAGCAGACCGCCCATGACCAGTGGCAGGGCGCCCGCGGCCAGGCCCGCGCCGCGCGGATCGTCGGCGGGGAGGGCGGCGAGGTCGTGGACAGCGACCGGTGCGCGGAGTTTCTCGGTCTGGCCGAGGCCGGTCGCCATGGTCTGCAAGGTCTGCGCGATCGCGGTGCTTGCGGCGGAGGCGAGGATGACTTGCGGTGTGCCGGAACTGAAGTCGATCGCCCCGTACACCTGCCGGTCGCGGACGAGTTGTTCCGCGGCGGCGGTGTCGGCGACTTCGGTGATCTCGAAGCCGCCCGGCAGACGCTGATCGAGTGCGGTGCGGATCTGCGCGACCGCGGTGGTCGGCCCGGCGACGGCGATCGGCACATCGTGGACCGACGACCGCACCGATGGCCAGGCGAAGGCGATGAGCAGGCCACTGACGATCGCCGTGAGCAGGGCGACGGCCGTGGCCACCGTCTGCCATCGCGACGGAAGCGCATCGGTGGCGAGCGGGGTCCGCGTGCTCATGTCTACTCCTCGAACAGTGGGGTTGTGGCCGGTGTTCATCGCAGCGTGAGTGGGGTCTCGGATTCGATGTGGCTCAGTTTGTGCGGGTTGCGCACGTAGTAGAGGCCGGTGATGCGGGTGTCCTCGACACACATCGCGATGACGCCGTCGAGTTGTCCGTCGACGTGCAGAGCCAGCGCGGCGCTGCCGTTGACCGTGGTCGGCTCGACGGACAACGCGACGCCGTTCTTGGTGAGACCACCGACGATGAACCGGGCCACCTTGTCGGCGCTCATGATCGGCCGCGGTGTGGCCTGCTTGATGCCGCCGCCGTCGCTGATCGCCACGACGTCGGGTGCGAGCACGTCGAGCATGCCCTGCAGGTCGCGGGTCTCGAGCGCACGCCGGAACGCCTCGACAGCCGCCTCGGCCTGGCGCGCGGTGACCGTGCGGCGCGGCCTGCGGGCTTCGACGTGGCGGCGGGCGCGGTGGGCGATCTGATGCACGGCCGCAGAGGTTTTGCCGACCGCGGCCGCGATCTCGTCGTAGCCGATCCCGAATGCTTCGCGCAGCACGTACACCGCCCGTTCGGTCGGGGTCAGTGTCTCGAGCACGAGCATCAGCGCCATCGAAACGCTTTCGGCGAGTTCGACGTCGGCGGCCACATCCGGAGTGGTGACCAGTGGTTCCGGCAGCCAGGAGCCCACATATTCCTCCCGGCGGCGTTTCATCGAGCGCAGCCGGTTGAGCGCTTGGCGGGTGGTGATCCGAACCAGATAGGCGCGCGGGTCGTCGACGTGCGCCGCGTCGACCTCGACCCAGCGCAACCAGGTTTCCTGCAAGACGTCGTCGGCGTCGGCCGCCGATCCGAGCATCTCGTAGGCGACGGTGAACAGCAGCCTGCGGTGGGCGACGAACGTCTCGGTCGCCTCGACGGTGGCGCGGTCGCTGCCGGTGGATTCAGGTGGGGTGTCCATGGGGCCCTCTCCCGTGCGTTGTGAGGTCCGAGTTCGGGTCGCCGATGACGCACGATGCGCGGCAGCGTCCGAGGGGATCCGGGCGATGACGCACATCGTGCGGCCGAGATCACTGACAGCCAACAATGGTTTCGGTGTTCTACGCGACCGGTGCCACCGCGTCGGCGCTCTGGGCCAGCAGCAGCGCCGGCCGGTGCTTGCCGTCCTTGGGCCAGTGGTGCGAACCGGGCTTACGGGCTTCGTTCACCAGATGTTTCACGCTGGCGGCGCAGGAGAACTCCTTGAGCTTCTTGCCCGCGAACCCGCTGAAGTACAGCCGCATCGCGGTGTCGTCTTTGTGGCCGAGCTGGAAGATCCCGGCGCCCCTGCCGAAGCTGATGCACATCGCGGGGAACGACAGGTCGATCGCCGACGGCTGCTCTTCCGCGATTCGGCTCAGCACCGTGTCGGCGGCGTGCGCGCCCAGGCATCCCGCGGCGTAGGCGCTCATCCGGAATGGCAGGCCCGAGGGCGCCGACGAATCGCCCGCGGCGACGATGCGGTCGTCATCGAGGCTGGTCAGAGTTTCGTCGGTGAGCAGACGTCCGGCGGCATCGGTGCGCAATCCGCTACGGTCGGCCAGATCGGGCACACCGAAGCCCACCGTCCAGATGGTGACCTCACTCGCCAGAACGCGACCGTCAGAGAGTCCCACGGCCGCCTCGGTCACCTCGGCGACCGAGGCGTCGGGGCCTTCCAGCACCGTGACGCCCAGTCTGGCAAGGTATTTGCGGGCGGTGCGCCGCGCCCTCGGGTGCAGGTACGGACCGAGGAGACCGCCGCAGACCAACGTGACCGCGCGCCCCTGCTCCGCCAGTTCGGTAGCGGTCTCGATGCCCGTCGGGCCGCCACCGACGACCGTCACCGGGGCCGACATCGGCGTGTCGAAGAGCGCCGACCGCAGCCGCTGGGCCGCCTCCAAAGTGGCGACCGGGTAGGAGAACTCGGCCGCGCCCGGCACCTGCGGGCCCGCGCTGCCGCTGCCCACCGCGTAGATCAGGTAGTCGTAGCCGATCGTGCCGCCCTCGGCCAGGGTCACACTGCGCCCGGCCGCATCGATCCGCGTCACGTTGTCGACGACCAGCCGCACACCATCGGCCAGCACTTCCGCATAGTCGACGACCGCGTCGTGCGTCCCACCCACCAGCTGATGCAGACGCAGCCGCGGAACGAAGACCGGGCGCGGATTGATCACGGTCACCGTCACGTCCTCGCGCTGCGTCAGACGATTGGCCGCCATCACACCGGCATATCCGCCGCCGATCACGACCACATCGATGTTCTTGCTCATGGTGTCTCCTTCGCTCCGAGAGGCTCGAGAACTAGACACCGCAGCGCCGAAGAACCTGACATCCTGTGATGCAGGTCACTGAATGGCTCGCGCGATCGCCGACCGGAAAGCGGACGCCCGGACCGGTCGTGAGGCCGATGCCGACCGGTACGCCGAGGCTGGCGCAGTGGTTCGAGCACTACCTCGACGACACCGGGTGGTGGGTCGCGGCCGAGGAGGGTGAAGACGTCGACGAGATGCCGCGGTGGCCGCACGCGCGAAAACGCGCCGGCTGAGCACAGCCCACGCGGACGCGCCGAGACTCGAGAGCGTGGTGGTTACGCGTTCGGGGTGAGGTGTGTGGTCAGGAAGTCGATCTGGTCGGCGACGATCTGCTCGACCGCGGGCGGGTGATAGACGGTGAAGTGGTCGGCCTCGTAGTGCTTCAGGACGGCCCCCGGCGCGGTGGCGGCCACCCGTCCGGCGATGGCGGGGTCGATGAGGTTCTCGTGCTCGCAGGCACACACCAGCAGTGGGCAGCGTACGCGTGGCGCGGCGGATGCGGCGTTGTAGAACAGCATGCCGAGGCCGGAGGCCGCCGTGATCCGATTGTCGAAGCGGTAACCGGGGGGCGTCACCGACTGCCACCCTTCGAGGGCGCCGGGTTGGGTCACGAACGCCGGTTCGCCGGGCTTTCCGACCAGTGGGACGTAGCGGCGTGGCCGTCGGAGTGCGGCGCGTGTCAGGTCGGCGGCGATCGGGACCGTGAACCGCAGTAGATGCCGTACTCCCGCTCGGGACACGACCGCGCGTCCGCTGAAGACCGGGCACTGGACGACCGCGGCACACAGGTCGTGGTGGCGGGCGGCTGCGGCCAGGACGTGGCTGGCGCCGAAGGAGGTGCCCCAGAGTGCGATCCGGTGCGGATCCAGTTCGGGCCTGGAGCGGGCGAAGGCCAGTGCGGCGTCGACATCCTCGGCGTAGCGGCGCTGGCTCACCAGCTGGCGCGGGTGACCACCTGATTCGCCGAGGTGCCGAAAGTCGAAGGCCACCACGGCGAATCCGGCCTGTGCGAACCACTTCTCGTACTGCGCGAGCATCATCTCGTGTGTCGCGCCGCCGCCGTGGACGAGAACGACACCGGGGTGCGGGCCGGGGCGCTCGGGCAGCGTCAGCCACGCCGCGCATTCGTCTGATCCGGACGGGAACGTGGTGCGTATGGTCATGCGAACCTCCATTTAGGTACGTTGTACGTGAACGATCGCCAGTTAATCACGTACGACGTACTTGAACAAGGGAGGGTCATGCCGGCACCCAGAAAGTTCAGCCGGGAACAGCTCCAGACGGCCGCACTGGCATTGGTGGACGAGCAGGGGCTCGCCGGTCTCACCATGCGCAACCTCGCCGCCGAACTGGGGACAGGGGCGATGACGATCTACAACTACGTCGACGGTCGCGACGGTCTCGAAGAATTGGTCACCGAGGCCGTGATGGCCGAGACGCAGTGGACGGACGAGGGCGGCGATTGGGAGACGCGCGTTTTCGCGATCGCCGAGGCCATGTGGCGGGCGGCGCGCGCGCACCCGCACGCCATCCCATTGGTCCTCACTAGGCGCACCTTCGACATCCCCACTCTCGCACCCGCAGAGGTGCTGCTGCAGGCACTCGCCGACTCGGGAAGATCGGGGCTCGATCTGCTGGTCGCCTTCCGTGTGGTGTCCGGCTTCGTGACCGGCTTCGCCCAAGCCGAATTCGCCAACCCCCTCTCGGCACCCGCTGGCAGGGACCGCGCCGCTGCCACCGATCGCGTCGCGCAACTACCCGCCGACCGATTCCCCAGACTGATCGAGATCGCCCACGCGGCCGCCGCTGGAGATCCGGAAATCGAATTCCGCGACGGACTGGAAGTCGTCCTGGCCGGACTTCGGGCCAAGCTCTGAGATCGGATTTCGGCGACGCAGCCCGCCCGGCCGACGCATTGACATGACGGACATCATGCGAGAGTGTAAGTCGCATGACGGTCAACATGCGAAAGTCAGCCAGTGGGGAGGGGCAGCGAGCGCAACAGAAACGAGAGTCATTGACCCGTATCCTCGACGCGGGCGCCGCACGGCTGCGGGCGGATGGTCCCGATGGCGGCGCCATCGGCAAGGTCATGCAAGACGCGGGACTGACGCACGGAGCCTTCTACTCGCACTTCGCGAACAAGGACGAGCTGGCCATCGCGGCCTTCCGGCACGGGCTCGCCGGAACCAGGCCGCGCTGGATCGGTAAGACGCGGGACGCATCGTGGGGCGCCCGTGCCGCCCGGCTCGCGCGTGGCTATCTCAACCGGACGCACCGCGACGATCGCGCCGATTCGTGTGCGTTCTCGGCGGTCGGGTCCGACGCCGCGCGCATGCCCGCCGAGTTCCGGGTTGCCTACGAGGAGGAGTTGCGCAAGACCCTCAACGCGATGGGCGGACGCCCGGTGGACGATGCGTGGGAGCACGAGTTCTACGACGAGGCCATCGCGACGCTGGCCTTGTGCATCGGTGGACTCGTGTTGTCGCGGGCGGTGGAATCCGAGTCCTTCTCGACGCGGATTCTCAGAGTCTGCCGGAATGCGGTGGCGCAGATGGGTGCTGCGGTCGACGAACACACCGGCCGCGGACATGGGGCAGAGGCATGAGCTGTCAACGCGAGGCACAACAACTCGTACGAGCCAGCCGAAGCCATGACGGCCGCGAAGGTGTTCAGGCCTTCGTGCAGCGGCGTCGACCTGCCTTCGCAAGGCACTGATCAACTAGGAGAATTCTCGATGTCCTACAGCACAGAGCCTTTCGCGCCGAAGAAGTTCGCGGATGTTCGCGGGCAACGTATGGCCTACATCGACGAGGGGCAGGGCGACGCCATCGTCTTCCAACACGGCAACCCCACCTCCTCGTACCTGTGGCGCAATGTCATGCCCCACTGCCAGGGGCTGGGGCGGTTGGTCGCCTGTGACCTCGTCGGCATGGGCGATTCCAGCAAGCTTCCGGACTTCGGCCCCGACCGTTACACGTATGCCGAGCACCGTGACCATCTCTTCGGCCTGTGGGATGCGCTCGACCTCGGCAACAACGTGGTGCTGGTCCTGCACGACTGGGGGTCGGCACTGGGATTCGATTGGGCGAACCAACACCGCGACCGGGTCCGGGCGATCGTCTACATGGAAAGCATCGTCATGCCGGTCACCTGGGAACAGTGGCCGGAGGGTGCGCGCGGTGTGTTCCAGGGCTTCCGGTCGACTGCCGGTGAGGGAATGGTGCTGGAGAAGAATATCTTCGTGGAGAGGGTACTTCCCGGATCGGTGCTGCGGCCACTGAGCGACGCGGAGATGGCCGAATACCGGCGGCCGTTCGCGTCCCCGGGTGAGGACCGCCGACCCACTCTGAGCTGGCCTCGCCAGATACCGATCGACGGAGAGCCGAAGGATGTCGTCGAGGTGGTCGAGAACTACGGACGATGGCTGAGCACAAGCGAAATCCCGAAGCTGTTCGTCAACGCGGAACCGGGTTCCATCCTCACCGGCGACCAACGCGAATTCTGTCGCACCTGGCCCAACCAGCGCGAAATCACCGTCTCCGGATCACATTTCATCCAGGAGGACAGTCCGGATGAGATCGGCTCTGCCATAGCGGGATTCGTCAGGGAACTGCGCCGCTGAGGTAGCCGGACAATCCTTCGAGATGGGGTGCGATAGTCGTAGCGTCGTCCTGGCTACGAGGGTGGCGGCGACCGGTCGCCGCCACCCCCGGGCGGGTCTAGCGGGGGAGGAAGATCATGCAGGTTGTGGTGGCGTGCGCGACGAGTTTGCCGTTCTCGTCGAGAGCCTTGCTCTGGGCGGTGGCGACCGTGCGTCCGACGTGGATCACCGTGCCCTCGGCGGTGATTCGTCCGGCGTCGAGCGCGACGGCGCGGATGTAGTTCACCTTCAGCTCCAGGGTGGTGTAGCGGGCTCCGGCCGGAAGGGTGGTGTGTACCGCGCACGCCATGACCGAGTCGAGCAGGGTGGCGGCAATGCCGCCGTGGACTTGGCCGAGCGGGTTGGAGAAGTCGGGCTGGGTTTGTATCGACATGGCCGCGTACCCCTTTTCGACCTCGTCGATCCGGATGCCGATGAGCCGGCCGATGGACGGTATGTCGGCGGGCCGTTCCCGCTGGGCCCAGCGAATCAGCTCCAGCCCGCTCATCGAGGTGAAGTCCGAAGTGCTCATGGTTGTTTCCTGTTGATGTCGGCGAAGCAGGCCGTCGGCTGGCTCACGGTTGCTCGGTGGCGATGGTGGCGGGGCGAACGAAGACGGGTTTGTATCCGACCTCGAGGATCGCTTGGTCGGCGCTGTCGAACGGGATCACGTCGCTGATGATCAGTTCCGGACGCAGGCGGCCGCCCGACAGCAGGTTCAGCACCTCGGGCATGTGCGCGCGGGCGTTGCTGAGCGCGCTGCAGAAGTGGATGCCCTTCATATGCATCGCGGGTACCGGCAGTTCGACATCGGTGAAGTAGAACGAGCTGCTCTCGACATGACCGCCGGGAGCTGTCGCCGAGATCGCGTCCCGGAAGGCGCGGCGTGATCCGCCGGAGTGGTTGAGGGCGATCTGATATTCGTGCTCGCCGGGCTCGAACTCCTCGGGAGCGCTGGTCCGGGCGCCCAGCTCGGCGGCGATGCGGCGTCTGTCAGCGTCGCGGTCGACATAATGCACGAGACCGGCGCCGCAGGCACGAGCGACGTCGGCGCTGTAGAGGCCGATGGCGCCGCCGCTCATCACCAGCACGTCGGCGCCGGGATCGCGGCGTAGATGCGGAACCACCGAGCGCCACGCGTCGGCGAGGTTGTCGCCCGCCGAAACAGCCTGGACCGGTGACACGTTCGGTGGTAGCGGCAGTAGTGAATAGTTCGCGAACGGGATTCGCACGAGTTCGGAGAACAAACCGCCGTAGCCGCCGCCGAACGGGATTCCGTAGGCCGCCACACCGTGAGCGGCGGTTGCCCGGCAGTAGAGCGGCAGACCCGCCAAGCATCGGTCGCAGCTGCCGCAGGACACGTGGTAGGGGATCGCGACCAGGTCGCCGGGGGCGATGCCGGTGACCGCGTCCCCGACCTCGACGACTTCGCCTACGCCTTCGTGACCGAGGGCGAACGGTGCGTCGACACCCGGCAGGGGCACCGAGCCGCGGATCACCCGCTGATCCAGGTCACAGGTCGAGACCGCGACGGGTCGCACCAAGGCGTCGGTCCGGCTTCGCATCACCGGCTCGGGATCGTCGCGCCATTCCAAACCTCCGGCACCGTTGTAGTAGAGCGCTCGCATGCTTGCTGCTTTCGTCTCGGTCCGGCGGCACTGCCGGACTGGTTGGGGTATGTCATTCGGTCATGCTCGATGGGTGATGATCGGCGGATGCCCGACATCGACAGGTGTCGCGGATTGTTCGAACGACTCCGGCGCTGTGGTTGTGGCACTGCTGCTCACCCTCGATCGACCGGCGAGTCTCGCTTCGGCCACCGGTGCAGCGCGTGCGGATGCTCAGGCGCAGAACTGTGCCGTTTCGAGAAGCCATAGTGAATGAGTTGATTATTCTTTGGTGCATTGTCACGTTTGCGACGCTAACCATCGGCAGGGATGGGATTGCGACAACGAGACCAAGGTTTGCGACAGAATGTGTGGCCTACGCTGCTGAGAACTGTCCAAGTCGGTGTTTCGACGGGTTGTGCGTAGCCTAGTGCGCTAGATAGCGTCTTGGCCTCGGCTATCGTGGCCCAAGTAGTAAGAATGTTGACTTTGTTGTTAGTCGAGTAGACGCCCGGAGAGGGCTTGCCATGGCCGTCCGGCACGCCTTGCCGCGCCGCCGAATTCATCCCGTGCCCGAGGGCGTCGTACGCAGCAAGGAGAGAAATCCGTTGGCTCAGAGTTACTTCCAAGTGATCGCGCACTACCACGTGCAACCGGAGCACTTGGCGGCCGTGCTCGAACTGCTGGCCCGGTTGCGCGCCGCCAGTCGCGAAGAACCGGCCAACCTGTCCTACGACTACTTCCAAAACGTCGACGACCCAGCGCATGTGGTGATCCTCGAGCGCTACATCGATGCCGAAGGCTTCGCCGCCCACCGCGAATACGAGCACTTCCGGACGCTTGGAATCGACGGAATCATTCCGCGCTTGGACCGCAGGCAGGTCGACGCCTATCCGGTCGTGGCCGACTGACACCGCATTCCGGCACTGCACCGCAGAAGCCGCGCGGGAACAGCGGTGCAACGCTCGGTTGATCCGGCTGCATCCGGCGTCAGTCCGACGTCGACGACCCGCATTCCTGGTGGAGCGTTAGCTGCACCAGGAATGCGGGTCGCCATAGCAGGACGTCCACCGACTTGGACACCTTCACGAGGCGCGTGGCCGACAAAACAGCACATTCACGCGCGCACTCCATCGGAGGCCCTATCGGCTGTGTCCCGCGCGGGCGTCGCGTGCCGAGGGGGCCGGATCCCGGCTCAGGCGCGGGCGAGGGATGCCGTCCGATCCACGGTTGATTTCGCTTGCCGTGCAAGCAGATACGCCGCGATCGCGGCCGGGCCGGCCATGACGATGCCGTAGGTCGCGCCCGGCACGGCCATGGTTTCGTTCCCGAGCGCCGACACCGCGACCGCAATGGTGAGCGTCGCATTGTGGATGCCGATCTCCATGGACGAGGCGATGGCCTGGCCGGTGCCGACCCCGAACAATCGCGGCACGAAGTACCCGATCGACAGGCTCAGCACCGACAGCGTCAGCGTGATCGACCCCAGTCGCCCGAAATTGTCACGCAGCGTGTCGAATTCGGACATCACCGCTGCGATGATGGCCATGACCAGCACCACCACGGAACCGGCCTTCACCGGTCTGCGCATCCGCTCGGAAAACCTGGGGAACGCGCGATCGACCCACATACCGATCGCCACCGGCACGAGCACGATCACGATCACCTGCACGAACTTGGCCGGTTGCAGCCCGACGGAGGCGTCGTCGTCCATGAACTCGGCGACCGACAGCGCGATCACGATCGGCATCGTGAACGCCGCGAGCACCGAATTGATCGCGGTGAGCGTGATGTTCAACGCCACATCCCCACCCGCGAGGTGACTGAACAGATTCGCCGACGTGCCCCCCGGCGAGGCGACCAGCAACATCATGCCCACGGCCAGCGCTCCGGTCAGCCCGAACAGCTTGACCAGCAGCAGACAGAGGGCGGGCAGCACCACCATCTGACAGCCAAGCGCGATCAACGCCGCCTTCGGATACCGCACCACCCGGTGAAAATCTCCGGGTGTCAGCGTCAGACCCAACCCGAACATCACCAGCGCCAGTGCGGCCGGTAAGAGGATCGTGAAAATCGAGAAACCCATCATCACTCCCGTTGCGCCCAGTCACCCACCCGGGCAACAAATCTGTGGGTTTGCCTCTTCGACTCCGTCACACGCTGTCACCGGTTTCGTGAATCGACGAGGACAACGCGTCTGCGACCATCAACTGGCCTAGGGCAATACCTCCGTCGTTGGGGGGGACTTGGCGGTGGCTGTAAACCTCGAAGCCCTCTCGTTCGAGCATCGTGATGCAGTTGACCAGGAGGAATTCGTTGAGGAACACACCGCCGGAAAGCACGACCCGCCGTATGCCGGTTTCGCGGGAGATCTCGCCGCACTGCCGTCGCACCATGGCGACCACGCCGGAATGAAACCGACGGCTGATCTCGGCGAGCGATATGTCGGCAGCGAGGTCCGCCGCGATCGCACGGATCACAGGTCTGAAGTCGACTTCGGTTGTGTTGTGCTCGAATTCGTATCCGTCGACCAGGTCGAGGTCGCGGTTGAGCAAGCCCTCCAACTCGATCGGGCCTTGGGCTTCGTACTCGGCATGCGAGCACACACCCAGCAGGGCAGCCACTCCGTCGAACAGCCGACCCATGCTCGACACTTCGGGCGAGTTGATGCCTCGCGCTCGCATCGTCGAATACGCATGTCGGCGGTCCCGTTCGAGGCGACCGATTTCCGGGAAAGCCTTCACTGCCACGTCGATGTCGCCGAACGTGTCCAAAGCAATGGATACCCCGGTTCGAATCGGTTGGCGTACCGCGTGGTCACCGCCGATCAGCGCCAAGCGTCGCAGATGCGTTGCGCGCTCGAACCGTTCGAAGCCCCCGACCAGGAATTCCCCGCCCCAGATGGTGCCGTCGGCGCCGTAGCCTGCCCCGTCGAAGACCACGCCGATGGTCTCTCCGGCGAGTTGATTCTCCGCCATGCACGAGGCCATATGAGCGTGATGGTGCTGGACGAACATCGGATCGCCCTGTTCGCCGATACCTTCGTGCGCACCACTGCCGCGGAACTCCGGGTGCATGTCGTAAACGCCCGCCGAGGGGTGTAATTCATAGAGCGAAGCCAGGTGTGCCGCGGTCTTTCGATGAGAGGCAAAGGTTTCGTCGTTCTTCAGGTCGCCGATATGTTGGCTGAGGTAGACGCGGGAACCGGCGGACAGGGCCACCGTCGTCTTGAGTTCGGCACCATAGGCGACGAGAGGAGCCAGTGGACGGCCGACTTCCACCGGATACGGTGCGTAACCGCGCGCTCTCCGCAGGAATGTCAGTAATGGGCCGTCCAATTCGGGATGTGAGGACAACCGGACCACGGAATCGTCTACTCTGATCTCGATTTCACGGTCGTGGTAGAGGATCACATCAGCGATCTCGAAGAGCTGGTGAAGGGCATCCTCGTTCCGATGGACGATCGGATAGCCGGAGATGTTTCCACTGGTCATGACCAGTACGTCCAAGCCGGATTCGTCCAGGAGCAGGTGATGATGCGGTGCCGAGGGCAGCATCAGACCCAGATTCGGATTCCTCGGAGCGACACTTTCCGGGAGCGAACCGGGGCGCTTGCGAGCGAGCAGGATCGGCCTCGCAGGCGACCGCAGCAGTTCTTCCTCCGCCGCGGATAGTTCCACGATCCGATGGGCGGTGGCCAGATCCCGAACCATGACGGCGAAGGGTTTCGAATCCCGGCGTTTGCGCCGGCGGAGCAAGGCCACCGACTCGGCGCTCCGCGCATCCACGGCGAGGTGGAAGCCGCCGACACTCTTGACAGCCGCGACACGTCCTGCCATCAACTCCCGTGCGCACTGCCGCAATGCCGCCTCGCCTTCGAGGACCGTTCCGCGCCTGTCGGCAAGAAACAGACGAGGTCCGCATTCCGCACAGGCATTGGGCTGAGCGTGAAAGCGCCGGCTTTCCGGATCCCGATACTCCTTGTCGCACCTCTCGCACATCACGAAGGAATGCATTGTGGTTTGCGACCGATCGTAAGGTAGCGCGCGAACGATCGAATACCGTGGGCCGCAGTTCGTGCAGTTGATGAACGGGTACCTGTAACGGCGGTCGGTTGGATCGCGCAACTCGGCGAGACAGTCGGCACACACGTGCGTGTCAGCGGGCACCAGGGCCACTTTTGCCCCGGTGTGTTCACTGTTCACGATTTCGAAACTGGTGGCCGCCGACTGCCCCGCCGACGTGCTGAGGGCTGCCACGTGATCGACTCGGGCCAGCTCCGGAGCCTCGCTTGCCAGCTCCTCGCAGAAAAGGTGCAGCGCCGACTCGCGGCCACTCGCCTCGATGAGCACGCCCTCCGGATCGTTGCGAACCCATCCAGCCAGTTGCCGCTCACGGGCAAGCTTGTAGACGAACGGGCGATAGCCCACTCCCTGAACGACGCCGGTAACCCTGATCTGCCAGGTTGCTTGTTCGGTCATGACGATGGGTCAGCACAGCCGGGGCAGCTCTGCGCCCCGGAGAGGTTGCAGCGTCGACTCGTGGCCCTTGGAATCCCGGAGAACTACCGCGGCGCCATGTCGGGAAGTTACTTCGCCGATCGCTGCGGCGTGCCTGCCGTACTCGTGCCCGTGCAGTGCGGCGAGCACGTCATCGGTCGCGTCGGGATCGACAAAAATCGCCAGGCAACCTTCGTTGGCGCAGTGCAGAGGATTGATCCCCAGCATGTCCGCCGCCATCGCGGTCTCGTGCTGGATGGGCAATGCCGGTGCCTCGATCACGATGGCTTTGTCCAATTTGCCTGCGTACTCGTGCAGTACAGCGGAGAGCCCGCCTCGCGTGACATCACGCATCGAGTGAACCGACCCGGCAGGCACGGCGGAGAACAATCGGTCGATCATGGTGTTGAGCGGTGCGCAGTCGCTGAGGACGCGGCTTTCGAAGCCGAGACCTTCCCGGATCGACAGCAGATGAACCGTGTGGTTACCGAGGGGGCCGGACAGGATGACCGCATCTCCGGGGCGCACAGAATCCATCCGCAGGGGTTCCCGTGCGAAGAAGCCGACCCCACTTGTGTTGAGGTACAACTGATCCGCTTCGCCGGCGCGGACGACCTTCGTATCGCCGCACACAATCTGCACACCTGCTTCTCGCGCAGTCTCCCGAATGGAGGTCAGCACACGGAACAAGTGGTCGAACGACAGTCCCGTCTCGAGGATCATTCCGAGCGTGAGATAGCGGGGGGATGCTCCTGATACGGCGAGATCGTTGACGGTCCCGCAGACCGCGATCTTTCCGATGTCGCCGTTGCCGAAGAACGGCGGGTCGACCACGAAGCTATCCGTAGTCATCGCGATACGGCTGCCTTCTACAGGGAGGACCGCGCTGTCCTCCATCTCACCCGCATAGACATCGCTCAATGTCTCCGCGATGAAGTCCACGAGCTCGTTGGACAGTGCCGCACCCGTGCCGTGGTCGAGTTGGATCTGCTGGGTGGTGAGAGTCATGGTGTCTTGGTCTCCTTCCGAGGGAGGCCGCCGTTCTCATCTATCGTCCGAAGGATCTCTTCGGAACTGGCAACCGTGGCGCAGTAACCGTCGAGCCATTCGAGTGCACGCTGACGGTCGGCTTCGAGAGCGGAGAACACGCAGTCGCTCGGCACCCCGACGATGTATCCACGAAAGAATGCGTCGGCTGCCGTCGTCTGAATACAGATCTGTGTTTGCAGACCGACGAGTACCAAGGTCTCGACCCCCAAAGCTTGGAGCCTTTCGTGCAGGTCGGTCTCGTAAAAGCCGCTGTCTTTGCTCCTCTCCTGAACAACATCCTCCGAGTCGAGGAACTGGCGAACCACGTCGGCGCCCGCTGTGCCTCGCAGGGCAGGGACGCGGCCGTCGTACCTCTCGGCGAGGGGATCGTCCGGTTCGTTGAGGAGTTGCAGGTGAAACACGGGATGGCCGCGTCGCCGCATGGCGGACAAGAATCCTGACAAATGCGGAGTGGCCGCGACAATTGCCGCCTCACGCTCCGGATTCTTTCCGACGATATCGTACTGCAGGCCGCTGGTTATAACTGCAATTTTTGACATGCCGACTCCACTGGTAAATGTATGAGCCCGTCGCCGAGCCCTTGGTGAGTGGTTCCAAAAGGAAGTACTTTGCAGATCTCAAGCCGACATGGAATTCGGCGAGCTGTTCTTCGCGGTATGCGGGCCAGTTTGCAGGTCCTGGGCGATCCTCGACCAATTGGCGGCGCATTGTTGCGCGAATTCGATCATATGGTCGCGGGAATGGGGCCGAATGGTGTCGGCTATCTTCTGGGCATCGTCGCTGTTCACTGCGCGCTGATGCAGCCAGCGAAGGAGTTCGCGACCGCTGGCGCTCATCCGTAGCGCTGGGTCACGTGAGAGCAACGCCAGTAGGGCATCGAGATCAGCGGTCTTCTTGGGATAAGGAGAGGGCGTACATCGATCGGCCGCGTCCGATAGCTCGCTCTCTGACGCCGATCGTGTACGGGGGGCCTTGTTTTCGTCTGACTGGATGAGCGGATCCTCCCCGCGTTTGAGCCTGGCGCGTACGTCACGAACGGTTGACGGAGAGAGACCCACCTCTTGGGCAATGCTACGCAGGGACGCATCGGGGCGGGCGATGATGAGCTCGGCGGCAGCTTGCCGGGCCGAGTTGGTGTCTACGGGTCGTAGTCGGCCATCACTACCCAAGCGATGGCTCGACCGCGAATTGTCGTCGATAGAGCTCCGGATCGATGCCACCGTCTTGGCGGACAAGCCCGCAGTAGTCGCGATCGAACGGTCCGACCAGTGCGGATGCGTTCTGATAATTCGCTCGGCGGCGGTACGCCGATCGGCCAAGGACAACGGCAGGCCGTGGGTTACGTTTTCTTGGACCCCGACGATGAATGCGAGTTCCTCGGAGCCATCCACCAGATAGGCATCAATATGTGTGAATCCCTTCAGTCGCGCGGCGACTGTGCGGTGAAATCCGTCGATCACTCGCATTGTGGGCCGATGGACGAGAATGGGTGGCAAAGGCCATTCGGCCTCGATCAACCGTTCTATGTGCGACTGATCCTCACCCTCGGATCTGGGGGAGCCGATAGTTAAAAGCGATGCGATCTCTAGAGATTGTTTGACGCGATTCAATTTCGAGGAATGATTCAAGTGCTCAGTCCCCCTACCTTTCGAGATCAGATCTGCTTTCGCAAATTACCGCAGGCGCATCCGTCGGGCAAGTGACTGGCATCGTGGTTGGCGTAGCAAAGATTTGTCTATGGTCCGCGGGGTGAGTCTCAGACGCCCGGATGCATTTATTGGGTCCACAACCTGCTCTGTCCGGGCCCGCAGCGCCGACGCGCTCGGTGCGCTGCGAGGCTGTGCCGATCCACCCGTGGGTGACGTCCACCCGGGTGCTGTGCAACTGGGTGGAAGCCGCAGTTGCACAGCATGATTCCGCCCATCGCCGCAGGTCACCTACCTAGCGTGGGTGCACAGACGTACCGGCCTCGCGGCTGGGTAGTCCGGTCGGGCCTTACTGATAGCACCGCTCAGCCGGTAGGGGAACGAATAGTTCGAATTGTTCGAATTGTTCACGGGAGCATCCGGGTGGCAATTGAATTCGTAGAGGGAGTTACGTTTCTGGGACAATCATCGGTCCTGCTCGAATAGGGCCCTCGGTGTACGCTCCATCGGGGCGGTCGGCGGCACGGTATGCGCATCGGCGGAATCACTTGTGGCAGAGCCCGTTCCGGCAGCCTCTCGCGGAGGCAGTTCTCGAATCTCGTCCGATACCGAAGTGTCGGACGCTCGCTGAGTCGCCGAGGTCGACACACAAAAAGTTGGATCCGCAAGCGGAGGCGTTGCTCCGCAAGGCGAGTCGCGCCGAGTACCGCCCGCGGTTGCTCCGTGACCCGGCCGCTGTGCCCGGTATGGCCATCGAGAGCCCTGCGCTTTCGATTGTGCTGTCTCGCTGAGGAACTCGGTGCAGGGTCCATGAAAGGAAAGAGGGCACCAGATGAGCTATGCCAGCCGCAAGGACGATCATGTCCGTCTGGCCGTCGCGCAACAACGCGAGTCGATGACGGGGCGTCGCCCGTGTCCGTTCGACGAAGTGGCGTTCGTCCACCACGCCCTACGGGGCACTGCGGAGCGCGCTGTTTCTCTTGTCACCGAGGTGGGCGGCGCGACCTGGCCCGTGCCGTTGTACATCAACGCGATGACCGGCGGCAGCTCCCGCACCGGCGAGGTGAATCGCGGGCTGGCGATCGCCGCCCGTGAGACCGGCTTGGCCATCGCGTCGGGCTCGATGAGCGCGTACCTGGCAGACAGTTCGGTCGCCGAGACATATCGCATACTGCGCCGCGAGAATCCGGACGGTTACGTCATCGCCAATGTCAACGCCAATGCCACACCGCAGATGGCGGCGCGGGCGGTGGAGCTGTTGCGAGCCGATGCGCTGCAGGTGCACGTCAATGCGATCCAGGAGATCGTGATGCCGGAGGGGGACCGGGACTTCTCGGCCTGGCCGCGCAATATCGCTCGCCTCACGGAGACGCTCGGTATACCGGTGATCGTCAAGGAAGTCGGGTTCGGGATCAGCGCCGACACGGTCCTGCAACTGGCCGACCTCGGCGTGCGGATCGTCGACGTATCCGGCACCGGCGGAACGAATTTCGCGTTGATCGAGAACGCAAGGAGGCAACGAGCCGACTTCGACCTTCTTGCCGACTGGGGCTTGTCCACCCCGGCCTGCCTGGTCGACGCAGCCGAGGTGGCCCTTCGGCGCGGGCTCACACTGCTCGCCTCCGGTGGGGTGCGAACCCCGCTCGATGTCGTTCGCAGCCTCGCGCTCGGCGCCCGGGCGGTGGGGGTATCCGGACATTTCCTGTCGATTCTCGAAGCAGAGGGCATTGATGCGCTGATCGCGGGGATCAACACGTGGATCACTCGGATCCGGCAGCTCATGGTGCTGCTCGGCGCCGAAACCGTTGGCGCCCTTGCGGACACCGACGTGCTGCTGACCGGCCGACTCGCCGAGATCTGCCGACTGCGCGGAATCGACCCGGCCGCCTACGCCCGGCGCTCCCGGAGTTCATTGCGGCCGATCACGACGACGAACCGCGTCCTCTGACCTACTGGCGGGTAATATGGCTTAAGTTACCCGTGAGTAACTTAAGCCATATTATGATGCGGCGAAGACGAGCGACGCAGCGTCGCCTCGGGAGGGAAAGGTCACTGCATGAGCCCCCTGGTAATAGCGTTGGGTGTCATCTCTGTACTGGTCGGCGTCTTCGCGTGGTCTGGGTTCGTGTTGGCGGTGCGCGATATCGTGCGCACCATCCGGCTGGGCCAGCCGGCCCCGGACCGGTTCGGGCCGTTCCTGCCGCGATTCGCCACCATGGTCAAGGAATTCGCCGCGCACACCCGCATGGTGAAGTTCCGGACCGTCGGCTGGGCACACTGGCTGGTGATGGTCGGCTTCATGATCGGCTTCGTCACGGTCTTCCAAGCCCAGGGGCAGATCTTCAGCCCCACCTTCACGTGGCCGTGGGTCGGTAATACCTTCGTTTATCACCTCCTAGACGAGCTGTTGGCCCTGGGCACCATCGTCGGTGCTGTGGCGCTGATCATCATTCGGCAGGCGAACCACCCGCGTCGGCCCGAACGGCTCTCGCGGTTCTCCGGCTCCAACTTCCTGGCGGCCTACTTCGTCGAATCCGTCGTGCTCATCGAGGGCATCAGCATGCTGGGTGCGAAGGCATTGGTGCTGGCCTACACCGGTGAGCACCATGCCAGCAGCGACTTCGTCAGTATGCATATCGCCGAGCTGCTGCCCGCGAGTGCCGCGCTGGTGTCGGTCTTCGCCTTCTGCAAGCTGATGGCGGCGCTGGTGTGGGTGATCGTGGTCAGCCGCAACATCAACTGGGGTGTTGCGTGGCACCGTTTCTCGGCCTTCCCGAACATCTATTTCAAGCGTGAGGACGATGGCGGGGTTGCGCTGGGTGCGGCCAAGCCGATGATGTCGGGTGGTAAGGCGCTGGATATGGAGAACGTCGACCCCGATACCGACACTTTGGGTGCGGGTCGGGTCGAGGATTTCTCGTGGAAGGGCATTCTCGACTTCACCACGTGTACTGAGTGTGGTCGTTGTCAGTCGCAGTGTCCGGCGTGGAATACCGGTAAGCCGCTCTCGCCGAAGTTGTTGATCATGTCGCTGCGTGATCACACCTATGCCAAGGCCCCGTATCTGCTGGCCGGTGGCCGCACGGACATGGGTGGTGAGGAGGTCGGTCTGGTCGACGCCGAGGGCAAGCCGGACGAGGCCGCGCTGGCCAGGATCTCCGAAGCGGCTCGGGCCGAGGCGGCGCGTCCGCTGGTGGGTGGTGAGGACGTCGGCGGCATCATCGACCCGGAGGTGTTGTGGAGCTGCACCACCTGTGGTGCGTGTGTGGAGCAGTGCCCGGTGGATATCGAGCATGTCGATCACATCATCGACATGCGCCGCTACCAGGTGTTGATCGAGTCGGAGTTCCCCTCCGAGCTGGCCGGTCTGTTCAAGAACTTGGAGAACAAGGGCAACCCGTGGGGGCAGAACGCCAAGGACCGTCTGAACTGGATCAACGAGCTCGACTTCCAGATCCCGGTGTTCGGGCGGGACGCGGACAGCTTCGACGGTTATGAGTACCTGTTCTGGGTCGGTTGCGCGGGTGCGTATGAGGATCGTGCGAAGAAGACCACCAAGGCCGTGGCCGAGTTGCTGGCGACCGCGGGGGTGAAGTTCATGGTGTTGGGTCAGGAGGAGACCTGCACCGGTGACTCGGCGCGCCGCGCGGGTAACGAGTTCTTGTTCCAGCAGCTCGCGCAGCAGAACATCGAGTTGTTGAACTCGGTGTTCGCCGGTGTGGAGGATCGCCGCAAGAAGATCGTGGTGACCTGTGCGCATTGCTTCAACGCGCTCAACAACGAGTACCCGCAGGTGGGTGGCAGCTACGAGGTGGTGCACCACACGCAGTTGCTGAATCGTCTGGTGCGGCAGAAGAAGCTGATCCCGGTGGCGTCGGTGACCCAGAACGTCACCTACCACGACCCCTGCTACCTGGGCCGGCACAACAAGGTCTACAACGCGCCGCGTGAGTTGATGGAGGCTTCGGGTTCGACGCTGGTGGAGATGCCGCGTCATGGTGAGCGGTCCATGTGCTGTGGTGCCGGTGGCGCGCGGATGTGGATGGAAGAGCAGCTCGGCAAGCGGATCAACATCGACCGGGTCGATGAGGGTCTGTCGACCCTGGCGGCGTCGAACGGTGGTTCGGGTGCGGGGAAGATCGCGACCGGTTGCCCGTTCTGCCGGGTGATGCTCAACGACGGTGTCACCGCGCGTCAGGAGAAGGGCGAGGGCGAGGGTGTCGAGGTCGTCGACGTCGCACAGCTGATGCTCGATGCCATCACCCGTGTCGAGCCCGCCACGCTGACCCAGAACCTGACCGTCATCCAGGAGCCCAAGACCGAACCCGAACCCGAGGCCGAGCCGGAGCCTGTCGCGGTGGCGACCGAGACCCCGGCACCGGCCAAGGCGGCTCCGGCTGGTGGTGGCCTGGCGATGAAGGGCCCGGCCAAGGCACCCGGTGGCGGTCTGGGCATGAAGGGCGCCGCCAAGGCACCCGGTGGTGGTCTGGGCATGAAGGGTGCCGCGAAGGCGCCCGGTGCCAAGGCCGCGGCCGACGAAGCGCCCGCCGCGGAAGCTTCGGCCGCTTCGGCCGCGCCTGCCAAGGGTCTGGCCATGAAGGGTCCGGCCAAGGCACCCGGCAAGGGACTCGGGATGAAGGGTGCTGCCAAGGCACCCGGTGCGAAGGCGGAAGCGGCTCCGGCCGCCGAAGCTTCGGCCGCGCCTGCCGCGCCCGTCAAGGGTCTGGCCATGAAGGGCCCGGCCAAGGCACCTGGCAAGGGACTCGGGATGAAGGGCGCCGCCAAGGCACCCGGCGCGAAGACGGAAGCAGCTCCGGCCCCCGAAGCGGCTCCCGAATCCGCGCCCGCCGCCGAAGCGCCCGCCGCCCCGCCCGTCAAGGGACTGGGCATGAAGGGTGCGGCCAAGGCACCCGGCACCAAGGCACCCGGCACCAAGGCACCCGAAGCCGCGGCTCCCGCCACGGCAACGGCCGCTCCCGCGACCGAGTCGGCTCCCACCGCCCAAGCGCCTGCCGCCGAGACGGTTTCGGCCCCCGCCGAAGTCAAGCCGACCATCGCCGCCAAGGGCCTGGCCATGAAGTCCGGCTTCAAACGCCCCGGCCCCAAGGCTCCAAGCGCCGGGACGCCGGTCCCGGGCTCGGAACCAGCTGAGCCTGCCGTCGCCGTTCCGGCGGCCGAGACCGACTCGGCTCGGCCGGAATCGGCACCGGCCGAGACCAACGGCAAGAGCGGGAGCAGCGGCACGGTCCAACCGCCGTCTGCGAAACCCGGCGGCATGGGCTTCAAGCCGGGTGCCAAGGCCCCAGGCCGCACAAACTAAGCGGGTCCTGCCAGGAGTCGACGCGTGCCCACTCCGACCGCACCCCGTGTTGGAGTGGGCACCTAGCAGGAACATTGCTGTCGTGTGTCGCGCCAGCCGTTCACCCCGCTGCTGTGCCCACGCCCTGCCGTCCAGTCGTTCTCGATCGTCAGGTCAGCCACAAGCGAAAAGGGCTGACACGCAACAAGGATGGCTAGATCGGCGCGCACAAGCGCACTCACACCGCCGTCGCCGGCGAACTCGGACGCGCAAACTCCCGACCTGAAGCGTCGGAACGACCGGCAAGATCCCCTGTCGCTGCTGAAATAGGTTCGGGCGCAACCAGATCCCGAATGACTGGGGCAGTCGAGGACCGCCGCCGCAACACGATCTGGCGTCTCGAACGTGACCGATCACCGTCAGCGCATCCTTGCCGTGATCCGGGACTGGTTCGTCGAATACGGGTATCCGCAGAACACCAGGCTCGGTGAGCGCGTCGTGTGTTCCGCCGAAGCTGATGGCACACGCGCGGAATTCAGCGCGCGCCTGCGATAGGTCCGACCCCATCGACGCACTCGCCATCGCTCGCGCCGCATTGCGTGCGTCCGATGCGCCAGCGGCGCGGTTCAACGGTGTCGAGCGCGAGATCTGGCTACTGACCGACCACCGCGAAGACCTTGAGAGCGATGCCGCCGCTCTACCGTCGAGATCGGCCAGCTGACCGAAGAGATGGACAGCACCGCTTTCGGCGACAGACCGGCACGACATTGCCTGTCCTGCAACGGAAATCGGCAACGCTGCCCTGCGCGCATCGCTCTCACTCGGGTGCGGTGCTATCCCGAGCCCAAGGCGTTGCTGTCCAGACCCAAGCCCGTCGGCGACGGCGGCAGCAATTTACCGACCCGCTGATTCGAGAGCCTCCTGAGGGCGAAGCGGGTTCAGCAGGGTCAGATTCGAGTCGTGGTGTTGTGGTCCACTGGATTCACGGGAACCGCTTGGCGATCGCCTCCGCGATCGCGTCCGGTGCGTGTTCCTGAATGAACTGACGGGCGCGTGGGAGCTCGACTACTTCGACATCGGTGAAGGTAGTGCGCATGCGCGGGATATGGGCGTTCGGGCGGTACACCATGTCTCGCATTCCCCACACCAACAGGGTCGGCTTGTCGCCGAGTATGGCGGGCACGTCTCGGGAAAGTTGGTCCAGCAGCGGGGTCGCGTCACGAATTTGTCTGGCGATCACGCCGAGTCCCCGCCGGGCTTCCGTGGTGGGCTGCACCATGCGATAGTGATCGACCTCGGCCGCGCTGAGCTTGCGCCCCAGCTCCGAGAGCAGGACGCGCTCGACGAGGAAGTTCTGCTCGAGCACCCGCCGCTGCATCGGACGGGTGCGCATGACCATACTGAAAACCCGATTCGCCCTCGCTTCGAGTGGCCAGAACAAGGTATTGCCCAGCACGATCCCTCGCACCCGGTCTGCGCGCGCGGTGACCGCGCCCAGGCCGATGGGTCCGCCCCAATCATGTCCCATCAGGACGAAGCCGTCGAGCTGCAGATGATCGATCAGCTCGCCGAGGACCGAGGTGTGCTCGGCAACCGTGTAGCCGAAATCCGCAGGTCGTTCGGACAATCCGAAACCCAGATAGTCGACGGCGATACAGCGGTACCGGCCACGCAGTTCCTTCACGATGTGGCGGTAGAGGAAACTCCACGTCGGAACGCCATGGCAGAACAGGATCGTCGGTCCGGACCCCTCGTCGATGTAGTGAACCCGGCCGGCGGACGAGTCGAACCATCGGGACTCGAAGGGGTACAGACTCCTGTCGGGAACGAAGTCGATCAGCATTGGAACCCTCTCTGCGATACAAGACGACGTCTGATATACCCCGCCCACACGGAATCACGTGAATCGCAACAGGTTTGGGGCGGACCGGAGCCTGTGCAACCGATGGAAATTCGCGGTTGGACAGGCTCCTCGATCTTTCCCCACCCGAAGGGCGCTCCTCGATCATCGATACTCGACCATAGATGAGTCGAATTACCGCAGTTCGGAGAGCCTTTCTCTCAATTCTGGACTCGTAGGCATCAATTACCATGACCGGACGAAGCTGTGTGCGCAAGCGGTCTGTCGGCCGCAGTGGACGACACGAACCCTTGCCTGTCCCGAATTTCATTGTATGCTCACTCGGACCAGGACTTCGAAGACACGACGGACTTCCTTCTCGATTCGGAGTCGAATGCGGTCGTTGCGCGTGGGGAGGCGTGACGCCTATTACCGAGCACGAAGGAATCTTGACAATCGCCCGCGGACTGCGGGTCATCGAGTAACGAACCCGAAAAGCACGGCCACAACAGCGTGAATCAGCTAGGCGAGCCGTCGGTTTACATCCTGCTCTTATGAGCAAAACTGTCGATGGGACGAGCGCTGCCTGGTGGGCGCCAACGGAAATGCGAATATTACAAACGGGGATATGGAATTACTGCAGGACTGAGGTCCGGAGCGGGCAACATTGTAACTGCGCATGACGAGTGAGCTGTGATCGTGACTGGAACAATTTCGAAACCGACACTTGACGAGTTTCTGGACAAGTCGGCAGAGGCGAGAATCGACTGGGTGAATTCGTCCGAAGGATGCACGACAAGCATTCTGGGACGACTCGAGCTGTTTCTTTCGTTCGCGCGGCCGCGCACATGCTTACCGGGAATGTTGGCGTTCTATCTGTCCTGCAAGATGCTTGGGTTGCCGATCGACCTGGACGTTTTGATTGGCTTCGCCATCACGTTCCTGTACAGCGCGGTAGCAAACCTGTTCAACGCCTACTCGGACATCGCAGAAGACAACCAGAACATACCGGCACGGTTGTACCTTCTCGGTCTTTACGGTCGGCGGCGGCTGCTGCGGAGTGCCTATGCGGTGTGTGGTGTCATGCTGGCATTGGCGGCTCTCGTGAGCGTCAGTTTTATCGGGATGACAGCGATCTGCATCATCATCGCGCACCAATATTCGTTGCCGCCATTCCGCGTGAAGGCGAGACCGGTGTTGTCGATCGGCCTCTTCGCCTTGGATGTTGCATTTCCATTCCTGATGGCTCCGGCCATAGCGAAGCACGGACCGGCGGTGCTCGGGAATTGGCAATTCATCATCATGGCTGCGTATTTGTTTGTATGGTTCGCGGCCAAAGGGCTGGTGAAGAACCTGCCCGACTACGACGGCGATCGAAATGCCGGTCTGTCGACCTCGGCGACAATCAGCGGAACACGACAGCGAGCAGCGATAGTGGCATCGGTAGCGACGGCAACTGTCTACTTGGGGCCACTGTTCCTGGTGGCGAGTGGTCAGTTCGCGGAGAAGTATCTGATCGCCCTCGCGTGGTTCCCGGTCGTATGCATTCAGTGCGCGCGAATGATCCTTCGTGATGACAGCCGCTCGGCGAACAACATGCTTCGTTTCGACATGGTGGTGTCGACGGGGTACCTGTCGACTTGGATCTTGCTGGTAGATCCGTCCGTTTCATCGATCAGCATCGTGTCGGGGTCACTGATGATCATCTTTCTCATGGATGCGATGAAACTCGACACGCGCAAAAAAGAGGACATTGTGTGATGGAGGCGGTGGAAAGGTTGACGGTGGTGCGTGAAGCAGTCTTGTTGAATGAGTACCGCTCGGGCGAAGACAGCGATTCCTCGGCCGCCGCGATAGATCTTTCGAACAATGCATTGCCTTTTGCTCCATTGCCGAGCGTTCGCAAAGCAATAGAGGCCGAAGTGGAGCGTGCAGCAGACTACCCTTCTGCGTCGTACGGATCGCTGCGGCGGGCTATCGCCGAGTTCGCCGGCTGTGGACCAGATCAAGTCGTCGTCGGACCGGGCAGCGTCGGCGTGCTGGGATACCTTGTGCAACGGGTTGCCGGCGATGGCGGCCGAGTCGTTTTCGCAGTTCCGGCTTTCGACGCGTACGAGAGAGTCGTGGTCGGTGCCGGCGGCACGGCAGTGCCGGTGCCGGGCACGGAGAATCGGTGGCAGCCGCTGGAGTCGATGGTGGCAGCGGCGGGGGAGGACGCGGCCGCGATCCTGATTTGTGCGCCGCACAACCCTACGGGCGAGCATGTCAGTCCTGCCGAGGTCGAGATGGTTCTTTCGGCAGTTCCCCGACACACGGTCGTCGTGGTGGACGAGGCGTATATCGAGTTCGATCGAACCAACGATGCTTCGGCAATTGTGCGCATGACTCGCCGGCATCCCAATCTGGTCGTCATGCGGACCTTCTCGAAGGCCTATGGCCTGGCGGGCCTCCGCGTAGGGTATGCCGTCGGCCATAGCGACCTGATCGGCGCCTGTCGAACTCTTGCGATGCCTTTCGGTGTGAATCGGTTGGCGGTAGCGGCGGCCATTGCGTCGCTCGAGGTGAGCGATGAGCTCGCCGGCCAGGTGGATGCGGTCGTTCGTTGCCGATCGCTGTTCACCGAATCAGTTCGCGCGCGTGGAATTGATGTCCCCGATTCGTACGGCAACTTCATCTGGGTGCCGATGCATCGCCCGACTCCGCTGGCCGAGTATTTCGCCGAGTCGGGGATTGTGGTTCGTGAATATCCGGACATCGGCGTCCGGATCACCGTACCTGCAATGGAATACCTGGCTGATGTCGTCGACATACTTGCAGATGGATACAGACAAGTGGAGGCAAGTTCATGCAGATGAATTCGCACCTTGGGGCCGACTTGTTGGGGCGTCCACGGTTCGCAGATGTCCTTGTGGATCGTTTGATCCGAAACGATGTGCGCTATATCTTCGGGATGCCCGCAGAATCAGTCAATTGCCTTGTCGATGCGATCGGGCGGCGCTCGGAGATCGGACTGATCGCGGTTCGCCATGAAAGTGCGGCGTCCTGGATGGCCGTCGGTTACGCACGGGGGTCGGGCACTGTCGGCGTGTGCTTCGGTACGGCAGGCCCCGGTGCGACTCATTTGTTGCCCGGCGTTTATGACGGGCTGTACGACCGCCTGCCTGTGCTGGCAATATCCGGACAGGTCGCACGGGCAGGTATCGGTACGAAGTCGTTCCAGGAGATCGATTCGGCGCGGCTGTTCAGAGACGGTACATGGCGATCGTCGGACATCATGTCGGCCGACCAGATCAGTGTCTTCGAGCAGATGGTTCTCGCGGTACGACTCGAGCAGACGTCCGCGCATGTTGCCATTCCGTCGGACGTGTTGAACGCGCCGGTCGGTGAGATAGCACAGGTAAGCCCGTATCGGTTGGACCGTCGGACTGCCGCGGAGGCCGACAAGAAGCGCATCGCCGACCTCGCGGACTATCTCTGCGCGAAGCCGACAGCGATCGTGTTGGGCGCGGGCAGCAGGGAAGTCACTGATTGCGCTCGCCTTCTCGCGGACGCGCTGGATGCTCCACTCGAGGCGTTGCCCGAGTCGGGAATCCCGGAGGCACTGGTATCGCCGGTGAAGGACGCCGCCACATCGGCAGCCGAAGACACTGTTCTTCTGATTGGACGTCCAACCGCCGGAGTAGCGCGATACTTCCCATCGGCGAATACCCTGATAGAAATCACCGATGTCGCTACGTCCGGATTCGATGCCGGATGCCAGAGGGTTGGAATTGCCGGCGATATTTCATCGATTCTGCAGTCCCTGACCTCCGCCGTGTGGAGCCGCACCGGCGCACCATCTGAAAAAACATCGGAGCATTCGTCTGGAACGCCGCGAAACCAGGATGCGCCCGGTGGGTGGGCGGTACTCGCGCAACGGCTGGCTGGTGCATCGGTCGCTGTCGACCCCGGATCGATACAGCGACTGTCACGCAGATTCCTGAGCGAACACGCGAATATCCACAGTGCGTGGAATCTGGAGGCTGAAGGTTCGGCTCTCCCGATGTCGATCGGTCTCGCATTGGCGACCAGCGATCGGTGCTACGTGCTGACCGAACTCGAGTCTCTGGACCAATACGTCTCGGAGCTGTCCACCGCCGTACGATACGCGGTGCCGATAACCGTTGTCTGCCGAGCGGAATCTGGTGCAACGGTGCGCGATCTGGCCCGGGCCTTCGGCCTCCCGGCGTTCTGGGCGGGAGACGCAAGTGAACTGAATTCGAGGCTGCATGAGGCTGGTCGGGAGCGTGGGCCGGCTGTGATTCTGACCTCGGCGTTGGACGTGGAATCGGCACCGCTCGACCGAACGCCCCGCGCCGATGTCGTCGACTTCGCGAGTGATCTGCTCGATGCGATAGCGCGCCAGGGGATCGACTCGGGGTACCTATCGAGAAACAGCTGCGAGCGGCTGGGATTGACGAGCGACTGTGCTGACCTCGACTTGCGTGTCGTCGCCGATACCCAGGCGGCTGCCATGCGAGCGACCGCGGCATTCAAGGCTTCGGGGAGTCCAGCCTGTGCTCTGGTGACTTCTCCCGCTGAACTGCTCGCGCAGCTGAATGGGCTGTACGACGCATCGTTCGACAACGCGTCGGTGCTGCTGATCTCCTTCGAACTCGACCGTTGGCTCATGGACCCGGTGGACGTGCTGAGTGAGATCGCGGCGATATCGGTTGTGCTGGACGGCACAGACAAGGATGCGGCGCGCCTTCGAGACGCGTTGGCGACTGTCGCCGGCGGGGGTACGGGGGTGACGCACATTCACGTGTCCAGCTCCGCGATTGCCGCCGGCAATAGTGCAGCGCTGGTGGAAAGCTCGAGCGCGCTCAGTATTCCGACTTCGTTGATCGGACTTCCCGGTAGTGCGATGGCCGCACACGAAGAGATAGTGCGGGCCGCGGAACTTCTCAAAAAAGCGGAGAATGTCTCGATTATCGTCGGCCGTGGTGCATCGGGCGCACGACGTGAACTCATCGAGTTGGCGTCGCGCGCGGGAAGTCCTCTCTACTGCACGATGGGTGCATTGGCCGCGGATGTCGTAGGGGACCACTGCGACGGCCTGGTGGGGACATCTGGCCATGACGAAGCAATGCACAATGTCCGTCAGAGCCAGTTGGTCCTATTGGTCGGTGTGTCATGGCGAGGTTCGGCGTTCGGGATGGTCGGAAACAGTCCAGTGATTTCCATCAACGCCGACCCGCTGACATTCCTTCGGCTCCCGCCGGACTCGATCGGCTTGCTCGGTGACGCGCGGGAGACGCTGGAGGCGCTGGTTGGATGTTTCAATGACGACGTCGCTGTAAGCAGCATTGCCCGTACCGGCACGCCCCGGCGAAAAGGGCCGCGGGAAAGTGCGCGGCAATTGCGGGCGGCGACGGCCGCGCAGATCATCGATCACGAGCTCGCGCGAGCCGGTAGGGCATCTACCTTGAGCGTGGATGTCGGTATCAATACATTGTGGGCGTACCGCTATGTCAGGTCGGCATCCAGATATCTGTGGACCGCATCGTTCGCTACCATGGGATTCGCCGTGCCTGCGGCAGTGGACGCCGCCGTGCGTAATCCGAAGGACATCTCCGTGGCGATCGTGGGAGATGGCGGGATCGGCATTACGTTGGCCGAGCTTCGAAATGCGGCAAAGGTCGAATCGACGACGGTGATAGTGGTATTCAACAACGGTGCGCTCGCCGCCATCAAATTCGAGAGTTGGATAATGGGGTGGCCGGATAGGTCGTCGGAATTCGCGGCGTTCGACTTCGCAAGCTTTGCGCGGCATTGCGGGCTGCCCGCGGTGACGGCGCGGACATCCAAGGAATTCGGGATCGCATTTCGATCTGCGCTTCGCAACGACGGTCCGATGCTCATCGACGCGCGCATCCCTGCGGTGGAGGCTCCCGCCCTGGCGGGGCGCATACATGTTCGTCAGGTAGTGGGACTTCTGTCGGGCTGGCTGCGTGACGGTAAGGCCGCGAGATCCGGTGCCTGGTCGATGGTGAAGGCGGTTGGCGCCGACGCAGCTGGTCGAACTGTTCGCCGTATAGGGCGCCGCGAATGAAGTGTCGAGGCACAGAGAGAGGAGGGATTTGAATGGTCGGGACACGTCCTGCTACGCCTCAGGCAATGTTCACGAAAATAGCTCCCCGCTATGACCTGGTCAATTCGATTCTCACATTGGGTGGCGACAAGAGGCTCCGCCGCAGAGCGGTTCGCATGCTGAGACTCGAACCCGGTGCCAGGGTGCTCGATGTCGCTGCGGGTACGGGCGAGATCGGCTCCGCATTGGCCGCCGTATATCGCATGCCGATCTCCTACTGCGCTGTCGACCTCAATGAACAGATGCTGGAGGTCGCGGAACGCAAGCTCGTGCGCCTTCGGCAAGAGCGGCCGGAGAGTGAATGGGACCTCTTGTGTGGAAGCGCGGAGTCTTTGGCATTCGAGCCGTCGAGTTTCGACGCTGTCGTTATGTGTTTCGCGCTCGATGACATGGACGATCCATCGGCCGCGCTGGCAGAGACGGCACGGGTTCTCCGCAACGGTGGGCATTTCCTGCTGATCGAACTCGCAATGCCGGACGGTGGCCTGTTGCGTCAAGTTCTGAAGTTCCGCCTGTGGATTGTTCGTAATATCGCGGGATTGTTCGGTTTGGATCCCGTCGCTCACATGACCACGGAGGTGGAGATGGACCGCGGCGCGGAACATTCGATAGCGCGCTGCGAAAGCGCTGGCCTGATGTTGGAGGCCCGAGCGCGATACCTCAGTGGAATGGTTCGTGCGTACGTGTTCCGCAAGGCGACGGCGTTCCCGGCATGAGCGAAACCTTCGCGGAAACAGCCTGACATTGATTATTGCCGAGATATCCTGAATTCAGATGGGAAAGACTCTTGACATCCGATAAATGCCCGCACGCGGCGGCGCCGAAGGTTCACTCCGAGACCGGCATAACCAGCCGCCGTTTCTCGAATCGGCACGTGCCCGGACCGCCGGGACATCGTTTCATGGGTTCATACCCTGAGTATTCGAAAGATCGCAACAAGTTCTTGCGCGATGCGGTCCGGCAGTACGGCGATGTCTGCCGAATCAAGCTCCCGCTCCGAGACCTGGTCGTACTGGGTAACCCAGAAGATGCCCACGTGGCAATGGGGGACACCTCTGGCGACTACAGCAAGTTCGGAAACTATCATCCTATGCTGCAGAAGCGGCAGAACGGGCTGTCGTTCATCGAGGGTGAGATCTTCCGGGAAAGACGCCGGATCGTCAGTCCGCTGGTCACGCGAGACGGCCTGAAGAATACGTTCGCTGCCAACGTCGAAGCCTACCTCGACAGCCTCGAGTCGAACATTGCCGCGGCGACCGACTCCGACGGCGTGACCGATATGCAGGAAGCGATCTTTCAGACACTTTTGCGAGGAGTGCTGAAGCAGACGTTCACGGAGCCTTTTACTGCCCAGGAGATCGATGAGTTGCACAATGGTCTCGCGACCTTCACCAAGTTCCTCGGATCGACTCTGAAGATCGCTGATCCGCCTAATCTGGTACGCCCGTGGGGTCCGTACAAAATCCGGCCGTGGGCGGTGTACTCCGCGGCGATGATCGTCAAGAATCGCGTTGTCGAGCGACAGAACTCACCGTCTTTGGGAACCTATGGCGATGTCTTGGACGGCATGGTGCTGGGGTACAAGAAGCTGAAGACCCCCATGACTTTCTGGGACCTTTGTTTCGACGTAGCCACTATGACCAGTGCATCGTACGGCACTACTGCCGGCGCCATCACCCAAACGGTCGTTCGCACCCTCCTCGACAACGAAGCGACGGATCGCGTGGTGGACGAGTGCGGCAGTGTCGATATTTCACAGCCGACCATCGAGTCGGTTCGCAGCCTGCATTGGGTGAAATCCTGCTTCGAAGAATCGATCCGAATGCAAGGGCTTCCGCTCCTTCTCCGATTCACATCCAAAGGAGCGAACTTCCAAGGGTTCGACATTGCACCGAACACTATGCTTGGGATTCCGATCTCGACGATCCACCGTGATCCACGCTGGTGGACCGATCCTGACAAATTCGATCCGAATCGGTTCTACGACAAGAGCAAACGAGTGGATCAGCCTCGACTGTTGCACTATCTCGCGTGGGGTGCAGGTCCGCACCGATGCACCGGCGCTCAACTGGGGTACCTGATTGCGCCGTACCTCGTGGCCTTGATCTTCAGCCGGTACAAGATCGAAGTTCCCGCGAATTGGTCGCTTCGCGAGGATCCCGGCCTGGCGCCGATGATCAAGGGCGGTTTCAAAGTTCGAGTGACTCCACGATAGCTGTTTCGACCGACGACAACCTGAGAGAGTGTTGAATGAAATTCGCAGAGCGGTATGATATTGCGGCGCCCATTTACGACAGAACTGCATGGGTACTGTCGCTTGGCGGAATCGACAAATTGCACCCGGGGCTGGTCGACGGACTGGACTTGTCCGGCAAGACCGTGGCCGATCTCGGATGCGGTACGGGCCTTGCCTTCCCCGCGCTGCTCAACGCAGTCGGCCCCACCGGTCATGTCATTGGCGTGGACAACAATGCGTCCATTCTCGCCAAGGCCGAGCAGCGTGTTTCGGCGAACAAATGGAACAATGTCTCACTCGTGACCGATGACATCGCGACGCTGGCCATGCGCCGAGACGTCGATGTGGTTGTCAGTTGCATTGCGATGAGCTGCGTGCCGAATCCTTCGAAGAAGTTGGAAGAACTGCTCGTGAACCTCGAGCCCGGCACCATGGTGCGCATCATCGATGCGCTGCCGCGGACATCTGGGCGCTGGCGTCAGGCCATCAATTCGTACAACTTTGTGAAGTCGGGCATTGTCGGCTCTCATTTCAGGGAACTTGCACCGTTCGAACAGGTATTTCGCGATCAACTGAGCGGCGTAGTCGTCGACAGCCTGCACGGCGGAATGTATACGCGGCTGACCGGCGTAAAAGGCGCGAAATAGCGGCGGGCCTGTTCACGGTTCGTGCCTGAATTTATTTTGCGTGTTGGGAGGTGGTCGACATGAGTGCGTGTGAACTGGCAGTCGATTGGGGTAGCAAGAAGTTCGGCGACAGTCTCGTGCTGGACAACGTGGACATCTCGATCGATCGCGGTGAGTTTCTTGCTGTGCTCGGCCCGAGCGGCAGCGGCAAGTCGACGCTCCTGCGGGTCTTGGCGGGGTTGGAGCATCTGACTGCCGGAACGATCAGTTGGAGTGCGGATGGTGCCCGCCCGCGCACCGGCGTGGTGTTCCAGCAATCTTTGCTGCTGCCATGGCTCACGGTGATCGAGAACATCTCGCTGGCAAGGCGATTCACCGCGCACCGTCACGAATTCGACCACCAGTACCCCGATACCTTGTTGCGGCGTTTCGGGTTGGATCGCCTTGCCGAGCGATACCCGAGCGAGCTGTCGGGCGGCCAGGCGCAGCGCGTAGCTGTGCTGCGCGCGGCTGCGACACGGCCACGGCTCCTCTTGCTCGACGAGCCGTTCAGTGCTTTGGACCCGGCCACTCGGATCGACTTGCAGCAGTGGCTGGCAGAGCTCGTTGCCGATATCGAGGCAACGGTTGTGCTTGTCACGCATGACGTCGACGAAGCAATCGCGCTGTCGGATCGGATCGTCCTGCTCGACCAGGGAAGGATTCGTCGTGAATGGCGGGACGTACGGAATGGCAGTGATACGTCCTCGCTTCGCGAGGACATTCTCCAGCAGTACCACCCGGACGAGGTCGTAGTTCCGTGACAGCGTTTTCGAGACGACACCTGTTGGCAGGGGCGACGGGACTCACCGTCGCCGCTGGTCTCTTCGGCTCGGCCGACCTCGCCCACAGCGCGGCAACCGCTGGGCAGCGGCGGGAGAGTGCCCTTCGCATCGGCTACCTGCCGATCACCGACGCGGCGCCATTGTTGATCGCGCATTCGGCGGGCCTGTACCCAGCCGGGACGGTCAGTAGCGGCAAGCCTGTGCTGTTCCGAAGCTGGGCCGGGCTGGCGGAGGCGTTCGTATCTCGTCAGATCGACGTCGCGCATTTGTTGATGCCGATGGCCCTGCAACTCCAGCGCGCACTGGGCGCGGGGGTGCGAGTGCTGGGCTGGAATCACACCAACGGTTCGGCACTCACCGTCGCTCCGGACATCGCTGATCTGGAACAGCTGGCCGGGACTCAGGTCGCCATCCCGTTCTGGTGGTCGATTCACAACATCGTCCTCCAGCAGCTCCTGCGAGCGCACGACATCACACCGGTTGTTCGACGTAGTGCGTCGCGGTCCAAACGCACCGTCGAACTGGTTGTCATGAGCCCGTCGGATATGGTTCCCGCCCTGGCGAACCGTTCGATTTCGGGGTACGTAGTGGCGGATCCGTTCAACGCCATCGCGCAGATCAAGAAGATCGGGCGAATCCATGTCTTCTTGGGCGACGTGTGGCGCGAACATGCGTGTTGTGTCCTGGTTACCAGGGACGACGTGATCGCAGAGCGGCCGTCCGCAGTGCAGGAGGTCACCGATGCGGTGGTTTCCGCACAATTGCACATCAATATGGACCGGAATCGAGCTGCGGGTGCCCTGACGTCCGGCAGCTATCTTCCGCAGCCGCTGCCTGCGGTTCGCACTGCGCTCGCTTATCCGGCGCCACCGTATCAGTTGCGACGCCCTGAGTGGGCGCCGCAACTGGTGGGATTCCAGCCATACCCGTATCCCAGCTTCACCCGACGGCTTGTCGAAGCAATGCATGACACGGTGGTGGACGGGGATCGGGGCTTTCTGGACAACATAGATCCGGCCAGTGTGCACAACGAGCTGGTTGACGACACCTTCGTACTGAAGTCGATTGGTGCACACGGTGGCACACAAGCTTTCGGGCTGCCCGCCGACCTCGAGAGAACCGAACAGGTGCAACTGCTGTGACTTCGACTTCCGTTCGATCAAAACCCGCCCCCCACAACGCAACCCGGTCAGCAGCCGCCAAGATCTGGCCCGCCGCGGTGGCGATGGTTCTGACGGTTTGCCTCTGGTGGATGGCGACGACGGTCCTGTCGCCGGAGCACTCGCTCCTGCGTCAGACCGCGCCGCAACATGTGCTCCCCGCAATCGCTGATCTGCATCAGCGTGGGGTGCTGGTATCCGATGCGGCGATAAGCCTGTGGCGGTTGCTCATCGGCCTGGCCATCGCGATGGTGATCGGTGTTCCCATGGGTCTGCTGATCGGTCTGAGCACTCGGATCGAACAGGCGACGACGCCGGTCGTGCAATTCTTGCGAATGATCTCTCCATTGTCATGGACGCCGATTGCGATAGCGCTGTTCGGGATCGGTAATCAGCCGGTCTATTTCCTCATCGCAGCTGCCGCTGTGTGGCCCGTCATGCTCAACACCGTATCCGGGGTTCACGCCATCGACCGCGGATTCCTGGACGTGGCGCGGTCTTTCCACGCGACCCGCGCCGAGCAACTGAGGGTCGTGATAATTCCGGCCGTACGCGATCATATTCGGACCGGCCTGCGACTGGGTCTCGGTACCGCCTGGATTGTTCTGGTTCCCGCGGAGATGCTCGGCGTGAGGTCGGGGCTGGGCTATCAGATCCTCAACGCCCGCGATCAGTTGGCGTACGACCAGGTCGTGGCCATCATCCTTGTCATCGGTGTGCTCGGATCCGCCGTGGATTTCGTGGCGAGCCGCCTTCCGGGGCGAACCCTCAATAACCGCGCGGTGTGATGAAAGCAGATCGGCGGTAGCCAAGAGTTCATTCGATCGCGCGGGTGTCTTCCTGCGCGTTCTGCGACCACTTCCCAAGTCGAAGGGTGAGGTTCATGTCCGAAGTCCGTGTGGCGTCCGATCGTCGCTGGTGGGCGCTGTCGGTACTGTCGATTACACAATTGATCGTCGTCCTGGACGCGACGATCGTGACGATCGCGCTGCCCTATGCGCAGGCCGACCTCGGCATCAGAGATGCCGACAAGCAATGGGTGTTCACGGCCTACACGCTGATGTTCGGTGGCTTGCTGCTACTGGGCGGACGCTTGGCAGACTATGTCGGGCGGCGGCGGATCCTCCTGATCGGTTTGGTCGGATTCGCGGTGGCCTCGCTGGTGGCCGGTGCGGCGGTCAGTGGTGGCATGCTGTTCGCCGGCCGGGCGTTGCAGGGCATGTTCGCGGCGTTGCTGGCGCCATCGGCGCTGTCGCTGGTGTCGGTGACATTCACCCAGGCGCACGAGCGGGCTCGCGCTTTCGCCGTCTTCGGGGGCGTGTCCGGAGCGGGGTTCGCGATCGGGCTCATCGGCGGCGGAGCGTTGACGCAGTTCGTGTCCTGGCGCTGGTGCTTGCTGGTGAACACTCCGATCGTGCTCGCCACCGCGGCGGCGGCCCTTGCGGTCGTGGTCCGGGACGTGCCGGTCCGGCGGGTGGGCGGCTATGACCTGCCCGGTGTGGTCTTCGTGACCGCGGGACTGGCGAGCGTCGTTTATGGGTTCAATCGTGCGGCGCAGGCGGGATGGGGTGCGGCCAGCACGGTCACGCTGCTGGTGACCGGTGTCTGCCTGCTGCTGGCCTTCGTGGCCATCGAGGCGCGGGTCGCCAATCCACTACTGCCCCTGCGGATTCCGGGCGAGATCAATCGGGGTGGCTCGTTCCTGGTCGCTTTGCTGATCCCGATCGCGATGTATGCGGTGTTTCTGTTCCTCAGTTACTACTTCCAGGAGACGCTGGGCTATTCGCCGTTGAAGGCCGGAATCGCCTTCCTGCCCTTTCCAATCGGCATCGTCGTTTCCGCGGGTGTCGCCAGTCGCTTGTTGCCTCAGGTCGGACCGCGGGTGCTGATGCTGGCCGGTGCGCTGCTCGGGGCGGGTGGCTTGATCTATCTGGCGCAGTTGCGGGTCGGTGACACCTACTGGGCTGCTGTCCTGCCGGGCGAGATCGTCATAGCGCTCGGCATGGCGCAAATCTTCGTGGCTATGCAAGCCACCGCGCTGTACGGGATCGACGATCACGACGCCGGTGTGGCCAGTGGTCTGTTGAACGCGGTGCAGCAGATCGGCGCCTCGATCGGAACCGCGCTGCTCACTACGATCGCGGTGCAGGTCTCGGAGCGATACGTGCTCAGCCACCCGCCGTCCCCTGATCTGCCTGCACACGCGGCGATCCACAGTTTCGACATCGGATTCTATTGGGGTGCAGGGTTTTTCGTGATATCTGCGATCGTGGTAGCGGTCACGATTCGGGTCCGGAGGTTGGATTTGGTGACCGAGTCGGATAGGCAGGCGGCGATGCCGGTCTAGGTGCTGGGCGCGCCGGGATAGGGCGAACCGTATTTCGGCGCCGGCTCATCGGGTGGGGGCTGGTGCGGCGGTGGCGAACACGGTGCCCGGCTTGTGCGGGGATCAGGGCGTCGACTGATCGGTCGGGATCGGTTCGGGTGGGCGACGTAGCGAAGGCAGTGCCATCGCGAGTTCCCCCCGTCGGGCCGCCCGCCGCCACCGCTGTCCGGAGTCGATAGCACGCCGGATCTTTCGCACGGTGGGTACCTGTGTGAGCAGGTGTAGCTGATATTGCCACGGCATTTGTAGCCCGTGCCGAGCCGCCATCGCATAGGCGAACTGCACGGCGCTGCGGTCGAGATACCGGTCGGCGTGTTCGAACCAGACCATGCTGGCACGGGCGGCGGCCTGTATCGGGCGCAGTGCAGCGCGCCGCTGCGCATCGTAGTTCTTCAGCGCGTCGGCGAGTTCGGGATGCTCGTACAGGTTCTGTGCGAGCACGACGGCGTCGATGATGGCCAACCGGGTGCCCGAGCCGATGGTGAAGTGCGTGGTGTGCGCTGCATCGCCGAGCAGTACCACCTTGTCGTGATACCAGGTCTTGTTGGTCACCTCGGGAAAGCGGCTCCACCTTGCGAATTCGCCTCGTGTCTTGCTGATCAACGAGTGACCGTCGAGATGGCGCGTGAACATGTTCTCCAGAACACGCACGTTCTCCAGGTTGTCCAGGGAATCGAATCCCAGTCCATGCCAAGTCTGCGGTTGGCACTCGACGATGCAGGTGCTGATCTTTTCGGCAACCGACGGGTAGGCATGGAACCAGATCCAACCGGCCGGGGTGTGTTCGAAGGCGAAGGTGAATCGGCTGAACACCTTGTCCGTACCGAGCCAGATATATCGATTCTCGCCGAGTGTGACGGACGTGCCGAATCGATGATTACCCAGCTGCCGTACCCGGCTGTTCGCGCCGTCGGAGGCGACGATGAGATCGGTGTCGTCGAAGCCGGACAGATCGTGGACCTCTCGCTCGTGCTGGACATTTACGCCCAGGTCGCTCGCCCGTCGGGAAAGTACGTCGAGCAATGCCGCGCGCCCCATGCTGAACCCGTAGCCCCCGAAATGTGCGGTCTGGTCGTCGCGCACATGGATCGCCTGTTCACGCCATAGGACCGACCCGGCACGCACCGCTTGGGCGCTGTCGGGGTCATTCCGATACAGAATGTCGAGCAGGTCGTCCCAGTACACGACGCCCCAGCCATAGGTGGACCCGGGGGGATCGCGGTCGATCACGGTGATGTCATGGGCCGGGTCGCGCCGCTTCATCGAAATAGCGAAGTACAACCCGGCAGGCCCGCCACCGATACACACGATCTTCATCTCGTCACCAGCTCCAGCCCGGTTGGTCGAACCTGGCTTCACACGATCGGTACTCGATGCAGTTGAGCCCGGCACGCTGTGCGTGTCCGGGCTCAGTCACCGGCGCTAGCGGCCCCAGCCCCAGCCGCCCCAGCCACCCCAGCCGCCCCAACCCCAGCCGCCCCAGCCGCCCCAACCCCAACCGCCCCAGCCCCAGCCGCCCCGACCCCAGCCACCCCAGCCCCAGCCCCAACCACCCCAGCCAGGGCCGTGACCCCAACCGGGGCTGTCGACGAGTTGGGTTGCAGACGTGGGCGTCGTTGCGTGCGCGGTAGGCGCTTGCGTCGCGGCTGCGACGACCGGAATCGCGGCAACTGCGGCTATACCGGCGGCCGCCGCCAACCGGGCGAACTTCGTGTGTGAATTCTTTCTGTTGATCATGATAGGACTCCGAAATGCTGTCCCGACCTGCTCGAAGTCTACGCGGTTTCGCCGAACTCTAGAAGTCGCCGCGTCGACCAATCTATAATGCCCGCCACCTTCCCCACTGTTGCTCAATCCGAGGATGCCCCGCGTACTCCGTGGCGGAGGGGGCCGCGCATATCGAGGCGCGGTGTCAGTGGGGGTGTCAGGTCTGTGTCAGGTCGGTGTCAGTCGGCCCGGCGAGGGTGTGTACATCGAACACAACGACCGGCGCCGACACCGTTCCAGTCGGTGCCACAACCGATTTCGAGGAGTACACGACATGTCCATCACCATCACCTTGACCGACCAGGACAAGAGCACACTGCGCACCGCCGCCTACGGCGCCGTGTCGCTGATGGCCGCCTCCGGTGCGCCGCACAAGGGCATCGCGCACGGCTCCATCGCCCTGACCTCGGCGACCGGGCTGGTCGGGCATGTGCTCGCCGCCAAGTCCAAAGACATCCACCTGCACGGCAAGTCCGTCGCCGAACTCGCCGACCAGGTGCTGCCTGCCCTGACCGCAGCGATGAGCCTGCTCGGCAAGCAACATCCGGGCGAGGCCGACAACTTCCGCGGCACCGTCCTGGTCGCCGTCGAAGCCGCCGCCGGGTCCCGCAAGAGCGAGCCCAGCCCCGCCGTTGCTGCGATGGCCCGCAAGATCACCGCGGCCCTCGACGCCGCCTGACGGATGCGGGGCAGCGGCACAGTTTTCAGATCTCAGGAGGAATTTTGACGCGTGAACTGGTCTACACGGGCTTCATGTCACTCGACGGTGTCGTGGACTCGCCGGGAGGTAAGGAGGAGGGGCACCGCAGCGGCGGTTGGGTGATGGACACCGAGTTCGTGCCCGAGGCCTACTCGCTCAAGGGTGAAGAACTCGCCGACACGACGGCACTGATGTTCGGCCGTCGCAGCTACGAGGCGTTCGCCCCGATCTGGCGCGACTCTGCGGATCACGCCGCGTACAAGGAACTTCCCAAGTACGTGGTCTCGACCAGCCTCGAAGACGACGCCGTGATCGAGGGATGGGGTCCGATCACGATCCTGCGGTCGATCGACGATATCGCCGAACTGAAGCGGGGCGATGGCGGCGCCGTCTTCATTCACGGCAGCGCCGAGCTGGCACGGCGTCTGGCGGACGCCGATCTGATCGATCGGTACAACCTGCTCGTCTTCCCGGTGCTGCTGGGGGAGGGCAAGAGTCTGTTCAGCCGGGCGGACCGGGACAAGCGGCAACTGCGCCTGAAGGAGTCCGCGACCTACTCCAATGGAGTGGCCAAGCTCGTCTACGACGTCGTGCGCTGAGCGGGATCGAGCGCGATCACGCCTCCGCGGTCCTCATGCGAGGTGCCGAGGGATGTAGAGCTCGCGTTTCGATAGTCGCGTCGCCGTGGGCGCCGTTTCCTTGGGAAACACTCGTGCGCCCTCGGCGACGCGCTCGACCGCGGCCACGATCGCCGCGGTTGACAACTGTTTCGGCAGCGAGGCCACCGCACCGGATCGGTCCCGCGTCGCCGACGGTGCACGTGCCGTAGACGATGGTGTCGTCGGCGACGCGCATGGTGGGGCCCGTGGGCATGGGACCGTGGCTGAGTTCCTGAAGCGGGGATTGCGGCGGAACGACGGGTGCGATCATCGCCGATCACCCCGGCCGGCAAACTCCGAGTGTGTCATTGATAACGCGGATTTTGGCAGATCTGCCAGATGTTTCCGCAGGTCAGGGCGAGTAATCGCAGGTCGCCTCTGTGTGCGCGAGCGCACTCGAACGCACGGATACCGAAAAGTGACATCAATGACGTGAATTTGTGCGCGAGAGGGGACTTGAACCCCTACGTCCGTGGACACCAGAACCTAAATCTGGCGCGTCTGCCAATTTCGCCACTCGCGCTTGATGGTACGACCGTCCAAACTCTACCGGGCTTGACCGGGATCGCGAAGCTTCTGTGAGGAGTGTCGTACTGGCCGGTAACCCCACCAGGGATTATAACGATTCAATAACGGTCAACATGAGGGGCACTCATGTTTCATACGTGTTGGTAACCCGGTAGACCAGCGCGTTCAAACATGAGGACGAGTCATGTTTTTCGTCATTCTGGTACGGACGTACGGAAATACTCGGGCGTACGGACCCCTCGGCGGACCAAACGTGAGGATTTCCTCATGATTTTGTGCCATCCTCGCCCGTATCAGGCCTAGAGGTCGAAGACGACCCGCGCACCGGAGGAAGCGGCGTGTCGACATCGGGCATGTCGCCAGGAGAAGGAAGTCGAATCGTCTTGACGATCAACGAGAGCACCGAGACCGGGACCGGAGCGAGCGCCAAGGTGGTCAGGACGGCCGGGCAGGCAGCCGGCGTGCGATCGCCCCTGCTCGATCGTTTGCTGAACGGGACGCCGTACGCGCTGGCCTTCGGGGGGCAGGGCGCGCAGTGGCTGGGCGAACTGGAAGAGATCGGGCGCGACAGCGCGCTGGAGCCGGAGCTGACCGCGTTGGTCAACGAGGCGGCCGCGCTGCTGGAGCCCGTTGCGGCACAACTGCTCGTGGTGCGGCCGGTCGGATTCGACCCGGTCGCGTGGATGCTCGAGGACGAGCTGGTCGACACCGATCAAGGCGAGACCTCGGCCGCGCCGTCGGATCAGGTGTTGCGGTCGGCCGCGGTGTCTATGCCTGGCGTGCTGCTGACCCAGCTGGCGGCGCTGCGGGCGCTGCGGTTGCAGGGCCTCGATCCGGCCGAGCACGAGCCGGTCGCCGTGGTCGGGCATTCGCAGGGCCTGCTGGCCGCCGCCGCGGTGCGGTCGGGCGGCACGCAGGACGCCGAGTTGCTGGCGATCGCGCAGCTGGTCGGCGCGGCGGGCAATCTCGTCGCGCGGCGGCGCGGCCTGATGCCGGTGGGCGAGCGCTCGCCGATGGTGGCGGTATCGAATGTCGATCCCGAGCAGTTGCGCGCGGTGGTCGCGGAGGTTGCCGAGGGTGTGAGTCCGGATGCCGCGGCCGTGGTCGCGATCCTCAACGGGCGGCGTAGGGCGGTGCTCTCGGGCATCCCGACGCAGCTGGAGCGGGTGCGGCAGCGCTGCGCGCAGATCTCCGACGAGCAGACCCGCGCGCGCGACGCGAAGGTGCGCGGCGGTGCGGTGTTCGCGCCCGTCTTCGAGGACGTGTCGGTCGACGTCGCGTTCCACCACCCCGCGCTCGCCGACACGGTCGAGATGGTGTCCGGCTGGGCCGCGCAGTGCGGGCTGGACGAGGAGCTGGCCGGTTCGCTCGCGAAGGCCATCCTCGTCGATCCGGTGGACTGGGTGCAGTCGGTGGACGACGTGATCGCCGCGGGCGCGCAGTGGATTCTGGATCTCGGCCCCGGTGATCTGCTCAGCCGGGTCACCGGCGGATCGCTGAAGGGTAGCGGCGTCGGCATCGTCGCCGCCGCGACCCGTCCCGGCCAGCGCAGCCTGCTGACCCCCGGCGCCGCGCCCGAGCGGGCGCGGCCGTGGTCGGACTACGCGCCGCGTCCGGTGCGGCTGCCGAACGGCCGGATCGTGGTGGAGACCTCGTTCACCAAGCTGACCGGTCGCTCGCCGATCCTGCTCGCGGGCATGACGCCGACCACCGTGGACGCCAAGATCGTCGCGGCCGCGGCGAACGCGGGCCACTGGGCCGAGCTCGCGGGCGGCGGCCAGGTGACCGAGCAGATCTTCGCCGACCGGGTCGCCGAGCTGAAGCAGCTGCTGCACCCGGGTCGCGCGGTGCAGTTCAACTCGCTGTTCCTCGATCCGTACCTGTGGAAGCTGCAGCTGGGCGGCAGGCGCCTGGTGCAGCGGGCCCGCAGCGCGGGCGCCCCGTTCGACGGCGTGATCGTCACCGCGGGTATCCCCGAGCTCGACGAGGCCGTCGCGCTCATCCAAGAGCTCACCGAGGTCGGCATCTCGCATGTCGCGTTCAAGCCGGGCACCGTCGCGCAGATCCGCGCGGTGCTGCGGATCGCCGACGAGGTCCCCGACTACCCGGTGATCATGCACATCGAGGGCGGCAAGGCGGGCGGTCACCACTCCTGGGAAGACCTGGACGACCTGCTGCTGGAGACCTACGCCGAACTGCGCAACCGCGCCAACGTGGTGGTCTGCGTCGGCGGCGGCATCGGAACCCCCGAGCGCGCCACCGAATACCTCACCGGCGTGTGGTCGGCCGCGCACGGCTACCCGGTGATGCCGCTGGACGGAGTGCTGGTCGGCACCGCGGCGATGGCGACCCTGGAGGCCACCACCGCGCCCGAGGTGAAGCAGCTGCTCGTCGACACCCCCGGCACCCCCGACTGGGTCGGCGCGGGCACCGCGTCCGGCGGAATGGCGTCGGGCCGTAGCCAATTGGGCGCCGACATCCACGAGATCGACAACGCCGCCTCGCGCACCGGCCGCCTGCTCGACGAGGTCGCGGGCGACGCCGACGCGGTCGCCGCCCGGCGCGACGAGATCATCGCGGCGCTGAACGGCACCGCCAAGCCGTACTTCGGCGATCTCGGCACCATGACCTACCTGGACTGGCTGGAGCGCTACGTCGAGCTGGCCGTCGGCTTGGACCGCCGCAAGGATTTCGACTGCGGCAGCGATCTCGGCGACGCCATCCTCGACGCCACCCGCTCGGTGTGGCTCGACATCACCTGGCGGGACCGCTTCGCGGAGATGGTGCGGCGCACCGAATCCCGGTTGCATCCGGCCGATCGCGGCGAGATCCCGACGCTGTTCGCCGACGACACGGCGTTCGAGCGTCCGGTCGACGCGCTGTGCGCACTGAAGCAGCAGTACCCGGCCGCCGCGCAGACCCTGCTGCACCCGGCCGACGTGCCGTTCTTCGTCGCGCTGTGCAAGATCCCCGGCAAGCCGGTCAACTTCGTGCCGGTCGTCGACGCCGACGTGCGGCGCTGGTGGCGCTCGGATTCCCTGTGGCAGGCGCACGACCCGCGCTACTCGGCCGATCAGGTGTGCATCATCCCCGGCACCGTGGCGGTCGCGGGCATCACCCGGATGGACGAGCCGGTCGGTGAGCTGCTCGACCGCTTCGAACAGGACACCGCCTACTCGCTGGTGCGTGCGGGCGTGGTGCCGACCCCGGTCGACGCGCGCCGCGCCGCGGGCGTGACGAACGGTCCGATCGACGCGGTGCTGGCCGCCCCCGACGTGCAGTGGTCGGGCCGCACCACCGTGAACCCGGTGCACCGGCTCGGCGACGTCGCCGAATGGACCGTGGACGGCAGGGGCGCGGTGCACCCGCGCACCGGAGCCACCCTGGTCGAGACCACCGGTCCCGAGGGCGACGATTCCTACGTCGAGCTGACCGTCCCGCTGCTGCGCAGCGACGCGGTGCGCATCCGGATCACCGTCCCCGTCTCCACCTACAACGGCGGCGCGCCGGTGATCACCGAGGACGACGCCGAGGCCGCCATGGCGGAGCTGCTCGCGGTCGCCGCGGGCCAGTCGCTGCCGGAGGTCAAGGGCGGGGTGGCGCACGTCAACCTGGCCTGGACCCCGGATCTCATCGCCGACCACGCAGGCGTCACCGGCTCCGGTCTGCCCGCTTCGCTGAGCACGCTGGGCCGCACCGTGCCCGACGTGCTGGTCGGCGCCTGCTGGCCCACGGTGTTCGCGGTGCTCGGCGCGACCCGCACCGGCGACGCGCGTTCGGTCATCGAGGGCATGCTCGACCTGGTGCATCTCGACCACCAGATCGAGCTGCTGCGCGAACTGCCTTCCACCACGAGCATTCTCGTGGTCCGCGCGGAGTCGAAGTCGGTGCTCGACACCGACATGGGCCGCGTGGTCGAGGTGGAGGTCACCGTCGGCGAGATGCGGGACAAGGGCCTCGACGTGGTGCCGTTGGCCCGGCTCAGCGAGCGGTTCGCCATCCGCGGCCGCAACGGCGCGGGCGAACTCGCCGATCCCCCGCGGGCCGGAGGCACGGCCGCGCAGGCCGCCGACACGCCGCGCCGCCGTCGCCGTGACGTCACTCTCGTCGCGCCGCGTGCCATGCACGCCTTCGCGACGGTGTCCGGCGACCACAACCCGATCCACACCAGCGACAACGCCGCCAAGCTCGCCGGGCTGGGCAGCCCGATCGTGCACGGCATGTGGCTGTCGGCCGCCGCGCAGCACGCGGTGTCCGCCGTGGATCCCGAAAGCTCGATTCCCGCACGCACGCTCACCGCGTGGACCACCCGCTTCCTCGGCATGGTGCGTCCCGGCGCGGAGATCGATGTGCGAGTCGAGCGGATCGCCGTCGACGCGGGCAGCGAGATCGTCGAGGTCTCCTGCCGCACGGGCGGCGATCTCGTGATGACCGCGACCGGCCGCACGAAGGCGCCGAAGACCGTGTACGCCTTCCCGGGGCAGGGCATCCAGCGCAAGGGGATGGGTCTGGACGCCCGGTCGCGGTCCAAAGCGGCCAAGGAGATCTGGGAGCGCGCCGACAAGCACACCCGCGAGGCGCTCGGCTTCTCCATTCTGGCCGTGGTGCGTGACAACCCGACCTACCTCAAGGCGCGCGGCGTCGAGCACCGGCACCCGGACGGCGTGCTGCACCTGACGCAGTTCACCCAGGTCGCGATGGCGACTCTCGGCGTCGCCCAGGTCGCCGAGCTGCGCGAGGCGGGTGCGTTCGTCGAGGGCGCCATGCTCGCGGGCCACTCGGTCGGCGAGTACAACGCGCTCGCCGCCGTGGCGGGCGTGCTGCCGCTGGAGGCGGTGCTCGAGGTGGTGTTCCAGCGCGGTTCGGCGATGCACGAGCTGGTGCCGCGGGATGCCCAGGGCCGCAGCGACTACCGGATGGCCGCCATCCGGCCCTCGCAGATCGGTCTGGCCGACGAGGACGTGATCGGGTTCGTCGGCGACGTGTCCGAGCAGACCGGCGAATTCCTCGAGGTCGTCAACCTGAACCTGCGCGGCTCGCAGTACGCGATCGCGGGCACGGTCGCGGGCCTGGAGGCGCTGGAGGTCGAGATCGACCGCCGCCGCGCCGAATTCGGCGGCAAGCGGGCCTTCATCCTGGTGCCTGGCATCGACGTGCCCTTCCACTCCACCGTGCTGCGCAAGGGCGTGCCGGAGTTCCGGCAGAAGCTCGCGCAGCTGCTGCCCGAGGACCTGCACCCGGAGGTGCTCCTCGGCCGCTACATCCCGAACCTGGTGCCGAGGCCGTTCACGCTGGAGCGCGCGTTCGTCCAGGAGATCGCGGATCTGGTGCCGTCGGAACCGCTGGTCGCGGTGCTCGCCGACTTCGACAGCTGGGCGGCCCGGCCTGCCGAGCTGTGCCGGGTGGTGCTGATCGAGTTGCTCGCGTGGCAGTTCGCCAGCCCGGTGCGCTGGATCGAGACCCAGGACCTGCTGTTCACCGATGCCGCGCACGGTGGCCTCGGCGTCGAGCGGTTCGTCGAGATCGGTCTCGGCGCGACGCCGACCGTGGCGAACCTGGCCAGTCAGACCCTGAAGCTGCCGAGCTTCGGCACCGCCACCGTCGAGGTGCTCAACATCGAGCGCGAAGCCGGGGTCGTCTACGCGACCGACACCGATCCCGCGCCGGTCGACGAACCCGACGAGACTCCGGCCGAGACCGCGGCTCCGGCCGCCGCCGCGCCCGCCGCGGTGGCCGCCCCCGCCCCGGTCGCGAGCTCCGGCGGACCTCGCCCCGACGACATCGTGTTCACCGCCGCCGACGCCACCCGGGTGCTCATCGCCCTGTGGACCAAGCTGCGGCTGGACCAGATCGGGCCGGTCGACACCATCGAGGGCCTCTGCGACGGCGTCTCCTCGCGGCGCAACCAGCTGCTCGTCGACCTCGGCTCGGAGCTCTCGCTCGGCGCCATCGACGGCGCGGCCGACGCCGACATGGGCGCGCTGTCGGCCACCGTGGAGCGGCTGGCGCGCACCTACAAGCCGTTCGGCTCGGTGCTCTCCGACTCGATCAACGACCACCTGCGCAAGGTGTTCGGCCCGTCCGGCAAGCGACCTGCCGCGATCGCCGAGCGCGTCAAGAAGGTGTGGGAACTCGGTGACGGCTGGGCCAGCCATGTCACCGCCGAGGTCTCGCTCGGCACCCGTGAAGGGGCCAGCGTGCGCGGCGGCGATCTCGGCGGACTGGTCGCCGGCGCGCTGAGCGACGGAGCCTCGGTCGACGCCGCCATCGACGCGGCCGTGCAGGCGGTCGCCGCCCGGCGCGGTGTCGCGGTGTCGCTGCCCGCGGCAGGCGGTGGCGGCGGCGCCACGGTCGACGCGGCGGCGCTCGGCGAGTTCACCGAGCAGATCACCGGCCGCGGCGGCGTGCTCGCCTCGGCGGCCCGGGTGATCCTCGAGCAGCTCGGCCTCGCCGAGCAGGTGTCCGCGCCGGAGGCCACCGAGGACACGCTGGTCGACCTGGTGTCGGCCGAATTGGGTTCGGACTGGCCGCGTTTGGTCGCGCCCGCGTTCGACGGACGCAAAGCGGTGCTGATCGACGACCGCTGGGCGACCGCGCGCGAGGACCTCGCGCGGCTGTGGCTGCTGGACGACATCGCCTCGGCCGACGGACCGGTAGACGGCTTCCTCGGCGCGGGCGAAGCGGTTGCCGCGCAGGCCGAATGGTGGCGCGAGCAGGCCAAGCACGAGGCACGCTCGGTGCTCGCCGGGCTGTACGAGCGCATCGCCGAGGCCGCGCGTGGCGGCGAAGAGCCGGGTCTGTGGTCGGACGACATCGCGGTGATCACCGGCGCGAGCAAGGGTTCCATCGCCGCGGCGGCGACCGGACGCCTGCTCGGCGGCGGCGCGACCGTCATCGTCACGACCTCGAGCCTGAGCGACGAACGGATGGCCTTCTACAAGAAGCTCTACCGCGAGAACGCCAGGCACGGCGCCGCCCTGTGGGTCGTGCCCGCCAACATGGCCTCCTACCAGGACGTCGACGCGCTGATCGACTGGGTCGGCAGCGAGCAGGTCGACACCGTCGGCGGCGCGAAGGTCAAGACCAAGGACGCCATGACTCCGACCCTGCTGCTGCCGTTCGCGGCGCCGCGGGTCGCGGGCGACCTCGCCGACGCGGGCGCGCGCGCCGAAATGGAGATGCGCGTGCTGCTCTGGTCGGTGGAGCGCCTCATCGGCGGGCTGTCCAAGCTCGGCGCCGACCACGACGTGGACGCGAAGCTGCATGTGGTGCTGCCCGGTTCGCCGAACCGCGGCATGTTCGGCGGCGACGGCGCCTACGGCGAGTCGAAGGCCGCGCTCGACGCGGTGGTCGCCAAGTGGCGGGCCGAGAAGTCCTGGTCGACGCGGGTCACCCTGGTGCACGCGCTGATCGGCTGGGTGCGTGGCACCGGTCTGATGGGCCACAACGACCCGATGGTGGAGGCCGTCGAGAAGGCGGGCGTGCAGACCTGGTCCACCACCGAGATGGCCGACGAGCTGCTCAAGTGGTGCACCTCGCGAGCCCGCCAGGTGACCGCCACCGGTCCGCAGCAGATCGATCTGACCGGCGGGTTGGCAAGGGCCAAGCTGGATCTGCCCGCGCTGGCCAAGGAGGCGGCCGAGCGGGAAGCGGACGAGACCGCGGAAACCGCCGCGGCCGCGACCATTCCGGCGCTGCCCGCGCCGCCGGCCATGACTTCGGCGCTGCCGGTGCCGGAATGGGGTGAGGTCACCGCCGATCTCGCCGACATGGTGGTCATCGTCGGCGCGGCCGAGCTCGGCCCGTACGGTTCCTCGCGCACCCGCTTCGAGATGGAGGTCTCCGACGAGCTCTCCGCCGCGGGCGTGCTCGAACTCGCCTGGACCACCGGGCTCGTCACCTGGGAGAACGACCCCAAGCCGGGATGGTACGACGCCGAATCCGGCGACTACGTCCCGGAGTCCGAGCTGGCCGAGCGCTACCACGACACCGTGGTCGCCCGCTGCGGCATCCGCCGCTACGAGGACGACGGCGCCATGCTCGACAACACCGCGCCGCTGATGACCTCGGTCTTCCTCGACCAGGATCTGTCGTTCACGGTCGGCGGCGAGGCCGAGGCCCGCGCCTTCCACACGGCCGACCCGGAGCACACCGTCATCGCGCCGGTGCCGGACTCCGGCGACTGGACGGTGACCCGCAAGGCGGGCACCGAGATTCGGGTGCCGCGCAAGGCCAAGCTGTCGCGCACCGTCGGCGGCCAGATCCCCACCGGCTGGGATCCCACCATCTGGGGCATCTCCGCCGATATGTCCGCCTCGGTGGACCGGGTCGCGCTGTGGAACATCGTCTGCACGGTGGACGCGTTCGTCGGCTCCGGCTTCAGCCCCGCCGAGCTGATGAGCTGGGTGCACCCCTCGCTGGTGGCCAACACCCAGGGCACCGGCATGGGCGGCATGTCGTCGATGCGCTCGCTCTACGTGGACAACCTGCTCGGCGAATCGCGGCCCAACGACATCCTGCAGGAGGCGCTGCCGAACGTGGCCCTCGCGCACGTGGTGCAGTCCTACGTGGGCAGCTACGGCGCGATGGTGCATCCGGTGGCGGCCTGCGCCACGGCGGCGGTGTCCGTCGAGGAGGGCGTCGACAAGATCCGGCTCGGCAAGGCCGAGGTGGTCGTGGCGGGCGGCTTCGACGATCTGGGCATCGAGGGCATCGTCGGCTTCGGTGACATGTCGGCCACCGCGGACTCGGCGGCCATGAGCGCCAAGGGCATCAGCGATCGGTACTTCTCCCGCGCCAACGACCGCCGCCGCGGCGGCTTCGTGGAATCGCAGGGCGGCGGCACCGTGCTGCTGGCCCGCGGTGACGTGGCGCTGGAGATGGGCCTTCCGGTGCTCGGCGTGGTGGCCTACGCGCAGTCCTTCGCCGACGGCGTGCACACCTCGATCCCGGCGCCCGGCCTCGGCGCGCTCGGCGCGGGTCGCGGCGGACGCGAGTCCCGGTTCGCCGCGGAGCTGCGCAAGCTCGGCGTCACGCCGGACGAGATCGCGGTGGTGTCCAAGCACGACACCTCCACCGCGGCCAACGACCCGAACGAGTCCGAGCTGCACGAGCGGCTGGCCACGGCGATCGGTCGTTCGGACGGCGCGCCGCTGTTCGTCGTCTCGCAGAAGAGCCTGACCGGACACGCCAAGGGCGGTGCTGCCGCGTTCCAGCTGATCGGCCTGTGCCAGATGCTGGAAACCGGTGTGGTGCCGCCGAACCGGAGCCTGGACTGCGTCGACGAGAAGATGCAGGCCTACCCGCACCTGGTGTGGCCGCGTGAGGCGCTGCGCTTCGGCGAGCGGTTCCCGCTCAAGGCCGGTCTGGTGACCTCGCTCGGCTTCGGGCACGTCTCCGGTCTGCTCGCGGTGGTGCACCCGCAGGCGTTCCTCCAGGCGATCGAGCCGGTGCGGCGCGACGAGTACCAGCGCCGAGCCGAGCAGCGGCAGCTGGCCGGACGGCAGCGGATGGTCGAGGCCATGTGCGGCGGTGCGCCGCTGTACGAGCGGCCCGCGGACCGACGGCTCGGCGGAGAAGGCACGCCCGCCAAGCGGATTCGTCAGCTGGAGGCGGACATGCTGCTCTCGCCGCAGGCCCGCCTCGGCGCGGACGGCGCCTACCGCGCCGACGGATTCGGTTGCGGCACGGGCGCGGTCATCGTCGGACAACTCGAGGGTGACGGATCTTTGGCTGAGTGACTTCGGCCACTACCCTTCACTCAGGCCGTCCGGTGCGGGCGGCCGGGACCCGGCCGGTTCGCCGGGTCCGGTGAACGGAGTGCGGTCGCGCGAGCGGCCGCACTCCACGAGGGTTGAGGAGCTGCGACGCATTGACCATTCTGGGGATCGGCCTGGACTTGGTGACCATCTCCGAGTTCGCCGAACAGCTCGAAAAATCCGGAACCACCATGCTCAGGGAGAGTTTCACCGCGGGCGAGCGGCGCTACTGCCAGAGCAAGGGCACCGACCCCGCGCGCAGTTTCGCCGCGCGCTGGGCGGCGAAGGAGGCGGTGCTCAAGGCGTGGGCGTCGTCGCGCTTCGCACGACGCCCGCAGATCGGCGACAACCCGTACCCGCTGATCGAGGTGGTCAACGACGCCTGGGGCAGGCCGAGCATCAAATTGCACGGTCTGGCGGCCGAATTCCTGCCGAGGGCAAGGGTGCATCTGTCGTTGACCCATGACGGCGACACGGCGGCGGCGATGGTCGTGCTGGAGGATCCGGGCGAGCTCGCCGATCTGATCGAGGGGCGCGAGACTTCCGGGTGAGCCGGGCCCACCGCGCTCAGCGCTCGCTGGCGGTGCGGGATTCCTTCTCCGCGACAAGCAGATACGCGACCATGAGCCGCTTGAGCTCGGCGACGGCCTCCGCGTGCGACTGCTCGTCCTGCACCGAGAAGTTGAGCATCGAGTACACGACGTGCACCAGGACCTCGGCCATCATGGTGCGCCGCACCCGCGGCGTGCGCGGGGTGAGCGGACGCAGCATCTGCGAGACGACCTCGGCGAACTGCTTCTCGTGGATCGCGCCGGTCGCCCGGGTGGACGGCGTCGACTGCATGGCCAGCCACACCTCGCGCCGGGACGGGTCGGTCATCCACAGGTTGGCCAGGTGGTCGACGAACTGGTTCATGTGCCGCAGCCAGTCCAGCGAGGGCACCTCGCCGTGGAAATCGGCCAGTTCCTGGGAAACGGCAACCAGATCTTGGCGATTCAGCTCGCAGACGATCACATACTTGTTGGCGAAGAACTGGTACAGCGTGCCGATCGGGACCTCGGCCCGCGCCGCGACTTCTTCACAGGTGAACGATTCGAAACCGACCTCGACCAGCAGTTCGCGGGAGGCCTGGAGCAGCGCGTCGAACTTGCGCTTACTGCGTTCCTGAGTCGGCCGCTTGCGCGGCATCAGCTCTTGCGGGTCGTCTTGCAATTCCAACGCGGGGTCCAGGTGTCGCTTCGACGGCTTCGACCTGGCCTCCGTGTTTACTTCCACGTATCCAGGCTAGCGGTACCGACACGCACGCGACACGCGCACTTGGTCTGCGTGTCCAGGTCTGTCACATTTCACCACCCATCCGTAGCGGTTGTGGCAGCGAACACTAACCGAGCGTGCGTGCATCCGCAGGCACGTTTTGCCAAGGGTGTTCGCCCACCTCGGCGCACCTCCGCCTTCGCTACGGCCGTGCGCGGGCTGGGGACGGACTCGGTCCGGACGCGTCCGCCGGTCGGGCGATCCATTCCGGAAAGTCACTGGGAGGGCGTATCTGTGGTAGCTCGATCTGTGGTAACTCTCGGCGTTTCCACCGAACGTGGCGCTGTGCACGCGGTAGCGCTCGCCGACACCGGCGAGAAGTTGCTCGACCGCGTGCTGGTCCACCTGGTGGCGAAGACGTACGGCGACACCAAGGCGCATGTGGCGGCAGCGGTCGAGACCGCGATGGACGAAGTCGCCGCGGAGATCGGACCGGAATGGGAGATCGCGGGCACCGCGGTCGCGTACCGTGACGCCGCCGAGCGCCGGGCCGTCGTGACCCAGCTGGCATCCGGTCCGTGGCGCACGGCGTCGCTGCTCTCGGCGAAATCCGCGCACCTGAGCGCGGCAGGGGCGATGACCTGGCTCGGTGAGTTCGACGATCTGCTGGTCTGCGAGGTGGTCCCGGGTCACCAGGCGTTCACGCTGGTCGATCGCGGTCGCGATCGGGTGCTGGCGGCGATAGCCCAGACCGGCCCCGCGAGCGAGGAGTCGCTCGGCGTCGCGGTGACCGCGGCGTGGGACCAGTTCGAAGCGGCCGCCGTCCGGCCGGACGCGGTGGTGCTGATCGGTTCCGCCGCGCACGCGCCCGCCGTGCGCGCGGCCGCGGACCGATTCGGCGCACCCGTGCTGCCCTGCCGGATCGCCTCGTCTGCCGCGGCCCTCGGCGCCGCGATGTTCGCCATGGACGACGTGCCGGAACTGGTGGACACCGTCGAGGAGCCGCGCGGCCGCCGGAGCACGCCCGCGGTGTTCGTCGCGGCCAGCGTGGTGGCCGCCGGTCTGGTCGCCGGCGGTGTGTACACGCTGAATAACTCCACGCGGTCGGTCGTGGCCGACGCGCGGACCACCGCCGACGCGCACGTGGTCTTCGACACCGGGTCGTCCAGCGGGATGATCATCGGTTCCTCGGTGCAGCCGGGACAGTTCCACCCCGACGGCGCGCGCCAGGATCCCGACCCGGAATCGGCCCCGCAGGCCTTCGACGTGACGGCTGTGTCGCAGCAAGTGACGCAGTACTGGGGCGGTCGCATCGGTCCGCTGACCCTGGAGGAGTACGAAGCAGCGCAGGAGTCCGAGCCCGCGGCCGCTCCGGTCCTTCCCGGCACCGGCATACCGTCCACCACCAGGGTCGGAGCGCCCAACGACGCCATGCTGTTCCCCGGCGAGGCGCCCCCGCCCGCGCCCTTCACCGCGGAGTTCTACCAGTGGTGGGACAACCACATGCGCCTGCTCGCGCAGTGGGCGTCGCAGCAGGTGACGCAGGCCTGACGAAGGACGAGAAGCCCGAAAGGCCCGGCGCCGCAGTGGCGCCGGGCCTTGTCGTTCGTGATCAGCCGCGGGTGCGCCGCCGGAAGAGTGCGCCCGCCGCCAGATAGCCGACCGCGGCGATGCCCGCACACCACAGCACCGCGAGCAGGGCACTGTCGCCGATGGGGGTGCCCATCAACAGGCCGCGCAAGGTCTCGATGACCGGCGTCACCGGCTGGTTCTCGGCGAACAGGTGCAGCCAGCTCGGCATCGAGCCGGTCGGCACGAACGCGCTGCTCACATAGGGCAGGAACATGAAGAAGAAGGTGAAACCGTTGGCCGCCTCGGGGTTTCGCGCGAGCAGGCCGATGGCCGCCGCCAGCCAGGAGAGCGCGAGCACGAACATGGCGATCACTCCGAGCGCGGCGAGCCAGCGCAGCGGGTCGGCGGTGGGGCGGAAACCCAGTGCGACCGCGACCACGATGACCAGACCCGTGGTGATCAGGTTGCGGATCAGGCTCTCTGCCACGTGCCCGGTGAGCACCGCCGACCGCGCGATGGCCATGGTGCGGAACCGGTCGACGATGCCCTCGGCCACGTCGGTGGAGATGCTGACGGCGGTGGTGGCGGCGCCGAAACCCGCGCACAGCAGGATGATTCCGGGCACCACGTAGTCGATGTAGGCGCCGGGTCCGACGTCCATGGCGCCGCCGAAGACGTAGACGAACATCAGCAGGATCATGACCGGCAGCGCGATCGTCATGATCATGGTGTCGGGGCTGCGCAGCGTGTGCCGCAGGTTCCGGTCCAGCATGGTCCCGGAGTCCTGGACGGTGCGCAGCACGCGCAGGGCTGGGGAGGGGGTGATCATGGGCGTGGTCTCGTTTCTCATGCGGCCGATTCGGTGCGGCTCTGGTGGCCGGTCAACGCGAAGAAGACGTCGTCGAGGTCGGGGGTGTGCACGGTCAGTCGCTCGACGGCGATGTCCAAGTCGGCGAAGCGGTCGAGCAGGCGTTTGACCTCGGCTGCGCTGCCGTCGGAAGGAACCTGGAGGGTCAGCTGCTCCGGATCCATCTGGCCGATCGTGGCCGGCGAGTGCTCGTCGACGGCGCGGGCGGCGGACGCCAGCAGGTGCCGGTCGGCGAAGCGGAGCAGGATGTGGCCGCCGGGGGCGAGGCGTTTGAGTTCCTCGGGCGTGCCTTCGGCGACGATGCGTCCATCGTCGAGCACGGCGATGTGGTCCGCGAGCTGGTCGGCCTCCTCGAGGTACTGCGTGGTGAGGAAGATGGTCGCGCCGTCGGCGGCGAGTTCCCTGATAGCGGACCACAAATCGCGGCGGCTGCGCGGGTCGAGGCCGGTGGTCGGTTCGTCGAGGAAGACGATGCGCGGCTCGCCCATCAGGCTCATGGCGAGATCCAGGCGCCTGCGCATGCCGCCGGAGTAGGAGCCGACCGGCCGATCGGCGGCGTCGACCAGGTCGAACCGTTCGAGCAGGGCGGCGGTGCGGTGGCGTGTCTCGGCCGCGCCCAGGTGCAGCAGCTTGCCGGTGAGCCGCAGGTTCTCGGTACCGGTGAGCACGCCGTCGACCGCCGCGTACTGGCCGGTGACGCCGATCAGCCTGCGGATGGCGTCGGGTTCGCCCGCCAGGTCGTGCCCGAAGACGCGGACCTCGCCGCGGTCCGGCTTGCTCAGCGTGGCGAGGATGCGCACCAGGGTGGTCTTGCCAGCCCCGTTCGGCCCGAGCAGCGAGAAGACCGTTCCCGCGGCGACTTTCAGATCGATGTCGGTGAGCACGGTGTGCGCGCCGAAGGACTTGCCGAGCCGGCGCACCGCGAGGGCGGGGAGTGGTTCGGGGGACATGGGATCTCCGATCCGAAAACTGTTTATCGAATAAACGTAGTTTATATAGTAAACAGTTCTTGGGCGCAAGAGGGATGCGGTGCAATGCGGAGTCCGTCGATAGACCCGCGCATGGCCGGAGCGAAGGCGGAGGTACGCCTAGAGTCGAGGCGAGCGAAGGAGGCTGAAGCGCAGATGACGACGTCGGACGACGCGGCGCTACCGAAGTCCGTGGAACTGTTGTGGCGGCTCGATCAGCCGGGTGGGCGCGGTCCGAAGCGTGGGCTGACGCTGGACCAGATCCTGGAGGCCGCGATCGAGGTGGCCGACGCGGAGGGCTACGCGGCGCTGTCGATGAATCGGGTCGCCAAGCAGCTCGGATTCACCGCCATGTCGCTCTACCGGTACGTCGACAGCAAGAACACCCTGGTCGAATTGCTGCTGGATCGAGTGGTGGGCGCCCCGCCGCGCATCCCGCCCGGCACACCGTGGCGGACAGGGCTGGAGTTCTGGGCGCGCAGCGAGTTCGACGTGGTCGGACGGCACCCGTGGTGGCTGGACATCCCGCTCAAGACGCCGCCGATGGGCCCGAACAACATGGCCTGGCTCGAGGCGGGACTCGCCACGCTCGCCGACACCCCGGTGCCCGAGCCCGTGCGGCTGCAATTGGTGATGAACCTGTCGCTCTACGTCATCGGCAGGCGCTGGGCCGCCAGGAACATCGCGGGCGGGACCGACGGTGAGGAGGACTTCACCGCGGCGCTGCACCGAGTGCTCGATCCGCAGCGATTTCCCGCGATAGTGTCCGCCCTCACCCACCGCGCCTTCGAGCAGGACGACATCGACTGGGAGAAAGCCGATTTCGAGTTCGGCCTGGCGCGCATGCTGGACGGCTACGAGACCCTCATCGGCTCCTTCGAGCGATGAGGTCCGCTCATGCCTGCGCCTCGCTGGCGCTCGGCTCCGGCATGCGCGATGCGCGCCGGCACACGATTCGCTCACACCGACAGGTCGCGGCGCAGCTTGGCGACGTGGCCGGTGGCGCGCACGTTGTACTGCGCGACCTCGATCTTGCCCTGCTCGTCCACCAGGAAGGTGGAGCGGATGACACCGGTGACGGTCTTGCCGTACATCGTCTTCTCGCCGAAGGCGCCCCACGCGGTGAGCACCGCGCGTTCCGGATCGGACAGCAGCGGGAAGGTCAGCCCTTCCGCGTCGCGGAACTTGGCCAGCTTGGCGGGCTTGTCCGGAGAGACGCCGAGGACGTCGATGCCCGCGTCGTTCAGTTCGGCGAGGTTGTCGCGGAAATCGCAGGCCTGCTTGGTGCAGCCGGGCGTGCTCGCGGCGGGGTAGAAGTAGACGATCACCTTGCGGCCGCGGTAATCGGCGAGCGAGACCTCCTTGCCGTCGGCGTCGGGCAGCGTGAACGCGGGGGCGGTATCGCCGGGGGAGAGTCGTTGGTTGGTCACGTCCTGCACGGTAACCGAACCGCCGTCGAGCGGGCGGATACACTCGTCCGCGAGCCCTGGTGACTCGCGAACGGCCGGTGGGAACGTCGTCCCCGGCCCGGTTCGCGCCCGGCGGCACGCCCATCGACAGGAGGACATACGTGGCGAAGGACACCGAGCGGATCGAGCGGGAGATCGAGGCGGCCCGCACTCGGCTGGCGAGCACTCTCGACGAGATCGCCGTGCGCGCCGATCCGCAGCGGATCGCGGACGACACCAAGAGCCTGGTCGTCGCCAAGCTGAACGAACCCAAGGTCAAGTACAGCTTGATCGGCGCCGGTGCGGTGATCGTCGGCCTCGTGCTCGTGAAGCTCTTCCGCTGAGTTTGCGGCAAACGAAAACACCCGGTGCGGCACTGCCACACCGGGTGTTTTTCGTCTATCGGCGGTATCAGACCGTCGGGCAGGCGAATCCGTCGCCGTCGGGATCCAGGTGCGGGCCGAAGCCCGGCTCGCCGCGGAAAATCGGTGCGCGACCCGCCGCGCGGGCGTCGTCGCAGTTGGCGAAGGCGCCACCGGCCGAGCCGGTCTGCGACACTCCCGCCGAACCGGTCGCGGCGGAACCGGTATCGATGGCGGAGGAGCCGGTTCCGCTGGAACCGGTCGGGGCGGCCAAGGCGGCGGGCGCCGCGAGGATGGTCAGTCCAGCGACGGCGGCGCTGACGGTAAGCCGGCGAACGTTCATGTATTCCTCTGTGTTCTGCGGTGGATGTGGCGCCTTGACGAGCGACGCCGCACCCACTGTTGCGATGGGCCGCCCAGTTGTCAACCGCGCGACACCCGAATTAGGGCCATTAGGGGCTATAGGGCGGCCTGGCTCAGTGTGTCGGAGGGGTGACCGACAGGTGTTCTGCCGGAATGTTGCCCATCCGTCCGGACTGGAAGTCCTCGATGGCCTGAATGATCTCCGCTCGGCTGTTCATGACGAAGGGGCCGTACTGAACGACGGGTTCGCGGATCGGTTGCCCGCCGAGCAGCAGCACTTCGAGATCGCCGGGGCGCTCGTGCTGCTTCGAATCCGCCTCGACGGAAATCGAATCGCCTGTCCCGAACACCGCGAGTTGGCCCGCCTCGATCGGCCTGCGCTCGGCGCCGACCGTCCCGCTGCCTGCGAGCACGTACGCCATCGCCGAGAAGTGCTGCGGCCAGGGTGTTTCCACACGGCCGCCCGGGCTGATCGACGCGTGCGCGTAGGCGATCGGCGTGTAAGTCGAACCGGGACCGGCGAATCCGCCGACCTCGCCCGCGATCAGCCGCACCAGTGCGCCGCCGTCGTGCGAGCTGACCAGGGTCAGTTCGCTGCCGCGCAGATCCTGATAGCGCGGTGCGGCGAACTTCATGGCGCGCGGCAGGTTCACCCAGAGTTGCACGCCGTGGAACAGCCCGCCGGTGACCACCAGCTCTTCGGGCGGCACCTCGTCGTGCAGAATGCCGGAGCCCGCGGTCATCCACTGGGTGTCGCCCTCGCTGATGACACCGCCGCCGCCGTGGGAGTCGTGGTGGGCCATGGTGCCGTCGAGCATGTAGGTGACGGTCTCGAAGCCGCGGTGCGGATGCCAGGGAGCGCCCTTGGCCTCGTGCGGTTCGTAGGTCACCGGGCCCATCTGATCGAGCAGGATGAAGGGGTCGGCGGTCCGCAGGTCGATGCTCGGGAACGGCCGGGTGACCTCGAATCCCGCGCCTTCGCGCTGCTTGTGCGCGGTGACGATCTGCCGGACCGGTCGTTCGCGCATGGTCTCGTCGGGGCGGGGCAGGCGCAGTAGCACCAGGATGTTGTCGGCGGCGATGGCGGGCATGGGGAGCACCTCCTGTGCGGCTGGCCAGTCTCGGCCTGTTGGTGTCCATGTCAACCAAAGGGGGATTAGGATCATTCCCGTGGTGCGATGGCTGAGCGACGACGAGCAGGAGACCTGGCAGGCCTACATCCGGCTGCGCCAGCGGATGGACGCGGCGATCATGGCCGGGCTGGCCCGCGACGGACTCTCGCTCGCCGACTACGAGCTGCTCGTCCCGCTCTCCGCCGCGCCGGACGGACGCCTGCGCGCCAAGGAGCTCGCGGCGGAGGTGTGCTGGGAGAAGAGCAGGCTGTCCAAGCACCTGGCCAGGATGGCGGCGCGGGGGTTGGTCGAGCGGCGTCCATCGGAGGAGGACGCGCGCGGGATCGTCGTCGAGTTGACGGCGGCGGGTCGCACCGCACTCGAGCACGCCGCGCCCAACCACGTGGATCTGGTCCGTCGTGTCTTCATCGATCCGCTGACCGACGCGGAGGCGGGCGCGCTCCGGTCGCTGTCGGACAAGGTCAGCGCCACCGCGCAGCGCGTCACCGATCTTTCGATCTGATCGCTACGACCACGGCGTGATCGGGGGCTTCACCCACAGCAGCTTCTCGTCCACGTGCGCGCGGTGTGCGGCGGGATGGTTCGGATTGCGAGCGGCCCATGCGTTCTTCTCGTCGAGCAGGCGGGCGACGGCCAGCCAGGTCTCGTCGGTGCTCGGCGGATTCGACTCGGCGGCGCGGGCCAGTTTGCGGCGGGTCGCCGCGGGCATGTCGAGCAGTTCGGACCCGCTGACATCGCGGTCCCATAAATAAACGGCCAAGCGGCGGGCCTTCTCGGCCCTGCGGCTGACCGACGCGTCGGAGTGCGCGTAATCGGCCACGCGGGCATCCTACGACGAACGCCCCGCACCCGGTCGTGGTGACCGGAGGCGGGGCGTTCGTTCGTGGTGCTGGAGCCGGATCAGTACGCGCTGTTCACGTTGTCCATGCTGCCGTAGCGGTGCGCGGCGTAGTTGCAGGCGGCGACGATGTTGGCCACCGGATCCCAGACGTCGAACGGGGTGCCTTCGACGTGGTAGGCCGCGAAGGTCGGGTCGATGACCTGGAGCAGACCCTTGGACGGGATGCCCATGGCGGCGTTGGAGTCCCACAGGTTGATGGCCTGGGGGTTGCCACTGGACTCGCGGATGATGTTGCGGTGGATGCCCTCGTAGCTGCCGGGGATGTTGTTGGCGTGCATGATGTCGAGGGCCTGGCGGATCCAGCCGTCCAGGTTGTTCTCGTACACCGGCGGGGCCGGGGCGGGCATCGGCGCCGGAGCGGGCGCGGGCGCGGGCTCGGGCATCGGCGCCGGAGCGGGCAGCGGCACGACTTCCGGCACGGGAGCCGGGGCCAGGGCCGGAGCCGGGACGGCCTCGGGCATGGGGGCGGGGACCGGGGCGGGAGCGGCGGCGGGCTGCTCCTCGGCGACCATGGCGACGCGGGCCGGAACGCTGTCATCGGCCACCGACACCGCCGACGAAGCGGCGACGGCCACGATGCCGGCCGCTGCCACGGCGAAGGTCAGGCCCTCGCGGAGGGTGGTGCTGCGGCGCAGGGTGGAAAGGCGGCTGTGAGGCATTTCTGAGTTCCTTGTTAGGGGACAGGGGGGTCCGGCCGCACTCAGGCAGCGCGGATCCGGCGGCGGACGCTCATGGTGTTCGCCGAGAAAGTTCGATGTGCTGTTGTGGATTTGGTTGTGGAGGACACTCCGGTCCTCGGAACGCGACGAGCTGTATGCGGGTACCGGACGGATCGGGCCCGGGCCGCGGCGTCGCGCGGAACTCCACAGCGCGTGGAGCGATATGCGGAAGGTTGGCGATCGGGATTTGTTGCGGCTTCGCACCCGGGGGCCGGAGTGAACCTTGATCGGGTCCGTGCGGCCGTTTTCCGAATGCGTGTAAACAACACCTCGGTCTAACCAAACCTCAGGTCTCTTTGCGACCTGATTGCAGAATGGTCACGGAAGGTGAACGGAAGGTGAACGAGAGCTGAATGATAGAAGCTGTCGATCTTGGAACCGACAGGTCGTCGTTACCTAAACGCGATGTATGCAGGGAGTTTGCTCTTAAACGCGTTGTGCCCGAGGTCACAAAATTGATGTAGTGACGTGGGTCTATTTGCCTGTTCCAGGCCCGATTCGGGCCGATTTCGGGTCCGGGTAACTGCCCAGATCACGGCGTCGTTACCTTCGCGGGACCGCTCGCCGAACAACGTTTGGACACTGTTCGGACAAGAAAAGACCGTGCCCTTGCCCAAACGTAGCTGGGACCTGGCACGGTCTGTACTGTGCGCCATCAGGGACTCGAACCCCGAACCCGCTGATTAAGAGTCAGCTGCTCTGCCAATTGAGCTAATGGCGCCTGCCCCGGTGTTCCGGTGCGGGACAAACATTAACAGGCCCGACCCGAAAGAGTGAAATCGCCTGGTGAGGGGCTGTTTCGCGTGGTCGGCGACAGATGTTAACACCGGGCCCTTCAAACCTGATCTATCCGGTGGAACTCGGCCCGGTCGCGATGGTGTTCGCGTTGGATCGGTCTTCGACGGACTGGCAGAATGGCAGGACGTGGTCTCGACCGATCCCGCCGGCGCGGTGGGTTGAGCTTCTGTAGTCGGTTGGATCCGAAGCCATCGGCGCATGTCTGGACCACGCGCCGGGACTTGAAACGGGGTTGATTATGAGCATTTGTCGAGGTCGGCGGCGTTCGATACGAATACTCAGCGCACCTTTGGTAGCGCTCGCCGTGATCGCACTGGGATCGACAGGATGCTCGTCCTCGTCCGGCACCGCGGACGCCGCCGTCGCTATCGACCGTAACCCGATCACCGAATTGATCAAGCCGAAGCTGCTCGCCCCCGTCAAGGACGGTGACAAAGGTGTATCGCCCGGCATGCCGCTGACCTTCAAGGTCGATGACGGCAAGTTCACCACTGTGACGTTGGTCAATCAGCAGGGTTCTCCGGTCGCCGGCAACCTGGCCGCCGACGGCCGGACCTGGGAGACCGCCGAGGTGCTCGGCTACGGCAAGACCTACCGGCTCACCGCCGACGCGATCGGTCTCGGCGGCGCCAACACCACCACGCTGAGCTTCACCACCAGTTCGCCGAACAATCAGACCAAGCCGTACCTGATCCCGGGGGAGGGTGAAGTCGTCGGCATCGGCCAGCCGGTGGCGATCCAGTTCGACGAGAACATTCCGGACCGCAAGGCGGTCCAGGATGCGATCAAGATCACCGCCAACCCGCCGGTGGAAGGCGCGTTCTACTGGGTGAACAACCGCGAAGTCCGTTGGCGGCCAGAGCATTTCTGGGCGCCGGGCACCAAGGTCGACATCCAGGTGAACGTCTACGGCAAGAATCTCGGCAACGGGCTGTACGGCCAGGACAACATCACCTCGCACTTCGTCGTCGGCGATGCTGTGATCTTCACCGCGGACGACAACACGCACCAGGTGGTCGTCGAGCAGAACGGACAAGTGGTCCGCACCATGCCGACCTCGATGGGCAAGGACAGCACGCCCACCGACAACGGCGTCTACATCGTCGCCGACAGGCACGAGAAGATCATCATGGACTCCTCGACCTACGGTGTCGCGGTGAACTCCTCGGACGGCTACCGCACGCCAGTCGACTTCGCGACCCGAATCTCCTACAGCGGCATCTTCTTCCACTCGGCTCCGTGGTCGGTGGGCGCGCAGGGCTACTCGAACACCAGCCACGGCTGCCTGAATCTGAGCCCCGCGAACGCGCAGTGGGTGTTCAACTTCGCCAAGCGCGGTGACATCACGATCGTGAAGAACACCGTGGGCGGCACGCTGTCCGGTACCGACGGCCTCGGCGACTGGAACATCCCGTGGTCGGAGTGGAAGGCGGGCAACGCGGACGTCGGCTAGCGCGTCGGCGAGTCCGCCATGGCAGCGAAAAGGCCCCCGGTTGAGCGCCGGGGGCCTTTTTCGTGCGTGGGCTAGGGGATGTTGGGCCCGGGGGTGCCCGCGCAGGTGAGGTTGGCGTTCATCGCGCTACCGATGGCCGCGCAGAGCAGCGGGCCGCCGAAGATGATCCGCTCCAGCTGGGAGCCCGAGCCGGTGGTGGTCGCGCCGCCCGACGATCCGGTGCTGGACGAGGATCCGCTGGTGATGCCCGCGGAACCGGAGTCGGCGGGCAGGTCGATCGGAGTCGCCTCGCGCGCCGCCGAGGCGGTGCCTCCGGACCCGCCGAGCAAGGTGGCGCCGACGAGGGCTGCGAGAACGGCGGAACGCTTCACGTAGTGCTTTTCTTTCTCCTCGACCGGGTGATGCCACCGCGGCACACCCTGGTGCCGCAGTTTACGACCGCGCGGGGAGATCCGGGACACATTTGGAACCATCTGTGTTTCAGAACGCATTCCAGTGCTGTGCGCTCCGGTGAGTTGCTCAGGGGCGACGTGCGTTCCGCTTGAAAACGCGAAATGCGCGAGCCCTTAGGACTCGCGCATTTCGCTCGGGGTGAGTGACGGGACTCGAACCCGCGACATCCAGGATCACAACCTGGTGCTCTACCAACTGAACTACACTCACCATCGCCGGTGAAATACCGGCGCGCTAGATACTAGCGTGCCGTACCCGCGATTCCCTAATCGGCTTCCAACATGCCGTTTCGCGGCGCCGCGGCCGCGGGCTTGGCCCCGCCGCTGAGCTGGGCGGCCACCGCGGCGATCTCCGTGGTGGACGGGCCGGGCGGCGTAACGAACGCGGTGCGCCGGTAGTACTCGAGTTCGCGGATGGATTCCTTGATATCGGCGAGGGCGCGGTGGGTGAGGCCCTTCTCCGGCTGGCCGAAGTAGATGCGCGGGTACCAGCGGCGGCACAGCTCCTTGATGGAGCTCACATCGATCATCCGGTAGTGCAGGTGGCTGTCCAGCGCGGGCATGTCGCGGGCGATGAAACCGCGGTCGGTGGCGATCGAATTGCCTGCCAGCGGAACGGTTCCCGCGACGGGAGCGTACGCGCGGATGTAGTCGAGCACTTGCTGCTCGGCCTCGGCGAGGGTGACCGTGGAGCGGCGCACCTCTTCGGTCAGCCCGGAGCGCTCGTGCATGTCGGCGACCACCGGGGGCATGGCGGCCAGCGCCTCGTCATCGGCGTGGATGACGATGTCGACGCCGTCACCGAGAATGTTGAGGTCGCTGTCGGTCACGAGAGCGGCCACCTCGATCAGCTTGTCGCTGTCCAGGCGCAGGCCGGTCATCTCGCAATCCATCCACACCACAAGTTTGTCGCTCACTGGACACACCGTAGCCCTATGGTCGTCGTCGATTGGCGCATCGGGTCGCGCTGTATCGCAAGCGCCAAATTTGACACCACAAGTTTGTCGGACACTCCGGCAACCTTACTGCCATCGTCGCGCCCAGCCTCCGCGAACAAGCGCGTTCGCCTTCCGCGCGCCGACACCACCGCGCCACGCACGCCGAAACAACCGTGCCGTGCGTGCCCGGACCGCTGTGCCGTGCGTGCCCAGACCGCCGTGCCGTGCGTGCCCAGACCACAGTGCGGTGCGCCGACACAACCGCGCTGCGCGACGTCGGAACGCCGTCGGCGGGGATACAGTTTCCGCAGAGATCGGTGAGGCGTACCTTCGCCTTCGCTCCGGCCGTGCGCGGGCTCTCGACGGGCGCTGTGCCCGGTGGGCGCACCTCCGCGCTCCGGCCACGCGGGCTTCCGGCGAGCTACGTCCGGCCGGCCCAGTGGCGTTCCGGTGCGACAGATGGAGGACGTGCGATGACCACTCCCCAGGAGAAGGCAGCAGCGGCGCGCAAGGCCGCCGACGAAGCGGCCCGGGTGGCGGCCGAGGCGGCAGCGGCCGCGGAAGCCGCCGAACGTGAGCTGGCCGAGCAGCAAGAGCCGGCCGCGGGGAAGGCGCCGGATGCCGATGCCCCGAAGCCGGTCGGCGAGACCTCCCCGGACGCCACCCAGAACGCGACCGCGCAGGAGATCGCCGCGGGATACGCCGTCGAGGGCGCTGCTTTGGAACTGGGCGCCGTTGTCGTCGACGGAGCCGTGGATTCCGCTGCGCGAGTACGCATTCCGATGCGCATGATGAATCGGCACGGCTTGGTCGCGGGCGCCACCGGCACCGGAAAGACCAAGACATTGCAAGGCATCGCCGAACAGCTCTCGCGCGCGGGCGTTCCGGTGGTGCTCGCCGACATCAAGGGCGACCTGTCCGGTTTGAGCAGGCCGGGGGAGTCCAACGACAAGATCAGCGCGCGGGCGCGGGAAACCGGCGCGCCGGACTGGGCGCCCAGCGGCTTCCCGACCGAATTCGTCTCGCTCGGCACCGGCGGGATCGGGGTGCCGATCCGGGCCACCATCACCTCGTTCGGTCCGGTGCTGCTGAGCAAGGTGCTCGATCTCAACGAGACGCAGGAATCGACCCTCGGCCTGATCTTCCACTGGGCCGACCAGCAGGGGCTCGCGTTGCTCGACCTGAAGGACCTGCGCGCCGTCATCACCCATCTCACCAGCCCCGATGGCAAGGAGGACCTGAAAGGCATCGGGGGTGTGTCGGCGCAGACGGCGGGCGTCATCCTGCGCGCGCTGGTCAACCTCGAGGCCGACGGCGGCGACACCTTCTTCGGCGAACCGGAGCTCGATCCGGCCGACCTGCTCCGGCTCGCGGGCGGGCAGGGCGTGATCACGCTGTTCGAGCTCGGCGCGCAGGCGGCCCGGCCGGTGATGTTCTCCACCTTCCTGATGTGGGTGCTCGCCGATCTGTTCCAGACGCTGCCCGAGGTCGGCGATGTCGACAAGCCCAGGCTGGTGTTCATCTTCGACGAGGCGCACCTGCTGTTCGACAACGCTTCGAAGGCGTTCCTCGACCAGGTCGAGCAGACGGTCAAACTGATCCGTTCCAAGGGCGTCGGGGTGTTCTTCTGCACCCAATTGCCCACCGACATACCGAATCCCGTGCTGTCCCAGCTGGGCGCGCGCATCCAGCACGCGCTGCGCGCCTTCACCCCCGACGACCAGAAAGCGCTGTCCAAGACCGTCCGCACCTATCCGAAGACCTCGGTCTACGACCTGGAGAAGGCGTTGACCTCGCTCGGCACCGGCGAGGCCGTGGTGACGGTGCTCTCCGAGCAGGGCGCGCCGACCCCGGTGGCGTGGACCAGAATTCAGCCCCCGCGTTCGCTGATGGACACCATCGGCGCCGATGCCATCAAGTCCGGGGCCCTGTCCAGCGCGCTCGCCACGAAGTACGGCCGGACCATCGACCGCGAATCGGCCTACGAACTGCTGACCGCCAAGCTGGCCGCGGCCCAACCGGAGCAACCGGAAGCCGCCCCCGCGCCCGGCCGGTCTCCGCGCCAAGACGAGGAGTCGGCCGCGGAACGCATCATGAAAAACCCTGCGGTGAAAAGCTTCCTGCGCTCGGCCGCGACCGCGGCGGGCCGCGAGATCAGCCGCAGCCTCTTCGGCACCCGCCGTCGCCGCTGAGCCCACTCGAACAGCGGCGCGTTTCCAGCTGCCGAGGCCATCGCGCGGTGCCGCGGTCCTCGTGCGGTGTGGGCAGTCGCCGGTCGGTGGGCGTTGCCGTCAGACGCCCACCTCGCGGGCCATGAGATCTTCGACCGTTTCGCGGCGGACGAGGGTCCTGGCGCGGCCGTCGCGGACGGCGACCACGGGTGGACGGCCGATGCTGTTGTAGGTGTTGGCCAGGCTGTGGTGGTAGGCGCCGGTGCACGGGACCGCGAGGATCTCGCCGGGGCGTAGGTCGGCGGGGAGCCGGACGTCCACGGCGAGGACGTCGCCCGCCTCGCAGTGGCGGCCCGCGATGGTCGCGGTCATGTGCGGCCCGCACGGGTGGCGGTTGGCGAGCACCACGTCGTAGCGGGCGCCGTACAGCGCGACCCGCGGGTTGTCGCTCATGCCGCCGTCGACGGTGACGTAGGTGTGCCCGCCCTCGATGTGCTTGACCGAAAGCACCCGGTAGAGCGTCACGCCGGCGCGCGCCACGATCGCGCGACCCGGTTCCAGCGCGAGCCGGGGCCGCGGGAAGTGATGCCGGGCGCAGCCCGCGTCGAGGGCGTCCTCGAGGATCTCGCCCAGTTCGTGCAGGTTCATCTCGGCGTCGCCGCCGCGATAGGCGACGGCATGCCCGCCGCCTAGGTCGAGCTCGGTGAGGATGCGTCCGTGATCGTGGCGCACCCGCGCCATTTCGCCGATCATCCTGCGGATCGCCTCGCCGTAGTGGTCGGGGTTGTAGATCTGCGAGCCGAGGTGGCAGTGGAAGCCGACCAGCTCCAGGTTCGATCTGCGCAGAATGCGCTCGACCGCTTTGTCGGCCAGTTCGCTGCCCAGCGGGAAGCCGAACTTCTGGTCGGTGACGCCGGTCTTCACCGCGGGATGCCCGTGCACATCGATGCCGGGCGACAGGCGCACCAGCACCCGCTGGCGCGTCGTGGCGAGTGCGGAGAGCAGGGTGATCTCGGTGAGCGAGTCGACCACGATCCGGCCGACGCCGCAGCGCACCGCGGTGCGCAGTTCGTCCGAGGATTTACCGTTGCCGTGCAGGATGATTCGCTCCGGATCCACCCCAGCGGACAGCGCGATGGCCAGCTCGCCCGCCGAGCACACGTCCACCGAGAGGCCCTCCTGGGTCACCCACTCGGCGACCGCGCGGATCATCAGCGCCTTGCCCGCGTAGATGATCTCCGCCTCGGGGAACGCCCGCCGGTACGCGCGGCAACGCGACCTGACCTCCTGTTCGTCCAGCACGTACGTGGCCGTCCCGTATTGGTCGGCGATGTCGGCCAGTGCCACACCGCCGACCGTGATCCGGCCCTCGCTGTCGTAGTGCGTGTCCCGTGGCCACACCGCCGAATCGAGCCGCGAAGGCATCCCCGACCGCAGCGACGGGAAGATTTCGAGCAGCGTCACAGTGTTCTCCTGGGGTGCGCCCCCGCTTTCTCCTCACTGCGGGGCCGATGCCAGGACTACCCCTCCCCGCACCCTCCGGACGCGCCCCTTACACCTCCTTGACGCCCACCCCACCGTTCCTGACGGCCCCCTGACACTCGCGTCAACCCAGCTCACACACACTCTTGGTACGCCTCACACAGCCAGCAGTGCTGTGCGGCGTCAGAACACTCTGTGATGTACCGAGGCCGCCAGGCGTTGGTGCTCCCGGGTCGATGACGTGCGGGTCCGGTGATTCATGGCCGCACAGAAGCTTCGTACGCCTCGCACAGGTGGTGCGCTTGTGAGGCGTCGGCACGGTGTGTGGGACGGGTCAGCCGCCGAGTTTCCGGTAGAAGGCGCCTGCGATGGGGGCGGTGAGGGCGCGGGGGCCGTATTGGCCCGCGACGCTCATGCCCTTGGAGATGAGGCCGGGGACGACGCGCATCTTGTTGCGGGCGAGGGCGTCGATGGAGACCTTCGCGGTGTACTCCGAGGAGACCCACATGAAGTCCGGCACCATGCGGTCCACGATCGAGGCCTCGGACGGGTCGGGCAGTTCGGTGCGGACCGGGCCGGGTGCCAGCAGCGTGACGTGTACGCCCGAATCCTTCAGCTCCCCGCGCAGCGATTCGCAGAAAGTGTTGGCGAACGCCTTGCTGGCGGCGTAGGTCGCGTTGTTCGGGATCGGCATGTTACCCGCGGCCGAGCCGCTGATCAGGATGCCGCCCGCGCCGCGCGCGATCATGCCCGGCAGCACCGCCAGGGTGAGATCGTGCACGGCGACGGCGTTGAGCTCCATCTGGGCGCGCTCGTATGCCATGTCCAGTTCCGCGACCGGCCCGAACGTCGCGATTCCCGCGTTGTTGCACAGGATCGAGATGTTGCGCGCCGACAACTCCTCGACCAGCGGGCCTCGCTGCGCGCGGTCGGACAGGTCGACAGCGCGCACCTCGGCGGTGATGCCGTGCGCCAGGGTGAGGCGCTGCGCGAGCTCGTCGAGCAGGTCGCCGCGGCGGGCGACCAGGATCAGCGAATAGCCGCGTCCGGCCAGTTCGGCGGCCAGCGCGGCGCCGATGCCGGAGGAGGCTCCGGTGACGACGGCACGGTTCTCGGAGGTGGGGGAGGGCAGGCTCACCTGAGCGATGCTAGCGAGGGGCTCAGAGGCGGGCGGCCAGCCGGGTGCCCTGATCGATCGCGCGCTTGGCGTCGAGTTCGGCGGCCAGCTCGGCGCCGCCGATCAGGTGCGGGGTGATGCCCGCCGCCCGCAGCGGCTCGGCCAGCTCGCGCACCGACTCCTGACCCGCGCAGACCACCACGTTGTCCACCGGAATCAATTGCGGGCGTTCGCGTTTCTCGCCGAAGCTGATGTGCAGGCCGCTGTCGTCGATGCGCTCGTAGTTGACACCGCCGATCTGCTCGACACCCTTGGCCTTCAGCGCGGCGCGGTGCACCCAGCCGGAGGTCTTGCCGAGGTCCTTGCCGAACGACGACGTCTTGCGTTGCAGCAGAACGACATCGCGGGCCGCGGGGGAGGGCCTGGGGGTGGTGAGCTGGCCCGGCGCCTGCTCGTCGTCGGCGTCGACGCCCCACTCCTCTTTCCACTCGTCCAGTTTGAGCGCGGGATGGCCCTCTACGGTGAGGAACTCGCTCACGTCGTAGCCGATGCCGCCCGCGCCGATCACCGCGACGCGCTTGCCCACCGGCTTCTCCTCGCGCACCAGTTCGGCGTAGGAGAGCACCATCGGGTGGTCGATGCCGGGGATGTTGGGAATGCGCGGCCGCACGCCGGTGGCCAGCACCACCTCGTCGTAGCGGCCCGCGATGAGCTCGTCGGCGGTGACGCGCTTGTTCAGGTGCAGATTCACCCGGCGCAGCTCGATCATCCGGCGGTAGTACCGGATGGATTCGTCGAATTCCTCCTTGCCAGGAATCCGGCGAGCGATGTCGAACTGGCCGCCGATCTTGTCGTCGGACTCGAAAAGGTCTACGCGGTGGCCGCGTTCGGCGAGGCTCACCGCCGCGGAGAGCCCGGCCGGGCCCGCGCCGACGACCGCGATGCGCTTGGCGCGCCGCGTCGGCAGCAGCTTCAGCTCGGTCTCGTGGCCCGCGCGCGGGTTGAGCAGGCAGGACACCGTCTTGTGCTGGAACGCGTGGTCGAGGCAGGCCTGGTTGCAGGCGATGCAGGTGTTGATCTCGTCGACGCGGTTCTGCTCGGCCTTGTTCACCCATTCCGGATCGGTGAGGAACGGGCGCGCCAGCGAAACCAGTTGCGCGTCACCGCGGGTCAGGATCTCCTCGGCGATCTCCGGCATGTTGATGCGGTTGGAGGCGCAGACCGGGATACCGACCTGCTCGGTGATCTTCGCGGTGAACTCGACGAACGCCGCCCTGGGGACCGAGGTGACGATGGTCGGCACCCGCGCCTCGTGCCAGCCGATATCGGTGTTGATGATCGTGGCGCCCGCCTGCTCCAATTCCTTGGCGAGCGCGACGATCTCGTCGAAGGTCTGGCCCTTCTCCACCAGCTCGGCCATGGACAGCCGGAACACGATGATGAAGTTCGGCCCGACCGCGGCGCGGACCCGGCGCACGATCTCGAGCGGCAGCCTGCGCCGGTTCTCGGCCGAGCCACCCCACTTGTCGGTGCGCTTGTTGGTGCGCGGCGCGAGGAACTGGTTGATGAAATAGCCCTCACCGCCCATGATCTCGCAGCCGTCGTACCCGGCGAACTGGGCCAGCTTCGCGCAGCGCGCGTAGTCCGAGATGGTCTGTTCGATGCCGCGGGCGGAGAGGGCACGGGGCCGGAAAGGGTTGATGGGCGCCTTGATCGAGGATGCGGAGACGCTGGCAGGCCAGTAGGAGTACCGGCCCGCGTGCAGGATCTGGATGGCGATCTTGCCGCCCTCGTCGTGCACCGCCTTGGTGATCCTGCGGTGCCGGTAGGCCTCGGTCTTGTTGGTCAGCTTGGCGCCGAAAGGCAGCAGCCAGCCGGTGCGGTTGGGCGCGTAGCCGCCGGTGATGATCAGCCCGACACCGCCGCGGGCGCGCTCGGCGAAGTAGGCGGCCAGCTTGTTGGTGTCCCAGGCGCGGTCTTCCAGGCCGGTGTGCATCGACCCCATGACCACGCGGTTGCGCAGGGTGGTGAAGCCGAGGTCCAGCGGCTCGAAAAGGTGGGGGAAGGAGCTCATTACCGAGTCTCGCCTTTCTCCATCAGGCCGGATGCGGGGCTGACGCATCCGGTCGCAGTGCTTGCAGTACTTCGTCGCACCATTCGACGAACCCGGACTCGACGCGGATGCCGCCGCGCAGGACCAGGTATTGGTGCAGTGCCGTGCCGGAGAGCTGATCCGGCGCGGCGAAGTCCTTCTTCTCGATGAGCCGGTAGACCTCGAGCCGCTGGGCGTGCTGGTCGCGGTGCCGGACGACCTCCGCGCACAGCGCGTCCAGGTCGCCGTAGGCCGCGCCGCGGATCTTGACCCCGAGTTCGCTGCGGGGCAGGTCGGTGTTGGAGGGCTCGGCGATCCAGCGGGCCAGCTCGGCGCGGCCCGCCTCGTTCACCGAGTAGACCTTCTTGTCCGGCTTGCCCTCTTGCGCCACCGATTCGCCGTCCAGCCAACCGGATTCCTCCATGCGCTTGAGCACGCGGTAGATCTGCTGGTGGGTCGCGCTCCAGAAGAAGCCGATGGACTTGTCGAACCGGCGCGCCAGCTCGTAGCCCGAACCGGCCCGCTCGGTCAGCGATACCAGCAACGCGTGCTCGAGAGCCATGCGGTCACGGTACTCGGTACAGCCGGTACTATGCAACTGGGTGCATAGGACGCGTCGCCTTCGATCGGCACGCGTCGGCTTTCGCCGGACTTCGTCCGGCCGGTCGGGTTACGCTGCGCGCATGACCGAGGTGGACGCGCGCGGCACGATCGGGGACGCCGCCGGGCGCGGGCAGATAGCGGCATGGGGGTTGTGGGATTGGGGCTCCTCGGCGTTCCACGCCGTGATCCTCACGTTCGTGTTCTCGGTGTATCTCACCGATACGGTGGGCGACGATCTGCCCGGCGGCATCTCGGCCAGCGCCTGGCTCGGCTGGTCGCTCGGGATCGCCGGACTGGTCGTCGCGCTCACGGCGCCGATCAGCGGGCAGTGGTTCGACGCGGCCGCGAAACGTAAACGCTCCCTTGGCGTGTTGAGCGCACTGACCGTCCTTGCCATGGCCGGGATGTTCTTCGTGCACGACGACTACCACGATCTGTGGCTCGGGCTGACGCTGCTCGCCTTCGGCTCGGCCGCCTTCGAACTGGCCAACGTGCCGTACAACGCGATGCTGCGCCAAGTCTCCACGCCGGAGACGGTCGGCCGGGTCTCCGGATTCGGCTGGGCGATGGGCTATTTCGGCGGCATCTTCCTGCTGCTGATCTGCTACTTCGGCTTCATCTCCGGGAAGGGGGACAACCGGGGACTGTTCGGCATACCGACCGACGACGGGCTCAACATCCGGCTCGTCGCCGTGCTCGCCGCGGTGTGGTTCGCCGGATTCGCGCTGCCGGTGCTGTTCGCGGTGCCGGAACTGCCGCGCACCGCCGCCGATCCCGGCGCGGCGAGCGCGGGGTTCTTCGGTTCCTATCGGGTGCTGTGGCGAGATCTGCGCGAGCTGTGGGAGACGGACCGGCACACCGTCTGGTTCCTGTTGGCCAGCGCGATCTTCCGGGACGGACTGGCAGGTGTGTTCACCTTCGGTGCGGTGCTCGCGGTGCGCGTCTACGGCATCGATGATTCCGATGTGCTGCTGTTCGGCGTCGCCGCGAATGTGGTCGCCGCGCTCGGGGCGATCGTCGCGGGCCGATTCGACGACAGGGTGGGGCCGAAGGCGGTGATCGTGGCGTCGCTGGCCGCCATGCTGGTCTGCGGGCTGGCGCTGCTCGTGGTGTCGGGTCCACTCATGTTCTGGGTGTTCGGACTGCTGCTGACGATTTTCGTCGGGCCCGCCCAGGCCTCGGCCCGGTCGTTCCTCGTCAGGGTGGCCCCGCCGGGGCGGGAAGGACAGCTGTTCGGCCTCTACACCACGACCGGCCGGGCCGTATCCTTCCTCGCCCCCTCGCTTTTCGGCTTGTTCGTCTGGGTGTTCGATGCCGACCGCGCCGGGATGGTCGGACTGGCCGTCGTCCTCGCCGCGGGGTTGGCGGTGCTGCTCCCGGTGCGCGCGCCCGAGGCGCGCTAGTTGATCCGGCCTTCCATGCCGCTGTAGATCTCGGTGGCCTCGGCGAAGCCGCCGCCGATCAGATCCGCCAGCGCCAGCGCCTCGTCGCACTTGCGCAGCGACAGGCGCGTCCGGTCGTCGCCGCCGGACAGCGCCTCGGCGTTGGCGGCGAGCCAGTCGCGTGTCGCGGACGCGTCACCCGGGCCGACGAATCCGCCCACCGAGTAGTTCGCGGTGATGGTGTCCTCGGTGCGCCAGGCGATCTCGGGGAACAGGGTCGGCACGTCGCCGAGCAGCGGACCGTTGCCGCCGAAGCCGGTGGGCCAGCCGATTCCGGCTTCCTCGGCCAGCGCGGTCGGCCAGACGACGCCGCGGTCCATCCAGCCGGGCAGCAGTCGCGCGGTGAATTCGACCAGGCAGAACTGGAGGTTGTTGCGCAAGAGGTCGGCGGCGTCGTGTGTTTCGGCGCTGTGCGGGTCGTCGACCGTCGGCTGTCCGGAGCGCAGCGCGAGGGCGGCCTGGCGCAGCAGGCGAATCTTCCACGCGATGTCGATGGCCAGATCGTCGGCGCCGGGCAGCGTGCCGCTCATGTCGGGTTCGGTGCGGGCGGCCAGCGCGGGATCGAGCAGGCCGAGCTGGGCGCGCGCCAGCTCGTCCACCGTGCCGACGGTGCAATCCCGGTACCGCACAGCGGTTTCCGCGACCTCGGCGGGCGTCTCGGCCGTGATCAGGTACGGCCTGCCCCACACGTAGAGCGAGTCGTCGAACTCGTCGTCGGCGACCTTCAGCGCGCCGAGCGCCCACGCCTTGGCCCGGAAACGCACGCGGGCCTGCTCGACCGCGGTGGCGATCAGGTCGTCCAGATCGCCGTCGCCGCCTAGCCCGGCCAGGTACGGCAGGATCCGCTCCTCGACGAGTCGCATATCCAAGGCGTGAAAGCTGGTGTCGTAACCCATGTTCGGCACCCTACTGGCGCGACCGGGCGAAGTCCCTCGTCGGCTCGCGCACGACCGCGGCGAATGCGGAAGTCCGCCCCGTGGGAATCGGACGGTCGCCGCTCACCGATCCTTGGGCGGCCACCAGTTGTCCATGCCGAGGGCGATCAGGCGGATCTTCTGGACCGTGTGGTCGATGATGGTCCGCTGATCGCGCTCGGGGGCCGCGACGTAGGCGGCGATCCCGTCGGCGACGGTGCCGACCAGCAGGTCGGCGGCGATCTCCAGATCGCGCGGGCTCCAGTCGTCCAGCGCGCGGACCCGGGACAGATCGGCGACCAGCTCGCGCACGATCAGCTGGAGTTCCAGCGCGATGGCCTTGCGCAACGCCGCCGAGCCGCCGTGGCGCTCGCGGGTGAGGAAGCCGAACAGCGCGCGTTTGGCCGCCACCTGATCGAAGACGAACCGCACCGTGTCGGCCACGCTGGCCTCGGGGTTGCGCCTCACCTCGCGCAGCGCCAGCCGCAGCGCGGTCACGCCCTGGTCGACGAGGGTGGCGCCGAGGTCGTCGAGCGAGGCGAAATGGCGGTAGAAGGCGGTCGGCACGATCCCGGCCGAGCGCGCGATCTCACGCAGGCTCAGCGCGGCGAAACCACGGTCGGCGGCGAGTTCGAGGGTGCCGTCGACCAAGGCCTGCCGCGTGCGCTCCTTGCGCTCGATTCGGGTCGCTGCCTGCTCGCTCATCACGGTGAGCATACATCCGTTCACCATTCACTCATCCAGTAGGTGTTGTTCGTGTCACACGAATTGCCGGTTGACACTGGGCCCTGCCTATCCGTCACACTGGATGAGTGTACAGGCGTGCACTGAAATTTGATCGAGTGACAGTCGGCACGCCACAGCCCTGATCGACCGACAAGCAGAGGCACGGAGAACCGAATGGTGGATCTCATCGACCTGGTGCAGACCCTGACCACGCCCCATCCGCTCGACCGGTACCTGGAACTCGTGCGCCCCACGCTGACCGTCCGGCAGATGCGGGCCGAGATCACCCACGTGCGCCGCTCGGTGCCCGGCTCGGTGACGCTCACGCTGCGCCCGACCCGGCATTGGCGCGGCCACGCCGCGGGCCAGTACGTCCAGATCGGCGTGGTGATCGACGGCGTACGGCACACCAGGTGCTATTCGCCGGTGAATCCGGAGCGCAGACGCGACCGGCACATTCAGCTCACCGTCAAGGTGCATCCGGGCGGCCTGGTCTCGCAGTACCTGCACGACAAGGCCGTGCCGGGCATGGTGGTGGACCTGAGTCCCGCGGCCGGTGTCTTCCGGTTGCCCGAGGTCCGTCCCGACCGGGTGCTGCTGATCAGCGGCGGCAGCGGCATCACGCCGGTGCTGTCGATGATGCGAACCCTCGCCGACGAGGGTTATCCCGGCGAGCTGACCTTCCTGCACTACGCCCGTTCACCGGAGGCGGTGCCGCACCGGGCCGAGCTGGAAACCATAGCGGAGCGGAACCCGCATTTCCGCATCGAGATGCGCTATCCGGAACAGGGCGGCGGCCCGTTCGACTACGACGAGCTCGAGCGCGTCGCGCCGTGGTTCGCCGACGCGCAGACCTACGTGTGCGGCCCGCCGCCGCTGATGGATGCGGTGCGCAAGGTATACGAGGCCGAGGAACTGGCCGACCGGCTGCACTCCGAGGAGTTCACGCTCTCGGTCGTCCCCGTCGACGCGGACGAGGCGTACGGCGCGACCACCTTCTCGGCCAGCGGGGTGAGCGCCGAGAACACCGGGGCCAGCCTGCTGGAACAGGCCGAGGCCGCGGGCCTGACCCCGGAGTACGGCTGCCGCATGGGTATCTGCTTCTCCTGCACCGCCGTTCGCCGCTCCGGCTGCACCCGCAACCTGCGCACCGGCGAGACCGGCAGCGATCCCGATCAGCCCATCCAGCTGTGCGTCAGCGCCGCGGTGGGTGACGTCGACATCGAAATCTAGCCAGACGAAGGGGACCGACGATGACCATATTGACCGAAACCGAGAACGGACCGCTGATCCTGACGCCGGATCAGGTCGAGGAACTCGGCAAGGCGCTCGACGAACTGCGCGACCGCGTCGTCGCCGATCTCGGCGACCGCGACCGTGCATACATCTACTCGATCATCAAGGCACAGCGCGGTTTCGAGATCGCCGGCCGCGGACTGATGTACCTGGGCTTCCTGCCACCGGTGTGGCTGGCCGCGGTGGCGGCGCTGAGCGTGTCGAAGATCCTGGACAACATGGAGATCGGCCACAACGTCATGCACGGCCAGTACGACTGGATGCGTGAGCCCGGCCTGAATTCCCGTGAGTTCGAGTGGGATACGGTCTGCCCGGCGGACCAGTGGAAGCACTCGCACAACTACATGCACCACACCTACACCAACATCCACGGCATGGACCGCGACATCGGTTACGGCATCCTGCGCATCGACGAGGGCCAGAAATGGAACCCTTACTACCTGGGCAACCCGCTGTGGGCGTTCCTGCTGATGGTGTTCTTCGAGTGGGGCGTGATGATGCACGACGCCGAGGCCGAGAACATCATTCAGGGCAAGCGCAAGTGGTCCGACCTCAAACCGCTGGTCAAGGGCTGGTGGCGTAAGGCGGGCAAGCAGGCGCTGAAGGACTACGTGGCGTTCCCCGCGCTGACCGGTCCGCTGTTCCTCAGCACGCTGGCCGGGAACGCCGCCGCCAACCTGGTGCGCAACGTCTGGGCCTACTCGATCATCTTCTGCGGCCACTTCCCTTCCGGCGTACAGACGTTCACCGAGGAGGAGACCGCCGAGGAGACCCGCGGCGAGTGGTACGTCCGGCAGATGCTGGGTTCGGCGAACATCTCCGGCGGCAAGCTGTTCCACATCATGAGCGGTAACCTGTCGCATCAGATCGAACACCACCTGTTCCCCGACATCCCCGCCAACCGTTATCCGGAGATCGCGCCGGAAGTGCGGGCGCTGTGCGAGAAGTATGGATTGCCGTACCACACCGGGCGGTTGAGCAAGCAGATCGGCGATGTGTGGCTGAAGATTCTCGAGCTCGCGCTGCCGCCGCGCTTCACGAAGAACCCGTCATCTCCCGGTGTTATCGTGATGCGTCAGCGGAAGGCGACCGAAGTGGGCGTGTGAATGATCGGGAAATTCGAAAGCAACAAGGATTTGATTCAGGAATTGACGGCCTCCGGTGCCAAGCACGTCGGAAATATTGCGACGATCATCACCGGAACCGTCCAGGAGGTCACTCGGGAGATCGGTGAGTGGATCACCGATGCGATCGAGATGAACGAGGCGGCAGCGGCGGCTCGCAAGGATGCCGCCGCCCATCGGGAGACGCTGCCGGACGAGGTCCCCGACGAGCCCGAGCCCGAGCCGCCTGCCGCGGGCTCCGCCTTCGTCGAGGCCGAGGTCGTCGAGACCGACCTCGACGACCGTCGCTGATCACCACACCGGCAGCCTGCGCCGGTGCTCGGTGACATCGGTGATCAGGTCCTGATAGCCATCAGCCAGCTCGGCGAGCCGCGTCCACAGCAGGTGGGCTTCCCCGTCCACCTGCGGTGGCTGCGTCGCCGGGCCGGTCTTGCCCAAAGCTAGTTGCGCCGCAGTCCATTTCGCCGCCATACGGTCGATGACGGCGCCGAGCGTCTCGGTGTGCAGCGAGGCGCCGGAGCGGTGCGCGACGTTGGTCGCCACCCAGTCGTTGATGCGGCCGACCAGCTCGGCGCGGCGCTCGTCGATGTCGTCCACCAGCTGACTGCACGCCGCGACCCTGCCGTTGGTGACGTCCGGTGCGTGCGCCGCGGCGAGCGCCCGATGCCTGCGCTCATGGCATTCGACCAGCTCGCGTGCCGCGGCGAGGACTCGGTGTTTCTTTCGATTCGGGTCGTCGGGTTCGCGAAACGCGCGTAACAGCGCCGATCGCGGTGGCAGCTCGCCGGCTCCGATACGGTTCCCGGCGTATTCGGTAGGCATGATGCACGCCCCTGCTTGTAACGATCCGATCGTGGATACGCCAGGGCCGAGGGGGATTTCGGGGAGGGGCACCCCTCGGCTCCGGCGCAGCCCCGAGCCCGAGACGCCCCCCACACAGTCCACCAGCACGGCAAAGTAACCGGGAAATCCGCGACGATGCGATGAGGAAGACGGCCCGACAAATCGGGACACTTTCAGGAAAGCGCGATAGTCGAATCGGCGCAACAGTATGGTGTAAAAATCCATGCGCCAGTTGGAAATCGTTACCGTCCGTTACGGTGCGGTCACCCGAAATCCACCTTTGCCCAAAGTGAACTGATCCATTGGCGCATCTCCAGTTATCGTTGCGGCGCGGCGGCTGCGCGCCCCGGTGCGATGGACTAGCCTCGATGTTCGTGCCCGCCTATGTGTCATCGCCGGAGCTCACATTCGGCTTCATGTTCGCGCTGGAAGATCCCGAGCGAATTGCTGAAGTCGTGCGCAACCTCATCGTCCGCAAGACGGTCTCGGTGTTCCGGCTCGCACGGCTGTCCGACGACGACGGTCCACCGGAGCGCTACGTGGTGAACTGGGCCGTGATCCCGCAGATCTCCATCACCACCAGCGCGCCCGATCCCGAGGAGCTGCGGATCAACCGGATCATGCTGGTCAACGCGTTCCTCGGCGAGGAAGGCGAGGTCAGCCTGTACTCCGCCCAGGGGGAGGCGCCCAGCTGAGGGCGGACCTCCACTTCCCGGGGGAGCCGAAACCGCTACGTCGTGGCCGCGAGAGTCGCCGGGGTCGGTGCGTTCAGCCGGCCGGAGCGGGCGAGTCCGTACAGTCCCGCGGCGGAGGCCGCGCCGATGGCGATCAGCGCGGCCCAGGCCAGCGAGCTCAGTCCCGCCGAGCGGGCCGCGTCCAGAACCGTGCCGGTGCCCAGATTGCCCAGCAGGATGCCGGTGCCGACGACGGTGTTGTACAGGCCGTAGTGCGTGGCGACCAGGCGGTCGCCGCAGAGCGCGACGACGGTGTCCATCTCGAACGGAAAGACCGCCGCCGCACCGACACCCAGCACCGCGGCCGTGAGCAGCAGCGCGCCCACCGCGGCGGGGACGCCCAGTGCGACGCCGGGGACCAGCAGCAGCGGGACGAACGCCGCCGCCAGGATCGCCATGCCGAACACCAGGCTGCGCGGGCGGCCCCAGCGGGCGGAGAACCAGCGGGTGATGCGCAGTTGCCCCGCGATGGCGATCACGCCCGAGACCACGAACACCGCCGTCATGAGGGCAGTGGCCGACCCGTTGCCGACGATGCGGGCGGCCTGCATGGGCAGCGCGAGGTACACCTGGAACGAGAGCACGTAGCAGCCGATCATCGCCGCGGAGAACAGCAGGAAGGGGCGGTTGGCCAGCACCACTCGCCAATCGTCCAGCACCGAGGCGGTTTTCGGTTCGGCCCGGTGCTGCGGCAGCGCGCGCAGCTGGGCGATGGTGAGCAGGCCGAACACCGCGGCCGCGCCCGCGGCGGTGGCGCGGAAATCGAAGGCCATCAACGCCAGTCCGAGGATCGGGCCGAACAGGATGCCCGCCTGATAGAAGATGTTGAACACCGCGAACGCCTCGACCCGTCGCTCGCCGGAGTCGACGGCGAGGTACGCGCGCACCGCCGGATTGAACAGCGCTCCCGCGAAACCGGTTGCGGCCGAGGCGATCAGTAGCGCGGGCAGCGTGTCGGCGAAGGCGAGCAGCGCGAAACCGCCGGTGCGCAGCAGACATCCGGCCACGATCAGCGGTTTGTACCCCAGCCGGTCGGCCAGGGTGCCGCCGACCAGGAACATGCCCTGCTGGGAGAAGTTCCTGATGCCGAGCACCAGCCCGATCGCCCACGCGGCGAGTCCGAGCGGGCCCGCCATATAACCGGCCAGGTAAGGCATGAGCATGAAGAAACCGGTGTTGATGGCGAATTGGTTGACCATCAGCATCCGGCTCGGCCTGCCGAAACCGCGATAGGTCGCGTAGACATCCCTCATCGCGCGGCCCCCGGCGCGGTGGTGTCGGGCCGACGGGCGGCCACCGGGTTGTCGCTGGGCACGGTGAGCTCCTGGAGGTGTGAATCGGATCGGTGCTGGGTGGGATCAGGTGCGTGCTGCTTCGGATCGAGGACAGTCGTGCACCGGGTCCACGAGTCGACCACCTCGGCGTAGGGGTGTCCGATCGTGGCGGGGTCGGTCGGCGGTTCGATGCCGAGCAGACCGTGCTCCCGGCAATACGCGTCGTTGTAGACGGTGTCGAAGTAGCGCAGCGGTCCATCCGGGAAGACGGCGGCGATGCGCGCGTCCGGCTCGCCGGTGCGGGCCAGCCACCCGGCGACCAGCGCGACGGCGCCGACGCTCCACCCGCCGCTGGCGTGGTGGGTGGCGGCCAGCGCGCGGCAGGCCCACACCGCCTCGGCGGGCGCGATCCAGTGGACCTCGTCGAACGCTGGATAGTCGACGTTGTCGGGGTGGATGCTCGAACCGAGTCCGCGCATCAGCCGCGGTCCGGCGGGCTGGCCGAAGATGGTGGACGCGACGGTGTCCACGCCGACCAGCCGCAGGTGCGGGAAGTAGCGGCGCAGCGCGCGTGCGACGCCCGAGGAGTGGCCGCCGGTGCCGACCGAGCAGACCAGCACGTCGACGCGGCCGAGTTGCGCGACGAGTTCCATGGCCAGCGATTCGTACGCGGCGCGGTTGTCGGGGTTGCGGTACTGGTCGGGGCACCAGGCGCGCGGATCGGCGGCGAGCAGTTCGGCGACGCGATCGCGGCGTGCCTGCTGCCAGCCGCCGACGGGGTGCGGTTCGGTCACCGTCTCCACTCGCGCGCCGTAGGCCGCCAGCATGTGGTGCATGATCGGCTCCAAGCCCGGATCGGTGACCACCGTGACCGGGTGGCGGTGCACCATCCCGGCCAGGGCGAGGCCGAGGCCGAGGGTGCCGCTGGTGGACTCGACGATCGGCGCGCCCGGTGTCAGCTCGCCGCGGGCGGCGGCGCGTTCGACCATGTGCAGCGCGGGCCGGTCCTTCATGCCGCCCGGGTTGGCGCCTTCCAATTTGGCCCAGAATCCGCGACCCGTCGGCGCGAGCGGTTCGGTGATCCAGAGGACGGGGGTGTTGCCGACCATGGTGGCCGGGCGCGGGCAGCGGCCCGCGGTGGTGAGCAGACTCGCAGGGCTGGGCAGTGGTTCCGAATTCGCTTCGAGCAGAGCGGGATTCAACACGGCATCGTTCCGCAGTGCAGCAGTCATGAGGAATCATCGATTCTGTGCGGTCGCTGTGGCAGCGAGGGTGTGGTGCGGGAACGCACGAACACCGGCCGGGCCCCGGCAGGCCACGACCTGACGCTGACCGATCAGTTCCGATCGATGCCGAATCGAGTGAGCAGATCCCGGCCGCGACGGACCGGAAGGGTGGCGACGGGCGGCGCACGCGGACCGACGCCGAGCCCGGCGGTCAAGGGCAGCACGAGCAGCAGCGCGAGGCCGACGAGCAGCAGTTCCTGGAGTGACGGACCGGACCGGGGGAGCGCCGCGATCACCGCGTCGGTGGGCAGGTGCCGGTCCGGTTCGGCGACATGCTGGTGCGGGTCGGCGCCCGCCCACGGCACCACCTGCGACGCGACGCCGGGACCGGAGGATTCGATGTGCGCGTGAATGGTGGCGGCGGGTGTGAACAGGTGACAGTCCGGCAGCGCCATGGCGAGCGCCCACGCGGCGAAGACGCAGGCGATCACTGCCCGCATACCGGGGCCCCGTATCGCACCGAACATCACGTCTGCCGATAGTACAAGCCCCGGACGGTCCGCCGGTCCAGCCGCGGTCGGCGCGGTATTTGCGGCGGGACAGTCGGCGCGCTCAGCCGCCGCCCTGTGGTGGCGATGGGGACCTGCGCAGGTGGATGATCGCTCGTTCAGCTTCTGGCGTACCGCGGATTCCGCGCCGAGGCGTTGTCATCTATCGATCGTCGCGCGGAATCGGAGCCGCTACTCGACCGTCGACGCGGCACCGGCTGATGGCGTCGCATGATGGCCGGGCCCGTCGATTCGGCTCGGGCGTGCGGCGTCGCATCAGCGCTGGCGTGCGGCGTCGCATCAGCGCCGGGGCGCGGCGTCAATCGACTCCGGCGTACGGCGTCGAATCAGCGCTGGGGCGCGGTGGTGGAGCGCACCAGGCAGGCGACGCCGTCCTCCTTGCCGTCCAGGCGATCCAGTTGCGCCGAGTAGCCGGGGTCATGGCGGCGCAGCGGAGCCCTACCCGCCGCCCAGGCGTCCTCGCAGGTGCGGAAGGCATCTGCCGCGGCGGTGGTCGCCGTGGCCACCGGCCCGGAGGACGAGTGGCGCCGTTTCTTGCTCGAGCCGCAGCCGCTCACCGAGATCGCGAGCACCGCGATCAGCAGCAGGCCGGCGACGAACACGAGGCGACGAGAGTTTCGCATGATCGGATTCCCCCCAAACACAACGGTTTTCGATCCAAACGCCAGCAAGTATCGCGGCCGCGCTTGCCTTTCGCAACGTACTCGTCAGGCTGGTCGGTCGTTTTTGTTGGCGTGTCGGTATCGCATCGTGGCCTAACCGCTCAGGGGGTGCTGGACAATTATGAGATACCTCACAGTGGCCCTGTGAAATTAAGGAGCGTCGATCATGGAAATGGAACCCGAGAAGCCGGTGGTCGCAGCGAATCCGATTCGCGTCCGCGGGGATCTCGATCCCGGTCTGTCGCGATGGATGTGGCTGGTGAAGTGGATACTGGCCATCCCGCACTACATCGTGCTGTTCTTCCTGCACATCGCGTACTTCGTGGTTTCGGTGATCGCGTTCTTCGCGATCTTGTTCACCGGAAAGTATCCGCGCGGCCTGTTCGACTTCAATGTCGGTGTGATGCGGTGGAATTGGCGGGTCAGCTTCTACGCGCTGACCGTGCTCGGCACCGACAAGTATCCGCCGTTCCATTTGCGGCAGGACGCGGACTATCCGGCCGATCTCGAGGTCGACTATCCTGAAACCCTGCATCGCGGCCTGGTTTTGATCAAATGGTGGCTGCTCGCCATCCCGCACTATCTGATCATCGGCGCGCTGATGAGCGGTGCGATCGGCAACGCGGTGCAGGACGACGGCTCCCAGGCCTGGGATCTGGTGGTGACCTGGCCGGTGATCTACCTCCTGCTGGCGGTGGCGCTGATCGCGCTGCTGTTCACCGCTCGCTACCCGCAGGGCCTGTACGACTTCGTCGTCGGCATCAACCGGTGGGCGATCCGGTTGCAGGCATACGCCTCGCTGATGCGTGACGAGTACCCGCCGTTCCGGCTCGACCAGGGATCGCGCGAGCCGTAACCCCCGATCGAACCGATCACCGCGAATCCGCCCGCCGACTCGTCAGCGGGCGGATTCGTATATGCGGCGGACCACGTCTTCGATGCCGGGCTCCTCGATCGACAGATCTCGTACCTCGACCCGATCCGACACGGCGGCGAGCAGCTGTGCGGCGGTGATGGATTCGGCGTCGAAGGCCAGGCGCTGGCGCATGCCGTCGGCCTCGCTGGTGAGCAGTTCCGCGCCCGGCGGCAGCTCGCGCAGATCCGCGGCGGGCTCGGTGAGATCCACCACCAGCACGCGGCGCGCGCCCACCGTCGCCCCGAGTCCGGCGAGCGAACCGTCGTAGACCAGCCTGCCGTGGTCGACGACGAGCACGCGGTCGCAGAGCCTTTCGATATCGCCCATATCGTGGGTGGTGAGCAGCAATGTGGTGCCGCGGTCGGCCCGCTCGGCGCGCAGGAACTCCCGCAGCCGTTGTTTGGACAGCACGTCGAGGCCGATCGTCGGTTCGTCCAGGATCACCAGCTCAGGGGAGTGCAGCAGCGCCGCGGCGACCTCGGCGCGCATCCGCTGCCCCAGCGAGAGTTGACGCACCGGCGTGTCCAGCGTCTCGGCCATCTCCAGTTGCTCGACCAGTTCGTAGGTGCGCTTGCGGGTGATGTCGGGTTCCAGCCGGTGGATGGCGGCCAGGATCGTGAACGATTCGCGCAGTGGCAGATCCCACCACAGCTGGGACCGCTGGCCGAACACCACCCCGATGCGGCTCGCCAGCTGGCGCCGCTGCCGGACCGGATCCAGGCCGCAGGTGCGCACCCGCCCGGTGGAGGGGACCAGAATGCCGGTGAGCATTTTGATGGTGGTGGATTTCCCCGCCCCGTTCGCCCCGATGTAACCGACGGCCGCGCCGCGTTCGATTCGGAAGGTCATCCCGTCGACCGCGGTGAGGATGTCGCGCTGCCTGCGCCATCGGCGACCGTGCTTGCGATACAGCGTGAATTGCCTTGTCAGATTCTCGATATCGATGATCGCGTCAGATAAGTCGCTGTCCGCCACGCTTACCCCCCGCCTCCCTGGTAGTGCCTCGTCCCGAGCCGCCACAAACCGAGTGCCAGCAGCCATATCCACAGCGTCGCCAGCGGAGTCAGCCAGGCCAGCCAGGACGGCAGCAGTGGCGGGCCGGGCAACCCGAGCAGGGCGATGGTGGGCAGGTACGCCGTGAACGCGACCGGGACGGCGAATCCGAACAACAGTTTCAGCGGCAGCGGAAATACCGAGGCAGGCTGCATCGCGGCGAACGACCCGCCGTAGGTGAAACTGTTGGTGAGCTCGGAACCGTCGATCAGGAAGAACTGCAACCCGGCCGCGCAGACGAAGATCCCGCCGAACAGCAGAATACCGCAGCAGAGCGTCATCACCACGAGGACGAATGCGGACGCGTCCCAATCGATGTCGTTCTGTAGCAACCCGATGATCAGCACCGCGATGGCGACTGCGGCGCGGGCGAATCGGCGCATCGAGACGTCACCGGTGATCAGTTGCAGCAACAGCGGCTGCGGGCGCAAGTGGTAGGCGTCGAGTGTGCCCATCCTGATCAGCGTCGGCAGGGTGTCCAGATGCCCGACCAGCACCTGGGCCAGCGCGAACGTGGTGTTGCTCAGCCCGAACAGCAGCAGCGCCGCGTGCAGATCGAGCCCGCCGAGCACCCGCACGTTGTGGAAGATGACCCACACCTCGGCGAATTCGACGACACCGATGAGGAAGGCGCTGAACACCTCGCTGGCGAAGGACAGCCGGTAGGCGCGCTGGGATCGGATGCGCGAGTGCAACACCGCGGCATACGGTGTGAACCATCGGCCCGAGGGCACGGCGATCGGCGACGCGTCAGCCACCCTGCACCTCCAGCTTGCGACGGCCCGCGGTCAGCATCAGCCGGCCGACCACGGCGATCGCGAGCACCCAGAAGAGCTGTGCGCCAACCACGGTCACGCTGTCCATGCCGGTGATTCGCCCCGAGAGCACGTCGATCGGGGCTTGCAGGATGGAGGGGAACGGGGTGGCGTTCGCGAGTGTGCGCAGCCAGTCCGGAAACATGTGCACCGGCACGAAGAGGCCGGCGAGGAAGGTGCCGCAGATCTGGTACAGCACCCGGATGCCCCGGGTCTCCACTACCCAGAAGCCGATCAGTCCGATGGCGAACAGCAGCAGGAACGACAGTGCGACGGCCAGTAGCACCGAAATCGTCCCGAGTACATAGGGTCCGGGCGTGGTGGGCATCGCGAGCCCGACGGTCAGGAAACCGAACAGCACGCTCGGCAGGAAGCGCGGCACGATGGTGCACGTCGCGCGCCCGAGATCGGCCGCGAGATAGCCGAATTGAATGTCGACCGGGCGCAGGAAGTCGATCGCGATGTCGCCGTTCTTGACCCGTTCCGCCAACTCCGTTGGCGGACCCATGAATTGCATGGCGCCGAGCAGTCCCTGCGAGAGCCAGACGTAGGCGCCGATGGTGCCTTCGTCGTACCCGCCGAATTCGCCTGCGCCACGCACCGCCGCGAGCATCACCGCGGCGCGCACCAACCCGAACACGCAGTTGGTGAACAGCCCCGCGAACATCGCCAGCTTGTACTGCGACTGCCGCCGGAACCCCGCCACCGCGAGCCGCCAATACAGCGTCGCCTCGCGTCGCGCCTGGGTTGCTGCGGCCAGCCGCTCCTCCCCTCCCGCACTCCAGCGCACAAGAAGTCAACGTTACTGTCCGCTCGTCGACGCGCGGTAGGTTACCGCGCGATTTCGCCGAAAGTGCGACGAACCTGACGCGCCAATGTTAGAAACACAGTCACTTCAGATTTTGTGGAGTGCTCGCGCACGACAGGAAGGATCGTGATGACTGTCGCCGAGTCGACCATTTTCGAGGCCCTCGAATCGAATGTCCGTGGGTACTGCCGATCCTGGCCGACGGTGTTCGACACGGCCAGCGGCGCCTGGCTGCGCGACGAGCAGGGCCGCGACTACCTGGACTTCTTCGCAGGCGCGGGCGCGCTGAACTACGGTCACAACAATCCGGTTCTCAAACGCGCCCTGATCGATTACCTCGTCGGCGACGGCATCACCCACGGACTGGACATGTCGACCGTGGCCAAGCGCAGGCTTCTGGAAACCCTGCGCGACACCGTGCTCGCTCCGCGCGGCCTGGACTACAAGGTGCAGTTCCCTGGCCCGACCGGAGCGAACGCCGTGGAGGCCGCGCTCAAACTGGCTCGCAAGGTCACCGGAAGACAGCCGGTGCTGAACTTCACCAACGCCTTCCACGGCATGTCGCTCGGCGCGCTGTCGGTGACCGGCAACGCCGCCAAGCGGGCGGGCGCGGGAGTGCCGCTGGTGCACGTCACGCCGATGCCCTACGACGGTTACCTCGGCGCGGGCGACGACCTGCACTGGATGCGGCGGGCGCTCGACGATCCCTCCTCGGGAGTGGACAAGCCCGCGGCGGTGATCGTGGAAACCGTGCAGGGCGAGGGCGGGGTGAACGTGGCGCGCGTGCAGTGGCTGCGCGAGCTGGCCGAGCTGTGCCGGGCGCGCGGCATTCTGCTGATCGTCGACGACGTGCAAATGGGCTGCGGCCGGACCGGTCCGTTCTTCTCCTTCGAGGTCGCCGGGATCACCCCCGACATCGTGACGCTGTCCAAGTCGATCGGCGGCTACGGATTGCCCATGGCGCTGGTGCTTTTCAAGTCCGAGCTGGACCAGTGGGCGCCCGGCGAGCACAACGGCACCTTCCGCGGCAACAACCCCGCCTTCGTCACGGCCGAGGTCGCGCTGCGGCACTACTGGTCCGACGACGCGCTCGAGCGGGCCACTCTGGCCAAGGGCGAGCGGATCGAGAAGGCGCTCGCCCGAGTCGCCGCCGCGTATCCCGGCGTCTCGACTCGCGGGCGGGGGCTGGTGCACGGCATCGTCTTCGAGGACCCGTCGCTGGCGGGCAAGGTCTGCCAGGTGGCCTTCGATCGCGGACTGCTGGTGGAGACGTCCGGCTCCGTCGACGAGGTGGTGAAGTTGTTGCCGCCGTTGACGATCGGTGAGGACGAGCTCGACCGCGGCCTGGATCTGCTCATCGCCGCCGTGGCGGCCGTCTGCGGCTGACGGACCGAGGCGACTCGACCGGTCCCGGGCGCGTACCCGGCTTCACCTCCCGCCGTCGGTGCGGCGTCGGGTGGTCCGGTTCGGTCAGTGGGCAACGCCTCTCAGTGCACAGCTCGGTGGCCGGTGACGATCCGGTGGATGAGCCGCGCGGCCGTGCGAGCGGTGCGGTCGTCGATGTCGAAGACCGGCGCGAGTTCGGCGACGTCGGCGGCGACGAGTTTCCCGCTGGCCGTGACCCGGTCGCACACCCGCTGCACGGTCTCCACCGGTACGCCGTAGCCCGCGGGCGCGCTGACGCCCGGGGCCACGGCGGCGGGGAGGACGTCGAGGTCGATGGTGAGATAGACCAGGTCGACGTCGTTCAGGAAGGCATCGACGAACTCGTCCACGGCCGCGCGGTCCCCTACGCCGCACCGGTCGTCGGGCAGATGGCGGACGCCGAGCCCGCGCGCCGTCTCGAACAGTGCGACGGTGTTGCCGGGTTGGCTGATGCCCAGCACGTCGTAGCGGTAGGACGCCCCTGCCGCGCGCTCGGCCTCGGCGATCTGCCGGAAGGGGGTGCCCGAGCTCGGCGCCGGATCGGCGCGAAGATCGAAGTGGGCGTCCAGGTTCAGGATGCCCAACCGCAGCGCGCCGCGCCGCTGGGCCGCCGCGATGCCGGAATAGGTGCCGAAGGCGACCTCGTGACCGCCGCCGAGCACCACCGGAAAGCGGCCCGCGTCGAGTGCGGCCGCCACGGCAAGGCCCAGCCGTCGCTGACCCGACTCCAGATCCGAGCCGGTGACCGCGACGGTGCCCGCGTCCTCCAGATCGAGCGGTTCGGGGAGCGCCAACGACGCCAGCGCGCCGCGCAGCGCGTCCGGACCCGCGGCCGCCCCCGGACGGCCCTTGTTCCTGCGGACGCCCTCGTCGCTGGCGAAACCGATCAGCACACAACCTTTTCCGACCGTTCGCGCCGGATCGTAGGGCCGGATCAGCTGATGCCAGCGCGCGTGCTCCGGCGCGTCGCCGTCGACCCGGCCGGTCCACGGCCGCGGCGCGATATCGACCGTGCGGCGCGGATTCACGCGGCGTCCGATCCGGCGACGCGGACTCCGCCGCGCCACACCGAACGCACGAGCGGCACGCCGGGCCGGTAGGCCAGGTGCAGATAGGACGGGGCGTCGAGCGCGAGCGCGTCGGCGCGCGCCCCGACGCGCAGGCTGCCGACATCGTCGCGGCGCAGCGCCCGCGCGCCGCCCGCAGTGGCCGACCACACCGCCTCTTCCGGTGTCATCCGCAGCTCGCGCACCGCCAGCGCGATGCAGAACGGCAGGCTCGTGGTGTACGACGTGCCGGGATTGCAGTCCGCGCCCAGCGCGACGGTGATGCCCGCGTCGAGCAGGGCGCGGGCGTCGGGATAGCTGTTGCGGGTGCAGAAGTCGGCGGCGGGCAGCAGTGTCGCCACCGTGGCGCTGCCCGCCAGCGCGTCGATATCGGTGGCGGTGACGTAGCTGACGTGGTCGACAGAGGCCGCGCCGAGTTCGACGGCCAAGCCCACGCCGGGGCCGGGACCGAGCTGGTTGCCGTGCACCCGGGGAATCAGCCCGTGCGCCATGCCCGCCCGCAGCACGGCCTCCGATTGCTCCCGGGTGAACGCGCCCCGCTCGCAGAACACATCGATCCACTTCGCGTGCGGCGCGCACACCGGAATCATGTCCCGGCACACCATCTCCACGTACTCGTCCGCTCGCCCGGCGTACTCCGGCGGTGGCACGTGCGCGGCCAGCAAGGTCACCTCGTCGGTGAAGCGTCCGGCCACCAGCGCGCTGCGCAATTCGTCCTCGGTGGTCTGGCCGTAGCCGGTCTTGCATTCGACCGTCGTGCTTCCCGAGCGCACCGACTCGTCCATCAGCCGCCGGACGTTGGCGGCGAGCCGATCGTCGTCGGCCGCTCGCGTCGCCGCGATGGTCCTGCGGATGCCGCCCGCCGCGTAGGCGGTACCGGACATCCTGGCCGCGAACTCCTCGGCTCGTTCCCCGGCGAACACCAGGTGCGCATGGCTTTCCACGAATCCGGGCAGCACCGCCCGGCCCGCCATGTCCACGCGTACGTCGGCGACGGGGGCCTCGTGCGCGTCACCCACCCAGGCGACCAGCCCGTCCGCGAACACCACCGCCGCGTCGCGCCGCACGCCGAGCCGGCCGACGCCCGAGCCCGGGTCGTTGGTGACCAGCGTGCCGATATTCGTCAGGACGGTGGACCGTGAACCGTCGGACACGATTCCTCCTCGCGCCGTGTCGGCCGGATGCGGATCGGTGTGAGGCGACTGTAGAACACCGCGCGCCGTCGTCGGACGCACTCGGGGTTTCGTGCCACCCGTTCCGACACCTGGCCGACCAGCCCGCACCGGCGGGCGGCTGCCTATTCGGTTGACCGGCGGCCCGGGCCGGTCAGTAGGGTGGGCCGGTGATTCGCACAGCTGCGTTGGCTCATGTCCGGGATCGGCGTCTGCTGCAGGCGCGATCCCTCGGCAAGGACGTCTTCTACATGGCGGGCGGCAAGATCGACGCGGGGGAGACGCCCGTCGCGGCGCTGCACCGCGAGGTGCGGGAGGAACTCGGCGTCGGCGTCGCCTCCTGCGCCGAACTCGGCGTCTTCCAGGCCGAGGCGTACGGCCACGCGCCGGGCACGCGGCTGCACATGACCTGCTTCACCGCCGAACTCGACGGCGACCCGCACCCCAGCGGCGAGATCGCCGAACTCCGGTATTTCACCGTGCGCGAGTACGCCGCCATGGACCATGTCGCTCCCGGTTCCATGCTCGTCTTCCGCAAGCTGCACGAGCTGGGCCTCGTCGACTGGTGACCATGCCGGGGATGCCCTGCGGTGCAACGTATTCCGGTCGGCGGCGGATGCTTCCCCGGCGAGGGTCCGGCCGTCGCGTATCGCCGTGTCCGGAGCTGGATGCCGAGGGGCTCTCGATGATCGAGCAGCGTCGGACTTGGGATAAGTAATCGCTAAGTCTTTTCGAGGTATCGCCTCGGCGTCGGTAAATCATCGTGTATGTTAATGGAAGTTCCTCTTCTGGAGGTGGGGGGTTGAGGAACTTCGGTGCGGCACCCGGTGGGGAGACGCGTAGCAGCGACCCCATTGGGGCGCGCCGAGGAAGCACAGCCGCTCTCCGATGACGTAGAGGATGGGTCGAGCCGAATGCGTGTATCCGCAGCACTGACCGCATCGGCGCTGGCCGTCGCCGGACTGGTGGTCACGGGTTCGGCCGTGCACCAAGCCGGTTCCAGCGCCCCGCCCGAAGTTTCCGAAGCGCTGTCGGCCGCGGGGGACGGCACAGAAGACATCGCCGGTGCGGGTCTGTCACGGGCCGTCGGGTTGCTTCCTGTCGCACCGGATTCGCCGCGCACGCTCCGCGCCGTGTCTCCGGCGAGGTCACCCGCGTTCGCGGGCGCGGTGCCGTTGCACGACATCTCGCTGCCGAATACCGGCGGCCCCTTGGGCATTCCGGAGATCGTGCTGGCGGCGTATCGCAATGCCGAGCTGGCGCTGGAGTCTTCGATGCCCGGATGCGGCTTGACGTGGAATCTGCTCGCCGGGATCGGCCGGATCGAATCCGGCCACGCCGCGAGCGGACGTACCGACGCGGCGGGGACGACACTCGGGCCGATCTTCGGCCCCGCCCTGGACGGGACCCTGCCGGGCAACGAGATCATCCAGGCCGCAGGCGGCGGATTCGTCCGCGCGATAGGGCCCATGCAATTCCTGCCGAGTACCTGGAGCGCGTATGCCGCTGACGGCAACGGTGACGGAGTAGCCGACCCGCACAACGTGTTCGACGCGTCGCTGGCCGCCGGAAAGTATCTGTGTTCGGGCGGGACGAACCTGCTGGATTCGGCGCAGGAGTTGCGGGCGGTGTTGCGCTACAACAATTCGGTGTCCTATGCGCGCGACGTGCTGAGCTGGTCGGCGGCGTATCGCACGGGCGGCGCTCCGGCTCGCGTCGAGATCGGCCCTGATCTGGTTCCGCCGGGTTCGGCGCCCGTGATCCAGGCCGGTCCGGAGCTGTCCGCTCGCGATACCGCCCTGCCGTCGACGCCGTCCCCGGCGGAACCGCCGCCGGTCGCGACCGTTCCCTCTCCGCCCGCACCGGCGCAGGTGATGATCACCATCCCCGGTCTGCCGCCGATTCCGTGCGGGATCTTCTGCCCACCGCCGCAAACCGATCCGTGCGCGCAGGCGGTTCCGGCTCCGATGCCGCGACCGGGCGCACCCGGAGAACTGCCGATCGCGCCGGGCCGGTCCTACGGCGGTCGTGCCGGAGAGCCCGAAGTCGCGACCGCCCAGCCGGATCCGGCGTGCGGGACCGGGAGCCCGCAGCCCGGTGGATCGCTGCCGTACTCGGAGCCGAAAGCCGAAGCGCCGATGGTGAACTCCGAACCCGAGCCAGAGCCAGAGCACGTACCGGCCCCGGCTCCCGATGACACGGCAGAGCCCGCTCGCGATCCGGAACTTGTTGTGCCCCAGCCTCCAGTGCCTCAGCCCGGCATCATCCTGCCGTTCGGCATCGTCATCCCGCTGCCCGCGCTGCAGGGCTGACGCGATATCCGCGATGGAAAGCCTCATGTCCTCGGTCGATGCGCCGAGGCGTACCGGCATTGCACGGGCCAATACCGAGCCGAAATGCCCGGGGGTGCCTGCGAATCCACGCGATGCTCGAGTACAGCGGCAAATCGGCTGAAGCGTCGTGCGGCCCGCGCCGGATCGATGTCACCGCGCGCTTGCACATCATGGCGAGCTGCGATCTGCCGCGTGATTGTTCGGGCTCGGCGCCGTTCGGCCGAAGACTGTGCGCAGGCCGGTCCATACTCGCCCGTGCCGCACTAGGGTGGGTGGAACAGCTGAGGACAAGGGGAGTTCGATGTTGGAAGTCGCGCACCTGGTGCGCCGGTTCGGGGGCGTCGTCGCGGTAAACGACGTGTCCTTCACCGTGGAGCCCGGTGCTCTGACCGGATTCGTCGGCGGCAATGGAGCGGGCAAGACCACGACCATGCGCATGATCATGGGCGTGCTCGCGGTGCACGGCGGGGAACTGCGCTGGCAGGGCGGGCCGGTGAGCGCCGCCGACCGCAGGTCGTTCGGCTACATGCCCGAGGAACGCGGCCTGTATCCGAAGCAGCCGGTGCTCGAGCAGCTCGTCTACCTGGCCAGGCTGCGCGGGCGCACGGCTGCCGACGCCCGGCTGCGCGCGCGAGAGTTGCTGGACCGCTTCGACCTCGGCGACCGCGCCAGGGACAAGCTGGAATCCCTCTCGCTGGGTAACCAGCAGCGGGTGCAGATCGCCGCGGCGGTGATCGCGCAGCCGTCGCTGCTGATCCTGGACGAGCCGTTCTCCGGTCTCGACCCGTCCGCCGTCGATTCGATGGCCGAACTGTTGCGCGAATACGCGACCGCGGGCGTGCCCGTGCTCTTCTCCTCGCACCAGCTCGATCTGGTGGAGCGGCTGTGCGATCGGCTGGTGATTCTCGCCGCGGGACGGGTCGTCGGGCAGGGCTCGGTGGACGAGCTCCGCTCCACCGGTGCGACCCGCTATCGGCTCGCGCTCGGCGGCGACCCGGCCTGGCTGCACGCCTTCGCCGGCGTGCGGGTGCTGCAGACCAACGGTTCCAGCGTGCTGCTCGAACTCGACGGCGCGACCACCGAAGCGCTGCTCGGCGAAGCGCTGTCCCGCGGCCCGGTGCGCGAACTCGCCGAGGTCCGGCCCTCGGTGTCGGAGATCTACCGCGAGGTGACGGCATGAGTACGGATTTCGCTCCGCGCGGCGTGTGGCGGATCGTAGCGGCCCGCGAGATCGCGGTGAAGCTGCGCGATCGAAACTTCCTGGTGTCCACGGTGATCACGATCGTGGCGATCGTCGCGTCCCTGGCCATCACCGGTTTCATGAGCAACCGCACCGACGAGATCGACGTCGCCGTCGCGGGCGCGGGAGCGGACCAGATCGTCGCGACCGCCAATGATTTGGCGGCGAGCGCCGACAAGAAGGTCACCTTCACCGCTCGCCCACAGCCCGATGTGGCGGCAGTCGAACAGCGGGTGCGCGACGAGGAGGTCGAGGTCGGCTTGACGCCCGCCGAGCCGGGCGGCTGGCGGCTCATCGGTGATTCCGCCCAGAACGACGACGCCGCAACGTATCTCACCGCCGCCGTGCAGCAGCTCGCGGTGCAGCGCAATGCCGCCGCCGCGGGCCTGAGCCTTGCGCAGTTGGGTAGCGGCGGCGCGGTGACCTATGACCTGCTCGATCGGTCCGCGATCGAACCGGGTTTGGCCAGGATCGTGAGCTTCGTCTTCGCGTTCCTCTTCTACGCCGCGTCGATCCTGTTCGGCATGAGCATTGCGCAGAGCGTGGTCGAGGAGAAGCAGAACCGGATCGTGGAGATCCTGGCGAGCGCCATCCCGTTGCGGCAGTTGCTGATCGGCAAGGTGCTCGGCAACACCGTGATGGCCTTCGCCCAGCTCGCGCTGTTCGTCGGGGCGGGCCTGATCGGATTGGCCGCCACCGGAAGGGGCGATCAGGTCGCGACGATCGCGGGCGCGGCGGGCTGGTTCGTCGTCTTCTTCGTGGTGGGCTTCCTCGCCCTGGCCAGTCTGTGGGCGGTCGCGGGCGCGCTCGCGACGCGCAGCGAGGACCTGCAATCCACCTCGATGCCCATGTCGATGCTCATCATGATCGTGCTGTTCGCGGGCATCTTCCTCACGGACACGTGGCTGGTGATCGCCTCCTATGTCCCGCTCGTATCGATCGTCGCCATGCCCGCCAGGCTGGCCGAGGGCACCGCGGCGTGGTGGGAGCCTGTCGTCGCGCTGATCCTGATGGCGGTGGGGACCTATGGCACCGTCTTGATCGCGGAGAAGATGTACCGGCGCTCGCTGATGCAGACGCAGGGACGTCTGACGATGCGACAGGCGCTCGCCGTCGAGGACTGACGCGCCGCGTCAGTACCAGTGGTTCTGCTGCCAGAACACCCAGGCCGCGTCGGGACTGCCGTAGCGGTCGACCATGTAGTCGTAGGTCCAGCGGAGCTGGGTGACGGGGTTGAACCGCCAATCGAGGCCGTGGGTGGACATCTTCTCCGGCGGGAGCGCCTGGCCGAGGCCGTAGGCGCCGCTGGTCGGGTTGACCGCGAACATATTCCAGCCGCTCTCCCGCGTGATGATCGCATCGAACGACGGGAAATAGTGGATCGGAACGATGGTCAGCGCTATGGCTTTCGCGCCGAGGCGGGCCGAGGTCAAAAACAGGTCGACGCCCGCGGAGAGTGCCGGATTCACTGCCTCCGTGCCGCGCGCGTCGTTGGGGTCCTCGGGCGATGGCGCCGCGTTCGCTGCGGGGGCCAGGGCGATCGTCGCCGCGCAGCAGACCGCGGCGGCGGAGTAGATATATCGAAGCATCGACTCGCTCCCTTCGCATCAGATGGTCTGATTCCGGAACCAGATCGTGCGAAGTCAGCAAACCATCGGTAACCGTATGGATCGGGTTGCCACACCGAGGGCGAGGGGTTCTTCACGGGCCGTGCCGTCGCCGCGGTAGCGATTTCAATCAGTGATTGAATCGATGTTTGAAACGTGTTTTACTTCACCCATGGCTCAGAAAGTTTCGGCGGTCACCCGCGAGCGGCTGCTCGCCGCGGCCGAGCGGTTGTTGCTGACCGACCGCTACGAGGACGTCTCCGTGCGGGCGATCTGCGCGGAGGCCGGCGCCAACCCGGCCGCCGTGCACTACCACTTCGGATCGAAGGAAGCGCTGGTCGCGGCGCTGCTGGAGGACCGACTCGGACCGCTGTGGGCCGACCGCCTCGCGGCGGTGAGCGCCGAGCGTGGTTCGGTGCCCGAGATCGTCGACGCGGTGATCGAGCCGTTCGTCGAACTGTCCGCCGACCCGGCGGGCCGCCTGCATCTGCGGCTGCTCGCGCAACTGGTGCTCGGGCGTCACCCGCTGCTGTGGCAGCAGCGCTGGTTCCGGATGGACTCCTGGGTCGGTCTGCTCCCCGAGCTCGCGGAGCCGGAGAGCAGGCGGCGCTGGTCGTTTGCCTTCGACCTCGTCATCATGTCGTTCGGGGCCGGCGACCGAGACCTGTCGGAGCCCGCCGTCGCCACCTTGCGCGACTTCGTGATCGCCGGACTCTCCGCGCCGGAAGGCGGTGCGCGATGACCGATGTTTTCGCACCGGCGGCACTGGGCCCGATCACCCTGCGCAACAGGGTGATCAAGGCGGCGACCTTCGAGGGCTGCACACCCGACGCGCTGGTCACCGACGAACTGATCGAATTCCACCGCGAGACCGCGGCGGGCGGCGTCGGCATGACCACCGTCGCCTACTGCGCGGTCGCGCCGGGCGGGCGCACCGATCGGCATCAGATCTGGATGCGCGAGGAGGCGCTGCCCGGCCTGCGCAGGCTGACCGATGCCGTGCACGCCGAAGGCGCGGCGGCCAGCGCGCAGATCGGACACGCCGGACCTGTGGCCAATGCCGCCTCCAACCGGCTGCCCGCGCTCGCGCCGAGCCGCATGTTCAGTCCGCTCGGTATGCGGTCGATGAAGGTGCCCGGCGAGTCCGAGATCCGCGGGCTGGTCGCCGCGCACGCAGACGCCGCGAAGCTCGCCGAACAGGCCGGCTTCGACGCGGTGGAGATCCACTTCGGGCACAACTACCTGGCCAGTTCGTTTCTCAGCCCGCTACTGAACCGTCGCACCGACCGCTACGGCGGGTCGACGGCCAACCGGGCCAGATTCGTCCGCGAAATCGCCCGCGCGGTGGGCGAAGCCGTGGGCGGCAGGCTGGCGGTGACGGCGAAGCTGAACATGGAAGACGGCGTGCGCGGCGGGCTCACGGTGCCGGAATCGCTCCAGGTCGCCGCGTGGCTGGAGGAGGACGGTGCGCTGGACGCCCTCGAACTGACGGCGGGAAGCTCGCTGCTGAACCCGATGCTGCTGTTCCACGGCGACGCCCCACGCCGCGAGTTCGCGAAAGTCCTTCCTGGACCGGCTCGCTGGGGTTTCCGGTTGGTCGGCCGCGGGTTCCTGCGCGAGTACCCGTACCACGAGGCGTACCTGCTCGAACGGGCCCGCCAGTTCCGCCGCGAGCTGTCCATGCCGCTGATCCTGCTCGGCGGCATCACCAACCTCGACACCATGCGCCAGGCGATGGCCGAGGGCTTCGAGTTCGTCGCCATGGGCCGAGCCCTGCTACGCGAGCCGAACCTGCTGCTCCGCATCCAATCCGACGAAGCGACTCGATCGGCCTGCACACACTGCAACCTGTGCATGCCGAGCATCTACACCGGAACGAAGTGCGTGTTCCGGCTCGATCAGCGTTCCGATGTCGCCGATCGAGTCGGCGGCTCCGCCTGAGGCCCGAGGTCTGGGCCGCGGTGACTTCTTCCGCCGGCGTGCCCGGCCGAGGGGTTGCGCGGTGCCGGAGATCGCGACGATTCCTGGCTGTGTGGTGTTTGAGCGCTCCCCGGTTCGGGTAACAAACCCTGTGACCCGCATCGACGTGCGGGCCACAGGGTTGCCCATGTGTGCGCCCCCGGCAGGAATCGAACCTGCGACCTAGGGATTAGAAGGCCCTTGCTCTATCCAACTGAGCTACGGAGGCAGCGGTTTCCACCATGGCCGATATCGGCGGTGGTGTCCAGCGCGGAAATTATAGCGACTGTCCAGAAACTAGATTCTTAGCGTCAGCAATATTCCCTATACCTCAGTCGAGCAGGACAGCGAGAGTCAGCAGGGTGGCCAAGGTCACTTCGACGATGAAGTAGAACCAGACTGGGTAGAAAGCGGACGCGGGCTCGGTGAACGAGGACCAGATCCGGCCGAACGCCATCCCGCCCAACGCGGCGGCCACCGCGATGCACACCCCGAATCTGAGGTCGCCGACATCGGCGGCAGCCAGCCCGAGGACAACGGCCACGGCGATGCCGAAGCCGCCGTAGACCGCGCGGACTTCGGCGTGCGCGTCGGCTCGATCGGCGAGCATGCCGACCGTGTCGGCGAGCTGGCCCGGGCGAAACAGTCCGTAAATGCCCATGGCGGCGAAGAACAGCGCCACGACGGCAATCAGCACGACCGACATCCCACCTCCGTGATTCGCGCCTACCTTATCTCCATCGAGCGGCTCGAGCCCGCTCCGCCCACGCCCGACCGACACAACTACGCTGAGTCGTATGTCGTCACCGCAGGACCCGCCCCTCGCAACCGCTGAGCCGGACGTCCAGCGGGCGGCTTCCGCGGGCAACTTCGCCGTCGTGACCGCATTCGCGGGAGCCCTCGCCGCCGTCGTCGCGGCGCTGGTGGTCGGCCTCTCCGCGGCGCAGGCGTTGAGCCTGCTCGGCATCCCGGATCCGGGTCCGCTGACCACCTACGGGCTGCCCGCGATTCGCGCGCTGGCCGATCTCGCCGCGGCGCTGACCGTCGGCTCGCTGCTGTTCGCCGCGTTCCTGGTGCCGCCACAGGCGGACGGACTGTTGGACGTAGGCGGATACCGCGCGCTGCGGCGGGCCTCGAATTTCGCGGTGCTCTGGGCGTGTTGCGCCGCGCTGCTGGTCCCGCTGACGGTGTCGGACACCACGGGCCAGCCCGTCTCCGACGTCTGGCGTCCGGAACAGCTGTGGCGGGCGATCGGGCAGGTGGATCTGGCCGAGGCCTGGCGCACCACGGTGATCTTGGCGCTGATCGTGGCGATCGGCTGCCGTCTCGCGCTGCGCTGGGGCTGGACGCCGCTGCTGCTGGGCGGCGCGATCGTGACCATGATGCCGCTGGCGCTGACCGGGCATTCGTCCTCGGGCGGCTCGCACGACATCGCGACCAACAGCCTCATCCTGCACCTGGTGTCGGCGGCGGTCTGGGTGGGCGGCTTGTTCGCCGTGCTCGCGCACGCGCTGCGCGGCGGCGCGCACACCGACGTCGCGGTCCGCAGGTTCTCGCTCACCGCGACCATCGCGTTCGTGGTGATCGGCGTCAGCGGCGTGATCAACTCGTGGGTGCGCGTGCCCTTCGACGAACTGTTCACCAGCACCTACGGGCGTCTGGTGCTCGCGAAAGCGGTGGCGTTGATCGTCCTCGGCGTCATCGGCTACTTCCAGCGCCGCGCCGCCGTGCCCGCACTAGCGGCGAACCCGAGCGATCGCGCCGCCCTCATTCGTTTCGGCGCGGTCGAGGCGCTGGTGTTCGCGGCGACCATGGGTTTGGCGGTCGGGCTCGGCCGCACGCCGCCGCCACCGCCGACGACCGTGCCGTCGCCCGCCGAGGTGGAACTCGGCTACGACCTCGCGGGCCCGCCGACGGTCGCGCGGCTGCTGTTCGACTGGCGCTTCGACCTGATCTTCGGCACGGCGGCGATCGTGCTGGCGGTGCTGTATCTGCTCGGCGTCCGGCGGCTGCGCTCGCGCGGCGATTCGTGGCCGGTCGGCAGGACCATCGCGTGGCTGTCCGGCTGCGCGCTGCTGCTGCTCGCGACGTCGTCGGGGATCGGGCGGTATTCGCCCGCGGTGTTCAGCGTGCACATGGGTCAGCACATGGCGCTGTCCATGCTCGCGCCGATCCTGCTGGCCCTCGGCGGCGCGGTGACGCTGGCGTTGCGTGCGCTGCCGCCCGCGGGACGCGCCGGCGCACCCGGTCCCCGGGAGTGGATCATGGCCGCCGTGCACAATCCGGTGTCGCGCTTCCTGACCCATCCGATCGTGGCCTCGGTGATCTTCGTCGCCGGTTTCTACGCGCTGTACATGGGCGGCATCTACGACACCTTCGTCGACTCGCACGCGGCCCATCTGCTGATGAACATCCACTTCCTGCTCAGCGGCTACCTCTTCTACTGGGTGGTGATCGGCATCGATCCCAAGCCGCGCCAGGTGGAACCGCTCACCAAACTGGGCATGGTGTTCGGCTCGCTGCCCTTCCACGCGTTCTTCGGCGTCGCGTTGATGAGCATGACGACGGTCATGGGCGGCTGGTTCTTCCGCAGCCTGGATCTGGGCTGGAACAGCGACCTGCTCGGAGATCAGCGCACCGGCGGTAGCCTTGCCTGGGCGAGCGGCGAAGTGCCGTTGGTCGTGGTGATGCTTGCACTGCTCATCCAGTGGTCGCGCAGCGACGAACGGATGGCGAAGCGCATCGACCGCGCCGCCGACCGCGACAACGACGCGGACCTGGCCGCCCACAACGCCATGTTCGCCGAACTGGCGAAACGTGACGGAGAGGTACGCAAGTGAGTGAGACCGCGCCGCCGGGGCTGCCCCGGCCGTGCGACCGCGGGGTGCGGTCTTGAATCCGAGTGAGAACGGTGAGGGCGGCGTGGCGGTCGCCGAGCACTGCAGGCAGGTGTATCGCTCCGATGTGCGCGCGGCGCGGCGGCGGTTGGCGGGACGGATCAGGAAGACGCCGGTCTTCCACACCTCGGTGGCCGGGCCCGACGGTCCGGTCCCGGTCACGCTGAAACTCGAATCCCTGCAGCACGGTGGCACTTTCAAGGTGCGCGGCTGCCTCAACGCGCTGCTCTCCGCGACGACGCGGACCGACCAGGTGATCATCGCGTCGGCGGGCAACGCGGGGATCGCCGCCGCGCTGTCGGCGGCCTGGCTCGGCAAGGCGTGCACGGTGGTCGTTCCCGAGTCCGCGCCGCACACCAAGGTGGCCGCGATGTGGTCGCACGGCGCCGAGGTGCTCTGGCACGGAACGACCTACGCGGAGGCGGCCCGCTACGCCACCGAGCTGGCGGCCGAGCGCGGCGCGCTGCAGTTGCACGCCTACGACCTGCCCGCGGTGGTCGCGGGCGCCGGAGTGGTCGGTCTGGAGCTCGAGGATCAGGTGCGCGGCAAACCGCCGGTGCTGGTCGCGGTCGGCGGGGGCGGGCTGGTCGCCGGGATCGCGGCGGCGGTGGGGCGCCGTCAGCAGGTGGTGGGCGTCGAGCCGGTCGGCATGCCCGCACTGCACGCCGCGCTGCTCGCCAACCGGCCGGTGGATGTCGGCAGGCCGGGCATCGGTCTCGACGCGCTCGGCGCGACCAGGGTCGGGGAGATCGCCCTCGACATCGCGCGGCGCTACGACGTGCCCTCGCTGCTGGTCGCCGAGGAGGCGATCGCCACGGCACGCGAGTATCTGTGGCGCGAATTCCGGATCGTCGTCGAGCTGGCGGGCGCGAGCGCGCTGGCCGCGATCATGAGCGGCGCGTACACACCCGCGCCGGGAGAACGGCCGGTCGTCGTGCTGTGCGGCGGCAACACCGACCTCGCCGCCCTCTGACCCCGTCCTCGCGCGGTGTCGCGAAGCCGGGTCGCCCACGGCCCTGACGCGTAGATTTGGCGAAAGGTGCAGGTAGGCCCGGCCGACGATCCGAGGAGGAGCCCTGATGCTCGACACGGTGGACGAAGCCCTGCGCGCGCTGGTCGGCGCGTTGAACCTGGAACAGAAGGTGCGGCTGCTGACCGGCGCCGACCTCTGGTCGACCGTGGCGGAGCCCGCGATCGGGCTGCGGTCGATGATGCTCTCCGACGGGCCTTCGGGCGTGCGCGGCCCGATTTGGGACGAGCGCGACCCTTCGCTGAACCTCCCCTCGGCGACAGCGCTCGCGGCGACCTGGGATCTGGACCTGGCCCGCCGCTACGGCGCCGCCTCGGCGAGCGAGGCCAAGCGCAAGGGCGTCGACGTGGTGCTCGGCCCGACGATCAATCTGCAGCGCAGCCCCCTGGGCGGCAGGCACTTCGAGGCGTACTCCGAAGACCCGCTGCTCACCGGCGAACTGGCCGCGGCCTACGTGCGCGCGGTGCAGGAACACCGCGTCGCCGCGACGCCGAAACACTACGTGGCCAACGACTTCGAGACCGAGCGCTACACGGCCGACGTCGCGCTGGACGATCGCGCGCTGCACGAGCTGTATCTCGCGCCGTTCGAGGCGGCGGTACGGGCGGGCGCGTGGCTGGTGATGTCGGCGTACAACTCCGTTCGCGGCGTCACCATGTCGGAGAACCCGCTGCTGACAACGCCGTTGCGCACCGCGTGGGGTTTCGACGGCGTCGTGGTGTCGGACTGGACGGCGGTGCGCAGCACCGAGGCCGCGGCCAAGGCCGACCAGGACCTGGTGATGCCGGGCCCGGTGGGGCCGTGGGGCGCGAAGCTGGTCGCGGCGGTGCTGTCCGGTGCGGTGCCGGAGGCCGCGATCGATGCGAAGGCGCTGCGCCTGCTGCGGCTGGCGCAGCGGGTCGGCGCGCTCGATCTGTCGGATTCCGCCCTGCGCGACAACGGCTTCGACACCGCCGCTGTGGCGTCGCACGGTGGTGTCGCCCTGCGGAATATCCCCGCGCGGGAACCGAATTCGGTTCCGAACGGGCCTGCGGGCGCGGACGTCTCGGACCGCGAGGGGCGCGAACTCGCCCGCGAAGTCGCGGCCGCGGGCATGGTGCTGCTGCGCAACACCGGCGAATTGCCCTGGCCGAGTTCGGGTCCCGGTTCCCTCGCGGTGATCGGTGAGGCGGCGATCTGGCCGCGCACGCAGGGCGGCGGCAGCGCGACGGTGGTCCCCGCCGAGGTGATCGGTCCGGTGGACGGGCTGCGCGCCGCGCTGCCGGACGCGTCCGTCACGGTGCATCCCGGCGTGCCCGCGCAGACCGGCATTCACGCGCTCCCGCTCGGGTCGATGACCGATCCGCAGACCGGCGAACCCGGGTTGCGCGCCCGCTTCCTCGATGCCGACGGCGGCGAGCTGCTGAGCGAGCAGCGGTACGCGGCGCAGCTGGTCTACCTGGGCACGGTGCCCGCGGGTGCGGCCACGCTCGAGCTGAGCACGGTGTACCGGCCCGGCCCCGACGAACCCGCCGCGGTCCGGCTCGGCATCGCCGGGGTGGGCCGGATACGCATGGAGATCAACGGCGCCGAGGTCATCGACACCGTGCTCGTCGGCAGCGGCGAACCACTCGGCGCCGCGCTGCTCAGCCCTGGTGTCGCCGCGGTGCCGGTAGCCGCCGACCGTGCACGGCCGCTCACCGTCACCGTGCGCCAGCAGCTCGAAAACGATGCCGTGGCATCGGGTCTGGTCGCGATCACGCTGGGCACCGAGGCGGCGCAGATCGATCCAGGGGACGCGATCGCCGACGCGGCCGCGCTGGCGGGCGCCGCCGACACCGCCGTCGTCGTGGTCGGCACCGGCTCGCAGACCGAGAGCGAGGGTTACGACCGCAGTACGCTCGCGCTCCCTGGCGCGCAGGACGATCTGGTGCGCGCGGTGGCGCGGGCCAACCCGCGCACCGTGGTGGTGGTGAATTCCGGCGGACCGGTGCTGCTGCCCTGGCGCGACGAGGTGTCGGCGGTGTTGCTCACCTGGTTCGGCGGCCAGGAAGCGGGCCACGCGCTGGCCGACGTGCTGCTCGGCCGGACCGAACCGGGCGGCAGGCTGCCCACCACCTGGCCCGCCGCCGAGGCCGACGTGCCCGTCCTCTCGACCACGCCGGAGGACGGGGTGCTGCGCTACACCGAAGGCATCCACATCGGCTACCGCGCCTGGCTGCGCGCCGGCGTGACTCCGGCCTACCCGTTCGGGCACGGGCTCGGTTACAGCACTTGGGAACTCGCCGATCTCGCGGCGTCCGCGCCGCAGCAGGACGGGACGGTGGCGGTGACGCTCACCGCACGCAACACCAGCGGGCGGGCCGGGAAACAGGTTGTCCAGGTGTACCTGTCCCGTCCCGATTCCGCGATCGAGCGGCCCGTGCGGTGGCTGGCGGGGTTCGCCACCGTGTCCGCGGCGGCGGGAGCGTCGGTGCCGGTGCGAATCGCCCTGCCACCGCGGGTGTTCGCGCACTGGGACGGGGGCTGGCGGACCGAGCCGGGTGCGTTCACCGTGCACGCGGGGACGAGCGTGGTGGATCTCCCGTTGCGCGCGTCGGCGGTGGTCGGCGCGGACCGGTAGCCGGTGCCGGTGCGGCGGCACGAGCGAAGCGCCGGATGTCCACACACGGGTGAGTTGTCCACAGGCGCGAAACAGGGGGTTCCTTCACACCCTGTGCCGGGGCGAGGCTGGATACGCCCTCGCGGAGGGGGAGGAGACACCCGGAGCATCCGCACCGGGTCCGACAGGTGAAGGGGCGTGATCATGTACGAAGCGATGGCGACGGTGGTCGGTACCGTGGTGACCCACCCGGTCAAGCGGGACCTGAGCAATGGCGAACAGGTGCTCACCTTCCGGATGGCCAGCAACTCGCGCAGGCTCGACTTCGCGACGGGGGAATGGGTCGACAACGGGACCCTGTTCCTCACGGTGACCTGCTGGCGTCGCCTGGTCGGCGGCGTGGACGCGTCGCTGCGCCGCGGCGACCCGGTGCTCGTCTACGGGCAGCTGCGTTCGCATGAGTACCGGACCAAGGAGGGTATCGAGCGGCGCGATCTGGAGATGCGGGCCACCGCGGTCGGCCCCGATCTGTCCCGCTGCACCGCGCGGGTCAGCCGTCGATCGGAGACCGGCGGCGGGCCCGGCTCGCTGATGCGGAATACTTGTGTCGGATCCAGCGCTGAAGACCGTGCACGCGTCGGCGAGGAATTGGGGGAGAGTGCCGCGACCGTGGCTTCCGCACCTTCCGGAAGCGCCGCACCCGAGCCCGTCGACGCCTGATCCCGCCCGTAGAACGTCGGGTGCGAGCACGGTGAATCCGGCGCGAGGATGCCCGCGTGCCGTGAGTGGCTCTGCTTCGTTCCACTGTTCCCGAGACCGATAGGCTTCCGCGTATGGCTGAGTTCATCTACCAAATGAAGAAGGTTCGCAAGGCGCACGGCGACAAAGTCGTGCTCGACGATGTCACCTTGAACTTCCTTCCGGGCGCCAAGATCGGCGTCGTCGGCCCCAACGGCGCCGGTAAATCCAGCGTGCTGAAGATCATGGCCGGACTGGACCAGCCGAACAACGGCGACGCGTTCCTCGCGCCGGGCGCGACGGTCGGCATCCTCCAGCAGGAGCCGCCGCTGAACGAGGAGAAGACCGTCCGCGGCAACGTCGAGGAGGGCCTCGGCGAGGTCAAGGTGAAGCTCGATCGCTTCAACGAGATCGCCGAGCTCATGGCCACCGATTACTCCGACGAGCTCATGGACGAGATGGGCAAGCTCCAGGAGTACCTGGACCACGCCGATGCGTGGGACGTGGACTCCCAGCTCGAGCAGGCCATGGACGCGCTGCGCTGCCCGCCGCCGGACGAGCCGGTCACCAACCTCTCCGGTGGTGAGCGCCGCCGCGTCGCGCTGTGCAAGCTGCTGCTGAGCAAGCCCGACCTGCTGCTGCTCGACGAGCCGACCAACCACCTCGACGCGGAGTCGGTGCTGTGGCTCGAGCAGCACCTGTCCCAGTACTCGGGCGCGGTTCTCGCCGTCACCCACGACCGGTACTTCCTGGACAACGTCGCGGGCTGGATCCTCGAGCTCGACCGCGGCCGGGCCCACGGCTACGAGGGCAACTACTCCGTGTACCTGGAGAAGAAGGCCGAGCGCCTGGAGGTGCAGGGCAAGAAGGACCAGAAGCTGCAGAAGCGGCTGAAGGAAGAGCTCGCGTGGGTGCGTTCCGGCGCCAAGGCTCGCCAGGCCAAGAACAAGGCTCGTCTCGGCAGGTACGAGGAGATGGCGGCCGAGGCCGAGAAGATGCGGAAGTTGGACTTCGAGGAGATCCAAATCCCGCACGGTCCCCGTCTGGGCAGTGTGGTCGTCGAGGTCTCGCACTTGGACAAGGGCTTCGGCGATCGCCAGCTCATCAAGGATCTGTCGTTCACCTTGCCGCGCAACGGAATTGTCGGCGTCATCGGTCCGAACGGTGTCGGTAAGACCACCCTGTTCAAAACCATCGTCGGACTCGAGCAGCCCGACAGCGGTGAGGTGAAGGTCGGCGAGACGGTCAAGCTGAGCTACGTCGACCAGAACCGCGCGGGCATCGACCCGACGAAGAACGTGTGGCAGGTGGTCTCCGAGGGCCTGGACTTCATCCAGGTCGGCAACCAGGAGATGCCCTCGCGCGCCTACGTCAGCGCGTTCGGCTTCAAGGGACCGGATCAGCAGAAGCCGGCCGGCGTGCTCTCCGGCGGTGAGCGCAACCGCCTGAACCTGGCGATGACGCTCAAGCAGGGCGGCAACCTGATCCTGCTCGACGAGCCGACCAACGACCTCGACGTGGAAACTCTCGGTTCGCTGGAGAACGCGCTGGAACAGTTCCCCGGCTGCGCCGTGGTCATTTCCCACGACCGCTGGTTCCTGGACCGCACCTGCACGCACATCCTGGCGTGGGAGGGCGACTCGGACAACGAGGCCAAGTGGTTCTGGTTCGAGGGCAACTTCGAGGCGTACGAGGCCAACAAGATCGAGCGTCTCGGCCCGGAGGCGGCCCGCCCGCACCGGGTGACGCACCGCAAGCTCACCCGCGACTGACACCCGTCGTCGGGGCGATCGCCGCGCGCATCGCCCCGACGCACGGCCGCTTCATCGAAGAAACTGCGGAGTAATAACCCGCGGGCCCGCGCTCGATCGAAGGAAATTCGGTCCTCTCCCTCTCGCCCGCGAAACCGGCTGCGGCGCACTTTCGTCTCGGCTTCGACCATGCGCGATTTCAGAAGGACTTAGTCCGCTGACGCGTATAGGGTAGGAACCGTGCATGCGCAGGCGCTGTCCGGGCAATGGGTCCTTCCCACCGCGATCGCGTCTACGTGACGTTGCCGGTCCGATCGGGTGCTGTGCCGAGATCATCGACCTCGGCAATTCAGCGGCGAACGCTCGGTATCGGTGAACACCCTGCAATTGGAAGGGAATTCACCCCCGCGCCAGCACGGCACAGTTACCCTCGGACCGGCGTCACTTTGTTGCGGAACCGAATCCGAGGGAGTTGGCGAAAAAATGACGGTCTCGTCCGAATTGTCCGGTGCGGCGTGGGTCGCGAGTTTGCCGCAGGCGCTGCGCGGTGATCTCGCTCCCCTCGAGGAGGCGTATTTCCGCCACGTCGACGCGGGCGATGTGGACTGTGCGATCACTGGCATCACCCAGATTTTCCGGCGACACCTGGAATTGGCCATGACGCGCCAGTCCGGGCGCGCCTTGGTCCGGGTCTATCACCCGGACGACGGGTCCGGGCTCGGCGCCGCGGTCCAGGTCGTGACCGACGATATGGCGCTGCTGGTCGAATCGATCACCTCGTCGCTGAGCCGGATCGGGGTGAGCGTCAGCGAGGTCATCCATCCGATGTTCGAGGTGGAGCGCGACGCGGACGGCCGGTTGACAAGGGCGGTGCCGCACGAGGTCGACGCCAACGGCTCGATGCCGCTGCGCGAGTCCTGGATGCACCTGCAATTGCACCCGTCGACCAGCCGCGCTCAGCTCGAGCGGATCGAAGACTCCATGCCGGACGTGGTCGCCGACGTCCGGCAGGTGATCGGTGACACCGAGGCCATCGAAACTGTCCAGCGCGCCTTGGCCGACGACCTGGAGAAGGCGGCGAAATCCGGTGTCGCGCCGTTCCCCGCGACCGATCTGGTCGATTGCGCCAATCTGTTGCGCTGGCTCGGCGAGGGTAATTTCACGGTGCTCGGCTACGCCCGGTACCGCCTCAGCACCGAGGGCGAGAAGACGGTGTCGAATCCGCTGCCCGGCACCTGCCTCGGCGTGCTGCGCCCGGACGTCGGCACCGATTTCCGGGTACCGGTCAACGGCGCCGATCGACCGTTGCTGACCCTGATCCAGGGTCTGGTGCCCGCCACCGTGCATCGTTCGGTGTACCCGTATTTCGTCGGGGTCGCCGATTTCGACGGGTCCGGCGCGATCATCGGCGAGCACCTGTTCATCGGTGTGTTCACCGTGACGGCTATGCACGAGAACGTGCTCGACATCCCGATGATCGGTCGCCGGGTGCGCGCGGTGATCGAGGAGAGCGGTTTCGATCTGGACTCCTTCTCCGGCCAGGCCATGCTCGAGGTCATCCAGAGTTTCCCGCGCACCGAGCTGTTCTCCTCCGACAACGAGACGATGCGGCGCACCGCCACCGCGGTGCTCAACGTGGGCCTGCGCCGCCAGGTCCGGCTCTTCCTGCGCCTGGACACCTACGGCCGTTTCGTGGCCTGCATGGTGTACCTGCCGCGCGACCGCTACACCACCCGGGTGCGGCTGGAGATGCAGGAGATCCTGGTCCGCGAATTGGGCGGCGTCTCCATCGACTATTCCGCGCGGGTGAGCGAAAGCGAGCTCGCCAGTGTGTATTTCACGGTGCGGATGCCCGACGCCGAGTTCACCGCGCCCGCCGTGCCCAGCGAGGCGCCCGTCGTCGCTGACACCTCCGAAGCCAACCGGTTGCGCATCCAGCGCCTGCTCGCCGAGGCGAGCAACACGTGGGACGACCATCTCAACGACGAGGTGAGCACCTCGACGGTGCTCGACCCGGCCGTGGTGCAGCGCTACGCCGCGGCCTTCCCCGAGGGGTACAAGCAGGACTTCAGCCCCGGCCGCGCCCTGCGCGACATCGGCAGGCTGGAGCGCTTGGCGGAGGGCGCCATCGCCCAGCACCTCTACCGCAAGCCGGAGTCGGAGCCCGGCTCGTGGCGCTTCACCCTCTACATCGGCGGCACCGGCATCTCGCTGAGCCAGGTGCTTCCGGTGTTGCAGAGCCTCGGCGTCGAGGTGGTCGACGAGCGGCCCTACCAGATTCAGCTGGAGCCGACCGCGCCCGGCGGCGCGAGCGTGGAGCGCTGGATCTACGATTTCGGCCTGCTGGCCCGCCCCGAACTGCTGCGCAGCTCCTTGGACCGCGATCTGGACGCGGAACTGCTGGAGTCCCCGGCGCGCGCCGACGCGCTGGAGGCGGAGGTGCGCGGGCTGCGTGAACGCTTCACCGATGCCTTCGAGGCGGTCTGGTACGGCCGCGCCGAGGCCGACGGGCTCAACGAGCTGGTGCTGCGGGCGCGGCTGCCGTGGCGAGCGGTGTCGATCCTGCGCACCTACGCGAAATACCTTCAGCAGGCCGGCTTTCCGTACAGTCAGGCCAACATCGCCCGGGTGCTGCTGACCTCGCCGGATGTGGCGCGGTTGTTCGTCGACCTGTTCACCGCGCGGTTCGATCCGGACATCGTCTCGGCCGAGCACGCCGCCGAGCTGGAGACCCAGCTGCGCGCGCGCATCGATGAAGTGGTGAGCCTGGACGCCGACCGGATCCTGCGCGCGATCCTCGGCCTCGTCAAGGCGACGCTGCGCACCAACTACTATGTGACCGACGCCGAGGGCATGTCGCGCGACTACGTCTCGATGAAGGTCGAGCCGCGTGAGATCGCCGAATTGCCCAAGCCGCGACCGCAATTCGAGATCTTCGTGTACTCGCCCCGGGTCGAGGGCGTGCACCTGCGGTTCGGTCCCGTGGCGCGCGGCGGCCTGCGCTGGTCGGACCGCCTGGAGGATTTCCGCACCGAGATCCTGGGCCTGGTGAAGGCGCAGGCGGTGAAGAACGCGGTGATCGTCCCGGTCGGCGCCAAGGGCGGATTCGTGGTGAAGCAGCCGCCCGCGGCGACCGGCGACCCGGTCGCCGACCGGCAGGCGCTCGGCTCGGAAGGCGTCGCCTGCTACCGCACCTTCATCTCCGGCCTGCTCGACCTCACCGACAACGTCGACCTGACCACCGGCCGGGTGCTGCCGCCCGCCCGGGTGATCCGCCGCGACGCCGACGACACCTACCTGGTGGTCGCCGCCGACAAAGGCACCGCGACCTTCTCCGACATCGCCAACGACGTGGCCCAGAGCTACGGATTCTGGCTCGGCGACGCGTTCGCCTCCGGCGGCTCGGCGGGCTACGACCACAAGGCCATGGGCATCACCGCCAAGGGTGCGTGGGAGAGCGTGAAGCGCCACTGCCGCGAGATGGACATCGATACCCAGACCGAGGATTTCACCGTGGTCGGCATCGGCGACATGAGCGGCGACGTGTTCGGCAACGGCATGCTGCTCTCCGAGCACATCCGCCTGGTCGCGGCGTTCGACCACCGGCACATCTTCCTCGATCCGAATCCCGATGCCGCGCGGTCGTACCGGGAGCGGCAGCGCATGTTCGCCTTGCCGCGGTCCTCGTGGGCGGACTACGACGCCTCGCTGATCAGCGCGGGCGGCGGCGTCTGGGATCGCACGGTGAAGTCCGTGCCGATCAGCCCGCAGGCCCGGGCGGCGCTCGGCCTCGGCGACGAGGTCGAATCGCTCGCCCCGCCGGAGCTGGTGCGCGCGATCCTGCTCGCGCCCGCGCAACTGCTGTGGAACGGCGGCATCGGCACCTACATCAAGGCGAGCACCGAATCCAACGCCGACGTGGGCGACAAGTCCAACGACGCGGTGCGCGTCAACGGAAACCAGTTGCGGGTCAGGGTGATCGGCGAGGGCGGCAACCTGGGCGCCACCGCGCTCGGTCGCATCGAGTTCACCAGCCACGGCGGCAAGATGAACACCGACGCGCTGGACAACTCCGCGGGCGTGGATTGCTCCGACCACGAGGTCAATATCAAGGTCCTGCTCGACGGCGTGGTCAGCGGCGGGCTGTTGCGGGAAGAGGAGCGCAATCCGCTGCTGGCGTCGATGACCGACGAGGTCGCCAGGATGGTGTTGCGGGACAACGTGTCCCAGAACTTCCTGATGGGCATGTCGCGCTTCGAGGCGCCGCGCATGATGAACGTCAACATGCGGCTCGTCGACGAACTGGAACAGCGCCGCGGCCTGGATCGCGAGCTCGAGGCGCTGCCCTCCGACGCGGAGATGAAACGGCGGCAAGAGGACGGCGGGGGCCTGTGCTCGCCGGAACTGGCCAATCTCATGGCGCACGTGAAGCTTTCGCTCAAGGTCGACCTGCTCGACTCGGATCTGCCGGACATGGCCCACTTCGCGGCGCGGCTGCCGGAGTACTTCCCGACGCCGCTGCGGGCCCGTTTCGGCGGCGCCATCAAGAAGCACCGGCTGCGCCGGGAGATCGTCACCACCATGATCGCCAACGAGGTGGTGGACTACGGCGGGATCAGTTACGTGTTCCGGCTGACCGAAGAGGTCGGGGCGACGACCATCGACGCGGTGCGCGCCTTCGCCGCGACCACCGAGATCTTCGATCTGCACACCATGTGGGCGCGGATCCGTTCGGCCGACATCCCGATCTCGGTGCGCGACGAACTGGAGCTGGAGACCAAGCGCACCCTCGACCGGGCCTCGCGCTGGCTGCTCAGCAACCGTCCGCAGCCGGTCGCGGTCGGCGCCGAGATCAACCGGTACAGCCGGGGCGTGCGCGAGCTGGCCTCGAAGGTGCCCGGCTGGTTGCGCGGCCACCACGTGGCGACGCTGACCGATCAGTCCGCCGAGTTGATCGCGCGCGGCGCGCCGACCGACCTGGCCACCGAGGTGTTCGACCTGCTGAACATGTTCCCGCTGCTCGACGTGCTCGACATCGCCGACATCACCGACCGCGACGGCGAGGAGGTCGGCGCGCTGTACTACGCGCTGAACGACCACCTCAAGATCGACTGGTTGCTCCAGGCGGTGAGTCACCTGGAGCGCGGCGATCGCTGGCACGCGCTGGCCAGGCTGGCGCTGCGCGACGACATGTACGGTTCGCTGCGCTCGCTCACCCTCGACGTGCTGTCCGCCGGTGAACCGGAGGAGACCGCCGACGAGAAGATCGCCTACTGGGAGTCGAAGAACCAGTCCAGGCTGGGGCGCGCCCGGGCGGCGCTGTCGGAACTGTTCGAATCCGGCGCGCACGACCTGGCGACGCTGTCGGTGGCGGCGCGGCAGGTGCGCAGCATGGTCAGCGGTGTCGGCGCGCAGTCGGAGGTGCCGCGCTAGGCGTACTTCCGCCTTCGCCGCGGCCGCGCACGGACGGGCGTCCGGCGGCGTCGATCACGTAGGTTCCGGGCCGTGCGCGGACCGGGAACGGGTGGTGTCCGGCCGCATCGACACGGGCACGCGGCGGGGGTCGCGCCGAGACGGTGAGACCCCCGCCGACCGCCCCCGGCAGGACTCGTCCGGCCGAGATTGCGATACTGGTTGTCGAAGATCGGTCTCGGTCCGGGCGCGCCCCGGGTCGCAGTGTCGGAGTTGTCGGATTTTCCAGACCCACGATCTCGCCTCGTCTGCCTGTTGCGGCGCCGCAGCGTGTGCGTCCTGGTGAGTGACTGGGCGTCCACCGGAGGTACCACACAGTGACGAATTCGTTGAACGGTGACAGGAAGGCCCACGGTGGTTCCGTGCTGCTGCCCAAGCGTTTTCACGCCAAGGTAGAGATCCGGTGGTCCGATATGGACGTGTTCCAGCACGTCAACCACGCCAGGATGGTGACGCTGCTGGAAGAGGCGCGGATCCCGTGGCTGTTCGAGGACGGCCGCCCGACCGCCGCGATGCGGTCCGGTTGCGTCCTCGCCGACCTGCACGTGCGCTACCGCGGACAGCTGCGCCACGAGGACACCCCGCTCGACATCGCGATGTGGATCGAGCGGCTGCGCGCGGTCGATTTCACGGTCGGCTACGAAGTGCGGGCCAACGGCGCGGCGCCGGATTCGCCGCCCGCCGTGGTCGCCACCACCCAGCTCGCCGCGTTCGACATCGACACCCAGCGCCTGCGCCGCCTCACCGAGCCGGAGCGCGAATACCTCGCCGAGTGGATGGACAAGTGACCGCGACGTGCTGAGCGCCGGTCCGCTGACGACAGAACGGTTGTGATGGCAGAGCAGCGGGTGCTGCACGTTTCCGATCCGGCCGAACGGGAGAACCTCGCTACCTTCCTGAGCAGGGTGGTGCGGCTCGACCCCGCCGCGGTGGTGCGGCTGCGCCGCCGCGGCGAGCGCTATGTATCCGCCTGGGTGGCTACGGGTTTCGAGGCGCTCGCGGTGCGCACGGTGATCGCCGAACTCGGCGTGGACGATGTGACCGTCGGCGCCGACTCGGTGCTGGCCGGGCTGAGTACGGGCAGCCCGATCGACCTGGGGTACTCGATGGACTCGGCCTGGCGCGGTGCGCTGCCGCCGGTCGCCGGATTCGCGCACGTCGACGATGTGCCCGCTCGCACGCTCGTCGAATTGGCCGAGCGCGGTGCGGAATTGGCCAAGAAGCACGGCAGCCAGCACGGGCCGCCCGCCTCGCTGCTCGACCAGACCGTGCTCACGGTCTCGGCCGCCGATACGGCGGTGGAGGTGCCGATGCGCGTCGTCTTCGCGCTCACCGCCATGGATTTCATCCCGCACTCCGGTGACAAGGCCGAGTCCCGCCGCATCCCGCCCGCCGAGATCGTCCGCGTGCGCGCGACCGCCACCTGGTTGCGTCTCGACGCGCGCTACGGTTCGGTCGCCCGCCGCCGCGCGGGCAGTATCCCGCTGCTGCCCAGCTGAACGCCCGCGAACGAGGACAGCGCCGTCGGCGAGACGGCCGCGGGAGCAATGGGCAGCGGGCCGGTAGCGTCTCGGCCGTCGCCGCGGCCGCCAGGATGGCGACCAGCAGCAGTGCGCCGCCACGCGGGGACCCCGCCGACCCTTGCCCGCCGGGCCGGGCTGGTGTCGGCTGCGCCTCTAGTGCTGCGGCGTGGCAGGCGTGGTCGCCGAGCCTGTGCGGCAGATTAGGAAACTCCGACGAGCCGCAGCACGGCGGTAGTGGCCGCGGCTGCCAAGATGACGACAAGCAGCGGACTGCGCCGCCACGCGAGTACACCACCGACGACCACCCCGGCGGGCAGCGCGACGCCGACGTGCCCGGTGCCGAACGGCAGCGTCGTCACGGCCACCAGCGCGGCGAGCAGCACGACCGCGCCGATCTCGAGCAGTTGGCGCGCGCGTTCCGGGAAGCGCACGCGGCTGCGCAGCGCGGGTCCAGCCCAGCGGAACGCGTAGGTGCCCGCGGCGAGGGCGATCACTCCGGCGGCCAGCATCATCGGGATTCCCTCGCTCCGCAGTCGCACGGGTCGTCGTTCGGCATATCGGTCTCGTTGTCGGCCCGCTCGTCGTCCGGGGCGCGCGGCACTGGCGTTGGCCCAGCGCATGCCGGGCTGCCGGTGCTCACGGAACCCGGCGCGTCCCTGGCGGTTCGTCCGAGATCGATCGCGGCGACGACCACTCCGGAGAGCGCGAGCAGCACCGGCAGACCCGCGGGCAGGAACGGCGCGCTGAGCACCGCGACGGCGGTGCCTGCGCACACCGCGCCGCAGGTGGTCCGATCGCGCAGCGCGGGAACGACCAAGGCAAGCAGCACCGCCGGAAACACCGCGTCCAGGCCGAACACCGAGGTGTCGGGCACCACCGTGCCGATGAACGCGCCGAGCGCCGCGCCACCCGGCCAGGCGAGCAGGACGCCGAGCCCGCAGGTCCAGTAGACGGCGCGGCGGCGGTCGGGCGCGGATTCGGCGAGCGCCATCGCGACCGCCTCGTCGTTCATCACGTGCACGCCGATCAGGCGCCGCCACCCGGTGCCGACCACGTCGGGCACCGACAACCCGTAGGGCAGATGCCTCGCGTTGACCAGCAGCCCGGCCAGGGTGGCGGCGATCGGATTGCCGCCCGCGGCGACGATGCCGATGAACAGGAATTCCGCGCCGCCCGCCAGCACGACGGTGCCGAGCAGAACGGGCAGCCACACCGGGAAACCCTCGGCCACCGCAGTCGTACCGTAGGACACGCCGATGACGCCGACCGCGAGGCAGACCGCCGCGATGCCGGACAACGTGTCCCGATCCAGTGTTCGCCATATCGAACGCATGTAGCTTATAGTGAACATGGCAGGCCGGTTCGTCAATATGGTTTTCTGTTGGGCGGTTCGGACTCGACGGGAGCTGGGGAATGGCGCAGAACCACACGACGACGACGCCGCAGGCGGTCATCGCCGCCTCGCTGCGCCGCGAGCGCACCCGTGCCGGGCTCTCCCTCAGCGAGGTGGCCAACCGGGCGGGTATCGCGAAATCGACGCTGTCGCAACTGGAATCGGGGAGCGGCAATCCGAGCCTCGAGACGCTGTGGGCGCTGTGCGTCGCGCTGGACATGCCGTTCTCGCGGCTGCTGGACCCGCCGCGGCCCGCCGTTCACGTCATCCGCGCGGGCGAGGGCCCCGTCGTCGCGGCCGAGCAGTCGGAGTACCGGGCGACGCTGCTCGCGTCCGGTACGCCGAACGCCCGCCGCGACCTCTTCCGCATCACCGCCGAACCCGGCCACTCCCGCGAATCGGATCCGCACATCCCCGGCGTCGTCGAGCATGTGCTGCTGGCGACGGGCCGGGCGCTGGTGGGGCCGATCGAGGCTCCGGTGGAGCTGGGACCGGGCGACTACATCGCGTACCCGGGTGACGCGCCGCACGTCTTCGAGGCGCTCGAACCCGGAACCTGGGCGACGCTCGTCATCGAGTACGGCTGAACCTCAGGCGGCCCCTTCGCCGAGGTACTGCAACCAGAGCGGATCCAGGTCGGAAGTCGTGGACAGCAGCCGCCAGTGCGGGCCCTGCGGGGAGATCAACGGCGAACGCAGCGTCCAGCCGAGCTCGCTGAGCAACTTGTCGGCCTTGCGGTGGTTGCACGGCGCGCAGCTGGCCACGCAGTTCTCCCACGAGTGCTCGCCGCCGCGGCTGCGCGGGATGACGTGGTCGATGGTCTCGGCCTTGCCGCCGCAGTATCCGCAGCGATAGCGGTCGCGGTGCATGAGCGCGGCCCTGGTCATCGGGACGCGGGCGCGATAGGGAACGCGCACGTAGGTGCGCAGTCGGATGACGGAGGGAACAGCCACCTCGGCCCCGGCGGAATGGACTACCGGTCCTTCGGGATTGTGGTGCACGGCGTCGGCTTTGTCGCAGATGAGCAGGACGACGGCACGGCGGGCGGACAGCGCGGTGAGCGGCTCGTAGGTGGCGTTCAGAAGCAACACCCGGCGCTTCAACCAGTTGGCGGTCTCGGACTGGACCGGCGTGAGGTGGTGGCCGTGATCGGCGCGAGGAGGCTCACCGGGGCGATGCGGCGTTCCCGGATGATGGTCGGACAAGATGTGCAGCGGAGTAGCCCCCGACCCACGATTGTGGACGTCGGCGGGCTTTAGTTGTCGGTGGGTCCTGGCCTCGTGTGACCGGCCATGCCGCTGCTTCATGTGGGTGACCCCGATTTCGTCAGCTTCAAGATCATGTGATATCTCCGCGGAGACTGCCACCAATATGACCATGGAACCCGCCTCATTGCACGGTGATTTCGCACAATGTTGGGTTAACTGCCGCTGAAGAGCCGCCGCTCCGCTATCTGGACCGCCGTCGCGTGGTCCGTCCTGCCGTGGCGGCTCGCTTCGCGACGGGCACAATGGAGTGCGGGATTCGACCAATCGAGAGGACCTGATGAGTTCGGGCGAGCAGACCACGACGTCGTTCTACGAGGCGGTCGGCGGCGCGGAGACCTTCCGGCGGATCGTGGCGGTGTTCTATCGCGAGGTGGCCGCCGACGAGATCCTGCGCCCGCTCTACCCGGAGGAGGACCTCGGCCCCGCCGAGCGCAGGCTGCGCATGTTCCTCGAACAGTACTGGGGCGGTCCGCGCACCTACTCCGACGAACGCGGCCACCCGCGACTGCGCATGCGGCACATGCCGTTCACCATCGGCCCGCTCGAACGCGACGCCTGGCTGCGCTGCATGCGGATCGCCGTCGCCGAGATCGAGCCGGACGTCCTCGACGACCTGCGCCGCAAGGCACTGCTCGAATACCTGGAGATGGCGGCGTATTCGCTGGTGAACGCGCCGATGTGAGCCGCTGCGCGGCCCCGGGGCGCGGAGATCGATTCGCTGTGAATTAGCCAGATAGTGGGACATGCCCTCGCCCGAGGGGAATTCGATGATTCTCTTTGGCACTATTGCGAACGTGACAGCTACACCCGCCGCGCAGGCGCCTGCGGATCGCAGTGACCGAGAGTGGTGGCGATCCGCCGTGTTCTACCAGGTCTACCCGAGGTCCTTCGCCGATTCCGACGGCGACGGCATCGGTGATCTCGGTGGCGTCCGCGAGAAGCTCGGCTATCTGGAACTGCTCGGCATCGACGCGCTGTGGATCTGCCCGGTGATGCGTTCGCCGATGGCCGACGGTGGCTACGACGTCGCCGACCCGCGCGACATCGACGCGCTCTTCGGTGGCATGGCCGCCTTCGACCAGCTCGTCACCGAGGCGCACGCCCGGAAACTCAAGGTCACCATGGATTTGGTGCCGAACCACACCAGCCGCGAGCACCCCTGGTTCCACGCGGCGCTTGCCGCCGCGCCGGGCAGCGCGGAACGGGCGCGCTACATCTTCCGCGACGGGCGCGGACCCCACGGCGACGAACCACCCAACAACTGGCCGAGCATTTTCCGCGGCCCCGCGTGGACCAGGGTCACCGAGCCCGACGGCACGCCAGGCCAGTGGTACCTGCACCTGTTCGCGCCCGAACAGCCCGACCTGAACTGGGAAAACCCCGAGGTCGTCGCGGATTTCGAGCACACGCTGCGCTTCTGGCTCGACCGCGGGGTGGACGGGTTCCGCATCGACGTGGCGCACGGCATGGCCAAACCGCCTGGCCTGCCGGACCTGGAGACCGTCTCCACCAAGATGCTGATCCACGACGACAGCGACCCGCGCTTCAACAACCCCGGCGTGCACGACATCCACCGGCGCATCCGCAAGGTGATCGACGAATACCCGCACGCGGTGTCCATCGGGGAGGTCTGGGTCGACGACAACGCCCGCTTCGGCGAGTACGTGCGACCCGACGAACTGCACCTGGCCTTCAACTTCCGTCTGGCCGAGACCCCGTTCAGCGCCGACGCGGTGCGCCACGCCATCGACAACTCGCTGGCCGCGGTGGCCCCCGTCGGAGCCGCGCCCACCTGGACGTTGTCCAATCACGACGTCGAACGCGAGGTCACCAGGTACGGCGGCGGCGCGACCGGATTGGCGCGGGCCAAGGCGATGATCCTTGTCGAGCTGGCCCTGCCCGGGTCGGTGTTCGTCTACAACGGCGCCGAACTGGGCCTGCCGAACGTGGACGATCTACCCGAGGACGTTTTGCAGGACCCCCTATGGGAGCGGTCCGGGCACACCGAACGCGGGCGCGACGGCTGCCGAGTGCCGATCCCGTGGGAGGGCGAGCGGCCGCCGTTCGGGTTCACCGCGGCCGAGCGCTCCTGGCTGCCGATCCCGCCGGAGTGGGCCGGGCTGAGCGTGGAGGCACAGTTGGAGGAACTCGGGTCGACCCTCTCGCTGTACCGGATGGCGATCGAATTGCGCGGTCTGCGACCGGAATTCGCGGGTCCACGGATCGAGTGGTACGGCAGCCCTGCGGGGTGCCTCGCCTTCCGCCGCCCCGGCGGGCTGGTCTGCGTGCTCAACGCGAGCGCGGCGCCGATCCCGCTGCCGCCCGGCGAACTGCTGTTGGCCAGCGCACCGCTGACGAACGGGCAGCTGCCGCCCGACGCGACGGCCTGGCTGGTCTGAGGCAGGGTCGAGCGGTGAACGGGAGGCCGCGGCCGGGTTTCGACACGGGGCGAGTGGACGACCGGTCGAGCGTCTACTACACAGCATCGTCTACCGTAAGGCCGTGAGCATTCTCGAGACAGTGCTGATCTTCGTCGGCATCCCGCTGGTGATCTACGCGGCGATCGCCGGATTGTCGTTTCTCGGTAAGCCGCTGCCCGGCGAGAAGCCGGTTCACTTCGAACTGGGTCAGAAGTGGACCGCGGCGCCGGTGCTGTGGAGTGCGACCGACGAGGTGACCGGACACGGCCACCACGACACCACTCAGTCGCATGGCAGCCATGCGGCTATCGAATCTGCCCAGGTTGAGCTGATCGGAGGCCGGGCAAGTGGCAAGTTCTAATTGGCCCGCGGTGGTCGAGGCCGACCTCCCGCACGGGTACGCCCTCACCAGCAGCGGACGCGTGTCCGGTGTGCACGAGGCAGGCGACGTCTTCAAGGAAGCCCCGTTCAGCGATGAAGAGCGGCTCGCCATGGACAACGTGCTGACCGAGGCGACCAGGGCGACCAAGGTGCGCTTCAACGTCTACGTCGGCGATCTCGGCGCCGACACGGCCGCGGGCGCGGACGCGCTCTTCCCCTCGACCCCCGAGGCGGCGCGTTCGGTGCTCATCGCCGTCTCGCCCAACGAGAAGGCGATCGAGGTCCGCTCCGGCCACGAGGTGGCCGACCGCGCGAACGATCGCGTCTGCCAGCTCGGCCTCACCGCCGCGCTCAGCTCGATCCGGCAGGGTCAGCTGATCGACGGTCTGATCTCCGCGGTTCGCGTGATGGCCGCCGCCATCGGTCGCTGACCCACACGTCACCAGCGTGCTCGCGGCGCGCTCATCCGAATTCGGGTGAGCGCGCCGCAGGCGTTTCCGGGTGTGCTTGCGGCGCTGAAGGATTCGTGAATTGGGGGTTGTCGGGAACTCCGGGGCGCAGGCACGGTGGATGCATGAAGATTCTTGTCACGGGAGCCACCGGCAACATCGGCCGGAAGGTGGTCGATCACCTGCTCGCGGGCGGCGCCACCGACGTCAGGGCGTTGTCGAATCACCCCGAGCGAGCCGGACTGCCCGCGGGCGTCGAGGTCGCGCACGGCTATCTGCGGCGGCTGTCCTCGCTGCCCGCCGCGTTCGACGGCGTCGACCGCCTGTATCTCGCGCCGGTGCTGGAGACGGTGGACGAGGTCGTCGCGCTGGCGAAGGCGGCGGGCATCCGGCACATCGTCGACCTGTCCGGTGACGCGGACACCGACTGGCAGCCGATCGCAAAGGCCGTCGAGAGCTCCGGCCTGGACTGGACCCACCTGTACGCGGGCGAGTTCAGCGAGAACGCCGCCCAATGGGTCGAACAGATCAAGGTCTCCGGCGAGATCCGCGATCCCCACCCGGCGGCCGCGAACGCGCCGATCGCCATGGACGACATCGCCCGCGTCGCGGCGAAGGTGCTGCTCTCCGACGGGCACGCGGGCAACACCTACGAGCTGACCGGCCCGGAGACGCTCACCAGGGCCGACAAGATCCGCAGCATCGGCGCTGCCCTCGGGCGGGACCTCACCGTCGTGCAGGCCTCGCGCGACGAGGCCATCCGCCTGCTCGAACCGGCGATGGGGCCCTACGCGGAGTGGTACGTCGACGGGATAGCAAGCATGGTCGAGCATCCCCAGCGGCCCACGACCACCGTCGCGGACGTCACCGGCGCACCGGCCACCACCTTCGCGCAGTGGGCGCGGGACAACGTCGAACTGTTCCGTTGAGGGCGGCGCGATCACGGTCGCGCCCATGTCGCGGTCGGTCTCCACGGCACCCGCTTTCGACCGGTGAAGTGCTGTTCTGCCGCCGAGATCCTCCCGGGGTCGGGCGCCCCGCAACGAGAGGGCGGCGTCGTCCCCTTCTTGCCGGGTCGCGCCCTCTCGACGGGCACGGCCACGCTCGGGCGGTCGGCGAGATCGTTCATTTCCGCTGACCCGCGCACTCGGCCACCGACGCGGTCGTATTCTGCGACGGTGGCAGCGGAGTCGACGTCCGCCGCGCCTCCGTCGAGCGGAAGGCGCGCCCTGCTGGCGGTCTGCTCGATCGTGCTGGCGGCGGGCGGAGCGCTGACCCGGCCGTTCGGTTGGCCTGCGACCGTCCTGGTGCTCCTCGCGGGCGCGGTTGTGTTGGTCCGGGCGATACGGTGCCCGACCTCTGCCGAGCCGAAGGACGCTGCGGTGCGCCGGGGTACGGCGGTCTGGTCCGCGCTGCTGCTCGCGGCCGCCGGTTGGGAGGCGTACGCGTTTGTGCGCCAACCGGATTGGACGAAACCGAGCGACCAGCACCCGACCCTCTCGACGCTGCTCGACCCGGCACTCGAACAGGGCCCGCTGCGCTTCGCGGGCTGGCTGATCTGGCTGGCCGTCGGCTGGTGGCTGGTGACGCGATGACCGAACGCGCCGTCGTCGTCACGGGTTTCGCCGTCCTGCTCGCGCTGGCCCTCGGCCTGACCGCGCTCGCGCACCTGCGCCGCGACCTGATCGCCCCGCTGACCGAAGTGGCCACCGCAGCCCTTGCCCGCCGACCAGTGCGGATCATCGCCGCACTCTGCTGGGCATGGCTCGGCTGGCACTTCCTGGCGCGCTGAGCAGGTCGGTCGCACAGAGGCATCACACGCCTCACACAGGTGTCGACGGTGTGACGCGTCGACAAGATGTGTGGGTGTCGATTCGGCTCCGAGCAAGGGCTCGTCGTGGCGGATGAACGCACTGCCGCCAGGTGGTTTCACATGCGGATCAAGCGCCTCACAGGTGTCGATGCTGTGAGGTGTCGGAACGGTGTGTGCGGTCGATTTCGGGGCGGGCGGGTTTCGTCCGGTGGGGATGCGCGGCATCCCCACCGGACGACCGGGGCTACCTGGCGTCGAAGGCGCGGGCGCGCAGCGAGCGTTCGATGCCCGCCTTGCCCTCGGAGACCAAGCGGCGCAGGGCGGGCGGGTGGTTCTCGGCGAGGAACTTGTCCGCCACCGCGACCGCGTCGTCGGTGATCTCCCACGCCGGGTAGAGGCCGACGACGACGGTCTGCGCGACCTCGCTGGAACGGCGCTCCCACACGGCCGGGACCTCGGCGAAGTAGCGTTCCACGAACGAGCCGAGCAGCCCGCCCTGGCCCGCCGGGGCGAACCCGCCGACGATCGCGCGCGCGGTGATGTTGGGGACCGAATCGTCGTTCATCACCGTGTTCCACGCCTGTTCCTTGACCTCGGCGATCGGCCGCGCGGCCGACGCGGCCGCGGCTTGGCGCTTGCCCGCGGCGGTCGGGTCGTTGGCGAGCTCACGGTCGATGGCCGGGGTGGCCACGCCCTCGGCGTCGATCTCGCCCGCCGCGGCGAGCGCGGTGACGAGGCGCCAGCGCAGATCGGTGTCGACCGTGAGCCCGGCCAAGCCGAGCGCGGCCGGGTCGCCGTCGAGCAGTTCGCGCAGCACCTCGGTGTGCCAGGCCGACAGCCGCGCGCCGGTCAGCGCGTTGACGAAGGCGAGCTGGTGATCCGAGCCCGGCTCGGCCTCCCGCGCCAACTCCAGCAGCCGGTCGGCGAATGCGGGCCAGCCGACCGAGTCCGCCCACGCCGGGTCGGCGTAGCTGCCGATCGCGGTGTGCGCCTGCATGAGCAGCCGCTGCACCACGCCGATCTCGGATTCCGCGCCGACCCCGCGCTGGACGAGGGCGACGAAATCGCGGGCCTTGAGCTCGGCCTGCCTGGTCATCTCCCACGCCGCCGACCAGGCCAGCGTGCGGGGGAGCGGTTCGGCGATGTCGGCGATCCGGTTGACGAGCACGTCGAGCGAGTCGGCGTCCAAGCGCACCGAGCAGTAGGTCAGGTCGTCGTCGTTGACCAGCACGAACTTGCCGCGCGGCACGCCGGCCAACTCGGCTACCTCGGTGCGCTCGGCGGCGTCGAGGTCCAGCTCGACGCGGTGGGTGCGGACCAGCTTGCCGTCCTGATCGTCGTAGACGCCGACCGCCAGCCGGTGCACACGCCGCTCGCCCGCGCCGGGAGCCGCGCCCTCCTGGATCACCGCGAAGGAAGCGAACTTCCCGTCGGCATCGACCTGGAAATCGGGCCGCACGATGTTCAGGCCGGTGGTCTTGAGCCACTGGGCGCCCCAGGTGGACAGGTCGCGTCCGGAGGACTTCTCCAGTGCGCTCAGCAGGTCGTCGAACGTCGCGTTGCCGTAGGCGTGTTCGGCGAAGTAGTCGCGCAGACCGGCGAGGAACGGTTCCAGCCCGACGTAGGCCACCAGCTGCTTGAGCACGCTCGCGCCCTTGGCGTAGGTGATGCCGTCGAAGTTGACCTCCACCGCCGCCAGGTCCGGGATGTCGGCGGCGATCGGGTGCGTGGAAGGCAGCTGATCCTGCCGGTACGCCCAGGACTTCTCCACGTTCGCGAAGGTGGTCCACGCGTTGGTGTACTCGGTGGCCTCGGACTGGCACAGCACCGAGGCGAAGGTGGCGAACGACTCGTTCAGCCACAGGTCGTCCCACCACCGCATGGTGACCAGGTCGCCGAACCACATGTGCGCCATCTCGTGCAGCACGGTCTCGGCCCTGCGCTCGTAGGACGCGCGGGTCACCTTGGACCGGAAGACGTAGTCCTCGAGGAAGGTCACCGCGCCCGCGTTCTCCATCGCGCCCGCGTTGAACTCCGGCACGAACAGCTGGTCGTACTTGCCGAACGCGTAGGGCACGCCGAAGTTGCGGTGGTAGAAGCCGAAACCCTGCTTGGTCTCGGTGAAGAGGCGCTCGGCGTCCATGTGCTCGGCCAGCGAGGCGCGGCAGAAGATGCCGAGCGGGATCGAGCCGTGCTCGTCGGTGTAGGAGTCGGTCCACTTCGCGTAGGGGCCCGCGATCATCGCGACCAGGTAGGTGCTCATCCGCGGCGTGGTGGCGAAGGTGTGCACAGCGACGGAGGGCCCGGACGAACCAGCGCCGACCTCCTCGCGGCTGCCCGCTCCGTTGGAGACGACCTCCCAGTCGGCCGGCGCGGTGGCGGTGATGTCGAAGGTGGCCTTCAGGTCCGGCTGGTCGAAGCAGGCGAACATGCGCTTGGCGTCGGCGGTCTCGAACTGCGAGTACAGATAGACCTTGTCGTCGGTGGGGTCGACGAATCGGTGCAGGCCCTCGCCGGTGTGTGAGTACACGCAGTCGGCTTCGACGACCAGCTCGTTGCGTTCGGCCAGGGCGGTGAGCGCGATGCCCTTGGACTCGTCGTAGTCGGAGACGTCGAGCGCGACGCCGTTGAGCACCGCCGAGCGCACGCCCGCCGCGACGATGTCGATGAAGGTGCTCGCACCCGGTGTCGCGGTGAAGGTCACGGTGGTCTTCGAGCCGAACGTCTCGTCGACCGCGGCGTCGGCGCTGGTCGCCCGGTCGGTGAGATCGAGTTCGATGCGGTAGTTCTCGACGACGACCGTGGCGGCACGCTCGATCGCCTGGTCGCGGGTGAGATTCGGGGCAGACATGGAACTCCTTCGCTCTTCGACGAACACGGCACGGTGCGGGCTCGCGGCGGGATCGCCCACCGGGAGCGCGACAGCGTCCACAATGCCACCGGGCGAGTCCGCCCGCGCGGAACTTTCTCGCCAACCCTAGTGCGCGCGGCCGGACGCGTAGTCCGTCCTCGGACCGCGCGGGCCGTGGCGAATGCGGAGGTGCGTCTGATGTGCGCAGGCGGACGCCTTCGTCCTCGAACCGTGCACGGCCGGAGCGTATGCGGAGGTGCGTCTGATGTGCGCAGGCGGGCGCGGTCCCGTTCTCGAACCGTGTATGGCCGGAGCGCATGCGGAGGTGTGGCTAGTGGGCGCAGGCGGGCGCGGTCCGTTCTCGAACCGTGTATGGCCGGAGCGCATGCGGAGGTGTGGCTAGTGGGCGCAGGCGGGCGCGGTCCCGTTCTCGAACCGTGTATGGCCGCAGGGAATGCGGCGGTGTGGCTAGTGGGCGCAGGCGGGCGCGGTCCGTTCTCGAACCGTGCACGGCCGCAGCGCATGCGGAGGTACGGCTGGTCGGCGCAGGCGGCGGCACCGGCCCGCGTGGAGCGCGGCGGTATCGTTCCTGTGCAGCGCAGACACACATCGAGGGATTCGGAGGCTCCACGTTGAAGCATGTGCACGCCGGTAAGGTGCGCGACCTGTACGAGGACGGCGACACGTTGCTGCTCGTAGCCTCCGATCGGGTCTCGGTGTACGACGTGGTGCTGCCGACGCCGATCCCGGAGAAGGGCGCGCTGCTGACGCAGCTGTCGAACTGGTGGTTCCGTTTCTTCTCCGACGTGCCCAACCACGTGCTGTCCACCACCGACGTCCCGGCGGAATTCGCGGGCCGCGGCGTCCGGGTGAAGCCGCTGAAGATGGTGCACGTGGAGTGCATCGCCCGCGGCTACCTCACCGGATCGGGCCTGAAGGAGTACGAGCGCAGCGGCACCGTGTCCGGCGTCGCGCTGCCGCCCGGCCTGCGCGACGGCGACAAGCTGCCCGAGCCGATCTTCACGCCCACCAGCAAGGCGTCCGAGGGTCACGACGAGCCGATCACCTTCGCCGACGTGGTGAACCAGGAGGGCCGCGAGGTCGCCGAGCAGCTGCGCGCCCGCACCCTCGACATCTACCTGCGCGGGGCCGAGCACGCTGCGGGCAAGGGCGTCATCATCGCGGACACGAAGGTCGAATTCGGCTGGGACGGCGACGTTCTCACCCTGGGCGACGAGGTGCTCACCTCCGACTCCTCACGGTTCTGGCCCGCCGACCAGTGGCAGCCGGGTCGCCCGCAGCCCTCGTTCGACAAGCAGTTCGTCCGGGACTGGTCCACCTCGACCGGATGGGACAAGGAGCCTCCCGGCCCGGAGATTCCGGCCGACATCGTGGACGCCACCCGGCGCAAGTACCAGGAGGCGTACGAGCTCATCACCGGCGAGAAGTGGGTGTCCGCCTGAGCGTCGCCAGGCACGCGCCGGTCCTGCGTGCTCAGGGCCGCGCGTCGTGGGGCCGGTCCGGGTCTCGGTCGCGCAGATGCTCGGCGAGGCGGTCGAGGTAGGGCCGTTGCCCGCTGACCAGTTTGTCGCGGGCGGCGGCCAGATCGAACCACTCGGCGCGATCGATCTCGGGGAAGGCGACGAGTCGGCCGGAGTGCGGCGGCCATTCCATCTCGAAGGTGCCCGGGTTCACCTCGGCCGGGTCGAGGTCGCCTTCGACCGCCCAGGCCAGCAGCCGCTTGCGGCCGCTGCTGTAGTGCACCTCGCCCATCGGGACCCATTCGCCTTCCGGCGCGGGTAGACCCAGCTCCTCGGTGAACTCGCGGCGAGCCGCCAGCGCCGCGTCTTCGGCGTCCGGTACGTATTCGCCCTTCGGGATCGACCAGGCGCCATTGTCCTTGCGCGCCCAGAACGGCCCGCCCATGTGGCCGAGCAGGACCTCGGGATCACCCGCTTCCGTGCGGCGGAACAGCAGGACGCCCGCGCTGAATGTCGCTGTCACACCAGCAGTCTGCCCGCCGGATCGCAGCATGCGGTCTTCGACCCGCGAGAATCGTGCCGCAGTACAGCGCATTTAGGCTCCGCCGGGATCGCCCACGTCGGTGCCGACCAGTCCGGAGGTCACGTTCGTCCGCGATCGTTGATGTTTGTGCCGCGCCGCTGACCAGCTCGGAGGACACGTTCGTCACGCCCTGCCCGATCGGTTCGCGGGGCGGCCGCGATCAGCGCCGCGCCGCCGACGCTTGGTGCAGTCGCGCCGCGCGCAGCGTCAGATAGTCGCGCTCCGGCAGGCTCGTGGTGCGCCCGGCCGCCGCGGTGTAGTGCGCGATGGCGGCCGCGTGGTCGCCGGCCATCTCGTACAGGTGCCCGCGCACGGCGTCCAGCCGGTGCCCGGCCGCGCCGAGTGAGTCGTCCAGGGCGTCGACCAGTTCGAGCCCCCCGGACGGACCGTGCACCATCGCGACCGCGACCGCACGGTTGAGACTGACCATCGGATTCGGCGCGATGCGTTCGAGCAGGTTGTAGAGGGCCAGGATGCGCGGCCAGTCGGTGTCCTCGGCGCGCAGCGCCTGCCCGTGCACTGCCGCGATGGCCGCCTGCACCTGGTAGGAGCCGGTGAGTCCGTGCGACAGGGTGCCCGTGATCAGCCGCACGCCCTCGGTGATCATGGCCCGGTCCCAGCGGCCGCGCTGCTGTTCGGCCAGCGGGATCAGCTCGCCGTGCGGTCCGACGCGGGCGGCCCGGCGGGCATCGGTGAGCAGCATGAGCGCCAGCAGGCCGGTGACCTCGACATCGTCGGGCAGCAGACGGTGCACGGCGCGGGTCAGCCGGATCGCCTCGCCGGAGAGGTCGGTGCGCTGCAATTCGGCGCCGGAGGTGGTGGTGTGTCCCTCGGTGAAGATCAGATACAGCACGTGCAGCACCGAGCCGAGGCGCTCCCGCCATTCGGCATCGCCGGGCCGGGCGAACGGACGATCCAGCCCCGCGAGGCGCTTCTTGGCCCGCGCGATGCGCTGGGCAATGGTCGGTTCCGGCAGCAGGAAGGCGCGCGCGATCTCCGCGGTGGTGAGTCCGCCGACCGCCCGCAGCGTCAGCGCGATCGCGCTCGCCGAGGACAGTGCCGGGTGGCAGCACAGGAAGAACATCGCCAGCGTGTCGTCCCGGTCGACGGTCTCGGCGCCCGGCGCCTCGCGATCGAAAACCGCTGTCTCCCTGCGTCGCCGGGACACCTCGGCGCGCACCGCGTCCGCCATTCTGCGCTGTGCGACCTGGACCAGCCAGCCGCGCGGATTGTCCGGCAGTCCCTCGGCGGGCCACTGGGTCGCCGCCGCCAGCATGGCCTCCTGCACCGCGTCCTCGGCGGCGTCGAAGTCGCCGAACCGGCGCACCAAGACGCCGAGGACCCGGGGTGCGAGTTCGCGCAGCAGGGCCTCGGCGCCGGGCGTGATCGTCACTGTTCGGCGGCGGGAGCGCTCATCACCGCGCGCACTTCGATGTACTCGCCGATCGGCTTGCCGCCGGGGCCGGGCGCGGCCGAGGCCTGGGCGGCGATCTGCAACGCGCGTTCGGGGCTGTCCACATCGACGATCCAGTACCCGGCCAGGAATTCCTTGGTCTCGGGGAACGGGCCGTCGGTGATCACCGGGGCGGAGCGGCCGTCGGCGCTGACCACCCGCGCCTCCTGCGGTCCGGCCAAGCCCTGCGCGTCGACCAGTTCGCCCGACTTGGCCAGTTCTTCGCCCAGCGCGCGCTGGAAGTCGATGTGCGCCTCGATGTCCTCTGGAGCCCACTCCGAGATCGGGGTGTCGCAGAAGGCGGCTTCGCTGTAGGTCTTGAGCAACATGTACTTCACGGTCGGCTCCTCGCGTATCGGCGCGCCCCTTCGGCGCTCTCGCAGGTAGGTCGGAACGGAGCGCCGCGCTTCGACACGTCACGCGCGCGGTCCTCGGTGATCTGGATCACAGGGGAGTCGAGGTGTCCGCGAGACGGTCGGGATCGACCGGTTCGCCCGCGGTGATCAGCTCCTTGATCCGGTCGGTCACGTCCCACACGTTGACGTTCATGCCCGCCAGCACCCGGTTCTGCGAGTCCAGCCAGAACGCGACGAACTCGCGCCCGTCCAGATCGCCGCGCACCACCACGTGGTCGTACCCGCCCGGCGCGGCGTAGCCGGTGTACTCCATGCCCAGGTCGTACTGATCGGTGAAGAAATAAGGCAGCCGGTCGTAGGTCGCGGATTTGCCGAGCATGGTCGCGGCCGCGACAGCGGGCTGGTTGAGCGCGTTGGCCCAGTGCTCCACCCGGATGCGGCGGTCGAGTCCGGGATGCTGCTGTTCGGCGATGTCGCCGACGGCGACGATGTCCGGATCGCTGGTGACCAGGCTCGCGTCGACGAGCACGCCCTTGTCCACCTCGAGCCCCGCCGCCGCGGCGATCTCGATATTCGGCTTGGCGCCCACCGCGACGAGCACTGCATCGGCGGCGACGGTCGTCCCGTCGGCCAGCCGCAGCCCGTCGGCGATGTCCGTCGCGATGCCCTCGTGCGTGGTGATCGCCTCGACCTGGGCGCCGAGGCGGAGATCGACGCCGTGCGCGCGGTGCAGATCGGCGAAGACCGAGCCCATCTCGGGCCCGAGCGCGCCGAGCAGTGGCTGTTCGGCGGTCTCCACCACGGTGACCTCGACCCCGGCGGCGCGTGCCGCCGCCGCCACCTCGAGACCGATCCAGCCCGCGCCGATGATGGCGAGCCGATCGCTCTGGCCGAACAGCTCGATGAGAGTGTCGGAGTCCTCGATGAAGCGCAGCGTGTAGACGTTGGGGGCGTCGGCGCCCGGCAGTGGCAGGGTGCGCGGTGTCGATCCGGTGGCCAGCGCCAGCTTGTCGTAGGCGAGGGTGGAGTCGTCCGGCAGCGTGATCGTCTTCGCGTCTCGATCGATCCCGGTGACAGTGGTGCCGAGCAGCAGCTCCACGTGGTGATCGCGGTACCACTGGGCCGGATCGACGGTGAAATCGGCGAGCCGCTTCTTGCCGAACAGGTGTTCCTTGGACAGCGGAGGTCGTTCGTAGGGCAGATGTTCCTCGGCGCTGACGAGGGTGATCGTCCCGTCGAAGTCGTTGTCGCGCAGGGCTTCCGCCAGCTTGGCCGCGGCGAGCCCGCCGCCGACGATCACGAAACGCCGATCCGAGGTCATGGCGGACTCCTTCTCAGGGGAGGGAACGCGTGCCCACTCGAGCCTACTGTCGGCGGGGGTTTCGCAACGCGGTATCCGGACATGATCCGGACCGGGAACGAATCGCCGGGCGCCGTGGTTGGTTCCGGATAACGGCGCTCGCGCGCCGTGCTTCTTGCATGCGATCGAGAGGAACGACCCGTGACCGACACGGCCGAGAAGAACGTCGCCGATTTCTGGTTCGACCCGCTGTGCCCCTGGTGTTGGATCACTTCCCGCTGGATCTTGGAGGTCGAGCAGGTCCGCGACATCGAGGCGCGTTTCCACGTGATGAGCCTGGCGGTGCTGAACGAGGGCCGCGATCTGCCCGAGCAGTACCGCGAGCTGATGAACAGTGCCTGGGGCCCGGTGCGCGTCGCCATCGCCGCCGCCAAGGATCACGGTGACAAGGTGCTCGCGCCGCTCTACACCGCGATGGGCAGCCGCATCCACGACCGCAAGGCCGAATACGAGCGCCCGACCCGCACGGAGAGCCTGGCCGCGGTGATCGCCGACGCGCTCGCGGAGGTGGGCCTGCCCGCCGAGCTCGCGCAGGCCGCCGAGAGCACCGAGTACGACGAGGCGTTGCGCAAGAGCCACCACGAGGGCATGGACAAGGTCGGCAAGGACGTCGGCACCCCGACCATTCATGTCAACGGCGTGGCGTTCTTCGGTCCCGTGCTCTCGCGCATTCCGCGCGGAGAGGACGCGGGCAAGGTCTGGGACGGCGTCGTCGCGCTGGCCTCCTACCCGCACTTCTTCGAGCTCAAGCGGACCAGGACCGAAGACCCCGTCTTCGACTGAACGCGAAACCGGGCGCCGCGTACTCGCGGCGCCCGGTCGTCGGCTCAGGGCACCGGCTTCGGCGGCAGGCTCGGCACCTCGCCGTACGGGCCGTACGGCGCGGCGCCCATCGGGGGCTGCGGGTTGGGGCGCAGGAAGAGCCTGCCGTGCCTGCTGCGATCACGCAGCGCCCACATCCGCCAGGTCAGCACCGGGTGCGAGGACAGGGCGTTGACGAACCAGACGAATCCGCCCTTCTCGGTGGCGGCGCGATCGGCCATCTCGTCGAAGCCGACCAAGGTGTTCATGTACTTGCCCGCCGCCAGCGTGCCCATCGCGGCGGCCGCGCCGGTGTGCCGGTTGCAGTAGCCGTGGTTGTCGGCGGTGTACTCCTGCGAGCGGATCAGCGAACTGCCCAGGATCGGCAGGAACGGCACGAGGAACATGCCCAGCTGTCGCCAGTACGAGGTGTGCCCGGCGGCGATGTGGCCGACCTCGTGGCCGATGATGAACGCGAGCGCGTCGGGTTCGCGTGCCTTGCCGCCGATTTCGAACAGGTCGCTGTAGACCACCACGAAGCGCCGGAAGCCGTGCCCGGAGGCGAAGGCGTTGATCTGGCCGTTGCCGAGCACCACATAGGCGTCGGGCACCTTCGCCATGCCGAATCTGGCGGCCGCGTCGACCACCATCTGATAGCCCTCGGGGAATTGCGTCGGCGACATCCGCACGCCGTTCACCCGCTGTGTCGCGTAGTTGAAACCGCGCCCCGCCCAGACCAGCAGCGGCGCGAACACCAGCAGCAGCAGATAGTCGCTCGGCACCGCGCCGTCGGCGAGTGTGACGACGAGCATGAGGATGGCGATCAGGTACGCGACCACCGTGCACACCACCACGACGACGAGCAGCGGGATCTCCCAGCTGTGCCGGGCGGGCATCCCGAACGGGGAGAGGCCACGCGGCATGCTCTGCGGCGGTACGGGCGGCGGAGCGCCGTACGGCGTCATCGGCGCGGATCCGTAGGGCGTCGAGGGCACACCGCCGTAGGGCGTCGGCGACCCAACGCCGTAGGGCGTCGGAGACCCAGCGCCGTAAGGTGCCGAAGACCCAGTGCCGTAGGGCGTCGAGGACCCAGTTGTGTAGGGCGCCGAAGGCGCGTCGTTGTAGGGCGACGTCGGTGTGGCGCCATGAGATGACGTGCCGTAGGTCGGGTGGGCGCCGGTGTGCTGTGGCGTCGCCGTGCCGTGCTGCGACGGTTGCTGCGTGTGCCCCCACCCGCTCGGCGGCGCGTTCGGTGGCTCCGGCTGGTCGGCTCGGTCCGGCGGCGTCGGTTCGTGCGGCTGCATGAGGTGCACTCTATTCATCGGTGGGGACGGGTTTCTCGCGTCCGAGGGGCCAGCGACGCTGTGCAGTCGGACACACCTGGTCGGCGCCCGCGGACACCTCCCGTGTCAGCAGATTCGCGCAGCGCGGCCCCGGTGTTAATCGCGGACGGTGCCCTCTCGGATTCGCCGTCGCGTGGCCTGACACAATCGCAGCCATGCGCGTATACCTGGGTGCCGACCATGCCGGTTTCGAACTGAAGAATCACGTCAAGGCCCATCTCCAGCAGGCGGGCCACGAGGTCGTCGACTGCGGCGCCCTCGAGTACGACGCCCTGGACGACTACCCCGCCTTCTGCATCGAGGCGGCGCGCCGCACCGTCGCCGACCCGGGCAGCCTCGGCCTGGTCTTCGGCGGCAGCGGCAACGGCGAGCAGATCGCCGCGAACAAGGTGCCCGGCGCCCGCTGTGCCCTCGCCTGGAGCGTGGAGACCGCGAAGCTGGCCCGCGAGCACAACAACGCGCAGCTGATCGGCATCGGCGGCCGCATGCACTCCACCGAGGAGGCGCTGGCCATCGTCGACGCGTTCGTCGCCACCGCGTGGTCCGAGGAGGAGCGTCACCAGCGCCGCATCGACATCCTGGCCGAGTACGAGAAGACCGGTGTCGCCCCCGCCGTCCCGGCGTACTGAGGTCGCGTCGGCAGATGCCTGAAGGGCATACGCTGCACCGCCTGGCGAGCCAGCATCAGCAGGTGTTCGCGGGCGGTGTGGTGCGGGTGTCGAGTCCACAGGGCCGGTTCGCCGACGGCGCCGCCCTGGTGGACGGGCAACGGCTCGTGCGCTCGGAGGCGCATGGCAAACACCTGCTCCATCACTACGAATCCGGGCTCGCGGTGCACGTGCACCTCGGGCTCTACGGCAAGTTCTACGACTCGGAGCTGCCGATGGGCGCGCCGGTCGGACAGGTCAGGATGCGGATGATCGGCGGCGCGGGCGTCGGCACCGACCTGCGCGGCCCCGCCGCGTGCGAGGTGCTGCTCCCGCCGGAGGTCGAGGCGCTGACCGACCGTCTCGGCGCCGACCCGCTGCGCACCGACGCCGACCCGGATCGCGCCTACGCGCGAATCCGCCGTTCTCGCAGGCCGATCGGCGCGCTGCTGATGGACCAGAGCGTGATCGCCGGTGTCGGGAACGTCTACCGGGCCGAAGTGCTCTTCCGGCACGGCATTTCGCCCTACCGTCCCGGCGTCGATCTGAGTGCCGAAGAGTGGCGCGCCCTCTGGGCGGATCTGGTCGAGCTGATGCCGGTCGGTGTGGCGACCGGGCGCATGCACGTGGTGCGCCCCGAACACGACCACGGCGAGCCGTCTTACGCCCCCGATCGTCCGCGCACCTATGTGTACCGCCGCCCCGGCGCGGGTTGCCGAGTGTGTGCCGGACCGGTTGCTCACGCGGTGCTGGAGGGGCGCAACCTCTTCTGGTGCCCTGCCTGCCAGCCGAGTTGAGCGCGTTCCGCGCGTCTGCCGGGCCCCGGTGCGCCCGCGGGCGCACCGGGTTGCCGAGTTCAGCCGGCGACGGCCGCGTCTACCTCCGGTTCGTCGGAATCGGAGAACGCGAACCGTCGCCCACCCGCCGTCTTGGCCGTGTACATCGCCCGGTCGGCGCGTCGGAGCAGATCGGTGAAGTCGCACGGGGCGCCCGGCGGGTTGTAGGCGGTGCCCACACTCGCGGAGACCGGCACCGGGCCCGCCGACGACCACACCGGGTCGCGCAGCGCACCCACGATGCGGTTGGCGATCTCGGTGAGGGTCTTGCCGTCCCGGTTCACCGCGAGCACGAACTCGTCACCGCCGTACCGGCAGATCACCGTGTCCGGCGGGCACACCTCCCGCAGCCGGTTGGCCAGCTCGACCAGCACCTCGTCGCCCACCGCGTGCCCGTAGCCGTCGTTGATCTGCTTGAACCGGTCCAGGTCGATCAGCAGCAGGCCGACGCAGCTGTTCGGGTCGGTGGCCATCCTGCGCACCTGATCCTGGAGCAGGGTGCGGTTGGCCAGGTCGGTCAGCGCGTCGTGGGTGGCCTCGTGGCGCAGCCGGTGCTGTAAGGCGGCGATCTCCTGCACGCGCAGCGACACCTTGGCCGACAGGCTCTGCTCCTGCTGGGCCAGCGCCCGCTCCTGCAAGGCCTGGGCGTAGCTGTCGATGGCCTGGCTGGCCACGAACGGCCAGCGGGTCGCCACCAGCGAGCCCGGCCTGCCCGACGGGAAGCCGAGCAGCCAGCGGCTGGCCTGGGCCAGCATCCTGGTCCGCTCGAAGGGCGGCTCGGCGAGGCGCGCGCCGAGCATCCGCGCCTCCGGCACGGGGAAGGGTTCGTGCTTGGCCAGATACAGCAGCCGTTCGACCAGCTCGATGAGAACAGGTTCCAGCTGCTGCGGTGTCGTGTGCGAGCCCGGCTCGGAGCACACGGCCCGTGCCCAGGCGCGACACATCGCGGCGACTGGCGGTTCGATGTCGGTCGCCATCGTCTTCACCGATCGCGGGCGACGTCGGTACCCGGGTGCCCTGTGTGCACACAGGTGCCGGCTTCACCCCGATCACTACTGCTACGCGGTTCTGTCCACCTCGCTCGGTGCACGCTCACCGCCCCCTTTCCAGATACCCCCGTCCGGCAAAAAGGATCCTAGCAAGCCACCCGGCACTGAAAAACGGCGTTTTACAACGAGTTTTCGATGCCTCGCGAATGGCGATCTGATGTGTGATCGTTACAGCGGCCCGGGCGTTACACAACGATTCGGGTTCGCTGGTGAGTCGCGCGTCGACACGCCGGGAGTGTGCTGAATCACCCGCTCGGGTGGGCTCTTCGGGCTCCGGCGGAGTGCGGGCCGCGTGGTTCGAGATGTCGGGATCGGGGTGGTCGGCGTCGGTGATGTTTTCGGTGTGTCGCCAGGGTCGGCGTGTCGTGTCGGTCGGCTCGCGGTCCGTTCCGTGCGGGACCTTCGTGCGGCCTGCCCGGATCCTGGTGCGCGCGGGGTGGGTCGGTATCGGTTCGGCGTGGGACCGCCGTTCCCGGGGACGGCTCGCTCGGCTTCGGAATATCGCGCACTGGATGATCAGGGCCGACGGCTCGAAGGGCGCCGTGTGGACGGGGGCGATTGGCGTTTCCGGAACCGGATTCGGTACAGTGCGTGGTGCACACGACATCGTGGCGATCCCATCGATGTCGTATGCCTGCGGGTGTAGTTCAATGGTAGAACCTCAGCCTTCCAAGCTGATGGTGCGGGTTCGATTCCCGTCACCCGCTCAAGGAACGATTCATACTCGTCGGTGGCCCCGCCACCGCGAGGCCACGGGGTGTAGCGCAGCTTGGTAGCGCATCCGCTTTGGGAGCGGAGGGTCGCAGGTTCAAATCCTGTCACCCCGACCATCTTTCGACCTTCCCGGCCCCGATGGTGTCCGGCTCGGTGAATGTGGCTGGGATTCCTCTCCGGACGGGGCGGTCCGGTCGCTGTCGGCGCGTCTCGATCGGAGAGGAATCCCGGGCGCCCCGAGTTTCGATGGGGGAGTGGGGGACTCGGGGCGCTGTCGGGATGCGCGGTAACGAGTGTCGGCGCATGGCATCTACCTCCTTTCGGGTGGGCGACCGTGAGTCAGCTGTAGAGCCGCGTGAGGAAGGCGTCGATGTTCTCGCGGACCCGGTCGATCTTCTCGTCGAGCGTCAGGTCTTCGCGGTAGCGGCTGCCGAGGGCGGGGCGCTTCTTCCCGCGCGCGTACAGCGAGCAGGCCAGATCGGTGCACATGTAGGTGCCGATCGAGTTGCCGCGGCGGCCGGAGTCGCCCGCCTTGTGCGCGGTCATCAGGACCACGTCGCCGCCGGTGTGCGTGGTCAGGCAGATCGCGCACATCTGCGGTTTGCCGGTCCCGCCCGTCTCGTGGCGCAGTGCGACGCCGATCAGCCGCTCGTCTCGCGGAACCACCAGGTAGCAGCGGCCGGGCAGCGATGGATCACCCCAACCGAGGAAATCCAGATCGTCCCATGGGCGCTCCTCGAGGTCGCGCGGCACGGACAACCGCTTCGCGTCTCCTTTGGAACAGTTGACGAACGACGACCTGATGTCGCGTTCGGTGACAGGTTTCATGACAGTGTCGACTCCTTTCGGTCGATAGCGGACAAACCGACGCGACGTTACGGACCCCGGCGCCCGCGAACAACGGATTTTCCGGCGCGGGACGCGGCGCACCGCGAGACCGCGGGCGCGTCGGCCGAGCCCCATGTCTTCCGTCGCGAGCCGGGGAGGAATCGGGCCCGCACCGCTCCGGCCCGGATCGCTTCGTGGCCGCGAATCGGCTGCCCCGGCGCGGAACCGATCCCGCTCGGTTGCGATGCTGGCGGCATGGAGGTCCCTTTCGATGATGCGCGGCCGCTGGCGGCTCGGGTAGCCCAACTTCTCTCCGTCGACGGCCCCTTGCCGATCGTCGCGGCGGGCGACCCCGTGCTGCGCAGGCCGAGCGCACCATTCGACGGACAGCTCGACGACGACCTGCTGGCGCGGTTCATCGCCGCACTGCGCGAGACGATGCACGCTGCACCGGGCGTCGGCCTCGCCGCCGCGCAGGTCGGAATTCCGTTGCGCCTGGCCGTGATCGAGGACTTCGCAGAGGTCTCGGACGAGGTCCGCGCCGCCCGTGAGCGGCGGCCGGTGCCATTCCGCGTCCTGATCAACCCGAGGTATCGGCCGACCGGCCCGGCCGAGGCCGCCTTCTTCGAGGGTTGCCTCAGCGTCCCCGGTTGGCAGGCCGTCGTCGCCCGTCCCGCCGAAATCCACCTCACCGCCCACGACGAACACGGCCACCCGATCGACGAGATCGTCCGAGGCTGGCCCGCCCGCATCGTCCAGCACGAAACCGACCACCTCGACGGCACCCTCTACCTGGACCGCGCCGAACTCCGCTCCCTGTCGACCAACGACGCCGTCGCCACCCGCTGGCCGCACCCCACCCCGCACTCCGCCGCCGAATCCCTCGGCTTCGACCTCCCTGGGTGAGTCACCCGTAACGGATTCGCGTGCAACACTTTCGACCGCCTGTGTCGGCGTTCTGGGGGGTATCCTCGAATACGCCGAGCCGCCCTGCGGCGCGGGCTCAGTCAGGGCACCCGTACGTCGGTGCCGAACCGCCACCGAGATGACCCGGCCACCCGGTGTCGCCGGATCGGCCTTTCACGATGGATCACCTCAAAGTATTCAACGTGCGAAACTTCGGCGGGCCCGGTGGGAGCGATGAGGGCCTGCGCCAAGACGGCCCCGCGCTGATCACCGAGATCGACCGGATGATCACCGGGGTCCAAGAGTTCCTGGCGTCCTTCCTCGGCCAAGCACGAGAAGACCTCGGAATCGGCGACTCCTGAGCCGCACGCGGCGCGCGATCCGCCCTCAGCGGATGGCGGCCAACCGCGTCAGGTGGCCGGCGAGGGCGGGTTGGGTGACAGGGGCCAGTGTGAGATCGGTGCTGGTGGTCAGCAGGTAGCGTCCGTCGTCGGTGAAGTCCAGCCAGGTGCGGTGGCGGGTCGGTGGCGACATCGGGTCTTCCGGTGCGACGGTGACGGTGATGAAGCCGCGGGCGTCGATCGGCCGGTGCAGCGTCTGGCGCAGGGCGGCGGCGCGCAGCGCGTCCTCGGACTGCTGCTGCCAGTGATTGGGGTCGTCGTAGAGGACGGCTTCCCGTGGTTCCCGCATCGGGGCGAGCTTGCCCGCTGGCGCGGAGCCCATAGCCGCCACCAAGTGCTGCGCGACTTTCTTTGCGTGGCAAGCGATCACGGTGACGTCGCAAGGGCCGGCGACGATCGCAGTGCCCCACACCAGGTGGGCGGCGCCGAAAGCGAGGATGGGTTCGTCGGTCCGCCCGTCCCGCGCGTACCGGTCGCCGGAGACCGTGATGGTGGTGACGTCGCCGCGGGCGCAGAGGGTGAGCGCGCCGGTCAGGTCGGGGTCGGCGTTGGGCGCGAAGCGTTCGGCGAGTTTGAGCTTGTCCCAATCGTTCTCGCTGCGGACCGTGCCGCGGTGAGCCATGTTGATGGGGTAGGGACGACGGTCGAGACCGGTCTCCGCCGACCACACGTAGGTGAACTCGTCCGGCGTGAAGACCCACCTCACCGCGCGGCCTCGCCGCTCGGATCGGGCCTGCCGAAGACGGGCACGGCGTCGCCGGACGCCACCAGGGTCGAGTTGTAGCCGAAGGTCAGGGTGTCCTGGGCGTCGGCGAGCGCCTCGGCGGCGGCGATGTCGTGCGCCATCTTGCGCGGTCCGCCCTCGATGGCCTCCAGCACCGGGTCGGGATTCGGCGCGTAGGGTTCGGGCGGCGGCGCGATGGCGTCGCGGATCGCCTGCGCCGCCGCGGAATTCGCCTCCATCAGCCGGTGCAGTTCGGCACACACGTCGCGGACGGCCGCGCCGGCGCGGAGGAAATGTTCGGTCGATTCGCGGGCGGCTGCTGCCGCCTCACCGTGCCAGTCCGCGAATTCGTGGCGCACCGCGGCCGCGAATGCCGTGAACAACTCGTCGAGCGCGTCGGCGCCCGCCTGCCAGCCCTCGGCGACGCGGCCGAGTTCGGCGGGACGCAGCGCCTCGTGCACGAGTTCCCAGATCTCACGATGGGTGTAGGCGTCGAAGGACTCCCGATCGGTGACGTACGGCGGGTCGGTCGCCGCATCGACGCGGTCGGGCGCGCTGTTCATGCGCCGTCGTCCAAGCGGTCGGCGGCCAGTTCCAGCGCCGCGCGGTGGGCGGCGTCGGCCTCGGACACCAAGTGTCCGGCCGCCAGGTATCCGGCTTTGTAGCGCAGCGTCGCCTCTTGGAGCGCGGTCAGCGTATCCGCGAATTCCCTTCCCTTGGTGGCGAAGCCGCGAGCGAGCGCGATACCGGAGGGTAGCTCGGGAAAGCCGTTCACCTCGGCGAGGTCGGTCGTGCGTAGCTGCCGCAATCCGTCCAGGAGCGCGTCGCAGGCGGAGGCGAGTCGCAGCGCCGTCTGCTCCGACATGCGCAGTTCGCCGGTCAGCGCGGCGTCGAACAGTCCGGCGGCCCGTGCCTGTTCCGGTTGCACTGGATTCGGCCCCCTAGCTGTCGCTCGGCACGACGGTCGTCGAGCACAGCAGCCTATCAGCGCCCGACCGTGCGTTTCCGCCGAATGGCGCTGGGTTCATCGATCGCACAACACCGTCGGCGAGGTGCTGTGTCGGGTCATCGGTGCGCCGAGAGCCTGTCGACGGACCGGTATCTGTGCCACGATCGGCACATGTCCTATGTAGCCGACCCACGTGTCGATGCCTACATCGACGCACTACCCGACTGGCAGCGGGCGATCTGCCGCGAGGTCCGCGATCTGGTGCACGCCGCGGATCCGGAGGTTCAGGAGACCGTCAAGCGCACCGTCCAGCCGTACTTCGTGCTCGACGGCAATATCTGCGCGCTGCTCGCCGCGAAGACGCACGTCAACGTGTTCCTCTACGACGGCGGCATCGTCCCCGATCCCGAGGGCATCATCACCGGCGGGCACGACAACAAGACCGCGCGGACGGTCGCGATTCGTGAAGGCGAGACCGTCAACGCCCGCGCGCTGTCGGCCATGTTTCGCCGGATCATCGCCGACAATCGCGCGGGCGGCTGGCGAAAACTGAAGGGCCGCTGACCTTTCCGCTCAGCTGGCTGCGGCCTCCGGCTCGGCCGGAATGGGATCTCGGCCGCGGGCGGTGCGGGCGATGCGCTCGGCACAAGCGGCCAGCATCGGCAGGCGCGCGTCGCCGACCGACATGGCGTGGTTGCCGAGGTGATTGGTGACGAAGGCGACGGACAGGCCGAGCCCGGGGAACGCGATCCCGCCGGATCCGCCGATCCCGAAGTGGCCCAACGCCCTTCGCGTGACGCGCGGGCCGACAATGGCGCGGTGGTAACCGAGTGCGAAGTGCGGCGGCGCGCCGAGTACGTAGTCGTAACGGCTGTTCGGCGGCATCTCCGCGATGCGGCGGGTCGACTCGGCGCGCAGCAGCCGTCGGCCGTCCACCATGCCGTCGTTGGCGATCGCGCCGTACATCTTGGCCAGCGCGCGGGCGGTGAACACGCCGTTCCATCCGGGCATCATCGCGTCGTAGGGGTGGGTGCCGAGCGACATGTCGGCCCAGCCGTCGTAGAACGCGCCGCGGGCGGCGTACATCAGTTGCAGCGGCGCGAACGGCGCGATCAGGCGATCGAGCGGGACCCTGGCGATGCCGAGTCGCGGCGCGAGCTTGGCCACCCGAGGCCGCTCGCGTTCGGGGACGCCGAAGAAGAAGTCGCGCTCGCCCAGCGGTCCGGCGAGTTCCGACCGGACCAGGTCGGTGAAGTCGCGACCTGTCGCGCGCTGGGCGATCTCGGCCACCAGGGTGCCGAAGGTGATGGCGTGATATCCGGAGGCGCGCAGCCGCAACGGATCCGGCGCGGAAGCCGCCATCGCGGCCGCGACCGCGTCGTGGTTCAGCAGGTCACGCGGGTCGGGCAGCAGGCCGCGGATGCGCTGCAGACCCGCGCGATGGTTCAGCACCTCGCGCAGCGTGATGTCGGCCTTGCCGTTGGACGCGAAATCGGGCCAGTAGTCGCCCACCGGGGCATCCAGGTCGAGCAGCCCGCGGTCGACGAGCCGATGGGCGACGGTCGCCGCCACGCCCTTGCCGGTGGAATACGACAGCGACATGGAGTCGGCCCGCCAGCGACGGTCGCTGTCCGCCCAGCCGGCCCACACGTCGAGCACCGGTTTGCCGTCCAAATAGACCGCGAGTGCGCCGCCGCCCTGGTTCCTGCGGCGGAACATGCCGAAGAATTTCGCGGCCAGCCCGGTGAAGCGGTCATCGATCAGCATCGTCCGTGCGTCGGCGTCCTCGTACCCAGGGCCGTGTGTGCTGGCAGCAGGCATGGTCAGACTCCTTTGTCTGTCGGCTCCGCGCGATCGAGCCGCGCACGCCTGCGCTTACTCTTGCAAGCGCCTTGCTAGCAAATGTAACGGCCGTCACGGAGCGCCCGCAATGGTCGTTCCCGCTGAATGGGGAGTACCCCGCGTGAACCATGGGACACCTCAGCGCTTCTCGTTGCGCGCTCGTCTCGCCGATGGCACCGTCTCTGACCTGCGATGATCAACAGAAGCCGCTATGCGGCAAGCATCGTCGGCCGAAGCCCGAGGCGCCGACGAACTTGCAAGCACGGACCGGAAGCCCTCTGGACGCTCGTGTGCGCCCCGACTGCCTGAACCAGCGGTGAGATCGGACGGCGCCGCGCCCCTGCGGGTGGCGATCGCCGCACGTCCGCGTGGCCCGTTGTTCGTGTCGCCGAGGTCGCGCGCCGACCGTCGCTACACGGCCGCGCACCTCGATGTTCGTGCCGCCGAGGTCACGCGCTGGCCATCGCCACTTGGCCGTGCACCCCGATGTTCGTGCCGCTGAGGCCGCGGTTGCGGGTCCTGGCAGACCTTCCCATCCGGGCCGCGCGCCGGGGCCGCCGTTCACAGGCGCGGGTCCACGGGTTCCGATTCGAGGGCCAGCACCGCGAACACCGCCTCGTGCACCCGCCACAGCGGCTCGCCCGCGACGAAACGGTCCAGCGCCTCCAGCCCGAGCGCGTACTCGCGCAGCGCCATCGACCGTTTGCGCCCGAGGCCGCGGGTACGCAGACGACGCAGGTTCGGTTCGCGTAGGTACTCCGGTCCGTAGATGATCCGAAGGTATTCGGGTCCACGGCATTTCACACCCGGCTGGACGAGACGCGTGGACTCGCCCCGAGTAGCGGCGCTGCCCGGCCCCGAAGCATCCGGTGCCGGACCGGTTCCGTCGGCATCCGGACCGCGCTCCCCGGGCGCGTCGGCGCCAGGGCGGTCGACCGAGCGGCTCCGGACCAGGGAATCGAGCGGCTTCACGACCATCCCTTCGCCGCCTGCGGTAGTGAGTTCGGTCCACCATGCGGTCGCGATGGCTTCGCCGTCGGGATCCGCGAGGTCCACCACCATCCGGCGCGTCGGTGTGAACAGGTCCGAATCCGCGGCGACCAAGCGATCGATCACGGCCAGGTGCCAGGCGTGATCACGGGTCGCGTGGTTGACGCCTTCCGTGGCCAGCAGCTGGAACGGCGCGAGGCGCAGCCCGGCCAGGCCGTCGGTCGTCCAGCAGTAGCGGCCGTAGGCGGCGGTGAAGGCCGCGGCGTCGGCGCGTCGTCCCGCGGTGCGCTCGGCCAGCTCGGTGACGTCGTGGCCGCGTGCGGCGACCGCGCTGAACACCGCCTCGGCGCCGACGAGCGCGGCCTTGGCGGCGGCGCCGACCGCCGCGTACTGGGAGCGCAACAGGCCGATTGCCTTGGCCGACCACGGCAGCAGCTCCGCGTCGAGCAACAGCCATTCGCTGCGCAGCTCCTCGAACAACCCGGCGGCCTCGGCAGCCGCACGGATGCGCGCCAGCAAGCTTTCCGTCACCGCGGGATCGTCGAAGAACGGTCGGCCGGTGCGCGTGTAGATCGCGCCCGTACCGTCGTCCTCGACGCCGAAACGGTCCCGCGCGGCCGCAGCCGAGCGGGTCACCAGAACAACGGCGCGCGAGCCCATGTGCTTCTCCTCGCACACCACGCGGTCCACACCTTCGCCCCGGTAGTAGGCGAACGCCTCGGCCGGGTGCTCGAGGTAGCCGTCCAGCGACGAGGTCGCGCACGGCGACATCGTCGGCGGCAGGTACACCAGCCAGCGGGGATCGATGGCGAAGCGGCTCATCACTTCGAGCGCCGCTCCCGCGTTCTCCTCTTGCACGCCGATGCGGCCGTGGCTGCGCGTGTGCACGACGCGGCGGCCGATCACGTCGTCGAGATCCAGCACTCCGGGATCACGGTGCGCCACGGCCTCGGTCGCCTCGGCGGGGGCCAGCGGACGTGTCGGCTCGTACCAAACCTGTTCGGCCGGAACCGAAACCGGCTCGCGCTCGGGATAGCGCAGCGCGGTGAGGCGCCCGCCGAACACCACGCCGGTGTCCAAGCAGAGTGTGTTGTTCACCCAGCGCAGCTCGGTCATCGGCGTGTGCCCGTACAGCACGGTGGCCCGGCCGCGATAGTCCTGCGCCCACGGGTAGCGCACCGGAAAGCCGTATTCGTCGGTCTCCCCGGTGGTTTCGCCGTACATGGCGAACGCGCGAACGCGACCGGACGCGCGTCCCTGGTACTCCTCCTTCAGTCCCGCGTGCGCGACGACGAGATTGCCGCCGTCGAGCACGTAGTGACTGAGCAGTCCGCGGCAGAAGTCGAGCGCCGCCTTGCGGAAGTCCTCGTCCTCGGCCTCGAGCTGGTTCAGCGATTCGGCGAGACCGTGCGCGACCTTGACCTTCTTCCCGGTAAGGGCGCGCACCAGCTTGTTCTCGTGATTACCGGTGACGCACAATGCCGTTCCCGCGCCGACCATGCCCATCGCCAACCGCAGGACGCCGGGGGTATCGGGTCCGCGGTCCACCAGGTCGCCGACGAACACCGCGGTGCGTCCGTGCGGATGACGGGCGCCGACCGCGCGTCCGGCCGCGTCGCGCTCCACCGCGTACCCGAGCTCGTCGAGCAGCGTCTCCAATTCGGCGCGGCAACCGTGCACGTCGCCGATCACGTCGAACGGGCCGGTGAGCTCGCGCTTGTCGTTCCACGCCTTCTCGTCGACGAGGGTCGCGCCGTCGATCTCCTCGACCCCGCGCAACACGTACACCTTGCGGAAGCCCTCGCGCTCCAGCCCGCGCAGGCCGCGGCGCAGCTCGCGCTGCTGGCGATGCACCACGTGCGCCGCGAGGTGCGACCGATCCGAACGCAGCGAATTACGTTCCAGGCATACCGAATCCGGCACATCGAGCACGATCGCCACCGGCAGCACATCGTGGGCGCGCGCCACCGCGACGAGTTCCTGACGCGCCCGCGGCTGCACATTCGTGGCGTCGATCACCGTGCGCAGCCCGCGGCGCAGCCGGATGCCCGCGATGTGGTGCAGCAGCGCGAACGCTTCCGGCGTGGCCGACTGGTCGTTCTCGTCGTCGCTGACGATGCCGCGGCAGGCGTCCGACGAGACGATGGCCGTGTGCGGGAAGTGCCTGCGCGCGAACGTGGACTTGCCCGAGCCGGTGCTGCCGATCAGAACGACGAGCGAGAGCTCGGGGACGGACAGTTCGGTCATCGCGCGGCTGCTTTCGTGTCCTCGCCGGTGGGCCCGGGTGCTTCGGTCTTGGTGAACAGTGCGAGCTGGGTGGGCGCACCGAACTCGGGATGCTCGGCGCCGACGGGCCGCAGCTGAACGTGGTATCCGTTGCGCTGCGCGACGCCGGTCGCCCAGGAGGTGAATTCCGCCCGAGTCCATTCGAAACGGTGGTCGTCGTGGCGGAACTTGCCCGCGGGCAGGCTCTCGTAGGCCGTGTTGTATTCCGAGTTCGGCGTCGTCACCACGACGGAACGCGGTGCGGCCGTGGCGAATACAGCGTGCTCCAGCGCGCCGAGCCGAGGCGGGTCGACGTGCTCGATCACCTCCATCAGCACCGCGGCGTCGTAGCCGCGCAGTCGCGCGTCGGTGTAGGTGAGCGAGCCCTGGAGCAGGGTGAGCCTGCCCGCGACGCGCTCCGGCATCCGGTCGACCCGCAGCTTGCGCTTGGCGATGTGCAGCGCCCGCATCGACACGTCGACGCCGACGATCTCGGTGAACATCCGGTCAGCCAGCAACTCTCGCAGCAGCGCGCCCTCGCCGCAGCCGAGATCGAGTACCCGTCGCGCGCCGACATCCCCCAACGCGGCGAGCACGGCGGCCCGCCGCTGCACGGCCAGGGACGGCGCCCGGCCTACCGCTTCGTCGCTGTCCGGACCGGCGCCGTGCTCGGGCGTCATCGCATCGGCGGCAGGCGCGCCGGGCGAGTGGCCGCTCCCGTCGGCCTCCTCGGCGTCGGGTCCGACGAGTGCGTCGGTCCGCACCGGTGTGTCGTCGTCTGGTGAACCGGAGGAGCGCGCCGAAATCGTGAGACTATCTGGTGAATCGGCGGCGTCCGCGCCGTGCGTCCCGCTCGCCGGTGCGTCGACCGGCGAACCGGAAGTGATGTCGCCCACCCCGTTCTCGGCCTCGACATAGTCCTCCTCCGCGCCGAGTTCGTCCGGATCCGTCTCATCGATCTCCGCCAGGCGCGCCAGCGCCGTGCGTACCAGCGACTGACGGCGGGCCAGATAGCGCCGGGTGATCCACCCGCGTTCGGGGTGCTCGGCCAACCAGCCGCCGCCGGCGCGGATGAGCTTGTCGACCTCGTCGGCGGCCATCCAGTAGTGCTTGGCGCCGTCGAGGACCGGCAGCAGAACGTAGAGGTGCGACAGGGCGTCGGCGAGCCGGATCTCGCCGGTCAGCGCCAGACGCAGGTAGTGCGAATCGCCCCACTCCGGGAAGGCCGGGTCGAGGGGGATCGGTGTGGTCGACACGGTCCAGCCGAGCGGCTCGAAGACCCGCTCGGCGACCTCGGCCCCGCCTTTGCACGGCACCGCGGGCAGTTCGATGCGCAACGGCAGTGCGGCGAGCGCGAGTTCGGGGCGGGCCTTGCACTGCCCGTGCAGCGCCGTGCGGAACACCGCGCCGATCGCGACCGACAGCAGCGACGACGCCGCGTACGGCCGGTCGTTGACGTACTGACCGAGGCTGAAATCCGGTGTGCCACGGGAACGTCCGCGCACCAGGCGGATCGGGTCCACCTCCAGGACCAAGGCCGCCGTGCAGCGCGCCGGATCCGCCTCCGGATACACCACGTGCGCGGTGCCGTACGACTGCTCGAACGCCTGCACCCGCTCGGGGTTCTTGTGCAGCAAGAATCCGAGATCGGTCGCGGGCCAGGCCGCGCCTTCGGGTCGCGTGCAGGTGATCGTCAACAGCATGCTGCGATCGTCGCCGACCCGCCCGGCACCCGCAAGGAAGTTTCCACAGGTGCCGCGTATTTCCATATGGCACAAAATGATCGGCCGCCGCCCTGTGGACAACTGGTTGCGGCGGCCGATGTCGTGCGATCCTCAGAGACCGGGTTCGGGCCAGGCCCACTCCGCGACGCAGGGGATATCGGTGCCGTTCGCCCTGGTCCACGCGCGGGCCCGCCAGCGGGCGTCGACCATCTCCTGACGCAGCCCAGCGGCCTTCTCACGCAGGTCGGGTACCCGATCGATCACATCCATCACGAGGTGGTAGCGATCCAGGTCGTTGAGCATCACCATGTCGAAAGGCGTTGTGGTGGTGCCCTCTTCTTGATACCCGCGGACGTGCATCTCCGCGTGGTTGGTGCGTCGGTAGGTCAGCCTGTGCACCAGCCAGGGATAGCCGTGGAAGGCGAAGATCACCGGACGATCCCTGGTGAACAGGGTGTCGAACTCGCTGTCCGGCAGGCCGTGCGGATGGGCGTCGGCGGGCAGCAGCCGCATCAGGTCGACGATGTTGATCACGCGAACCCGCAAGTCCGGCAACCGGTCACGCAGGATCGCCGCGGCGGCGAGCGTCTCCAGCGTCGGCACGTCGCCTGCGCACGCCAGCACGACATCCGGTGTGCTGCCCACGGTGTCGTTGTTGCCCGCCCAGTCCCAGATGCCCACGCCGCGTGCGCAGTGCACCGCCGCGTCGGGGACGGACAGCCAGTCCTCCTGCGGCTGCTTGCCCGCCACCACCACGTTGACGTAGTGCCGCGAGCGCAGGCAGTGGTCGTACACCGAGAGCAGCGTGTTGGCATCCGGCGGCAGGTACACCCGCACGATCTCGGGCTTCTTGTTCAGCACCACGTCGAGGAAACCGGGGTCCTGGTGGGTGAACCCGTTGTGGTCCTGCCGCCAGACGTGCGAGGACAGCAGGTAGTTCAGGCTGGCGATGGGCCGCCGCCACGGCACCGCCGCGCTGGCGTCCAGCCACTTGGCGTGCTGGTTGAACATCGCGTCGACGATGTGGATGAAGGCCTCGTAGCAGGTGAACACGCCGTGCCTGCCGGTCAGTAGATACCCCTCCAGCAGGCCCTGGCACATGTGCTCGGAGAGCACCTCGATCACCCGGCCGGTGCGGTCGAGCGCGACGTCGTACTCGCCGATCTCGGCCTGCCAGTCGCGTCCGGTCACCTCGAGGATGTCCTGGAGCCGGTTGCTGGCCAGCTCGTCCGGGGCGAACGTCAGGAAGTTGTGCGGATTGCGGCGGGTCACCTCGCGCAGCCAGCCGCCGAGCACGCGGGTGGCCTCGTGTTTCGTGCCGCCGGGCGTGGCCACCTCGACGCCGAAATCGCGCCAGTCCGGCAGGCGTAGATCGCGAACGAGCATGCCGCCGTTGGCCACCGGGTTCGCGCTCATCCGCCGATCGCCCTCGGGCACTAGTTCGAGCAGTTCCGGCGCCGGGTGACCCTCGGCGTCGAACAGTTCCTCCGGCCGGTAGGAACGCAGCCATTGCTCCAGCACCTGGCGGTGTGAATCGTTGCCGCGGGCGGCGGGCAGCGGTACTTGGTGCGCCCGGAAGGTGCCCTCGACGGGTTCGCCGTCGACGACCGGTGGACAAGTCCAGCCCTTCGGGGTGCGCAAGACGATCATCGGCCAGCTGACCGGTCCGCCGTTGGCGCCCGACCTGGCGGCCTGCTGGATCCGCTCGATCCGGTCGAGGCAGCCGTCCATCGCGCGGGCCATCGCCTGGTGCACGGTCGCCGGGTCGTCGCCCGCGACGACGACCGGCTGGTAGCCGCAGCCGCGCAGCAGTTCCACCAGCTCGTTCTCCGGAATCCTCGCGAGGATGGTCGGGTTGGCGATCTTGTACTGGTTGAGGGCCAGTATCGGCAGCACCGCGCCGTCGCGGCCCGGGTTGAGGAACTTGTTCGCGTGCCAGCTCGCCGCGAGCGGGCCGGTCTCGGCCTCGCCGTCGCCCACCACACAGAACACGGTCAGGTCCGGATTGTCCAGCGCCGCGCCGTACGCGTGCAGCAGGGAATAGCCCAGTTCGCCGCCCTCGTGGAAGGAGCCGGGCGTCTCGGGCGCGCAGTGACTCGGCACACCGCCGGGAAAGGAGAACTGGGCGAACAGCGAACCCATTCCCTCGGCATCGCGCGGAATGTGGCTGTACAGCTCGGAATAGGTGCCCTCCAGCCAGGCGCACGCGTTCGGGCCCGGCCCGCCGTGCCCGGGCCCCGCGACGAACACCGCGTTGAGCGCGCGCAGGCGGATCGCCCGATTGGCGTGCACCCAGACCAGATTCAGCCCTGGCACCGTGCCGAAATGGCCGAGCAGCCGTGGCTTGATGTGCTCGGGCAGCAGCGCTTCGCGCAGCAGCGGGTTCCGCATCAGATAGATCTGGCCGACGGAGAGGTAGTTCGCCGCGCGCCACCAGGCGTCGATCGCGGTCAGCTCCGCGCGATCCAGCGGGCCGGGCGCCTCGTCCAGTCGATAGGGCCGGGGCGCGATGGAGACGCCTCCCTGCGCGCCGGCATTGTCCGCCGAGGTGTCGCCCCCGGGACTGGCCATCTTGGTCATTCGCCGACTCTCCTCACGCTCGCTGGGAAATCCGCCTCACCGGCGGCATTACCCGTTTCCGTGCGGCGACACCGCGACACGGCGGGAAAGCGTCGCTGGGCGCGCGGGCGTCCGGTGGTCTAGGGTCCGCCGCATGCACACACTCGGCAGGATCATCGGTGTCGGCGCCATCGCCGCGGCCGCGTTCACGCTGGCCGCCTGCGGCTCCGACGACAAGGACACCGCCGCCACCACGACGGCCACCACCGGCGCCGTCGGCCAGGCGAAGCACGGCCGGGAATGCACCGCCGAGGACATCGGGGTGACCGGCGGCTTCGGTCAAACGCCGATCGTGACCATTCCCGGCGACTGCGACCCGCCCACGAAACTGGTCGTCAAGGACCTGGTCGAGGGCAGCGGTCCCGGCGCGGTGGCCGACCAGCCGCTCACCATGAACTACGTGCTGGTGACCTGGTCGGACAAGAAGAAGCTGGACAGCTCGTTCGACCGCGGCAAGCCCTTTCAGCTGAACCTCGGCGCGGGCGAGGTCATCCCCGGCTGGGATCAGGGTCTCGTCGGTGTTCAACAGGGCGCGCGCAGGCTGCTGATCATCCCGCCGAACCTGGGCTACGGCGCGGGCAGCGGCGGCATCAAGCCCAACGAGACGCTGGTTTTCGTCACCGACGCGGTCGGCGTCGGCAACTGAACCCGGTCGGTCGGGGCGCGGCAGGGGTGCGCCGCACCGTGACCGATTGCAGGCCGCACAGGCCGGTCAACTACCCTGGCAGGGATGCGTACGCGCACCCCGCTGGGAGTCGCGCCTCAACCCGAACGAACACCGAACCAAGGAGCATGTCCGTGAAGAGCACCGTCGAGCAGCTGAGCCCGACCCGGGTCCGGATCAATGTCGAGGTGCCCTTCGAGGAACTGAAGCCGGACTTCGACCGCGCCTACAAGGCTCTCGCCAAGCAGGTCCGCATCCCCGGCTTCCGCCCGGGCAAGGCCCCCGCGAAGCTCCTCGAAGCCCGCCTCGGCCGCGGCGCCGTCCTCGAGCAGGTCGTCAACGACGTGCTGCCCGGTCGCTACAGCGAGGCCGTCACCACTTCCGAGGTGAAGGTCATCGGCCAGCCCGACATCGAGATCACCAAGATCGAGGACGGCCAGGAGCTCGCCTTCACCGCCGAGGTCGACGTGCGCCCCGAGATCGACCTGCCGACCTACGAGGACATCGAGGTCACCGTCGACGCGTTCAGCATCGGCGACGAGGACATCGAGGAGCAGCTCACCTCGCTGCGCCAGCGCTTCGGCACCCTGACCGGCGTGGAGCGCGCGGTCGAGAACGGCGACTTCGTCTCCATCGATCTCGCCGCCACCGTGGACGGCCAGGAGGTGGCCGACGCCGCCACCAGCGGCCTGTCCCACGAGGTCGGCTCCGGCCAGCTCATCGAGGGCCTCGACGAGGCGATCATCGGCCTCTCCGCCGGTGAGTCGAAGGAGTTCGCCTCCACGCTGGTCGCGGGCGAGCACGCGGGCAAGGAAGCCGTCATCACCGTGACGGTGCAGTCGGTGAAGCAGCGCGAGCTGCCCGAGGCCGACGACGAGTTCGCTCAGCTCGCTTCCGAGTTCGACACCCTCGACGAGCTCAAGGAAGACCTGAAGAGCCGCGTCGAGCGGGTCAAGAAGGTGCAGCAGGCGGGCGAGATCCGCGACAAGGTCCTGGAGACCTTGCTGGAGACGACCGAGATTCCGCTGCCGGAGAAGGTCGTGCAGGCCGAGATCGACGCCGTGCTGCACGACGCCGTGCACGGCTTCGACCACGACGAGGACAAGCTGGCCGAGGCGCTCGAGGCGCAGGGCTCCAGCCGCGAGGAGTTCGACAAGGACACCAAGGAAGCCGCCGAGAAGTCGGTGAAGACCCAGCTGCTGCTGGACGCCATCGCCGAGGCGGAGAACACCCAGGTCGGCCAGGAGGAGCTCACCGAGCGGATCCTGTTCCAGTCGCAGCGCTACGGCCTGTCGCCGGAGCAGTTCATCCAGCAGGTGCAGCAGGCCGGCCAGCTCGGCGCCGTGTTCGCCGACGTGCGCCGCGGCAAGGCGCTCGCCGGTGTCGTCGGCAAGGTGAAGGTCACCGATTCCGAGGGCAACGCCGTGGACACCGCCGAAATGTTCGGCGCGCCTGCGGATTCCGCTGACGAGGCCGAGGGCGCGGAGAGCGCCGAGTAAATCCGTGGAACACCAGCGGCATATTACGGCCGTGTGGTTTCGTGGGCGCACAGCGCGGCTGAGCGCCAGCGAAGTTGCGCAGTGAGGGAGCGGAGCGAGTGAACCAGAATCGCAGCGCGCCCTCGCGCACAGCGCGGCTGAGCGCCAGCGAAGTTGCGCAGTGAGGGAGCGGAGCGAGTGAACCAGAATCGCAGCGCGCCCTCGCGCACAGCGCGGCTGAGCGCCAGCGAAGTTGCGCTGTGAGCGAAGAAAGGGCGGTACCGGGAGTTCGGTGCCGCCCTGCTTCGTTAATGTTTGTGACAGACGAACCAGTGATGGCTGTGTGGCACTCAGCGCTGTTTAGCTTTCAGTGACAAGCCGGTGAGAAGAGAAGGCAGGTATCCGTGACAAACAACCAGGCAGGGGTCATGACATCCGCGACTGCTGGTCTCAACCTCAGTGATTCGGTCTACGAGCGCCTGCTGCGGGAGCGCATCATCTTCCTCGGCACCCAGGTCGACGACGACATCGCGAACAAGCTGTGCGCGCAGATCCTGCTGCTCACGGCGGAGGATCCGACCAAGGACATCTCGCTCTACATCAACTCGCCCGGTGGCTCGGTGACCGCGGGCATGGCCATCTACGACACCATGCAGTTGTCCGAGTGCGACATCGCCACCTACGGCCTGGGCCTGGCGGCATCGATGGGCCAGTTCCTGCTGACCGCGGGCACCAAGGGCAAGCGCTACGCCCTGCCGCACGCGCGCATCATGATGCACCAGCCCTCGGCGGGCATCGGCGGTTCCGCGGCCGATATCGCGATCATGGCCGAGCAGTTCGCCCACACCAAGCGCGAGCTCAACGAGCTCCAGGCGCTGCACACCGGCAGGCCGGTGGAGCAGGTCACCGCCGACGCCGACCGCGACCGCTGGTTCACGGCGAAGGATGCCCTCGAGTACGGGTTCATCGACCACGTGATCAGCCACGCCAACCAGGCCAATGGCTTAGCCAAGTGAGCGGCGGCCGGACCGGTTCCGGCCCGCGCCGTCAGTGAACCGTCGTTGAACACACAGACTTTGGAGACGAAATGGCTCTGATCGACCCACGCGCCGGCCTCTCCGGCATCGCGCCTGCCTCGCCGCAGTCGCGCTACATTCTGCCTTCGTTCATCGAGCACTCGAGCTTCGGTGTCAAGGAGTCCAACCCGTACAACAAGCTGTTCGAGGAGCGCATCATCTTCCTCGGCGTGCAGGTCGACGACGCCTCGGCGAACGACATCATGGCGCAGCTGCTGGTGCTGGAATCGCTGGATCCCGACCGCGACATCACGATGTACATCAACTCGCCGGGTGGTTCGTTCACCTCGCTGATGGCCATCTACGACACCATGCAGTACGTGCGCGCCGACGTGGCCACGGTCTGCCTCGGCCAGGCGGCCTCCGCCGCGGCCGTGCTGCTCGCCGCGGGCACCCCCGGCAAGCGTGCCTGCCTGCCCAACGCTCGCGTGCTGATCCACCAGCCTTCGCTGGAGGGCGGCATCCAGGGTCAGGTCTCGGACCTGGAGATCCAGGCCGCCGAGATCGAGCGCATGCGCCGCCTGATGGAGACCACGCTGGCGCGGCACACCGGCAAGGACGCGGACACCATCCGCAAGGACACCGACCGCGACAAGATCCTGACGGCCGAGGAGGCCAAGGAGTACGGGATCATCGACACGGTGTTCGACTACCGCAAGCTCAGCGCGCAGAAGTAAGACGCTCGCGGGCGGCGCCGAGTCCGGCGATCGCTCGCAAGTTGCTGTGCGTCAGGCGAATCCGGCCGGGCGGTGTGCCGACGGCACACCGCCCGGCCGCTTCCGCTACGGTGACATCGACCGTTCGCGAGGGTGGCGGACGGCGCGAACACCATGGCGGTCGGCCGGGCGTCGGGACCGGCCTCTCACGGGTGGAACGTGTGCCGAACGTGTTTCGATGTCGTGAGAACCCGCACAACCCCGGCGAGAAACATGCTCGAGTTGTCGACCTCCGTCGCGCACACCGGGTACGGTCAACCTAGGGACCTTTGCTCTCGGTTGACGGCAAGCTCGACCCGCCCGAATTACTCGAAGTGTTCGCGATTACACCCGAGTTCGGCGGATTGCTGGCAACCTGGACAGACGGTTGCACGCGGACAAGGAAGTAGGGACCCACGAGATGGCGCGCATCGGAGACGGCGGCGATCTGCTGAAGTGCTCGTTCTGTGGAAAGAGCCAGAAGCAGGTCAAGAAGCTCATTGCGGGACCTGGCGTGTACATCTGTGACGAGTGCATCGATCTATGCAACGAGATCATCGAGGAGGAACTCGCCGAGTCCAGCGAGGTCAAACTCGATGAGCTGCCGAAACCCGCCGAGATCCGTGAGTTCCTCGAGAACTACGTGATCGGGCAGGACACCGCCAAGCGCACCCTCGCCGTGGCCGTGTACAACCACTACAAGCGCATTCAGGCGGGGGACAAGGGCCGTGACAGCCGGGGCGAGACGGTCGAGCTGACCAAGTCGAACATTCTGATGCTCGGCCCCACCGGCTGCGGCAAGACCTACCTGGCGCAGACCCTCGCGAAGATGCTGAACGTGCCGTTCGCCATCGCGGACGCCACGGCGCTCACCGAGGCGGGCTACGTCGGCGAGGATGTCGAGAACATCCTGCTCAAGCTGATCCAGGCCGCCGACTACGACGTCAAGAGGGCCGAGACCGGCATCATCTACATCGACGAGGTGGACAAGATCGCCCGCAAGAGCGAGAACCCCTCGATCACCCGTGACGTCTCCGGCGAGGGCGTGCAGCAGGCGCTGCTGAAGATCCTGGAGGGCACCCAGGCCAGCGTGCCGCCGCAGGGCGGACGCAAGCACCCGCACCAGGAGTTCATCCAGATCGACACCACGAACGTGCTGTTCATCGTGGCGGGCGCGTTCGCGGGCCTGGAGAAGATCATCTCCGACCGCACCGGCCACCGCGGCATCGGCTTCGGCGCCGAGGTGCGCTCCAAGGCCGAGATCGACACCACCGATCACTTCGCGGAGGTGATGCCCGAGGATCTGATCAAGTTCGGTCTGATCCCGGAGTTCATCGGCCGCCTCCCCGTCGTCGCGTCGGTGACGAACCTGGACAAGGAATCCCTGGTCAAGATCCTGTCCGAGCCGAAGAACGCGCTGGTCAAGCAGTACATCCGGCTGTTCGAGATGGACGGCGTCGAGCTGGAGTTCACTCAGGACGCCCTGGAGGCGATCGCCGACCAGGCCATCCTGCGTGGCACCGGCGCTCGCGGTCTGCGCGCCATCATGGAGGAAGTCCTGCTGCCGGTGATGTACGACATTCCCAGCCGCGACGACGTCGCGAAGGTGGTCGTGAACGCCGATACGGTCAACGACAATGTGCTGCCGACCATCGTGCCGCGCAAACAGCAGCGTGCCGAGCGCCGGGAGAAGTCGGCGTAATTCCGAAGTCGCGATCCGGGCCCGTGGGAATTGTCCCCCGGGCCCGGATTTGTTTTCGAAATGTCCGAATTGTCGAGATTTGCTCGAAATTGTAGGTGTATCGGAGTCTTCGTTCGGGTACTCGAATCTCAGGGTTGAGTAGCCAGCCCAGCTCCGGGGCCTCGGGCGCCCGGCGCGAATACATCGCCCGGCGCGGGTTCAGCTGCCGGGTGCGACGGGACTGGGTTCCTCATGTCGACCATTCTTTCCACTCACTTCACCGAAGTCCGACCGCATCGTTCCGATCCCGCTGCGCGGGTGCGGGTTTCGATCACCTCCCCGAGCGACGAGATCACGCTGTGCGCCGTCGCGGGTGAGGTGGATCAATTCACCGTCGACGAGCTGCGTCGGCATCTGATCGGTGCGCTCGACACGGCCGCGCCTCGCGTGGTCGTCGATCTGTCCATGGTGTCGTTCTTCGGCGTCGCGGGCCTCCGGGTGCTGTTCGACGCACGTTCACGGATCGACCAGGCCGGCGGCAGGCTGCTCCTGGTCACCGGCCCGCCATGCGTGGACCGGCTGCTTCAGGTGGCTGCCGACGTCGTGGCCTTCGAGACGACGCACGTTCTGGCTGGTGCGCTGCTCGACGCCGCATAACCCTGGAGAAACCTCGACGCCGCCCGGGATGCGATTCCCGGGCGGCGTCGGCGGCGTGGACGGCTCAGATCGGCTCGCCGCGCATGTCGTCCTGGCTCCAGTAGGCGCGCATCTTGATGATCTTGCCCTGCTCGTCGAACTCCATCGTGTCGATCGGCGTGAGCGTGAAACGCTGATCGCCGACCATGGTGACGACGTCGAACATGAAGGCGGCGTGGTTGCCCGCGACCCGCACGGTGTCGGCGTGCAGCGCGGTCGACCGGTCCAGGTTGTCGAACACGGAGTAGAACTCGCGGATGGCGTCGTGGCCTTGGCGGACGGGGGTGCCCGCGGGATCCTCGACGGTCGCGTCCGGCGCGTAGAGCTCCACGATGGATTCCGTGGGCCCGGTGCCGACCAGCTTGACGTACTGCTCGACGACATCGCGAATCTGTTGTGTCATGTCAACCCCTGACGAATTGAAACGTGTTCCAATTCGGAGGCTAGCAGTCCATGCCCGCGCCGGATAGCCCGAAGGCCGTTCATCGGGACGCGGGTCGTTGTGCGGTTGTGTCTGCCTCGCCGGGACGCGGTGACGATTCGTCGTGGACGAATCGCGCCCGAGGTGGGGAGCGCCGTTGATCCCCCTGGTTCGCCATTGAACCTTGATCCCGTTGCGAAGGCTGCTGTATTTTCTTTCGCCGCCGTCACGCGATGTGTTACGTGGGTCACATTTTTTCGTTCGGTGGTGTGTGCCGGCTACTCGCCGAGGGTGCCGTATTCGGGGACGCCTGCGGCGCGGTAGGTGCCGATGTGGACGCCGGCCGGTGTCGTGCGCGAGTCGGTCAGGTGGAAGGCGGCGGGGCTGGATCCGGTCCGGAAGAGACGTTTGCCGGTGCCGAGGAGCACGGGGAAGGTCAGCAAGTACAGGGTGTCGACGAGGCCGGCGGCGAGCCGGGTGTGCGCGAGGCCGCCGCTGCCGTGGACCTGCAGTTCGCGGCCCGGGCGGGATTTGAGGTCGGCGACTTGCCGGACGAGGTCGTCCCGCAGCAGTTCGGTTCCCGTCCACTCGGCGCGCTCGAGGGTATGGGTGCCAACGTATTTCGGCAGCGCGTTGAGTTTCGAGGCGATCGGGTCGGCGGGGTCGTCGTGCTGTGGCCAGTATCCGGCGAAGATCTCGTAGGTCCGCCTGCCGAGCAGGAAGGCATCCGCGCGAGCGAACACCTCGCTGACGAATTGACCCCCTGCCTCGTCGAAGTACGGTGCGGTCCAGCCGCCGTGCGTGAAGCCGCCCTCGGTGTCCTCGTGCGGCCCGCCCGGCCCCTGGCAGACGCCGTCGATGGTGACGAACTGGGTGAGCGACAGTTCCATGGGCGGGCTTCCTTTCGTCCGTTTCGCGCACTTCGCGCGGGTTGTTCACCTGTTCTGACGACGACGCGCCAGAAAACTCATCGCAACATTTGACCGGTGTGTCGGCGGTCCGCCACCGGTGCCGTGCTGTTTACTCGGTGCGGTCAACCAGATGTTCGAGTGACGAGTGAAAGCGGAGGAGACATGGCACTGCCCACGATGACCGCCGAGCAGCGCACCGAGGCGTTGGCCAAAGCGGCTGCGGTGCGCAAAGCGCGCTCCGAACTGATCGGCAAGGTCAAGGCCGGCAAGGTGTCGGTCGCCGACCTGCTGAAGAAGGCGGAGTCGGATGATCTGGTGAAGAAGACCAAGGTCGCGGCGGTGATCAAGGCCCTGCCCGGCGTCGGTCCGGTGAAGGCCGCGAAGCTGATGGATCAGGCCGAGATCCCCGAGGACCGCCGCATCGGCGGCCTGGGCGCCCGGCAGCGCGAGGCGCTGCTCAAGGCTCTCGACGCCTGACGGCGTCGCAGCGACCTCGCTCGAGCCGGAGGCGCACGCCAGTACGCCCGAGGCGACCTACCCGGCCACGCGCCGACGGTCGCCCGGGCCCCTCGTGCGACGCCTCCGGCCAGGCACCTTCCGGGCCTCAGCGCATCGGACGGCGGCGCGGGAAGCGGAACTCGATGGGCCGGGGATCGGGCGCCTCCGGCCCACGCGGAGTCACCAGCAGACAGGCCGCGCCGAGCGCCAAGAGGGCCGCGGCGGCCAGCAGGCTCAGCGTGAAGCTGACGCCGCTCATCGCGTCCGGCTTGTGAAACGCGTGGTAGATCACATGCGGGGTGGCGAAGACGAGCCAGCCCAGCCCCGCGGCCTGCGCCAGCGCGCTGCCTCCGCGCCACAGCGCGAAGCCGCTCGCCGCAGCGAGGGCAAGGAAGAAGGCCCCGACGTCGCTGGCCAAGTGGTGGTTGTAGGGGCCGTCCACGGCGACCCACTGCATCCCGAATCCGGGGAAACTCGTATACCAGGAGTGCGGCGCGAGCACCGCCCACAGACCCACCACCGCGCCCTGGAAGGTCAGTATCCCCAACATGATTCGCACGGCCAGCCACCGGCGGCGGTGCTGCTCGAAACGCATCCGGACGCGCACGCCGCCGGACTTTCCTTCCACCGAGATCCGCATCATCGCTCCGTTCCTCGCCGGGGGGTGTTCGGGCGTGCAGTCACGGTAGAACGGACATCGAGTACCGGGCAATAGGCGTCGCGGCGGCGAGCCGACATCAGCTCGCGGGACGCGCCGCCGATCGCCGGTCCACGCGGTGCGCGCCGGCATAGATGTTCATGGTGTCGCCGCGCAGGAAGCCGACCAGGGTGAGACCGGATTCGTCCGCCAGGTCCACCGCCAGCGAGCTCGGGGCCGACACCGCTCCGAGCATCGGCACACCGGCCATCACCGCCTTCTGGACCAGCTCGAAGGACGCCCGCCCGCTCACGATGAGCACCAGATCGGACGCGGGGATCCGGTTTTCACGCAGGGCCCAGCCCAGCACCTTGTCCACCGCGTTGTGCCTGCCGATGTCCTCCCGCACCGCGAGCGCCGTCCCGTCGGCGGTGAACAAGCCCGCCGCGTGCAGGCCGCCGGTGGCGTCGAAGACCGATTGCCGCTCGCGCAGCGTCTCGGGCATGCCTGCGAGTACGGCCGAGTCGACGGCGGGCGTGTCGTCCGGGAGTGGATAACGGGTGTGGGCCCTGACCTCGTCGAGGGCGGTCTTGCCGCAGAGCCCGCACGAACTGGTGGTGAGGAAGTTGCGCGCGCGGGCGGGTACGGGGACACGCAGCTCGACGTCGAGCACGTTGTAGGTGTTGCGGCCGTCGGCGTCGGTGCCCGCGCAGTAGCGGGCGCTCACCATGTCATCGGCCGATTCGATGATGCTCTCGCTCAACAGGAATCCGTGCACCAGGTCGACATCGGCGCCGGGGGTGCGCATGGTGACGGTCAGCGACCGCCCGCCGAGCCGGATCTCCAGCGGCTCCTCCACTGCCAGGGTGTCGGGTCGCTGGATCTCTCCGGACGGGGACAGGCGCAGTGTGCGACGGCGCGCGGTCACCCGGCTCACGACGCAGCCTCGCTGCCGCTCGGCCGCGTCGTGCGCCGGGACGCGCTGTGCCTTTGGTTCACTCGCTGACGCTCCTTCACGACCCAGCCTCGCTGCCGCTCGGCCGCGTCGTGCGCCGGGACGCGCTGTGCCTTTGGTTCACTCGCTGACGCTCCTTCACGACCCAGCCTCGCTGCCGCTCGGCCGCGTCGTGCGCGGGGATGCGCTGTGCTTTCGGTTCACTCGCTGACGCTCCTTCACGACTCAACCTCGCTGGCGCTCGGCTGCGTCGCGCGCGGGGATGCGCTGTGCTTTCGATTCACTCGCTGACGCTCGCTCATGATTCGGCTCCGACGTGCACATGCCGCTCCAGCCGGATGGTCACCGCCTTGGAAACGGGCGTATTGGATCGCGCCGCGACGTGATCCAGCGGGACGAGTGCGTTGGTCTCGGGGTAGTACGCGGCGGCGTTGCCGCGCGGCGTCGGGTAGCCGACGACGCGGAAGGCTCGGACACGTCGCTCGATGCCGTCGGTCCACTCCGAGACCAGATCGACGAGATCGCCGTCGGCGAAGCCGAATTCGGCGATGTCGTCGGTGTTCACCAGGATCACCCGGCGTCCGCCGTGCACGCCGCGGTAACGGTCGTCGAGGCCGTAGATGGTGGTGTTGTATTGGTCGTGGCTGCGCAGTGTCTGGAGCACGAGCCTGCCCTCGGGTACCGGAACCCAGGTCAGCTCGTTCACCGCGAAATTGGCGCGGCCGGTGGCGGTGCGGAACTCGCGGCTGTCGCGCGGGGGATGTGGTAGCACGAAGCCGTTGCGCTGCCGGACTTTGGTGTTGTAATCGGCGCAACCGGGCACCACGCGCGCTATTGCGTCGCGAATCTTGTCGTAATCGCGCCGGTATCGCGCCCACGGCACCGGATGGTCCTCGCCGAACAGCGCGAGGGCCAGTTCGCAGACGATGGCGACCTCGCTGCGCAGCTGATCGCCGACGGGTTCGAGGCGGCCGGTGGACAGGTGCACCATCGACATCGAATCCTCCACCGACACATGCTGTTTCACGCCGCCCACGACGTCCTTGTCGGTGCGACCGAGGGTGGGCAGGATCAGCGCGGTGCGTCCGTGCACCACGTGGCTGCGGTTCAGCTTGGTCGAGACCTGCACGGTCAGTGCGCAATTGCGCAGCGCGGCCTCGGTGACCTCGGTGTCGGGCGTGGCCGAGACGAAGTTGCCGCCCATGCCGAAGAACACCTTGGCCCTGCCGTCGCGCATGGCGCGGATGGAATGCACTGTGTCCCATCCATGTTCGCGGGGGCTGGTGATGCCGAACTCGCGGTCGAGCGCGTCGAGGAAGGAGTCGGGCATCTTCTCCCAGATGCCCATGGTGCGGTCGCCCTGCACGTTGGAGTGCCCGCGCACCGGGCACACGCCCGCGCCCGGTTTGCCGATCATGCCGCGCAACAACAGCAGATTGGTCGCCTCCTCGATGGTGGCGACGCCGTGCGCCTGCTGGGTCAGACCCATCGCCCAGCAGATGATGGTGCTGCGCGATTCGGCGAGCAGGCGCGCGGTGCGCCCGAGTTCCGCCCTCGACAGTCCGGTCGCGGCTGCGACGACGTCGAGATCCACCGCGCGCGTGTGGCTTTCGTATTCGGCGAAGCCGGCGCAGTGCGCATCGACGAACGCGCGGTCCACGACGGTGCCCGGCGCTCGGTCCTCGGCCTCGAACAGCAGCTTGCCCAGACCTTGGAACAGGGCCATGTCGCCGCCGAGCCGGATCTGGAGGAAGTCGTCGGCGATCGCGACGCCCGTGGTGACGCCGCGCACGGTCTGCGGATCGCGGAAGCCGAGCAGACCCGTCTCCGGCAGCGGGTTGACCGCGACGACCCTGGCGCCGTTGGCCTTCGCGTCGGCGAGGGCGCTGAGCATGCGGGGATGGTTGGTGCCGGGATTCTGGCCCGCGACGATGATCAGATCGGCCTTGCCGAAGTCGTCGATCGAGACCGAGCCCTTACCGATGCCGATGGAGCCGATGAGCGCCGCGCCAGAGGATTCGTGGCACATGTTCGAGCAGTCCGGCAGATTGTTGGTGCCGTAGCTGCGGACCAGCAATTGGTAGAGGAACGCGGTCTCGTTGGCGGTGCGGCCCGAGGTGTAGAACACGGCCTCGTCGGGCGAGGCCAGCTCGCGCAGCTGATCGGCAATCACGCGGTACGCCTCGTCCCAGGAGAGGGGCGAGTAATGGGTGTCGCCCGGGCGCAGCACCATCGGATGGGTCAGCCTGCCCTGCTGGCCGAGCCAATATCCGGATTTCCCGGCGAGCTCGGCGACCGAGTGGGCGGCGAAGAACTCCGGCGTGACGGTGCGCAGCGTCGCCTCCTCGGCGACGGCCTTGGCGCCGTTCTCGCAGAACTCGGCGGGCCGCCGGTGCCCGGTGGGCTCCGGCCACGCGCAGCCGGGGCAGTCGAAGCCGTTGACCTGGTTGAGCCTGGTCAGCGTGCGCGCGGTGCGGACGACCCCCATCTCCTCGACCGAGCGTTTCAGCGCCACGGCCACGGCGGTGATGCCCGCTGCCTGCTCCTTGGGCGCGGTGACGGTCAGCGCGGATTCATCGATGTCCTCGGTGGGGCCCTGTCGATGCATGTCCTTATTGTCCTCTCCGCGCACTGACTGTCTCAGCAGGACTGCTGCCGCGCTCTTCGCATCGTAGGCCGCGGCGCGGGGCCCGGCATACCTCGTCGGGCCGGAATCGGCCGTCGCACCGCGGCAGCGCTGAGCAACGGCCGGGCGAGGCTCAGGAACGACGCGTTTGGGCGGTGGCCGGGTGGCGTTCGTCGGTGCGGTGGGTGAGCACCTTCTCGCCGATGCGGATGCGCCAGCCTGGCGGCAGCTCGACGGGGGCGGTGCCGATGCGCGTCCAGGTGTCGGTGCCCGGCCCCGCGACATAGGTGCCCGCGGGTGTGGACGCGTCGCGGACGAAGACCTTGCCCCGGTTCAGCGAGATGTAGGCGTGCACGCGGGAGACGTGCCGGTCCCTGGGCACCGACAGCGGGGACGCGATGGCGTTGCGCACCGAATCGTCGGTGGTGGGACTGCGGCCGATGACATACGGACGGTCGAGCGGGTAGGCGGTGTCCTCGAAGACCAGCGCCCCCGTCGGGGCTTCGGGCGAGCCCTTCGGCGGACGTGGCGGCGGGACGCGAACGCCGCGCGTGGCCGGATTCTTCTGCAACGCAACGGGTTCGGGTCGCGCGGAACCGAAGCCTGCGGTCTGGGACCAGGCGAGTGGCATCGCCCTGGTGCCGATGTCCTGCGGGTGAGCGGCGGACGGCCGACCGGATCCGGCGTTCGACTCGACGGGGGAGTCGGCGTCCTTTCGCGTGTCGTCGGAGTCGTCCGTCAACGCTTCGAAGCCCGCGGGCGCGGTCGCCGGTGGTTCGGCGGATCCGGGGTTCGCGGTGGCGGCGGCGCGTGGCGGAGTCTTCGGTGCGCTCGCCTTGCGCACGGCGACGCGCCATTCGAAGCCGCCGCCGGGCACGGCGCCCGCGCGGAGGTCGGTGCGGGGCAGCGGGGTGATCGGGGAGCCGGTGTCGGCGCCCACGGTGATCCGGCGCACCGGTTCGCGCACGATCTCGTCCACCCAGGTGAACGCCCGCGCGCCGGAGAGCCTGCGGGCGCCCTCCGCGCCGTGGATCTCGGCGGCGACCGGTCCGCGCAGCAGGATCACGGTGCCGTCGTCGGTCGGGGCGACCACGCCGAACGGCGGTGGCTCGGAGCCGCTGCCGAACACGACGGCGGCCAGCCGCTGGGCGATCGCGGCCCCGGGATGATCACCTTCGGCGACGGCCTCGATGGCGCCGAGGATCCGGTCGGTGGAAGCGGTTTCACCCGCGAGATACACCACCACCGCGCCGAAGCGTGCAATCAGACCATCGCCCGGCGCGATCCCTACGGTCGACGGGTTCTTGCGCACCCGCGCCTCCTTCCCGCGCACTACCGGCGTCCAGCATAGAGGCTCGCACAGGACGTGACGGGGCGGATCGGAACAGCAACAGGCCGCGGGGACCCGCCCGACCGGTCGCTCCGGCCGTGGAATCCGCAGGGCAGCGCGGAGAGTCGGGCGAGGTCGGCTGTCCGGTCCTCGCCCGGCGGATCGGTCGGCCGTGATCGAGCCGACTTCGCGGTCGTCCGGTGTTCTCGGGCTCTCCGCTGTCGTCCCGATCACGTGACGTCGCCTGCCCGGGTGTGCGTCTCATGGAGAGTGATCTCCTCGATGATCTGGAAATCCCCGCGACTTTCGCCCGGTGATCCGGCAATACTCCTGGCATGCCCTCCATCAGACCGGCGACCGAGGCCGACCTGCCCGTTCTGCGGGACATCGAGCGGGCGGCCGGAAAACCGTTCGCCGACATCGGTATGACCGCCGTCGCTGACGACGAGCCGCCGACGCTCGCCACGCTGCGCGAATTCCAGCAGGACGGGCGGGCCTGGGTCGCGACCGACGTTGTCGACCGGCCGATCGCCTATCTCGTCCTCGGCCTCGTCGACGGCAACGCGCACGTCGATCAGGTGTCGGTCGATCCGGAGTACGCCGGGCAACGCCTGGGCAAGCGGCTCATCGACCGCGCCGTCCACTGGGCGCGGGCCAACGGAGTGCTCACCATCACCCTGACCACGTTCGTCGAGGTGGCGTGGAACGGCCCGTACTACGAGCGCCTCGGCTTCCGGTACCTGACGGCCGCCGAGGAGACGCCGGGCCTGCGCGCCCTGCGCACCGCCGAAGCCGAGCACGGACTCGACCGCTGGCCCCGCGCTTGCATGCGCGCCGAACTCGATACGTGGGTCTTCGACTGACGTCGCGGACGCTCGGCCTGTCCCGCGCAGCCCGGAATACACGATGAGCGCGGAGCCGATCGCCGTCGATCAGATCGTGGCGAGCGCCGTGGTGGCCGCGGGCAGAGCTGCGGCGCGGTCCTCCGGAACCAGGCCGATGCGGGTGCGCCGATCGAGCAGGTCGTCGACGTGCAGTGCGCCCTCGTGCGAGAGGGCGAAGGCGAATTCGGCTCCGATGACGTCCATCCCGGGGGCGACCGGCTCGCGCAGGGCCGGGTCGAGGGCGGCGAGGGCGGCGACGGCGGGCGCTTCGCTGCCGTAGCGTTCCACCAGCAGCGGGGCGGCGGCGAGGCGATCTCGTGACGCACCGGAGACCGCGCCGACCAGCGGCAGACGTTTGGTCGGGCAGGGCGCCGCGTCGAGGCGGGCATGGCGCACCGCCGCGTCGACGACGTCCTCGGCCATCCGGCGGTACGTGGTGAGCTTGCCGCCGACGATCGTGATCACGCCGGTCGGCGAGGTCAGCACCGCGTGCCGGCGGGAGATGTCGGCGGTGCTGCCGTCGCCGGTCTTCAGCAGCGGACGCAGGCCCGCGTATCGGCCGCGAATATCGGCGTGGGTCAACGGTTCTCGCAACACGGTGTTGATGGTGTCGAGCAGGAAATCCACCTCGGCCTCGGTGGGCTGCGGTTCGTCGGGCACCGGGCCCGGCGCGTCTTCGTCGGTCAAGCCGAGGTACACCCGCCCGTGCGCGGCGGGGAAGGCGAAGACGAACCGGCTGGTGCTGCCGGGCACCGGCACCGTCAGCGAGGCGCTCAGACCGCCGAACGACTCGGCCGAGAACACCAGGTGGGTGCCCCGGCTCGGACGCAGCTCGATGCTCGAGTCGACCTGATCGGCCCACACGCCGGTGGCGTTGACGACCGCGCGAGCCCGCACGGAAAGCGTCTCGCCGGAAAGGGTGTCGCGCAGCGTGGCCGAATCCCCGGTCACGTCGAGGGCTTCCACCCTGGTGAGGATGGTGGCGCCCTGGGCGGCCGCGGTGCGAGCCAGCGCGACGACGAGCCGCGCGTCGTCCACCAGTTGCCCGTCCCAGGCCTGGAGCCCACCGCGCAGACCCGCCCTGCGCACGGTCGGAGCCAAGCGCAGCGCCTCCGCGGTGGCGACCCGTCGCGACCGCGGCAGGGTCGCGGCCGGGGTGCCCGCGCCGCGCCGCAAGGCATCGCCCGCCACGAAGCCCGCGCGGATCAATGCCTGTTGCGCCGCACCGATATTCGGCAGCAGGGGCACCAGCTGTGGCAACGGACGCACCAGATGCGGTGCGGTGGCGCCGATCAGGATGCCGCGCTCGACCGCGCTCTCGTGCGCGATCCCGATCCGGCCGCCCGCCAGATATCGCAGACCGCCGTGCACCAGCTTCGAACTCCACCGGCTGGTGCCGAACGCCAGGTCGTGCCGTTCCACCAGCACGGTGCGCAGTCCGCGCGCGGCGGCGTCCAGCGCGGCGCCCGCGCCGGTGACGCCGCCGCCGATCACCAGCACGTCGATCTCGCCGCCGTCGCCGAGGGCGCGCAGCTCGCGCGCGCGGCGCTCGGCATCGAGCGCGGAATCCCCTCGGGTCGCCGGATTGTCGGTCATGGCACAGCCTTTCGTCATTCGGGGTCGCCGGGGCGGAGGTAGCCGTCGATGGCGCGGGCCAGTTCGGTGTCCAGCTCGGGGGCGGGCAGCAACCCCGCGACAGTGCCCGCGGATTGCACCGCCGACTGCACGATGAGCAGCATCATGGTGGCCAGCTGGACGGGATCGCCGGGCCGGATGGAGCCGTCGTTCTGGCCGTCCCTGATCCCGGCGGCGAACAGTTCGACGAGGATGCGCTGATTGCGGCCGAGCCTGCCGAAGACATAGGTGAGCATCAGGTCGGTGTCGGTGCGAAAGATCTTGCCGAACAATGGGTTCGAGCGCACCATCCCCGCGCCCTCGACCACGCCCTCGACCAGCCGCGTCCGCGCCGGGCCCGCGTCGGGCATCGCGGCGGTGAGAATGCCGCGCAGTTCGCGAACCAACAGCTCGGCGACCAGCGCGCCGGTGTCGGACCAGCGGCGGTATACGGTCGGCCTGCTGACGCCCGCGCGGCGCGCGACCTCGGTGAGCGTGGTCCGGCGTACCCCGAACTCTTGGACGCAGGCGCGTGCGGCGTCGAAGATCGCCAGGTCGATGGCCGAAAGTTCGGCGTCCGGGTCATCGGTCACGGGAATCACCACCGGGCTGAGTGCGGGACGATAGTTACTGCTTGACAGTATATGTCAAACTGTAACGCATGGTCGAGACGCAGCAGGCAGGCGGGCATTCCGAGCCCGCGGCAAAGCCGGGCGCACACGCGCGGGTACCGAGTATGGTGTGGGACGCCTGGGGTATCCCGGCCGGACACAAGCCGCTTTCGGCGCAGATCCGCGGTCTGCTCGCGCAGGTCTTCGGAGTGTCCGGCGAACCGGTGGCGCGCCGCGATGAGGGTGATGTGCCACTCCGCGCGTCGGCGTTGACGCCGGCGCAGCGGGACGGGTTGGTCGCGGTGGTCGGTGCGGACAATGTGTCGGCCGACCATCACGATCGACTGCGGCACGCGGGCGGCAAGAGCACCCTCGATCTGCTGCGCCGCCGCGCCGAGGGCCCGCAGGACGCCCCCGACGCCATCGTCTTTCCCGCCGACCACGAGCAGGTGCTCGCGGTACTGGCCTACTGCGCCGAGCACGGAATCGCGGTGGTGCCCTTCGGCGGTGGCACCAGCGTGGTCGGCGGCGTGGATCCGGTGCGCGGGCAATTCGACACCGTCATCGCCCTCGACCTGCGCCGCATCGACGGGATCAGCGATGTCGACCCGGTGAGCGGCACGGCGACCCTCGGCGCGGGCCTCACCGGACCGCGGGCCGAGGAACTGCTCGCCGCGCAAGGACTTTCGCTCGGCCACTTCCCGCAGAGCTTCGAATTCGCCAGCATCGGCGGCTTCGCGGCCACCAGATCCTCCGGCCAGGCCTCGGCGGGATACGGCCGGTTCGACGACATGGTGCAGCGACTCAGGATCGCGACGCCGACCGGCTCGCTGGAGTTGGGGCGCGCGCCCGCCTCCGCCGCAGGGCCGGACCTGCGCGAGCTGTTCGTCGGCTCGGAGGGCGCGCTCGGCGTGATCACGGAGGTCACGCTGCGCGTGCATCCGCTCCCGGAAACCACCGCCTACCAGGCGTGGTCGTTCCCCGACTTCGCCACCGGCGCGGCCGCGCTGCGCGCCGTGGTGCAGGCGGGCGCGGCTCCGACGGTGCTCCGGCTCTCCGACGAGGCCGAGACCGGACTGAACCTGGCCCGCTCGGGTGACGTCGGCGGCCAGGCGGTGTCGGGCTGCCTGGCCATCACCACCTTCGAGGGCAGCGCGGAGCACGTCGCGTCGCGCTCGGCCGAGGCGACCGCGTTGCTGGCGGCTTCGGGCGGCACCGCGCTCGGCGAGCAGGCGGCCCGCGAATGGGAGCACGGCCGGTTCGCCGCGCCCTACATGCGTGACGCGCTGCTCGATGTCGGGGTGCTGTGCGAGACATTGGAGACCGCGACGACCTGGTCCAATATCGCCGAGCTGAAGGCGAAGACGACCGCGGCGCTGACCGATTCGCTCGGCGCGCAGGGCACGCCCGCACTGGTGATGTGCCACATCTCGCACACCTATCCGACCGGCGCTTCGCTGTACTTCACCGTCGTCGCCAAGCAACTCGACGACCCGATCGCGCAGTGGCAGACCGCCAAACGCGCGGTGGGCGACGCGATCATGGCCGCGGGCGGCACGATCACCCACCACCACGCGGTCGGCGCCGACCACCGGCCCTGGTTGCCCACCGAGGTCGGTGAGCTCGGCATCCGGGTGCTGCGCGCGGTGAAACGGGAATTGGACCCCGCGGGCATCATGAACCCTGGGAAACTGATCTGATGAGCCGCGAGGCGTCGAGCAGCATCCGCTCCGCACTGGTCGTCACGAACCGGTTGTCCGGCGCGGGCAAAGGACACGACACCGCGACGGTGGCCATCGCACGGCTCGCCGAGCGCGGCGTCGAGGTCACCGAGATCCGCGCGCCTTCGGCCGCCGAATCCGTTCGGCTGGTCCGTGATTCGCTGGCGAATCCGGATCCGGCCGCTCGCCCCGACGCGGTGGTGTGCGTCGGCGGCGACGGCCTGATCTGTGTGATTCTCGAGGCCGTCGCGCAGACCGGCGTGCCGCTCGGCTTGGTGCCGAGCGGCACGGGCAACGATCTGGCGCGGGCGCTCGGCGTCCCCACCGACGACCCGGCGGCCGCGGTCGACGTGGTGCTCGCGGGGCGCACCGCGGTGATGGACCTCGGCCGGATCGAGTCGGACGCACCGGATGCCACCCCGATGTGGTTCGCGACCGTCACGGGCACCGGTTTCGACGCGCGGGTGACGTTGCGCGCGAACGACATGCGCTGGCCCAAGGGCAGGCTCCGCTACACCGTCGCGGCGCTGGCCGAGATCACCGGTGGTTTCACCGTGCCCTATCGGATCGCACTGTCCGGCATCGCCGAAGGCGCGGTGGACAATCCGCCGGGCGACGGCGTGATCGAGACCGACGCGGTGATGGTCGCGGTGGGCAACACCCGCACCTATGGCGGCGGCATGTTGATCTGCCCCGACGCCGAGATGGACGACGGGCTGCTCGATCTCACGGTGGTCGGCGCAGTGTCGCGACTGGAGATGCTGCGCTTGCTGCCCGCGCTGTCGGCGGGCAAGCGCATCGATCATCCGGCCGTCGCGCAATATCGCGCCGCCGCGGTCACTCTCACCGCACCGGGCGCGCCCGCCACCGCGGACGGCGAACCGGCCGGGATGTTGCCCATCACGTTGCGCGCGGTGCCCGCGGCGCTGACGGTCCTGGTGCCCTGAGCGCGCTCACCCGTCGAACGCGACGCGGGACAGGCGATTGACGGTGGAACGGTCCACGATGACGACGGAGGAGGACGGAGCGGGCGCGGCGCGGTCGCCGGTGTCGAGCTCGCGGATCAAGCGGTCCCAGCGGCGGCAGTGCAGGGTGAAGAACATCCCGTTGATGCGGCGGCCGCGGGCATACTGTCCGGCCCTGGCCACCGTCGCAGGCACGTCGAGCATGATTACGTGCAGGTCCCTGCGGTAGCCGGCCGCCCAGCGCGCGATCATCCTGCGGCTCCAGCCGAAGGTGCCGCAGTCGTGGATCACCACCGGGCCGTCGGCGTCGCGCAGCGCCGCCCGGATGCTCGCGTAGTGCACGACGTGCACGACCGGACGCCACAGCGGATAGGGGAGCCAGCCGAGCCGGTGCCGCCAGCGGTTCCGCGCGTGCTGCGAATCCAGGACGATCGAACCGGACGGCCCGCTGAGCGGCGTCTCGGCCGTGGCGTCCGCGCCGAAGAACCTCCGCAACGCCGTGCTCTTGCCCGCGCCCGGCACTCCGGCGAAGATCAGTGCCGCCGTTGGGGGGTAACGCAATTCGTCGACCGTCTGGCCGCGCATGTCGTGCACGCCGACCGGCGTCACCGTGCAGGCGGCGGCCAGCGGGAAGCGCGGCTCGGGGGAGTACAGGGGTAGAGCATCGAGCGGGGGGTTCACCCCTTCCAGACTCCCTAGTCCGGTCCGATTCGGCAACCGGGAAAACCCTGAGATTCCAGCGGCGAATGGATGATTCGTCGCCGACCGGCCGGCTTTCCCGGCGCGCCCTGGCAACTCACCGCGCGCTGCGGCGCGGCCTCGCTCGCACATGCATGCGCTCGCCCTGGCTGCCGAACAGACTCAGGATCTCGACCGGACCGCGCCCGGCGCTGCCGAACCAATGCGGTTGCCGTGTATCGAATTCCGCGGTCTCGCCGGGGCCCATGATCAGGTCGTGTTCGCCGAGGATCAACCGCAGCCTGCCGGAGAGCACGTACAACCATTCGTAACCCTCGTGCACGCGGGGATCGGGGTCCTTGCGCTCGGGCGGGAGGATCATCTTGAACGCTTGCAGCGGGCCGGGGCGTGCGGTCAGCGGCAGCACGGTGTATCCGTCGACCTGCCGCGGTGTGGCGTGCACGCGCGGGTCCGCGATCTTGGGCGCCGCCACGAGCTCGTCCAGCGGCACCTGCAACGCCATCGCGATGGGCAGCAGCAACTCCAGGCTCGCCTTGCGCTGCCCGGATTCCAGCCGCGACAGCGTGCTCTTGGAGATGCCGGTGGTCGCCGACAGCGCCGTCAGGGTGAGGGAGCGGTGGGTGCGCAGCGCCTTCAGCCTGGGGCCGATGTCGGCGAGCGCCCGCATGATGCCCGGTTGGTCATACATGTCCCCAGTGCACGCCCCTTTCCCGGAAACGGCAAATTTCGTTGCCGGTATCGGGCCACGACCGGCAGCCTGAACGCGGAGGTGATCGCGCATGAGTGAACGGAGACAACGAATCATGTGCCAGCGCGCTTCGCGCATGCCGGAGCCGAGCGTCTGCGAGGTGGAGGCATGAGCGAACGGAGTGAGCGAATCATGTGCCAGCGCGCTTCGCGCATGCCGGAGCCGAGCGTCAGCGAGGTGGAGGCATGAGCGAACAGAACACGGAGCGGGCGACCTATGACGTGGTCGTCGTCGGCGGCGGCGCGGCGGGGCTGTCGGCGGCGCTGGTGTTGAGCAGGGCGCGGCGGCGAGTCGCGGTGGTCAAGGGCGGCGCGCCGCGCAACGCGCCCGCCCAGCACATGCACGGCTTCCTGTCCCGGGACGGCCTGCCGCCCGCCGAGTTGCTGGCGACCGGCGCCGCCGAGGTGGCTGGATACGGTGGCGAGCTGCTCGACGACGACGACGTCACCGGCGCCGAAAGAAACCGTGACACCGGCGAATTCACGCTCCACCTCGCGTCGGGCGGACAGCTGACGGCCCGCCGCGTGCTCATCGCCACCGGACTGCGCGACGTGCTGCCCGACCTGCCCGGTGTGCGCGAGCGCTGGGGCGCGGACGTCCTGCACTGCCCGTACTGCCACGGCTACGAGGTGCGCGATCGACCGCTCGGCGTGCTCGGCGGCACCGAACCCGGTGCGGTGGCCAGGGCCGTGCACGTCGCGCTGCTGCTGCCGCAGTGGTCGGCCGACGTGACGTTCTTCCCGCACACGATGGAGCCAAGCCGCGACGAGCTGGATCGGCTCGCCGCGCGAGGCGTGCGCGTCGTGACCGGCGAGGTCGCGCGGTTGGCGGTCGAGGACGGCAGGCTGCGCGGTGTGGAGCTGGCCGACGGACGCGCGGTGCCGCGGTCCGCGGTGTTCGTCGCGCCGACGTTCGTGCCCAACGGCGACGTGCTGACCGCGCTCGGGTGCGAGACGGGCCCGGACGGCTGGGTCGTCACCGACGCGCGCGGGCGGACCAGCGTGCCCGGGGTCTGGGCGGCGGGCAATGTCGCCGACCCGGGCGCCCAGGTGATCTCCGCCGCGGGCGCGGGATCGGCGGCCGCCATCGCGATCAACGGCGACCTGGTCGAACAGGAGTCGGCGCCGCGCGTCCTGGCGGATGCGGCGGACCCGGTGATGACGTCGGCGGAAGCTGAGAATTACTTGTGTATTCAGGGTCGCCCTCTGGATCGCCGGTAAGCTGTGAGGCGTAGGCGGAGTGTTCGGTGTCCCTCATCCACCGAAGGCTCCGCCTCCTTTCGTTTCCGCACCCCGGTCGCGCCGTGGAGCGCGGGCTGCGGGGAGGCGGCGAGGCCATGTCGAGCCAACCCCTAGAATCACGGAGTGACCAGCGCAGCCCCTGACAACTCGCGTAATCGTGCCGATGCCCTCCCCAAGAGCTGGGACCCCAGCGTCGTGGAGACCGAGACGTACGAGCGCTGGGTAGCGGCTGGGTACTTCCAGGCCGACACCGCGAGCGGCAAGCCCGCGTACTCCATCGTGCTGCCGCCGCCGAATGTCACCGGCACCCTGCACATGGGCCACGCCCTCGACCACACCCTGATGGACACCCTCGCCCGCCGCAAGCGGATGCAGGGCTACGAGGTGCTGTGGCTACCCGGCATGGACCACGCGGGCATCGCGACCCAGACCGTGGTGGAGAAGCAACTCGCCGTCGACGGCAAGACCAAGGAAGACTTCGGCCGCGAACTGTTCGTCGAGAAGGTCTGGGACTGGAAGCGCGAGTCCGGCGGCGCCATCCAGTGGCAGATGCGCGCCCTCGGCGACGGCATCGACTGGAGCCGCGACCGCTTCACCATGGACGAGGGCCTCTCGCGGGCCGTGCAGACCATCTTCAAGCGCCTCTACGACGCGGGCCTCATCTACCGCGCCGAGCGCCTGGTGAACTGGTCGCCCGAGCTGCGCACCGCCATCTCCGACATCGAGGTCAAGCACGAGGAAGTCGCGGGCGAGCTGATCTCGCTGCGCTACGGCTCGTTGAACGACGACGAACCGCACGTCATCGTGGCGACCACCCGGGTGGAGACGATGCTCGGCGACACCGCGGTCGCGGTGCACCCGGAGGACCCGCGCTACCAGGCGCTGATCGGCTCCACCCTGGAGCACCCGATCACCGGCCGCCAGATCCCGATCGTGGCCGACGACTACGTCGACCCCGAGTTCGGCTCCGGCGCCGTGAAGATCACGCCCGCGCACGACCCGAACGACTTCGAGATCGGCCTGCGGCACAACCTGCCGATGCCGACGATCATGGACGAGCGCGGCCGGATCGCGAACACCGGAACCGAACTCGACGGGATGGACCGTTTCGAGGCCCGCGTCAAGGTCCGCGAGCGGCTCGCCGCGGAAGGTCGTGTCGTCGCGGAGAAGCGTCCGTACCTGCACAGCGTCGGCCATTCCGAGCGCACCGGCGAGCCCATCGAGCCCAGGCTCTCCATGCAGTGGTGGGTCAAGGTGGAGTCGCTGGCCAAGGCCGCGGGCGACGCGGTCCGCAACGGGGACACCGTCATCCACCCGGCCAGCCAGGAGCCGCGCTGGTTCGAGTGGGTCGACAACATGCACGACTGGACCATCTCGCGTCAGCTGTGGTGGGGCCACCGTATCCCGATCTGGTACGGCCCCGAGGGCGAAGTGATCTGCGTCGGCCCGGACGAGACCGCCCCCGAAGGCTGGGTGCAGGACCCGGACGTGCTCGATACCTGGTTCTCCTCCGGCCTGTGGCCGTTCTCCACGATGGGCTGGCCCGACGCGACGCCGGAGCTGGCGAAGTTCTATCCGACCAGCGTGCTGGTCACCGGCTACGACATCCTCTTCTTCTGGGTGGCCAGAATGATGATGTTCGGCATGTTCGTCTCCGAGGATCCGGCCATCGTCGCGGGCAAGACCTCCGGCGCGGTGCAGGTGCCGTTCAAGGACGTCTTCCTGCACGGCCTGATCCGCGACCAGTTCGGCAAGAAGATGTCGAAGTCGCGCGGCAACGGCATCGACCCGCTGGACTGGATCAAGGGCTATGGCGCGGACGCGCTGCGCTTCACCTTGGCTCGCGGCGCCCAGCCCGGCGGCGACCTGTCCGTCGGCGAGCCGCACGCGCTGGCCTCGCGCAGCTTCGTCACCAAGCTGTTCAACGCCACCAAGTTCGCGCTCATGAACGGCGCCGAGCCCGGTGCGCTTCCCGACCGCGCGGCGCTCACCGACGCCGACCGCTGGATCCTGGATCGCCTGGATCAGGTTCTGGCCGAGGTGGATTCGGCCTTCGACGCCTACGAGTTCGGCAAGGCGTGCGAGGCGCTGTACCACTTCGCCTGGGACGAGCTGTGCGACTGGTACCTGGAGCTGGCCAAGGTGCAGTTCGCCGAATCCGAGGAGCGGGCGGCCACGACCAGGATCGTGCTCGGCAACGTGCTGGACTCGGTGCTGCGGCTGCTGCACCCGGTGATCCCGTTCGTCACCGAGGAGCTGTGGCAGGCGCTCACCGGCGGCGAGTCCGTGGTGATCGCGGCCTGGCCGCAGGTCAGCGGGATCGCCGCCGACACCGGTGCGGCACAGCGTGTTTCGGACGCTCAGCGGTTGATCACCGAGATCCGCCGGTTCCGCAGCGATCAGGGCCTGGCCGACAAGCAGAAGGTGGCGGCCAAGCTGATCGGCCTGGAGCAGGCCGACCTCACCGGGCTGGAGCCGTCGGTCGCCAACCTGGCCCGGCTCACCGCGCCCGGCGCCGCGTTCGCCGCCACCGCCTCGGTGGAGGTGCGGCTGAGCGGCGCGACGGTGACCGTCGAACTGGACACCTCGGGCGCGGTCGACCTGGACGCCGAACGCCGCCGCCTGGAGAAGGACCTGGCCGCCGCGGAGAAGGAGCTGGCGGGCACCGAGGCCAAGCTCGGTAACGAGGCGTTCCTGGCCAAGGCCCCGGAACCGGTGGTGGCCAAGATCAAGAACCGTCGCGATGTCGCCGCCGCCGAGGTGGACCGCATCGGGGCGCGGCTCGCGGAACTGGCAGTCAAATGAACGACGAGCCGGAGCGGCAGTACCGCGATGACAGCGGCGGCACCCGGCTCGGGTCGGGGCCATCGCCGGTGGAGCTCGCCGAGATGGCGCTGGTCGAGGCGGAACTCGACCAGCGCTGGCCGGAGACCAAGATCGAGCCCTCGCTCACCCGCATCGCCACCCTGATGGATCTGCTCGGCTCCCCGCAGCAGAGCTATCCGGCGATCCACATCGCGGGCACCAACGGCAAGACCTCGGTCACCCGCATGATCGACGCCCTGCTCACCGCGCTGCACCGGCGGACAGGCCGCATCACCAGCCCGCACCTGCAACTGGCCACCGAGCGGATCAGCATCGACAACGCGCCGATCAGCCCGGCCAAGTACGTCGAGACCTACCGCGAGCTACAGCCCTGCGTCGAGATGATCGACGCGCAGTCCGCCGCGGCCGGCGGTCCGGCGATGAGCAAGTTCGAGGTGCTCACCGGCATGGCCTACGCCGCGTTCGCGGAGGCCCCTGTCGACGTGGCGATCGTGGAGACCGGCATGGGCGGCACCTGGGACGCCACCAATGTGATCGACGGCCAAGTCGCGGTGATCACCCCGATCGGACTGGACCACGTCGACTACCTCGGCCCCGACCTCGCCGCCATCGCGGGGGAGAAGGCCGGAATCATCAAACGCGCTCCGGAGAGCCTGGTCCCGCGCGACAACGTCGCGGTGATCGCGCAGCAGGAGCCCGAGGCGATGGAGGTGCTGCTGCGCCGGGCCGTCGAGGTGGACGCCGCGGTGGCCCGTGAGGGCGCGGAGTTCCGGGTGCTGGCGCGTCGCGTCGCCGTCGGCGGTCAGCAGCTCGAGTTGCAGGGTCTCGGCGGGGTGTACGACGAGATCTTCCTGCCGCTGCACGGTGAGCACCAGGCCCGCAACGCGGTGCTCGCGCTGGCCGCGGTCGAGGCGTTCTTCGGCGCGGGCTCGGAGCGTCAGCTCGACATCGACGCCGTGCGCGCCGGGTTCGCTTCGGTCACCAGCCCAGGCCGTATGGAGCGGATGCGCAGCGCGCCGACCATCTTCATCGACGCCGCGCACAACCCGGCGGGCGCGCGAGCGCTCGCCGCCACCCTCGGCGAGGAGTTCGACTTCCGCAAGCTGGTCGGCGTCGTCGCCGTGCTCGGCGACAAGGACGCCGCGGGCATTCTCGAGGCGCTGGAGCCGGTGTTCGACGAGATCGTCGTCACCACCAACGGTTCGCCGCGCGCCATGGACATCGACAGCCTGGCGAATCTGGCGGTGCAGCGGTTCGGCGACGAACGCGTGGTCACCGCCGACACGCTGCCCGACGCGCTGGAGACCGCGATCGCCATCGCCGAGGAGGTCGGCGACCCGGTCGAAGCCGTCTCGGGCGCAGGCGTCGTCGTCACCGGCTCGGTGGTCACCGCGGGCGCGGCCCGGGCACTGTTCGGAAAGGACCCCGCGTGAACGGGGAATCCAGCATGCGACATCCACGAAGGGGCCGGTGAGCACGGCATGAGTGAGCCCAGCGAGCGCCGCGAGGACGCGGCCGCCGCCGAGCAACCCGGCACGAGCGCGGCCGCCGCGCCCGATCCGTGGAAGGGCCTGCGCGGCGTCATGGCGGGCACGCTGATCCTGGAGTCCATCGTGGTGCTGCTCGCGCTGCCGGTGGTCGCCGACGTCGGCGGTGGCGTCAGCTGGTTGTCCGGCAGCTACCTGGTGATTCTCGCGCTGCTGATGATTCTCGGCGCGGGCCTGCAACGCCGGTCCTGGGCGCTGCCGTTCAACCTCGGCCTCCAGGTCCTGGTGATCCTCGGTGTGTTCATCCACCTGTCCATCGGCATCATCGGCGTGCTCTTCGCGGCCGTCTGGGCGTTCATCCTGATACTGCGCTCCGAGGTCAAGCGACGGATGGACCAGGGGCTGCTGCCCAGTCAGCGGATGAACCGGTAGCGATCCGGAATCGGCTGCGAATTCGTCGAGCCGACGCGGATCGAACGCGGCCGGGAGCATCGCGGCCGATGCTGGTTCGGTAGTGGGCGGCGGGGTCAATTAGGCTGTGCGCCGTGACTGAGCAGACGTTGGTACTCATCAAGCCGGACGGCGTGGCCCGTGGCCTGGTCGGCGAGGTGCTGGCCCGTATCGAGCGCAAGGGCCTGAAGATCGTGGCCCTGGAGCTGAAGCAGGTGTCCGGGGAACTGGCCGGGGAGCACTACGCCGAGCATGCCGAGAAGCCGTTCTTCGGCTCCTTGATCGAGTTCATCACCTCCGGCCCGGTCGTGGCCGCAGTCCTGGAGGGCCCGCGCGCCATCGCCGCGTTCCGGCAGATCGCCGGCGGCACCGACCCCGTGGAGAAGGCCGTGCCGGGCAGCATCCGTGGCGACTTCGCCCTCGAGACCCAGTACAACCTCGTGCACGGCTCGGACTCCCCGGAGTCGGCCAAGCGCGAGATCGGGCTCTGGTTCCCCGAGTTCCCCGCCTGAGTTCCACCGCACACTCGCCGCGCCGCACCGGCGCGGCAAGACCCGCGCGGGCTCGCGCATCACATCATCCCTTGTCACGCCGGGTCGTGCCGATGCGGCAAACCCGGGGCATCGGGCCGCTCACGCGCCGATGGCGAACCATGGGCGCACGATGTGGGATACTGGCAGTGGTCGTCAACGACACCGACAGTTCGCGCAGGTACGCGAATGGTCGGTTGCGATGACGACCGGATGACACCGCGGTTCGATGCCGATCATCGCTGCCACGGACAATCGCGCCCGGTTGCTGAGGGTGTGGCGGTCCGCGCAGGCACGCTGGATGAGCGCTCGTTTCCGCGGAGTTCAGCCAACAGCCAGGCGCCGCGTGACCAGTTAGCCCGAAGACGAAGAACCAGGTGACAACCGGGCACGCGGGGCGAGACCACAGGACCTCGCGTCGACGGCGTGAGGTGTACGGACAGCGTCCCCCGCGTTGGCCGCGTCACTCCGTACCGGGAGGGACGCGCCCGGGGGCCCGAGGAGACTTCGTGGCCGATCAAGAGCCGCTGGAAACAACATCACAGGATGCCGATCAATTGCCGGAGCGAATCCGAGTTCACGCGCTTGCCAAGCGGCTGGGAGTGACGAGCAAGCGCATCCTGGCCAAACTCACCGAGCTGGGTGCCGACGCGCGCAGCGCGCAATCCAACGTCGACCGGGCGGTCGCGGAGTCGGTGCGCGACGCGCTCGGCGCCGCCGAACCCGATGCGGCGACTCCCCCCGCGACAGCCGAACCGCCTACCGCCGAGCCCGAGGCGGCGGAGGCGGCAGCGCCGGAGCCCGAGAAGCCCGAGGCCGCACAGCCGAGCGGGCTGCTCTTCTCCGCCCCGGATCCGGTGCACACGGGACTATCGACGGCGAGCGCCGAGCCGACGCAGCTGTTCACCCACGCCGAACCCGGCGAGCCGCAGGTCGCGGCGCCGTCGGTCTTCGAGGCGCCCTCCATCGCTGCGCCGCTGTTCCTGTCGCCCGACGCGGCGGCCGCCGAGCAGATGCGCAAGCAGCGCCGTGCCGAGCGCGAGGCCAAGCGCGCCGAGGAGGCCGCCACTCAGGAGGTCGTCGCGCAGGAGGTCGTCGAGGAGGAACCCGAGACCACCGAGGACGAGCAGGACAGCGCCGAGCAGCATGGCGACGGTGAAGGCCAGCCGCGCCGTCGCCGACGTGGCAGGCGCGGTCGCGGCCGTGGCCGCGGCGAGCAGCACGGCGACTCCGACACCGAGGGCGACGAGGGCGATCAGTCCGAGTCCGACACCGAGGACGAGTCCGCCGCCGAGACCGCCGAGGGCGCGGAAGCCGCCGAGGCGACCGAAGAGGGCGACGCCGACAGCGAGACCGAGGACGCGGTGCCCGAGGGCGCGAGCCGTCGTCGCCGTCGTCGCCGCCGCCGCAAGGTCGGCGGTGAGGGCGAAGCCGAGCCCGCCGACGACGACCCGCCGAACACTGTCGTGCACGAGCGCGAGCCGCGCGCCAAGAGCCGCGGCCGGGCCGCCTCGGACGAGGTGCAGGGCATCACCGGCTCCACCCGCCTCGAGGCGAAGCGTCAGCGTCGCCGCGACGGTCGCGAGGCCGGTCGCCGCCGCCCGCCGATCCTGACCGAGTCGGAGTTCCTGGCCCGCCGCGAGGCGGTGGACAGGGTGATGGTGGTGCGCGAGAAGTCGTTCCCCGAACACCCGGCCGCCACCCAGGTCGCGGTGCTCGAGGACAACATCGTCGTCGAGCACTTCGTCACCAACACCGGCCAGGCCTCCATGGTCGGCAACGTCTACCTCGGCAAGGTGCAGAACGTGCTGCCCAGCATGGAGGCGGCGTTCGTCGACATCGGCCGCGGCCGCAACGGCGTGCTGTACGCGGGCGAGGTGAACTGGGAGGCCGCCGGGCTCGGCGGCAAGGAGCGCAAGATCGAGCAGGCGCTCAAGCCCGGCGATCAGGTGCTCGTCCAGGTGTCCAAGGACCCGGTCGGGCACAAGGGCGCCCGGCTGACCACCCAGATCAGCCTGGCCGGTCGCTTCCTGGTGTACGTGCCCGGCGGCACCTCCACCGGCATCAGCCGCAAGCTGCCCGATACCGAGCGCAAGCGCCTCAAGGAGATCCTGCGCGACATCGTGCCCGCCGACGCGGGCGTGATCATCCGCACCGCCTCCGAGGGCGTCAGCGAGGCCGAGCTGGCCCGCGACGTGGAACGGTTGCAGACCACGTGGCGCTCCATCGAGAAGCAGGCGAACAAGGACGGCGGCGCGCCGAAGACGCTGTACGAGGAGCCCGATCTCCTGGTCAAGGTCATCCGCGACCTGTTCAACGAGGACTTCTCGCGGCTGGTCATCGAGGGCGACCGGGCGTGGAGCACGGTCGAGAGCTACATCCGCACCGTCGCGCCCGACCTGCTCGCGCGGGTCTCCCGGCACGACAACAACGGCGTGGACGTCTTCGAGACCTTCCGCATCGACGAGCAGCTGGCCAAGGCGCTCGATCGCAAGGTGTGGCTGCCCTCCGGCGGCACCCTGGTGATCGACCGCACCGAGGCCATGACCGTCATCGACGTCAACACCGGCAAGTTCACCGGGTCGGGCAACAGCAACCTGGAGGAGACCGTCACCAGGAACAACCTGGAGGCGGCCGAGGAGATCGTGCGCCAGATGCGGCTGCGCGACATCGGCGGCATGATCGTCGTCGACTTCATCGACATGGTGCTCGAGTCGAACCGCGACCTGGTGCTGCGCCGCCTGACCGAGGCGCTCGGCCGGGACCGCACCAGGCACCAGGTGTCCGAGGTGACCTCGCTCGGCCTGGTCCAGATGACCCGTAAGAAGCTGGGCACCGGGCTGGTCGAGGCGTTCTCGACTACCTGCGAGCACTGCCACGGCCGCGGCATCCTGGTGCACACCTACCCGGTGGAGCTCACGCCCGCCGAGGACACCTCGGCCCGTCGCGAGGGCGGCTCGCGTCGTCGGCGCGGCCGGGACAAGAGCGCGGCTCCCGCGGCCGCCACCAACGGCACGCCGCCGCCGAGCGAGGCGGCCGAGGAAGAGGCCGCCGTCAAGCGGGCGCATCCGGTGGCGCTGGCCATGGCCGCGCACAACGCCGATGCCGAGCAGGGCGCGGAGGCAGTCGCCGAGGCCGAGGTCGTCGCGACCGATGCCGATGCGGTGGCGGCGAATGTGGCCGACGCCGTGGCTGCCGCACAGGAGGCGGTTGCCGAGGAGGCCACCGAGGTCGAGCCGTGGGCCGAGGCGGTCGCCGAGGTCGAAGCGGTGACCGAGGAAGCCGTCGCGGTCGTGGCCGAGGAGGCCGTCGCGGAAGCGGTGGTCGCCGAGGAGGCCGAGGTCGAGAAGGTGGCCGAGCAGGTCGCCGAGGCGCTGGAGGAGCAGGTCGAAGCCGTCGTGACGGCGCCGGCGGAGGTCGCTCGGGTTTCGGTGACGGAGGAGCCCGCGCCGTCGGTGCGGGAGGAGGTGGCGGTCGCGGAAGCCGCTGTCGCCGCCGCCGATCGAGCGGTTGCCAACGGTGAACCGGAGCCCCGGCAGGTGCCTCGCCGTCGTCGGGTGGCGCGTTCGGCGGCCGCGCCCGCGGCCGACAGCGCCGGAGCCGTGTTCGTGCTGTCCAGCGCCGACCAGGGCGGCGCGCCCGCGGTCGACTATTCGCAGCAGCCCGAGCCGGTCGAACTGCCGCAGCGTGGGCGTCCGCGCCGCAGGGCCGTCGGCCGTCCCGCAGGCCCGCCGGTCGATTCGCCCAGCTGAGCGAGTGTGGTGATTCGGCCGGTCGGACCCGAGAGGGGCGACCGGCCGAATCCGTTCGGGCGTCGGACAGCTCGGTGAAATCCGCGCGTGACCGGGTTGCCGAGCGGGTGCCAGCCGCCGAATTGGGTCGTAGACCGGGGGTCTGGTAGCCTTGGACGGTCGCTGCCTGGCGATGCGCCCGAAGCTGCTTGACGCAGCGAGGTATGCGCCCCGTGCGGCAACCAGCCAAGACAATTCACGTCGCGACCTGTGGCGTGAATGAAGCACGAGAAGACATCGAGTGGAGGAAGCCGACCGATGGCAACGTACGCGATCGTCAAGACCGGCGGAAAGCAGTACAAGGTCGCGGTCGGTGACCTGGTGAAGGTCGAAAAGATCGAGGGTGCGCCGGGTTCCGCCGTCGAGCTCTCGCCCGTCCTCGTGGTGGACGGCGCCGAACTGACCACCGACGCGGCCAAGCTGGCCGAGCGTTCGGTGACCGCGGAGCTGGTCGAGCAGACCAAGGGCCCCAAGATCCGCATTCACAAGTTCAAGAACAAGACCGGCTACCACAAGCGCCAGGGTCACCGTCAGCCGCTGACGGTCCTGAAGGTCACCGGCATCAAGTAAGACATCCCGAGGAGACTCAGCTATGGCACACAAGAAGGGCGCGTCCAGCTCCCGGAACGGACGCGATTCCAACGCCCAGCGACTCGGCGTCAAGCGCTTCGGCGGCCAGACCGTCAAGGCAGGCGAGATCCTGGTGCGTCAGCGTGGCACCCACTTCCACCCCGGCGTGAACGTCGGTCGTGGCGGTGACGACACCCTGTTCGCCCTCGAGGCGGGCGCGGTCCAGTTCGGCACCAAGCGTGGCCGCAAAACCGTCAACATCGTCGTCCCGGAGCCGGTTCAGGCCTGACCGCCTAGCCGATCCAGACAAAGCCGAGCGGGTCAGGGTACGTCACCCTGACCCGCTTTTCGCGTTCTCATGGCGGCGAGCGCCGAAGAATCCGCGCGAGCCCTCGAAGAACGACCAGCCCAGAAGGAGGATGATTCGACCCATGTCGAAATTCATCGACCGTGTCGTGCTGTACGTGCGTGCCGGAAAGGGCGGTCATGGGTGCGCGTCGGTGCACCGCGAGAAGTTCAAGCCGCTCGGCGGACCGGACGGCGGCAATGGCGGCAACGGCGGCGACGTCGTCCTCGAGGTCGACGGCAACGTGCACACCCTGCTGGACTTCCACTTCCACCCGCACGCCAAGGCTGGTAACGGCAAGCCCGGCGAGGGCGGCAACCGGGACGGCAAGACCGGCGGCGACCTCTTGTTGAAGGTGCCGGACGGCACCGTCGTGCTGGGCAAGGACGGCGAGATCCTGGCCGACCTGGTCGGCGTGGGCAACCGTTACATCGCCGCCCGCGGCGGACGCGGCGGTCTCGGCAACGCGTCGCTGGCGTCGAAGGCGCGCAAGGCGCCCGGTTTCGCGCTGCTCGGCGAGGACGGCGAGGAGCTCGATCTCGTCCTGGAACTGAAGTCGGTCGCCGACGTCGGTCTGGTCGGCTTTCCGTCGGCGGGCAAGTCCTCGCTGGTCTCGGTGCTCTCCGCGGCCAAGCCGAAGATCGCCGACTACCCGTTCACCACGCTCGTTCCGAACCTCGGCGTGGTGGCCAGCGGCGACACCACCTTCACCATCGCCGACGTGCCCGGCCTGATCCCCGGCGCCAGTGAGGGCCGCGGTCTCGGCCTGGACTTCCTGCGCCACCTGGAGCGCTGCGCGGTACTCGCGCACGTCGTCGACTGCGCGACCCTCGAACCGGGCCGCGACCCCGTCTCCGACGTCGACGCGCTCGAGGCCGAGCTGGCCGCGTACAAGCCCGCGCTCGCCGCCGACGCCGGTCTCGGTGATCTGGCCGATCGCCCCCGCGTGGTGATCCTGAACAAGACCGACGTCCCCGACGCCGCCGAGCTGGCCGAGATGGTGACGGCCGAGTTCACCGAGCGCGGCTGGCCGGTCTTCGAGATCTCCGCCGTGAGCCGAGCGGGCTTGCGCCCCTTGACCTTCGCGCTCGCCGACCTGGTGCGCGAATACCGCGAGGCGCACCCGAAGGCCGCGCCGAAGCGTCCGGTGATCCGGCCGATCGCGGTGGACGAGTCCGGCTTCAGCGTGATCGCCGATCCGGAGGAGCCGGGCGGCTTCATCGTGCGCGGCACGCGCCCGGAGCGCTGGGTGCGGCAGACCCAGTTCGACAACGACGAGGCCGTCGGCTACCTGGCCGACCGGCTGGCCCGCCTCGGCGTCGAGGACGAGCTGGTGCGCCTCGGCGCCGAACCGGGCGCCCCGGTCACCATCGGCGACGTCAGCTTCGACTGGGAGCCGCAGATCTCGGCGGGTATCGATCGCGTGCCGACCGGTCGCGGCACCGATGTTCGTTTGGAGCAGAGCGACCGGGTCGGCGCCGCCGAGCGCAAGCACGCCTCGCGGGTGCGCCGCGGCCTGGTCACGGAGGACGAGGACCGGTCGTGAAAAGCGCCGCCGCCGAACGGTTTCTACCGTCCGGCGGCGGGACGGCCGGTGTGGTAGGCCGGACAGCACTTTCGGTTGCGGTACAGGGAGTTCAGTTGTGACGCAGGTGAATTCGGAGCTAGCGGACGCGGTGTCGCCCGGCGGGCTCAGTGAGGCGCGGCAGGCGATCGCCTCGGCGCGCCGTGTCGTGGTGAAGATCGGCTCGTCGGCCTTGACCAGCCTGAAGGGCGGTCTGGACACGACGCGGTTGGACCGTCTCGCCGACGCCGTCGAGGCCCGCATGCGCGCGGGTTCGGACGTCGTCGTCGTCTCGTCCGGCGCCATCGGCGCGGGTATCGCTCCGCTCGGGTTGTCCAGCCGCCCAAGGGATCTGGCGACAAAGCAGGCGGCGGCGAGCGTCGGTCAGCTGGCGCTGGCGCACGCGTGGGGCACCTCCTTCGCACGCTACGGCCGCACCGTCGGGCAGGTGCTGCTCAGCGCCGATGATTTCTCCCGCCGCGAGCACCACCGCAATGCCCAGCGCACCCTGGACCGGCTGCGTTCGCTCGGCGCGGTCGCGGTGGTGAACGAGAACGACACGGTCGCCACCGAGGAGATCAGGTTCGGCGACAACGACCGGCTCGCGGCCCTCGTCGCGCACCTGGTCGGTGCCGATGCCCTGATCTTGCTCTCCGACGTGGAAGGCCTCTACGACGGCGATCCGCGCAAGGGCGCCGCGAAGTTCATCCCCGAGGTCCGCAGCAGCGCCGATCTGGACGGCGTCATCGCGGGCAGCGGTGGCGCGCTCGGCACCGGCGGCATGGCCTCCAAGCTCTCCGCCGCGCGGCTGGCCGCCGACGCGGGCGTCCCCGTCCTGCTCGCCGCCGCCGAGGAGGCCGCCATCGCACTCGCCTCCGGCACCGTCGGCACCGCCTTCGCCGCCCGCCCGGTCCGCCTGTCGGCCCGCAAATTCTGGGTCCGCCATGCGGCCGACAGCCGCGGCGCCCTGGTCCTCGACGACGGCGCCGTCCAGGCCGTCGCCCAACGCCGCCGCTCCCTGCTCGCCGCGGGCATCACCGCCGTCCGAGGCCGCTTCTACGGCGGCGACGTGGTCGACCTCCTCTCGGCCGATCACCGCCTGATCGCCCGCGGCGTCGTTGAATACGACAGCACCGAACTCTCCACCATGCTTGGCCGCTCCACCACCGAACTCCCGGACACCATGCAACGCCCGGTAATTCACGCCGACGACTTGGTCAAAGCCTGAACCCTCCCCCTGGGCCACCCCGCCCGGCGCGCATCCCTCATCCACCCACCGGCTGTGCGGGGCGTATGCGACGCTGTGCGTATCGCAACAGCCCAGCGCCGCAACGGTACTGGCGTCAGAGTCACGCGCATCGGATACCGCCTGCACCCCCGCGGGGCTTGGGGCGGTGTACGAGGCCGCGCGAAACCGATTGTCGCAGTTGGTTTAGCCCGTGCTGGTACTGCGTGTCAGCGCCATACGCATCGGATACTGTCTCTACCCCTCGTGGGTCTTGTGGCGTGTGCTAGCGGTGCGAGATGTCTGCGAGGAGTACGAGCGGTGTACGAGGCCGCGCGAAACTGCCTGCCGCAGTTGGTCTAGCGCGTGCCGGTGCTGCCGTCAGCGCAATGGGTATCGGAACCGTCCGTACCCCGCGCGGCGCTTGTAGCGTGTACGAGGAGTGCGAAGCGGTGTACGAGGCTGCGCGAAATCGCCTGTCGCAGGCGGCTTAGCGCCGTGCTGGCACTGCCGTCAGCGTCACGCGCGTCGTATACCTATCTGTACTCCTCGCAAGGGGTTCCGCCGTGTGCGAGGAGCACGGAGGGTCTGCGAGGAGCAGCAGCGGTAGGCCGGACCGCGTACCGCAGCCCAGTTGCGCGTTGGTGCTGGGTGAGGCTGCGCTCTTCGCAATGCTGTGCGCGTGTGAGGTGTACACCGCTGTGCGGGACCGGGCGAAACCGCGTGCCGCAGATGGCGTAGCAGCCGAGGTTCTCGTCTGCCGACCATGGCGCATACCGCACTCTTCGCAGCGGTTACGGCATGTACGAGCGTGTTCGAGGCGGCGCGAAACCGATTGTCGCAGTTCGCCTAGCGCCGCGCTGGCACTGCTGTCAGCGCCATGCACAGCGGATCTGTCTGTACCCCTCGCGGGTGTGGCGTGTGCCTGGCGGTGCGAAATGTCTGCGAGGAGTACGAGCGGTGTGCAAGGCCGCGCGAAACTGCCTGCCGCAGTTGGCCTGGCGCCGCGCTGGTACTGCCGTCAGCGTCACGCGCCTCGCATACCGTCTGCACTCCTCGCAGGGGTTGCGGCGTGTGCGAGGAGTGCGGAGGGTCTGCGAGGAGTAGGGGCGCCATGTGCGCGACTGTGCGAACCACGTGCGTGCCGCAGCAGGTCAGCGCCGCCTAGGATCTGGTCTGCCGACCATGGCGCATATCGGACTCTTCGCGGCGTGGCGTGTGTCAGGCATGCGAGCGGTGTGCGTGGCCGCGCGAAACCGCTTGCCGCAGTGGGGCTTAGCGCCGAATTGGTGCTGGTAGGGCCACATGCAGCTCGCATACCTCTGCACTCCTCGCGGTGTTGTGGTGTGGGCGAGGAGTGCGAAAGGGGCGAGGCTCTGGGGGTTCCGGTGTGTTAGCTGGTTGCACCGGATTGGGGGACCACGCCGGGTTGGTCGGTGTGGGAGGAGCCCTGGTTTTGGGCTTCGGGGATGGGGCCGGTGACGCCGGGTTGGCCGCCCAGGTCGGGGAGCGGCTGGGTTTCGCCGGATGGTGGGGCGGGTGGCGGCGGAGCCTCCTGGGTGGGTGGCGGAGCGGGTGTGTGGTGGGGAGGCGGGGGTGCCTGCTGGGTCGGCGGAGCCGGGGGTTCCTGCGGAGGCGGTGCCTGGGTGGGCGGCGGGGCAGGAATGTCCTGGGTCGGCGGGGCTTGCGGTGCCGGGGGCTCTTGGGCGGGCGGGGGTGTGTCCAGGGTCGGTGGCGCCTGGGTTGGTGGCGGTGCCGGGGCTTCCTGGGTAGGGGGTGGGACGTCCTGAGTAGGCGGCTCGTGGATCGGCGGCGGCACCGGAGCCTCTTGGGTAGGCGACGGCGGGTTCTGGGTCGGCGGTGCCGGAGTTTCCTGGGTTGGTGGCGCGTCGAGAGTGGGTGGCGGTGCTGGAGCCTCTTGCGTGGGCGCTGGTGCGTCCTGGGTCGGCGGGGCCGGGATGTCCTGGGTAGGCGGTGGCGTGTCTTGGGTAGGCGGCGGTGCCTCGGTGGTCGGCGGTGCCGGGGCCTCCTGAGTCGGCGGTGGCACGTCTTGGGTAGGCGGCGGTGCCTCGGTGGTCGGCGGTGCCGGGGCCTCCTGAGTCGGCGGTGGCACGTCTTGGGAAGGCGGTGCGTCGGGGGTCGGCGTCCGCGATTCCGGGGCCGACGGATCGGGTACCGAATCGATGGGCGGTTCCGGCTGCGAATCCGACTCCGGCGGAACGCTTTCCGTCCCTTCGGGAGCTTCGCTGCCCGGTGCCCCGTACCCCGCGGATCCGTTCGACGACTGCGGGATCACCCCGGCATCCGGAACGGCGGACAGCACAGGCGGTTCCGGCAGTGCGGGGACGCCGTTGCCTGCCATCGTGTAGGCGGGCTTGTACACCATGTTCATCGCGAGCACGGCTTCCTGCCGCAGCGCTTCCTGCGCCATCTGCGCGTCGATGACGTTCGCCGCCTCGAGCAGTTGCGCGATGGCGCCGATCGGTCCGGAGCTGCCGGGCGGCACGACTGCCAGCTTGACCGCTTCGGCCGCCGCCGCCACGCCGCCGAGCCGCGCGCCGACCTGTCCCATCACGGCGCTGAGTTCGTCGACGGAGGAAGCGAAGCTGCGGGTGCTCGCATAGGCGGCGCTCGCGGCCGCGCCCTCCCATTCCATGCCGTTCATGACGCGATCAGCCCCGCCGCGGGTGAGCGGCATCGATGTGGCCAGCGCGGCGGCGACCTCGAGCCAGGTGACCGACGCGCGCAGGATCTCACCGGCGTCGATCTGCTGGGTCTTGGCGTAGATCTCCTCGTGCGGTATCGACTCGAAGTGCTCCATCGAGTTGATGTAGGTGGGGTCGGTGCCGGTCATCGGGGCAGCCTCGTTTCCACCGCGCGCAGCGCGGCCGCGTTGGCGGCGTCGGCTTCTTCGTAGAGTCCGGCGCTGATCAGGAACGCCTCCTTCATGCGGTAGGCGGCCTCGATGTAGTGGTCGAGCAGTGCCGCCGCGTCGCGTGCTTTGTGTCCGAAGCCTGCCTGTAGTTGCTGCGCGGAGACGAAGCCGCCGAATCCTTGTAGTTCGGCTACGGATTCGAGCCGTTGCTGCAGATAGATCAGCCGGTCGGCCTGATTCTCGTACATCTCGGCGCACCGCCGCGCGGCGTCCGGGTCGAACTTGACGGTGCCTGTCTGCGCTTCCTGCTTGAACCGCGCTATATCGGCTCGGCTGCTCTCGATCGTCATGCGCACCCCCGTTGATCGGTCGGTCCGCCTAAGCCTAATGGGTGCCGCCGGACGGAGTCCGTCGAAAACCGCAGCGAAGACGAAGGTATGCCTAACATGCGCCGCCGGACGAACCCGCGGCGACCGCTCACCTGGCCTGTGCCGGAATGCGTTTCTGGAGTTGTGTGGCGATCTGCTCCGGCGAGGCAGGCACGATGTGCACCGTGTCGCCTGCTTTGATCAGATAACGCCCGTCGCCCTGGACATCGATCCAGGTGTAGTGGATCGCGGGGACTGGTTCGTCCCGGTCCAGCCGCGCTTCGATGCGCAGGTGTCCCTCGGCGGTGTGCGGCTTGAGCAACAGCCTGCGGATGAGGGTCGCGGCGGGCTGGGCGGCGACGACGGTCTCGGTGTCGCGGACCGCGGCGGCGGTGGCGGCGCGGGCGGGTTCGCGCCCGGCGGGTGTTCTCGGCAGCAGCGTGGCGATGCGGCTGCCGAGCTTGCTCGCGTGCCCGATCGAGATGCGCACGCGGCCGCCGAAATCGGCGCGGGCGCCGGGTTCCTGGACGGCGAGCACCGCGCGGTCGTACACCGTGCAGGCCAGCAGGCGCAGTTCGGTGTTCGGGGTGTGCGCGCCGCCGATGGCGACGATCCTGGTGTGCGGTTCGGCGAGGATTCGCAGGCAAGCCGACAGATCAGGGTCGGCGCCGAGCGGCAGGCGCTGGTTCAGCTGCGCGCGAAGCGCCTCGGCCTCGTGTTCGGTGCGCGGCGTCTCCAGGATGCGCAGCGGGTACGGGTGACGATCCACCGCTGTTTCCCGCCAGACGTGGGCGAACTCGTCCGGGGTGAACGTCCAACCCACGCCGAATCACTCCTCACCGAACCCACGAACTGCCCGCAGCATATCGGTGTCACGCGCCGCGCGACGAACTGTTCGGGAACTGGTACCACTGGATCAGGGGCTAACGCCAAGCCGACAACTCGGATATATCCAGACAAACCCTTGGTTTTCGCGTGGCCGATACCGAGCCCGGGGCGCCCGGCTCCGGCGCGTCGATCAGGGGCGATGGGAGAGATGCCGTGCAGGTACTCGGGTCGTGGGACGAACTGGCGACGATCGTCGCGCGGGCGGGCGGCAAGGCGCGCGGATTGCACGCCGTACAGAACGGCGGCTTCCGCGTTCCGGAGTGGGTGGCGCTCGGGACCGACGCGTTCGAGCGCTTTCTCGCCGAACACGGACTGGCCGAGCGGGTTTCCGCGATCGGCGCGGCGGACGACCTGGAGCGCGCGCTGGCGCTGGGCGCAGAACTGCGCGCCGCGATCGAATCCGCGCCGCTGCCCGCCGAGCTGCGGGAACTGATCGCCGACGGGTACGCCAGGATCGGCGGCGGGCCGATCGCGGTGCGCTCCTCGACGGTTGCCGAGGACGGCGCCGAGCACTCCTACGCGGGACAGTTCGACTCCTTCCTCAACGTCAACGGGGTCGCCGCGGTGGCCGACCGGGTGCGGGACTGCTGGGCGTCCGCCTTCTCCGAGCGGTCGATACGGTACGCCTTCGCGCGGGCGCTTCCGGTCGGCGGCGCGCCGGGCGTGGTGCTGCAACGGCTGGTGGCGGCACGGGCCGGCGGCGTGCTGTTCACCGCTAATCCCAGCACCGGCGCGCCCGGTGAACTGGTGATCAGCGCGGTGTACGGCCTCGGCGAGGGCCTGGTGTCCGGTGCGGTGGACGCGGACACGGTGACCGTCGAGAAGGCGACCGGCGCCGTGCTGGACACGGTCGTCGGCGACAAGGAGAGCCGCTACACCCCCGCCGCGGAGCAGGGGTGCGAGGTCGGCGAGGTGGCGGCGGCGCTGCGCGAGCGCGCCGTGCTCACCGACGCCGAGATCGCCGAGCTGGCGGAACTCGGTCGCAAGATCGAAATCGTTTGCGGCGCACCGCAGGACATCGAGTGGGCGCTCGACGACGTGGGATTGTGGGTACTCCAGTCCCGCCCGATCACCACCGAACTGCGGCCCGCGAACACACCGGACGCACTGCTGCGCGGCGCGGGTGAGCGGCTCGCGCCCGGCGAACTGCGGATCTGGGACAACTCGAACATCATCGAGAGTTTCAGCGGCATCACCTCCCCGCTGACCTACACCACCGCCGCGGACATCTACGGTCGCGTGTACCGCGGCTACGCCGCCTCGCTGCGGGTGCCGACCGCCCAGCTGCGGCAGACCGACACGTGGACTCCGGTGCTGCTCGGCTACTTTCACGGCCGGGTGTACTACAACCTGCTGCACTGGTACCGGATGGTGGGCATCGCGCCGGGCTACCCGCTCAATCGCCGGGTGCTGGAGGCCGCGCTCGGGGTGGCCGAGCCGCTGGCCGAGGATCTCGCGAAGACATTGCGGCCCTTCGTCTTCCGCAACCCGCTCGCCCGCCTGCGCTCCCGCGCGGTGACCACGGCGACCTATCTGCGCCGGCTGTTCGGCATCGACGTCATGGTCGACGACTTCCTCGCCGAGTTCTACCGCGTCTACGACGAATACGACGGACTCGACTACGCGTCGCTGTCCGGCGAAGAGGCCTATGTCGCCTACCGCAGGGTCGATCGCGATCTCGTCGAGCGGTGGGGCCCGCTGATGGTGCTCGACGCGATCCTGCTGACCTGTACCGGCCTGCTCTACGCGCTGACCAAAGCGTTGCTACCGAAGGCGCCCGAGTGGTTCCTCTACGCGGTCGTCGGGCCCGGCGCCGACGTCGAATCGGCCGAGCCCGCCCGCGCGATGACCGCGCTCGCCAGGACGGTGGACGCGGATCCGGAGCTGACGGCGCTGGTGCGGTCGACCCCGCCGGACCGGCTGTTCGCCGCACTGGCCGATCATCCCGGCTTCGGCGCCGAGGTGGACGCCTACCTGGACCGCTACGGCTACCGCAGCCTGGACGAACTGAAGCTGGAGACGCCGGATCTGCGTGAGGACCCCTCGGGGCTGTTCATCATGCTGCGCAGCGCGCTCGGCCGGGTGCACGAGGCGGCCGCGCCGTCGGATCGGGGCGACGAGGCGGAGGCTTATCTCGACGCCCATGTGCGCGGCGCACGCCGCCGGGTCTACGAGCGCCTGCGGGGCAAGGTGTCGCGGTGCGCCGCCCATCGCGAGCGCCTGCGGTTCTGCCGCACCAGGGCTTTCGGCATGGTGAAGCGGATGATCCGGGCGATGGGCCGGGATCTGGCGGAACGCGGCGTGCTGGACGAGTTCGCCGACGTGTTCCACCTGACGGTGGACGAACTGCGCGGCTGCTACGAGGGCGCCGACACCGGTCCGTTGCGCGCGCTGGTCGCCGCCCGCAAGGCGCAGTGCGCCGCCGACGCCGAGCTGGTCGCGCCCGCGCGGTTCGTCACCAGGGGTGGCGCGTTCGGTCGGGCGGAACTGGCCGCGCAGGGCTGGGTGCCGGTCCGTGAGATGCCCGCGGCGGCGGTGGGCACCGTCCTCGGCGGCACGCCGTCGGCGGCGGGAATCGTGGAAGGCGACGCGGTGGTCGTCGGCGAGCCGGGCGATGTCGCGGGCGGCATCCTGGTGGCCTACCGGACCGACCCCGGCTGGGTCGCGGCGCTGCCCTCGGCGTCGGCGCTGGTGATCGAGCGCGGCAGCCCGCTGACCCACGTGGCGATCGTGGCGCGCGAGCTCGGGGTGCCGACCGTCGTTCAGGTCAAGGACGTCACGAAGAGAATACGGACCAGTATGCGAATTCGGGTGGACGGAACGGCCGGAACGGTTACTGTGCTGTCCGAAGGAGATCACCGCGATGGTATCTGACAAAGATGTTGCGGCCGTGCGAGATTGGCTCCTGCGGCCGGCGCGGGAGACGGGCGTCCACCTGGCCGACGAGGCCGACGGCTGGGAGTTTCGCAGCTATCACGAACTCGCCGAGCAGTCGTGGTCCATCGCCGCGCTGATGCGGGAACACGGACTCGCGGGCGGCGCGGGCGCCTGCGTGATCATGCCCACCGGATTCGCCTGCACCGCAGCCTTTTACGCGGTCTGGGCCTGCGGCGGTGTGTTCACGCCGATCGCGCCGCCCATGTTCGGCGATCTCGACCAGATCGTCGCGCACATCGCCGCCATCCTCGCCGCCGCCGAGCCGCGGCTGGTCGTGACCTCGCCGGAATTCGAGGACCTGGTGCGCCGGGCGGCGGTCGCCGCCGATCGGACCGACGAGCCGCTGGTGATCGGGGCACGGCGGCCGCAGGCGCCCGTCCGGCGCGAACTGGGCGCACCAGCGGACTGCGCGTTGTTGCAGTTCACCTCGGGTTCGACCGGCACGCCGCGCGGGGTGCGGGTCAGCTGGCGCAATTTGGCGAACAACATCGCCATGATCTCCCGGCTCGTCGACTGGCGTCCCGGCGAGGCCATGGTGTCGTGGCTGCCGCTCTACCACGATATGGGCCTGGTCGGCGCGTTCCTGACGACCGTCACGAACCAAGGCGATCTCTACCTGATGCGCCCGGACCAGTTCGTCCGCGACCCGGCTCGTTGGCTGCGCGCGATGGCCTCGGCCCAGCACACGCCCTCGCCGTCGTTCGCGTTGGGCTATGTGGCGCACCGCGTCCGGCCGGAGGAGATCGCCGATCTGGACCTGTCCGCTTGGCGCACTCTGGCCGTCGGCTCCGAGCCGGTGGAGGTGGCCGACCTGCAGGCGTTCGCCGAGCTCACCCGCCCCCGCGGATTCTCGACGGACGCCTACACCCTGGCCTACGGACTGGCCGAGGCCACGCTCATGGTGACCTCCTCGGCCCGGCGACGGCCGATCACCGCGCTGCGCCTCGATACGCCGAATCTGCGCTTCGGCCAACCGGTTCGGGTGCTGACCGAGGCGACCCTGGACGACGCCCACCGGGTCGAGGGCTCGGGGTGGATCACCGGCCTGGGGTTTTCGACACCGGAATCGACCGTCCGCGCGGTGAACGAGGCGGGGCGCGAGCTGCCCGACGGCGTGCTCGGCGAACTAGTGGTCGTCGGCGATTCGGTGGCCATGGGCTACACCGGGGACGACGACGGCGGCGCGACCCGGATCCGGGACGGCGAGCTCCGCACCGGCGATGCCGGATTCCTGTACCGCGGTGAGGTTTTCGTGCTCGGAAGGATGGGCACCAGCCTCAAGGTGCGCGGGCGCTCGGTGTTCATGGAAGACATCGAATCCCGGGTGGCGGGGGAGACCGGTCTCACCAAAGGCAAACTGGCCGCTGTCGCGCTCACCGAAATAGGCGCACCGGGCATCGCGCTGTTCGCCGAAGCCCCCTCCGGCGACTGGATAGCTCAGGCGCACAGGGTGATTCGCGGTGAGCTCGGCCCCGCCGCCGCGATCACCATCGTCACGGGTCCTCGGGGCACCATCCGGCGCACGTCCAGTGGTAAGCCGCGCCGCCGCCACCTGTGGCAGCTGTTCCGGGACGGCGAACTCACTGGGGTGGAAGTCCACGAAGCCGATGGAACAACCGCACTGACCGCCGCCGCGCAGCCCGGATCCGCTGCCCCCGAAGACCGCCGATCCGCAGACGCGGACGGCGCGGCGCCGGACGGCCCGCGATCGATGGTGTCCCGCGCCGAGCGCACGGAGGACGTTCGGCCATTGGCATCCGCCGAGCCGGTGCCCGCCCTGCCGACCGAGCGCGTGCGTCGACTCCTCGATTCCGCGCTGGAAAGTATTGCACTGCACGATGATTCGGCGGTGCTGTTCGAAGGATCGCTGGCCGAAGGCTTCGGCAACGAAGGCTCCGACGTGGACTTCCTCGCGGTCGTCCCCGGAAGCGAGGACCTGCCGACCTTGCCGACGGTCCTGTTCATCGACGGTCGCCGCGTGGAGGTCCGCACCCGCTCGGTGGCACAGCTGCGACGTCAGCTCGGTCAGGCGGCCGCGGGCGATCCGGCGGCGCTGAACGAGGATCTGCTCAACCGCTGCCAGCGTTTCCTGCGCGCCACGGTGGCCCGGCCCGGCGCGGTGGACATCGACGGCTTGCGCGCGCTGCTTCCGCACGACGACTTCCGAACTCGGATGTCGGAGTGGTGGACGGCCCGCGCGGTGCAGGCGCTGCGTTATGCCGCGGCGCTGCGCACGCTGCGCGCGCACGACGAGGCGAGCGAATGGGCCCGCGACGGACTGCTGCAAGCCATGAAGGCGTGGGCGGCCCGCCGTGGCGAGACCTATCTCGAGACCAAATGGCTGCCGAGCCAGCTCGATCGCATCGGCCCTCGCGATGTCATCGACCGCTACCGGGAGCTGAGCGACCCCGGGACGTGGACCTTCGAGACCCTCCGAGGGGACAACGGTGACGCCATGCCCGAGCCGACGACCAATGGACACCGCACAGTCGAGCCGGACTCGTTGTCCGCCACAGCATCCGGATCGGCACAGGCGGTGTCGCACCCTGACACCCCGGCCTTCCTCCCGGACTCCCGAGCGCGCCGCGCGGCCGAAGACACGACCTGGCGGCCGCTCTGGCAACTGGTTGCCGATCTCGGCATCGAGGAAACGACCGACGACCCGCACCGCATCCTGTTCGCCCGCCGCCCCGGCGTGACGACGTGGACCATCGGCGGCCGGGTGCACGTCGTCCGCCACGACCGCGACGTCTTCGCGCTCTCGGACGACGCTGCCCGCGCCTGGCGATCGGTGGTCTTCAAGCATTCCCTGCGCGACGTCCTTGCCCACGCCCCACGCGACATCACCACGGAACTGGCCGAATTCGTGCGACTCGGCCTGGTCGGGTTGCAGTGGCGCGGCGCGGGCCCGATCGAACCCGCGCTCGCCATGTGCAAGCCCGTCGCGCCCTACACGCCGGTGCCGAGCGCGCACCGGCCCGCGCTGGGACTGACCGGCGCGGCCCGCGACGACGCGATCGTCACCCTCGCGCCGCTGCCCGCGCGCCGCTTCACCGAGTGCGCACTGCACCTGGTGTGGTCGAACATCGTGCTGGAGAACGCCAGGGAGGATCTGGCTGGCGCGGTGAAGAACGGGCAGGGTGGTGTCGCCGATATCGCCGCGCATCGCATGGTCGCCATGGCGGTGCGGGTCTTGCTGTCCGCCTTCGGCGTTCATCCGCTGCCCGCCGACGTGGCGCCGGTCGCCACGGTCGCGCGCTCGGTGCCGCCGGGCACGCGGCGGCGCGCGGAGGTGCTGGCTCGGCTCGATGCCGCACGCCGGGTGCGGTTCTCGGAACTACTGCGCGGCGGCGACACTGTGGCGGGGCTGGCGACCCTAGACGATTTCGTCGCGTTGGTGCGCGAGGTGGCGGGCGGCGCCGATTCGGCGCTCGTCTTCCCCGCCTCGTTCGACTCGCGCGAACAGTGGCGGCGCACCCTCGCGATCGGCTACGACTGGCTGCGGCTGGCCGCCTACCTGAACACCGACCTGCCTCTCGACGAGGCTCGCGACCTGCTCACCACCGGTGGCCACCAGCCCCATCTCCGGGAAAGCGAACCCTCATGACCGCCGTCGCCGACACCACCCTGGCCGCCCGGGCGCGACGCCTCGTCCACACCATGGCGCCGCAACCGCCCGCCGACCTCGCCGACGAGCACCGCCTCGTGGAAGATCTCGGCTTCGACTCGCTGCGCCTGATGGAGCTGACCGTGGCGTTGGAGCGGGCTTTCGAGCTACCGAGGCAACGTCCGGAGGACCTCGTCGGGGTCCGCCGGGTCGGCGAGGTGATCGCGCTGGTCGTGGGCGCATCACGGGGGAACGGTCATGGGTGAGCGCGAGACCGTGCTGGTCACCGGTGCGACCGGCCTGGTCGGCGCCGAGGTGGTCGCTCGGCTCTCGGCCGCGAGCAGGCCGGTCGCCGCGGTGCTGCACAGCAACGCCGAGATCGTCCGCAACGACGGCACGGTCCTGGAGGCGGGCACGCCGGTGGCGGGTGACATCCGCCGCCCCGGCTTCGGCCTGTCGGCGCGCGACACGGCCGACCTGGCCGAGCGCGTGGGCGTGATCGTGCACTGCGCGGCCACCACCGCCTTCGACGCGCCCGCCGCCGACTACGACGAGCTCAACGTGCGCGGCGCAGAACACGCGATCGCCTTGGCGCTGGAGTGGGATGTGCCGCTGGTGCACGTCAGCACCGCGTACGTGTGCGGGATGCGCGGAGGGACGGTCCGCGAGGACGAGCTCGACGTCGGCCAGTCGTTCGGAAACGGCTACGAGCGCAGCAAGTTCCGCGCCGAACAAATGGTGCGTGCGGCAGACGAGCAGGGACTCCAGTGGGCGATCGTGCGGCCCGGCATCGTCACGGGCGCTGTGTCCACCGGGGAGATCCGCGAATACAAGAACCTTTACACCGTCGTGAAGCTGATGGTCGAGGGCAAGCTGCGGACCCTGCCCGGCCGCTACGACGCCACGCTGGCGCTGGCGCCGGTCGACCACGTGGCCGACGTGATCGCTGCGGCCGTACTGGATTTCGACTCGGCGAGGTACCGCACGCTGCACGCGCTCGGTCGCGACGCGCTCTCGCTGCGCGAGGTGTCCGACGTGCTGGCCGAGTACCCGTCCTTCGAGGTGGCGACCTTCGTGCCGGAATCGGCGTTCGCCGAGGACGATCTGGATCCGGTCGAGCGCGAGTACTACCGCCGGATCGGCGCGCTCTACACCAGCTACTTCGTGCGCAGGCTCGACTTCGACACCACCGGCGCCGAAATACTGCTCGGCCGCCCCGCGCCGCCCACCGGCAAGGAGTACCTGCGCCTGCTGCTGGACTACTGCCTGGAATCCGGCTACCTCGGCGTTCCGCTGCCTTCGATCGACGAAGTGTTGGCCGCCAACGGTTTCGGCGGAGTGCCGCGATGACGGCGACGCCACTGGATCGAGGCGGCGCGTCGCTGCACGCGCTGCTCGCCGAGCTGACGCCCACCGCCGCCAAGATCGACGCCTACGCGGACGACACGTACGTGCAGGAGGCCGTCGAACAGCTCGAGCGCCTCGGCATCGATCCGGTCGGCTTCGCCAGGCAGCACTCGTTGCTGTTGCTCAAACCGGACGCGATCGTGGCGCGCGCCATCGAACCGACCCTGCAATGGCTGCCCGCCAACGGTTTCCGCGTCGTCGCGGCGCACCGGATGCGGGTGAACCGGCACTTGGTGCGCGCGCTGTGGTACTTCGCGTGGAACATCGCCTCGCCCGAGCGCAGGCGGCTGGCCGATCTGCTGATCGGCATCTCGGAGGTGCTGGTGCTGGTGGTGCACGGCACAGACGACGCGCTGCCGGTGCCGATCCGCCTCACCGAGGGCAAGGGCGCCACCGATCCGCGCGAACGCAAACCCGGCGAACTCCGTTACGTGCTCGGCAGGCACAACTTCCTGCTGAACCTGGTGCACACCCCCGACGATCCGGCCGACGTGCTGCGCGAACTGGCCGTCTACTTCGATGAGGACACCCGCGCGGATCTGCTCGGGCAAGCGGCGGCGCGGGTGGACCGCACCGCGGCGGTCAGCGCGTTGGCCGCCGATCTGTACGCGAGTGTCCCGGTGCGCAGCTTCGACCGCGACGACGCGCTGCGCTCGATCCTGGACGCGCTGCGCCGCGCCGGAATCGACGCGGGCCCGGCCGAAGACGCGGACGGTGCGCGGCTGCTGTATTCGGCGTGGGCCGCGGGCGCGGAGCTGGATCCCTGGTCGGTCCTGGTGCTCGGGTCCTATGTGCTTCCGATGCGGGTCGGCTCGCAGCGCCAGACGCTGCCGCCGGTGGCCGCGCGAGAATGGTTGGAGGGCCGATCGTGACAACACCCGCGGCAGTCGAGAAGACCGCCACGCACAACCGCACCATCCCCAGGCAGCAGGCGCACCGCTGCGCGGTCTCGGAGGTGTTCGTCACCTCACTGGACGCCATCGGGCCCGACGCCTTCCTGGTCGGTGCGCAACTACCTCGCATGCATGCCTATTACGGCGACCACGCCGGATCGCTCGGCATGCGTCACGACCCACTGGTGGTGATGGAGGCAGCGCGGCAGGCGGCGATCGCCTCGACCCACGAGTTCTACGGCGTGCCCGCGGATATGGCGTTCATCGTGCGGACCTTCAACGGCACCGGCTCGGACACCCCGGCGTGGGAGATCGGCATCGCACCCGCCGATCTGGTGATGCAGGTGCGGGTACCGCGCAGGCATCGCCGCGGCGAGGCATTGCAGGGCTTGGACATGGTGCTGGAGATCTTCTCCGGCGGCGAGCCGATGCTCACCGTGGACGGTTCGTTCTCCTGGACGACGCCGAGGCAGTGGGCCGCGCTGCGTGATCAATTCCGAGAGAGCCTGGGAATCGGCGCCTTTCACGGGGCGGCGGCGCTGGGCGAGCGCGCCGAGGCGGCCGTGGTCGGCCGGGAGAACCGGCGCAATGTCGTGATCGCGGCCCCGGAAAGGGACGGTCGCGTCGCCCGTGCCGCCCTCGTCCCCGATCTGTCCCATCCGTTCCTGTTCGATCACCAGCTCGACCACGTGCCGGGCAGCCTGCTGATCGAGGCGTGCAGGCAGACCGCGCTGAGCATGGTGCTGCGCGACCAGCCCCGATTGGTCTGTCTGGCAAGCACCTTCGACCGGTTCGTGGAACTGGATCTGCACGCCGAGTGCGTCGCCGAGATCACCGAGCCCGGCCTCGACACCACCGTCGTGCACTGCGAGATCCGGCAGGCCGGCGCCGTCGCGGCCTGCGTCGACCTCGAATTTGACGCGGACGCTTTGGATTCCGAGTCACTCGCGGACCCACGATGAACGCCGCCGAGCTGCTGCGGACGACCCGCGCGTTCCGCAGACGACTCGACCTCACCCGCCCCGTGGACCGCGCCGAGCTGCTGGACTGCCTCGACACCGCCGCACACGCGCCGAGCGGCACCAACCGGCAGCCGTGGCGCTTCCTCGTCGTCCAGGACCCGCGCACCCGGCAGCAGATCGCGGAGTTCTACCGCAAGGGTTTCGCGGCGTACCTGTCCGCCCGCACCCCGCGACCCGATCAGCTCGGCGACCTAGCCTCCGGCCAATACCTGGCCGAACGCATGCACGAGGTGCCCGCGCTGGTGCTGGCGTGCTCGCTGGGCCGCCCGCCCGCGACCGGTTCGGCGCTGCACCTGGCCAGCTTCTACGGCTCGATCTATCCGGCCGTCTGGAATTTCCTGCTCGCACTGCACGACCGGGGGCTCGGCGGCACCATGACCACCGCTCACCTGGCCTACGAGCGCGAGGTCGCCGAGCTGCTGGCCATCCCCTTCGACGAGGTCACGCAGGTCGCGCTGCTTCCGGTCGCGCACCTGCTGCCCGGCCCGCCGAAGGAGACCCCGCGCAGGCTGCCCGCGACCGAGGTCACGGCGTGGGAGCGGTGGGGCGGGGCGTGAACAGCGAGGTGCGGGCGCCGAGCCCGCTCGATTCGGTGCGGCGTCTCGCGCGCTTCACCGCCGTGATGTACAAGCCGCACTACCTGCTCTACGCCGTCGTCTTCGTGCTGGCCTTGGAGGGGACGGCGGCCCTGGTGTCCCAGCCGGAGACACCGTGGCAGCCGAGCTCGGCCACAGTTTCGCGCATCGTCGTCGTCGCCTTCGTGCTGCTGTATCTGCGGATGGTCGACGAACAGAAGGACCTGGACTACGACCGGGTGCACAATCCGGATCGGCCCCTGGTCACGGGTGCGGTGAGCACGGGCGAGCTGCGCGCGGCCATGGGCGTGCTGGCGATCGGAGCGGTCGGCGCGAGTCTCGTCCTGGCGGCGGTCTCCGGCGTGGCGATCGCGGCGGTCCTGGCGTACGGATTGTTCCTGTGGGCCGTGGAGCGGTGGTCGGCCGCGGTGCGCACCGGAATCCTGCTCAATCTCGTCGTCACGTACCCGATTCAGATCCTGATCGCAGGCTACGTGCTCATCTCGGCGATCGACACCGGAGAGGTCGCCGCCCGGTGGCAGGCGGTCGCCGCCGTGGCGATCTTCGCGGGCGCGTTCCTGCATTTCGAGTTCGCCCGCAAGACCGCACGGGAACGGCGGCCGGGGGAGCACCTGTACTCGAATCGGTGGGGGGTCACGGGTTGTGCGGTCGCGATCCTCGGGTTCGCCGTGCTCGCGGTGGCGGTCGATTCGGTTCTGGTCCAGCCGTGGGAGCGCAGCGGTGTGCGAGCCGTCGCGGCGTGGATTCCCGTGGCGCTGTTGCTGATTCCGGTGTACGGGGAATGGCGGTTCCTGCGTTCGGGCAAGCCCGAACATCCGGTCCTGCCTGCCGTAGCCTTCGTGTTCGCCCTCTACCTCGCGCTGATAGCGCAGGCGTTGGTGTGCACGACCTGAGCGTCAGCCGCCGTAGCGCCGGATGAAGTCCTGATCGGGGTCGGCGGCAGGGAGGGCGTAGTCGGACGCGCTGGGTCCGACATAGATCTCCTCGATGTGCCGCGTGGGCTCCGGCGGCTCCGGCGGCAGATGCCGCCAGTGCGCGCGCGGGTCCTCGGAACGATCGCGAGATTCGTCGTGTGCCATGGCTTCCCCCTCTGGAGCACTGCCACGATGCTACCGATCGGCCGGGTATGCTTCCAGGATATTGTCCGGTGACGCGGTCGGGATGACGCGCAGCAACGTGAAGCCATAGCGCGCCAACAGCTCTCGATAGTCCGATTCGGTCCGTTCGCGGCCCCCGGCGTTCACCAGCATCTCGATATCGATGTACTTGCCGGGATGCGGCCGATTGTGCTCGGGCAGAACCAGTTCGACGAGCAGCAGCCGCGCGTCGGGGCGCATGACGGTGCGCAGCGTGCGCAGGATCCGGCCCGCGTCCGGTTCCGGCCAATCGTGGATGATGTGCTTGAGCAGGTAGGCGTCGCCGCCTTCGGGTACGGACTCGAAGAACGATCCGGCCGTGACGGTGCAGCGATCGATCACGCCGCGTTCGGCCAGACCCGGCGCCGCGTCGGCGACCACCTCGGGCAGGTCGAACAGGATGCCGCGGGATCGCGGTGCGCGGAGCAGGATCTCGGCGAGCAGGCTGCCGTGGCCGCCGCCGACGTCGACGATGGTGTCGTAGCGCGCGAAATCGTGTGCGGCCAAGAGCGGTTCGAGGGCGAGTGTGCTGATGCTCGTCATCGCGTTGTCGAACAGCTCGCCGAGCTCGCGGTCGGTCTGCACGTAGTCGAAGAACGGCATCCCGTTCAGCGCGGGCCCCACGGGCGTGCCGGTGCGCACCGCGTCGGTGAGATGCGACCAGTGGCCGCGATGCTGGGCGGACCCGAAGAACAGGAAGGCGTCGCGCAGTGAGACCGGGTTGTCCCGGCACAGTGCCCGCGCCTGCGGGGTCAGCCGGTAGGCGCCGTCACGCCGCCGCGCGAAGATGCCGTGGCTGATCAGCAGGCGCAACAGCCGGTGCAGCGCGTCCTCGTCGGCGCCCACCGCGGTGGCCAGCTCCGAGCCCTGTCGCGGACCGTGAGCGAGCTCGTCGGCGATGCCGAGCTCGGCGGCCGTCGCGATGGCCTGCGCCAGCCAGCCGGACGTCATCATCTCCATCAGCGCGATGTGGCCGGGGACCGTTCTCCGATGTAGCACGGCCAGCGCGTCGCGAAAGCGTTCGACGGCGCGCAGCAGGGGGAGGGGCGGAATCGTGGTTCGTCCGTAGGCCATGGGCGGTCCGTTCCATCGGTCGGTCGTAGGCGCACACGCTCACCGAGCAGCGTACGTCGCCCGCCCGGTTGTTCGATGGATATGGACAGGTCCCAGCCCGGAACAACGGGATGTCGCAGCCGCACGCGTCGGTCGTGCTCTGCTACGCCGATCGTCGCCCTGGTACGCCGCGCGCCGATCATCTGTGGTGCAGCACGACCGGCAGTTTGGACGGCGAGGGCACGAAATCGAGGGTGGTCGGCCGCACCCGGTACTTCGGATCGGGCGTCGGCCGCCAGTGCGCGAACAGCGCCGCGGTGGCGAGCGTGACAGTCATGACGGCGAAGTTGTTGCCGGGACAGTGCCGCTCTCCCACGCCGAACGGCAGGATCGCCTTCTTGTCGATCTCCTCGACCCGTCCGGCGAACCACCGATCCGGATCGAAGGTTTCGGGCGCGGGGTAGTAGCGCTCGGTGTGGTGCACGAGGTACGGGCTGTACACCACCGTCGCGCCGTCGGGCAGGGTGACGTCGCCGACGGTGACCGGTCCATCGGCGGTCTGCGTGCTCACCCAGGGCCCCCAGAACCGCAACGTCTCCAGCACCACCAGCCGCAGATACGGCAGCGCGACCACGTGGTCCGAGCGGACCGGCGCGGTGCCGACGAAATCGTCCAGTTCTCTGCGCAATTCGTCACCGACCTCGCGGTTGCGCATGGTCTCGTGCCAGACCCAGGCCATGATCGAAGCCGTCGAGCCGACGCCCGCCGCCAGCATCAGGATCAGCTCGTCGACGATCTCCTCGTCGGACAGACGCGCACCGGTCTCTGGGTCGGTGTGGCGGACCAGCGCCGAGAGCACGTCGTGGAAATCCCGGTCGGCCCTGCGGTATTCGGCGACCACCGCACCGATCTGCGCCCGTAGCGCGGCGGACTTCGCGGCGAAGCGGCGATTCGCGACGACCCGGACCCGCCGGACCGGCGGCGGCAGCGCGGCCCGCTGGATCACCTGACCGAGCAGCCACGGAATGTTCTCGCGTACTTCGCGTTTCGCCGCCGCGCCGAAATCGGCGGTGAACAGGGTGGCCGAGATGATGTCCAGCACCAGCCGGTGCGCCTCGTTCACCAGGTTCAGCTCGCGATCGGCGGGAAGGGCGTCGGCCCACGCGTTGACCAGCTCCGCGGCGACGGTGGTGTACTCGGCGAGCCTGCGCCTGCGCAGCGCCGGGGCGATCATGCGGCGGCGCAGTTCGTGCGGTGTGCCGCTGAGCACGTTCGAGGCGCCGTGGATGACCTCGTGCATCGCCTCCCGCAGCTCCTCGCGATGGAACGACCCGGCCTCGCCGAAGCCGACCTCGCGAATCAGTTCGGGCGTCGTCAGGACATAGGCGGGGCGCGGGCCGAGGTAGATGCGCACGATCGGCCCGATCTCGGCCAGCCTGGCGACGAACGGCAGCCCGCCGCGCAACGCGGCGAGGCTGTGACCGAGCAGCGGGAGACGACCGGGAGCGGTGGGGATGGCCGCCTGCGCCGAAGCGCGGTCGGCGCCGCCCGTCAGGTCGGTGTATTCGGCGACGATCCGATCGGTCAGCCGCGACTGCCGAGCCGTGTCGGCATACTCGCTCAGGACCTTTCGCATCGGAATCAGCCGCGCCGGATCGGCGGCCAGATCGCGCAGGGTGGCGGCGATCGACTCGACCGAGGGGGCCGATGTCCGCACACCGCCGCCCGGCGGCACAGTCTCCGCGAGATCGGGATCGCAGTAGACCACCGGCAGCTCCATGGCGACGGCCTCCAGCAGCGCCATGCCCTGGGTGTCGAATCCCGTCGAGGGGAAGAGCAGTACGTCGTGCGCCGCCATCGCGGTGAGGCAATCGAGCTGAGGCACGCCGCCGTGCAGCCGGACGCGGTCCGCGAGTCCGCCCGCCTCGATCGCGGCGTGGGCCGCGGCCTCCAGATCTCCGGTGCCGTATATGTCCAGCGTGCAGCCCGGCGTTCGGCGGACGGCTTCGAGGGCTTCCAGCAGTCGCTTCTCCGGCGACAACCGTCCACACCACAGCACACGAAGGGGCGCTGCGTGTTTCGCGCTACTACCGGTGAAAGGTGCTGAGGTTTCGCTTGTTTCGCCGCTGCTCCCGGCGGCGTCGGTCGCCGACGGCGCGATCGCGGCCGCGGCGCGGGCGGCATCGAGCAGTGCGTCGTCGATACCGTTGGAAATCACCCGAATCGGGCGGTCCAACCCGTGCGCGCGGAACCGGTCGGCGAAGTGTTCGGTCGGCACGATCACCCGGTCGGCGGCGCGCGCGTGGTTCACCATCGTGTGCCAGGCGTGCCGTGCCGCGCGAGATTCCTCGTTGTGCGACAACGATTCCCGGTGCGCGACGAAGCGGCCGTGCAGCACCCGCACGGCGAGCGCGGACAGGTACGGCGTCGGCGAGGTGTGCTGGATGAACGCGTCGTCGCGGCTGTGCACCGTCTGCACGACCGGAATCCCGTGGCGGCGCGCGGCGCGCAGCCCGGCGATCGCGACACCGTAGGTGGTGTGCAGATGCACGACGTCGACCGGACCGCGGTCGGCGAAGGCCGCGTCGATGCGGCGACTGTTCTCCGGCGTCGGCAGCACCATCGCGAATCCGTTCACCCGCACGCCCGCGAGTGCCGAAAGGACCACCAGGTCCGAGTCGGGTTCGGTAGATTCCGGCGTGGGTGCGGCGAACACCGTGACCCGGTGACCGGCCCGTGCCAGACCGCGCCGCAGGGCGTTCACCGATGTCTGGATTCCGCCGAGAGTGGCGGGATGGAAGTCGGTGAACAACGCGACGTGCATGGCCACCACCGTACGGACGCAGGAGGTCCGATGAGGGAGAATCGCGCCGACCGGCGGGAGGCGACGGCATGAAGGTGGCGATACCGCTGACCGGCACGCGCGGGGACGTGCAACCCGCGGTGGCGCTCGGTCTGGAACTGCGCCGCCGCGGCCACGAGGTGACCGTCGGCGCTCCGCCCAATCTCATCGATTTCACCGCGCGCACCGGGCTGACCGCGATCCCGTGCGGTCCGGACGTGCAGCAGCTGTACGCCTCCGACGAGGGGCAGCGCGCACTGGCCGCGGGCAGCAGTTTCCGGTTGATGCAGCTGGTCGGCAAGCAGATGGCCGATTACGCCGAGCGGATGAACCGGGAGGTCGTCGAGGTCTGCCGGGACGCCGACATCATCGTCTCCACGTTGCTCACCGAGGATCGGGCCGCGTCGGTGGCCGAGGCGATGGGGGTGCCGATGGTGACCATGCACGGATTCCCCGGCCGCAAGAACGGGGCGTACCCGTTCCCCGGCGCGCTGCCGCCGCACTGGCGTCCACCCGCCGCGGTCAACCGCGCGACCTGGGCGCTGGCCGAGAACCTGCGGCGGGTGGTCTTCCTGCGCTACCTCGACCAGCTGCGCCGCGAACTGGGCCTGCGCAGGTCGGTGGCCAGCCCGGCGGCCGTGCTGGATCGCCGCGGCGTGCCCGAGGTGCAGATCTACGATCGCGCGCTGGTGCCTGGTCTGGCCGAGGAGTGGGGTGAGCGCAGGCCGCTGGTCGGCTTCCTGCCGCTCGAGCGCTCGGCGCGCGAGGCGGTCGGTGAGCTCGCCGCCGATCACGGCGAGGTGCTGGCCTGGATCGCGGAGGGCGAGCCGCCGGTGTACTTCGGGTTCGGCAGCATGCCCATCAGAGACACGCACGCGGTGCTGGCCATCGTGGAGCAGGTCTGCGCGCGGCTCGGCAGGCGCGGGCTGGTGAGCGCGGGATGGAGCGATCTGGACGCCGCGAACGCCGAGACCGGCCCGAACGTGCGGGTCGTCGGACCGCTCGCGCACGACATCGTCTTCCCGCTGTGCGCCGCGGCCGTGCATCACGGCGGAATCGGCACCACCTTCGAGAGCCTGCGCGCAGGCCTGCCGACGCTGGTCTGCTCGGTGTCGTTCGATCAGCCGATGTGGGGCGGTCAGGTCGCACGGCTCGGAGTCGGCGCGCATCTGCCGTTCCAGCGGCTGGACGCGGAGCGGCTGACCGAAGGCGTCCGGACCCTGCTCGCACCGGAGACCAGGCAGCGGGCGAAAAGCCTGGCTGCGCGGCTGCATTCGAGCTCGGACGCGACCCGGCGCACGGCCGACATCGTCGAGCGTGCCGCGACGTGATCCTGACCGCGTCCAACGCCTTCGGTACCCGCCTGTCCAGCCCTGGCAGGACGACGCGCGCACTCGCCCGGCGCGGATGAGACGGTTGGCGGCGGCGGTCGCGGATTCCGCGGTCATGTTCCGGCGCGCGACGCGCCGTACCCTGCGCAGCCGCGACACCCTGATCGTCTCGCTGCTGCTGCCGATCCTGATCATGCTGCTGTTCGTCTACGTCTTCGGCGGCGCGATCCAGGTCGGCATGCCCTACCTCGATTATGTGCTGCCGGGAATCATCCTGCTGTGCACTGGTTTCGGCGCGTCCATTACCGCGACGGCGGTATCGACGGACATGATCTCCGGCGCTGTGGAGAGGTTCCGTACGCTGCCCGCCTTCCGGCAGGCGCTGCTCGCGGGACATGTGGGGGAGGGCGTCGTCCGTAACCTCGCTGCCGTCGGCATCGTGCTCGCGATCGCCTTCGCGCTCGGATTCCGTTCCGGCGCAGGCATGTTCGACTGGGCGGCCGCGTTCGGGCTCATCGTGTTGTTCGTGCACGCCGTCACCTGGATCGCAGTCGCGCTCGGCGTGCTGGCCAGGAGTCCGGAGGCCGCGGGCGGATTCACCTACGCCGTCATGTTCGTTCCCTACGTGAGCAGCGCGTTCGTCCCGATCGGCACCATGCCCGGCTGGCTGCGCTCGTTCGCCGAGAATCAGCCCGCCACACCGGTGATCGGCACCGTGCGCGGTCTCCTGGCGAGCGGCGGGGGAGGGCAGGCCGTCGCGGCGGTGCTGTGGTGTCTCGGGCTCACCGCCGTCGGGTACGGCTGTGCCGCGGTGCTCTACGCGCGGCGATGACGTGCGTCAGGAGCGTTTGCCGGTGCGCTTGGCTTCCCGCTCGGCGGCGGTGGCGAGATACTCGCCGAGTTCGCGGCGCAGCGTCACGTCGAGCGACCGCGCGAGGGTGGCGTGCACCGAGGCGGTGGCCAGCTCCCGCATCTTGTTCAACATCGTTGTGGTCTCGGCGATTTCGCCGCTGGTCTCGGGCAGCCAGCCCGGGCCGTGCTCGTCGATGATGTGCTGCTTGGCGGCGGTGATCATGATATGGGTGATGTCGTCGATCCGGTCGGCGACCTTGGCGTAGATCTCGATGAGGGTGCGTAGCTCCAAGCCGTATTCGTGCAGTTCGGCGAAGGAGGCCAGCAGCTGGGTGTCGGTGAACACCACGGTCTCGCCCTCGACCCGGACCAGCTTCATCTCGGTCAGCCGGTCGACCAGATCGGCGGCCTCGGCGCCGAGCAGCGTCTCGATCAGCTCGCGCGGAACCTCGAAGGTCTCGGTCTTCGCCCAGGCGGCGGTGACCGCGTGCTGGAGGCCGAGCACCTCGGTCAGGTCCTTGCCGGTCTCCCAGCTGGTGATGAAATCGGCGATGTGCGCGGTGGTGAAGCCGCGCTGCAACAGCGCGTCGATCAGCCGCAGCCGGTCCAGGTGCGTTTCGTCGTAGATGCTTGCCCTGCCGTCCTTGCCGATCGGCGGCGGCAGCAGGCCGCGCTCCTGGTAGGCGCGCACGTTGCGGGTGGTGGTGCCCGCCGCGCGGGCCAGATCGTCGATCCGATACTCGGCCACCGCGCTCACCTCCTCGCCCGCCGCGGCGCACCGGATGCCCCGGCGGCCGCGACCTTGATCGTCGAAAGAACCGAGTCTAGCGAGACGAGCCCGGCGGCACCTACGGGCGCGCGCCGGGCTCACGTCGTTCCGGCGGGTCGGCCGGCTCGCCCGCTAGGAGACCGCCGCGATCCGGGCCGCCCGCGCACCCGCGTCTGCGGCCACCACGTGATAGTCCTCGAGCCGCAGCTCGCGCAGCTGGTGCACGTACTGCGTCGCGAAACCGGGATACATGGTGGCGTTGAAGCCGTCGTCGGTCAGGTACCAGCTGTGGCAGCCGGAGTTCCAGGTGGTCGCGGTGAGCCTGCGCTGGATCGCCATGTTGTATCGGTCCTGGCGGTCCCTGCGGACGTCGAGCATGCGCAGGTCCCGGTCCAGGACGGTGCCGATCGCCTCGACCAGGTAGTCGATCTGGGCCTCCATGTACACCAGCGCCGAATTGTGGCCGGGTCCGGAATTCGGCCCGAAGGTGAAGAACAGATTCGGATAGCCCGACACGGCGACGCTCTTGTACGCGTACGCGCCCCGCGACCACTCCTCGGCGAGCACCCGGCCGTCGCGGCCGGTGATCGGGATCGGCGTCCCGGCTTTGGACACGTCGAACCCGGTCGCGAACACGATGCAATCCGCCTGGTGCTCAACACCTTCCGCGGTGCGGATGCCGTGCGGTGCGAGTCGCGCGATCGGCCAGGTGATCAGCTTGCAGTTGTCGCGCTGCAACGCCGGGTAGTAGTCGTCGGTCATCAGCAGGCGCTTGCACCCGGCACGAAACTCCGGCGTCAGCTGGCGGCGCAGCCACGGGTCGCGCACCTGCCTGCGCAGCTGGGCCCGTCCGGCCAGCTCGACGACGCGGGTCAGCGGGGTGTTCCACACGACGCCGAGCGCCACCGACTCGTGCCCGTAGAACCAGGCGCGCCTGGCCAGCGATTCCGCCCCTGGCACGTGCCGGTAGAGGCTCTTGGTGAGCGGGCTGGTGCGCCGGTTCACCCGGGGCAGCACCCAGCCGGGCGTGCGCTGGAACACCTTGACCGAGGCGGCCTTGTCGACCAGCTCGGGGATGATCTGCACCGCGCTCGCCCCGGTGCCGATCACCGCGACCCGCTTGCCGGTGAAGTCGTAGCCGTGATCCCAACGGGCACTGTGGATCTTGTGCCCTTCGTAGGTCTCTATGCCGCGGAGGGCGGGGAAGCTCGCGTTCGCCAGCGGTCCGGAGGCGAGCACCACGGTGCGTGCCCGCACGGGCGCGGCGCCTTCCACCGCGATAACCCACGTGCCCGCGTCCTCGTCGAACGCGAGTCCGGTGACGGTGCAACCGAATCGAACGTGCGGGCGCAGCCGATACTGCGTCGCCATCGACTCGATGTAGCCGAGGATCTCCGCGCTGCCGGAATAGGTCTGCGACCAGTTCGGATTGGGCGCGAAACTGTAGGAGTAGAGCCGCGACGGAATGTCACAGGCCGCACCGGGATAGGTGTTGTCGCGCCAGGTGCCGCCGAGTGCGGTGTCGCGCTCCAGGATGGCGAAGTTCTCGATGCCGCGCTGTTTCAAACGGATCGCGGCGCCGATGCCAGCGAAGCCGCCGCCGATCACCGCGACGTCGAGCGTCTGTGTATTGGTCATGGCGTTGTCTCTCAAGCAGCCGGTTCGTAGGTGATTTCCTTGGCCCAGGTGGGATCTCGGCGCAGCAACCGCTTCGGCACCCGCGCGGTGATCTTGACCAGGGCGTCGGCCAGCACGTGATACGGGTGGTCTCGGTTCACCACCCAGCCGCCGTGCATCTTCACGATCTGATACATCGGCAGCCTGCGCGCGAAATCGCTGCGCTCGCCGACAGTGCGGTAGCGCTTCAGCGCCGTGTAGAGCTTCTCCTCGTCCACGCCCATCGCGACGATGTTGTCGCGCATCTTGTTCAGCAGCGGCACGTAGCTCAGCACGCCGATCAGGAAGGTCGGCTTGACCCAACCGCCGATCAGCTCGATGAGCAGCTTGCGCATCTCGGCGTGCCCGAGCAGATCCATCACCGCGAAATCGACCGCCAGGTGCCGAGATTCGTCGGCATTGATCCGCTTGAACGCCTCCTGGCAGACTGGATCCTCGATCTCGTCCATGATGAACTTGACCAGTGCGCCGTCCAGCGCCACCTCGAGCATCGGGATCACCGTGCCGAGGAACGACAGCGACATGTCGTCGGAGTACTTGTCCAGGAAGTCGATGACCAGCTTGACGTTCACGTTCGGCTGCGGGATCTCGTCGCCGTCGAGCATGCCCCAGCGGCGCATCAGCGCCAGCTCGGCGTTGGCGTGCTTCTGTTCCTCGGCGTGGAAGTAGCGGTAGATCTCGCGCAGGGTTTCGGTGGGCGCCTTCTTGGCCATGGCCGCGAAACCGCGGGCGCCGACGTTCTCGATCCACATGAGGTCGGCCATGAACGGCTTGAGCCGCGCGTGCAGCTCGGGGGTGATGGTCTCCGCGCCGGGAGCGTCCCAGTCGATGTCGGCCAGCGCCCACTGGCGGTCCTTGATCTTGCGGAGCATGTCCTCGAAGTCCATAGCGATGGCGGCCATGTCAGACTCCCGTCTTGTCGGTGACCGCGGCGCGGTCCGGAGTGGTCGAATCGTCCTGCGGCAGCAGGCGTTCCAGCAGGCCGAGGGCGAGGGTGTAGGGCGCGGGGAAGTAGCGCTTGAGGCGCCAGATCAGCTGCGCGTCGAGTTGCGGTACGACGTAGAGGCTGCCGCGGTCGTTGGCGTCGAGCGTGATGCGTGCGACGTGTTCCGGGGTGAAACCGGTCCAGCGCATGAGAGTTTCGGCCAGCCGCATGGACTGGGCGGTGATGCGTCCGTCCTTGGCCACGTTGGTCTTGACGAAGGTCGGGCACAGCACCGTGACCGCGACTCCGCTGCCGCTCAGTTCGGCGGCCATGGTCTCCGACAGCGAAAGCACCGCGGCCTTGGAGGTGTTGTAGACGGCCATGGAGGGCGCGGCCGCGAAGGCGGCCGCCGAGGCGACGTTGACGATGCCGCCGCGGCCCGCCTCCCGCAGCATCGGGGTGAAGATCTCGCAGCCGTGCACCACGCCCCAGAGATTGATGCCCAGCGCCCACTCCCAGTCGGCGAAACCGATGGCGCCCACGGGTTTACCGCCGATGCCGACACCCGCGTTGTTGATCACCAGAGAGACCGGCTTGTCGAAAACCGATTCGGCGAAGCGAGCCAGCACCTCCACATCCGCGCGCTGGGACACATCGCAGCGGAAGGCGTGCGCGGCGCCGGGATGGGTGCGCTCGATGATCGCGACGGTCTGCTCGGCGCGCGCCTGGTCGATATCGGCGCAGATCACCTGACCGCCGCGGGCGGCGAGCTCGACCGCGAAGGCGCGGCCGATGCCGCTGCCCGCGCCCGTCACCACAGCCCGCGCCCCGTGGCTGCGGCGCGATCGAAAGCTCAGCGGGACAAGTCTTTCCAACATCTCAGCTCACCTGTTCCACATCGGTGCGCGCGGCCCATGCCGCGCCGAGAAATTCCGCGGTCCTGCGCAGCGCCAGGTCGGCCTCCGGAACCAGCCGGGGCAGCGCCTGGAAGACGTGCACCTGGCCCGGCCAGATCTCCAGCTCGCAGACGCCGCCCGCGGCGCGCACCAGTTCGTGCAGCCGCCGCGCGTCCGCGCTGAGCATCTCGGCGCCACCGGCCTGGACCAGGATCGGCGGCAGTTCGATGCCAGCGGGCACAGTGAGCCGCAGCCGGGGCGCGTCGGCGGGGAGGCCGCGGGTGTACTGACGAGGCAGCCGGGCGGCGGCGCGCGCCGAGATGACCGGATCGCGTCTGCGCCGTTCCTGTCCGGCGGCGAGGCTCAGGGTGAGGTCGAGCAGCGGCGAGAACATCGCCACGGCGGCAGGCGGCGGCAGCGCGCGGGTCTCGTTCTGCACCAGCAGATCGAGCGCGAGGTGCCCGCCCGCCGAATCACAGGCGATGGCGAGGTCTTTCGCCTCGTAGCCGCGCTGGAGCAGCCACCGGTAGCCCGCCGCCACATCGTCGGCCGCGGCGGGGAAGCGGTGCTCCGGCGCCAGCCGGTAATCGATGAGGAATACCGGGCGACCGGTCTCGCGGGAGAGCCGGGCGGCGAGCCCGCGGTGGGTGCGGGCAGAGCAGAGGACGTACCCGCTGCCGTGGATGTAGTAGATCGCGCGCCTGCCGAATTCGACGCCCGGTGCTCGCACCCATTCGCCGCGCACCGCGCCCGCGCGAACCGGGGCGACGCTGGTGCCTGCCGGTGGTGGTCCGGCCGCGGCCATGATCGCAGCGATGAGGTTGCGCGCGAACCAGATGCCCGGCGTATTCAGGGGAATGGCGCAGTTCAGCGGCCGCAATCCGTACTCGGCGGCCGCGGCGGCAAGACCGGCACGCAGGGAGGGCGCGGCGGGAACGCCGGGGACCGAGGTCCTCGTTGACCTTGTCATGGGATCAAGGATCATCTGTGAATGTGCCATTTGTCAATGGCAGATTAGGGCGCTCTCGTCACGACGCCATCGCGAACGGCGGGGTGGCGATGCTCGTGCGCGCCGAATGCGGCGGTTTCGCCTCGACGGGGTCCTGTGCGCCGGGTGCGGACCCGTGGCCGGGTGTGGTGGAACTCGCCGGTCGGCTCGGTGCGGTCCCTGTCGCCGGGGCCCGTGCGGAGGTCAGTAGCCGCGCGCGGGATCGATCGGCGCGAGCAGTTCGCGCCCCTCGACGAACCGGACGACGTTCGCCTCGACATGGTCGGCGAACGCGGCGAAACGCAGCTGCGGCGGATTCGAATCGTGCGGCGTCACAATGGCATTCGGCAGCACCCAGAGCGGGTGCCCGTCCGGCAGCGGCTCCGGGTCGGTGACGTCGAGCCCGGCGCCGCCGATCGCGCCGACAGCGAGCGCCGCCACCAGCGCGTCCGTGTCGACCAGGCTGCCGCGGGCCACATTGATCACCCACGAGGAGGGCTTGAGCCGGGCCAGCACGTCGGCGCTGATCAGGTGCTGGGTGTCCGCGGTCGCGGGCGCGGCCACCACCACGTGATCGGTGCGCGGCCACACCCTGGACACCTGCTCGGCCGAGATCGTCTCGACCGTCGACGGAATGCCTGGACCGGTGACCGGTCGACCGGACCGGTTCACCGCGATGATGTGCGCGCCGAGCGGGACGAGCATCGGGATCAGCGCGCGGCCGATGCCGCCCGCGCCGACGATGGTGACGGTCTTACCGCGCAGGGTGCCGACGTGCGGGAAGAAGTCCTGCTGGCGCCAGCTGCCCGCGCGCAGCTGTTCGGGCAGGTAGCGCACACCGGCGAGCAGCATCATCAGCGCGTGCTCGGCCACACTGGCGGCGAAAGCGCCTGCGGCGGAGGTGAACCGGACGTTCGGATGCCGGGCGATCAGACCCCCGGTGAACCAGTCCTCGACGCCCGCCGCGGGCAGCTGCACCCACACGACGGAGTCGGGCAGCCGCTCCGGGAACTCCCCGGGCCCGCCCGCCCAGATCAACGCCCGCGCCTCGGCGAGGTCGCTCAGCGTCGCGCCGCCCTCGGTGACGGCCTTCTCCAGCAGCGTCGGCGCGGGTTGGGTGGGACCGATCGCGATCGGGACCGGCGTCTCGTTCACGACCGCGCCTCGCCGACGCTCGGCTCCGTCGCGCGCGAGGACACGCTGAGCCACTGGACCACTCGATGACGCTCGATCACGATCGCGGACCTCCTTCGCCGGCACCGACGGTCCGTGCTCGGACCGACTGCTCGCCACCGCGACGGTAGCACCACGCGTTAAGAATCCTCCTCCGGCGGATCCACCTCGAGGCGCTCCCGGTCTGCCCACTCCAGCAGCTCGTCGATGGCGAAGACTGCGTCATCGATTCCGGCGTGCAGGTCGCCGAGCTCGGCGTAACGGGACGGCACCGTCTTTATCGTGAAGTCGCGCGGATCGATATCGGGGATCTCGTCCCAGCGGACCGGAGTGGAGACGGTCGCCTCCGGTACGCCGCGCACCGAGTAGGCCGCGGCAATGGTGTGGTCGCGGGCGTTCTGGTTGTAGTCGACGAACAGCAGCTTCGGATCGCGGTCGCGTCGCCACCAGGTGGTCGTGACGTCGTCGGGGGCGCGGCGCTCCACCTCGTGCGCGAATGCCAGCGCGGCCCTGCGCACGTCGGCGAAACCCCACTCCGGTGCGATCCGCACGTACACGTGCAGTCCGTTGCCGCCCGAGGTCTTCGGCCAGCCGACGGCGCCGAGTTCGTCGAGCACCTCGTGCACCACGCCCGCGACGCGCTGCACCCGCGACCACGGGCAGTCCGGCATCGGGTCCAGGTCGATGCGCCACTCGTCGGGGCGTTCGGTGTCGGCGCGGCGGGAGTTCCACGGATGGAACTCGACCGTCGACATCTGGACGGCCCAGATCACGTCGGCCAGTTCCCGCACGCACAGCTCGTCGGCGTGACGGCCGTAGCGCGGGAAGAAGACGCGCACCGTCGGAATCCACTCCGGAGCACCCTGCGGCAGGCGCTTCTGGTGCACCTTGTCGCCGGCCAGGCCCTTGGGGAAGCGGTGCAGCATGCACGGACGGTCGCGCAGAGCGTTGACGATGCCGTCGCCGACGCTCAGGTAGTACTGCACGAGGTCGAGCTTGGTCGCGCCGGACTCGGGGAAGTACACCCGATCCGGGTTCGAGATGCGCACGGTGCGGTCACCGACGTCCAGCTCGACGGCCGATGCGGACTTGCTCGCCACGGTCCGAGCTTAACGGGCCAGGGCGCACGACGTCCGTCGAAAACGCGGGCCTCGCGGCGTCCGATCGGGCACGCCGCACTGGTTCCGCGCGGTGCACCGTTCTGGTATGCATGAAGGTATGAGTAAGGCGACGCGCATCACGGTGACGCTGGATCCGCAGGTCGCCGAATGGGCCAAGCAGGCCGCCGAACGCCAGAACCGCAGCCTTTCGTCGCTGATCAACGCGTCGCTGCGCTCCGCGCTCGTGCACGACAGTCTCACCAGCCTCGCCGTCGACGACGCCGCCGACCTGGCCGCCGCCCACGACGAACTCGACCTCACCGAGTCCGCCGCCGCCGACGCCCGCCGCCGGTCCCGCGGTGCCGCATGAGGCGCGGCGAGATCTGGAGCTACGCACCGACTCTCAGCGACGGCACCCCCTTCCCCCGGCGCAGCACGGTGGTGCTCGTCTCCGACCCGGCCGTCATCACCTCGCCGTACCGCTGGCTGCACGTCGTCCCGGTGGTGGTGAGCGATCCCGGCCATGTGCTCGGCGTATACACCGAACACGGCTGGGTGGACGCGCTGGAACTGCACCGGGCCTACCGGCCGTGGCTCACCGAGAAGCTGGGGAAGTTGACCGCCGCGGAGAGCGAGTCACTGGACGCGAGTCTGCGGGCGACGCTGAGTTTGTAGACGACGCGGTCAGGTGACCGAGGCCAGCGCGAAGGGGAGGACAGCGGGTGCGCCCGCGCGGCGGAGGGCGTGGGCGGCGACCGTGAGGGTCCAGCCGGTGTCGGTGCGGGCGTCGACCAGGAGAATCGGGCCGTCGACGCCGGAGAGGTCGGGAACGTCCCACGAGTCGTAGAGGCCCGCGACGCGGTGCGCGGAGTTGGCCGCGGAGACCGGTGGCTGCCCGGGCCGGGTCGCGAGGGTGCCGAGATCGCGGAGCCTGCCGACCTCGGCGAGGCGGGCGGCGAGAGTGGCGGTCAGCACGGCGTGGCGATCGGACGCCAGGGCCATGACCGAGGTGGGGCGGGTGGACCAATCCCACTCGCGCAAGACCGCGATGCAGGCGTCGAAGACGGCGTCGGGGACGGGATCGTCGGGAGCGTCCAGCAGGGCGCGCAGGCGTTGACCCCAGCCGAGATCGGTGAGCCTGCCGAGCACTCGGCCGGTCTCCGCGCCGTCACCGATCTTGCCCGACAACGGGATACCGAGCTTGGCCATGCCGGTCGGCCACTGTTTGCGCGGCGCGAGGTCCAGGCCGGGGCGGTCCAAGCGGGCGCGGGTGGCCGCGACGGCATCGGCGTCGACCGTGGCGTCGGGGCGCGACCCGGTGCAGTTGTCGCAGCGAGCGCAGCCAGGCGTTTGTGCGTCCAGTGCGGGCAGGCCAGGGTCGTCGAGCTGGCGGCGCAGGAAGTTCATCCGGCAGCCGGTGGTCGACTGGTAGTCCAGCATCGCTTGCTGTTCGACGTCGCGGGCCGCGGCCAGACGTTCGTAGCGCTCGGTGTCGTAGGCCCACGGCTCGCCGGTGCTGATCCAGCCGCCGCGCACCCGGCGCACCGCGCCGTCCACGTCCAGCACCTTGAGCACCATCTCCAGCCGGGAACGGTTCAAGTCCACCAGCGGCTCCAGCGCCGCGGTGGACAGCGGACGGTCCAGGTCGAGGGCGTCCAGCACGGTGCGCACGATGTGCTCGCGCGGGAAGGCCACCGAGGCGAAGTAGCTCCAGATCCGGGTGTCCTCCGGGCCGGGCAGCAGCACCACCTCGGCGCGCTCGGTGCCGCGACCCGCGCGGCCCACCTGCTGGTAGTAGGCGATGGGTGAGGAGGGCGCGCCGACGTGCACGACGAAACCGAGATCGGGTTTGTCGAAGCCCATGCCGAGCGCGGAGGTCGCGATGAGCGCCTTGACCTCGTTGCGCAGCAGCGCCGATTCCAGCGCCTCGCGTTCGGCCGGGTCGGTCTGCCCGGTGTAGGCCGCGACGGTGTGGCCGTGCGAGTTCAGCACGTCGGCCAGGTCGTGGGCGGCCGCGACGGTCAGCGTGTAGACGATGCCGGAGCCGGGCAGCCGGTGCAGGTGGCCGCTCAGCCAGGCCGTGCGCTCGACCGCGTCCTCCAGGCGCACCACCGACATGTGCAGCGACTCCCGGTCGAGCGTGCCGCGCAGCACCAGGGTGTCGGTGCCGATCTGGGTCGCGACATCGGTGACCACGCGGTCGTTGGCGGTCGCGGTGGTGGCCAGCACCGGCACGTCCGAGCCGAGATCGGCGATCAGGGTGCGGATGCGACGGTAGTCGGGCCGGAAATCGTGGCCCCAGTCGGACACGCAGTGCGCTTCGTCGATGACCACGAGGCCCGCGTCGGCGGCCAGCTTCGGCAGGACCTGATCGCGGAAGTCCGGATTGTTCAGCCGCTCCGGGCTGACCAGCAGGACGTCGATCTCGCCACCGGCGACCCGATCGTGGATCTCGTCCCACTCGGTGACATTGCCCGAGTTGATGGTCGCCGCGATCACTCCGGCGCGCTCGGCCGCCGCCACCTGATTGCGCATGAGCGCGAGCAGCGGCGACACGATCACCGTCGGGCCCCGGCCTTCGGCGCGCAGCAGCTTCGCCGCGATGAAATAGACGGCCGACTTGCCCCACCCAGTGCGCTGCACGACCAGGGCGCGCTGCCGCCGCACCACCAGCGCCTCGATCGCGGTCCACTGATCCTCCCGTAGCCGCGCGCCCGCCCCCGCCAGCTCGCGCAGCAGCCCTTCGGCCCGCTCCCGCAGGTCGGAAGCGGTGCCGTCGATCGCGAAACTCTCCTCGGCCGTGGTCACGCGCTCCATGGTGCCCCATCCCACCGACACCTTCCGCCGCCCGCCCCCGCGTCGACGCGCCCGAGCAGATTCCCGCGAAGTCCCGATCCGCCACCGAACCGGCGGCTTCGCGAGATCATCGTGGTACCCCGTGGTCGCGCGAGAGCACCGCCGCGGGGCGACGATGAACAGCGATGGCGGGATCGCAGGAGGCGAACGATGTCGTACCAGTACCAGCCGCCCCCGAACTGGACCCCGCCCGGCGCGCAGTTTCGCACCAGTGGCAACGCAGGACGCACGCTCGTCGCGGTGCTGACGGGATTGGTGGTGACGCCGATCGGGATCGCGTTGGCCGCGCACGGCGCCGCCGATACCAGACAGTGGGTGATTCTCGGCGACACCGCCGACCGCCTCGGCTCGACCTTCCAAATCATCGGCGGCGCAGCGCTTCTGCTCTTGGTCGCCGCCCTGGCGGCCTACTCGCCCGTGGGGACGGTCCTGGCCGGTCTGGTATGGGGTGTGTTCCCCGGCATCGTCTACTTCCTGTTCCCGGACGACACTTTCCGTCTCATCGACGGCCTGCCGCTGCTGTCCGCGGAGACGCGCCTGGCGGTGCACGCCTGGGTGATCAACGGCAGCATCTTCCTAGCCGGTGTGCTGCTCGTCGGTGCGGGTATCGCGGGCACGTTGCGCCGCCGCTGAATTGGCGCGCGTCGGCCTCGGGGCGACTGTGGGTGCTCAGCTGCGTTGTCGCTGTCCTGAGCGCGATATCAGTGTGCTTGTCATACCGAAATGCCAGGCGTGCAACAGGATCCGCACGAATTCTGCCCGAAGCGATGAGCCAAATCGACCGCAGTCGGGCCGGATGCCTTTGTAGCGGTCTACCGATGTCCGAGGATCGCGGCCAGTAGCCCGCCGGTGTAATCAGGTCCGAGGGTGCTCAGCGCGGCAGGCGTGGTCGGGGTCGACACCGTCTGGATATCGCAACCGGTCGGCGGGAAGCCCGCATCGGCGGCTCGGTCCTTCAGCCAAGCGAAAGCGGCGGGCGCGCCGAGACCCCATTCGAAGGTGTGCGCGGAGATCACGGAGGCGATGACATCGCGCCGGTAGGTCACGGAAGTGCCTGCGGCGCAATATCCGTCGACGAACTGATCGGCGGACGCGATGGTGCTCAATTCGTCGTCGACGGCGTTGTAGACATACAGCGGCGCGGTGGGGGCGGTATCGCCCAGAGCTCGTTCCGCGAGCACGCGCTGGGTGAGTGGCGCGCTCATGACCTGCTGCAACGGCTCGGTCAAGAGGCTGTCGAAGTCACGGAACGCGAAGCTGACCAGGTTCTGCGGTGTGCAGCTCGCCGCCGCTCCCGCGAGCAGCTGCTGGCCTTCCTCGGTGACGATGCGATCGAGGAGCTCCGCGAATTCGGGAGAGTCCTGCCGCAATGCGGCCACGCCGACCGCGACCAAACCGGCTACCGGAGAACCGTTTCCATTCATGATCGCGGCGGCGAAATCCGGAACCGGCGCACCGATGGCCATCCCCGCGACGTTCAGTTCCGGTGCGTACGTCGGCTGCACCTGCGCGGCCCACGTCGTGGCGATTCCGCCGCCGGAGTACCCCCAGAACAGTGCGGGCGTCTCCGCCCCGATCGGACCGAGCGCGGCGAGGTTCTGCGCGGCTCGAACCCCGTCGAGCGCAACGTATCCCGGTTCCCGCGGCGTCAGGAACCGATTCTCGACGCCACCGAGGTCAGGCACCGACACCGCCCACCCCTGGGCCAGGCCCGCAGCGATCATCGCGGTCTCGCTGGCTGTCGTGGACAGCGTGATCGGACCACCGCTACCCCCGAACTCGAACCACGGCGCGCCGGTCCGCAGTACGTGCGAGGGCATGCAATTCGGCGCGATCGCGTCGATCATGCTGTCGTACGACAGGATCGCGGTCGCGGGCCTGCCGTGATCCGCCATCAGGATCGTGGTCACCGCGGTGTACGGATCACCGTTCGAATCCGTTGTCCGATACAGCAACTGCCACGCGCGAATCCGCATGGGAATCAGCTGGAGCGCGGCCGGCGTAATCGGCCGAGACCGCAGGATCGTGCCCGGCTCGGTCGACTCGTAACCGGCCGGAGGCAGATAGAACGCATCGCTGGTGTTCGGAATCGCCACCGCGGGTGAGGCAACCGCGACCAGAACCGCACAGGCCAGGGAGACAGTGAGGACGAGCACCCCCACCCGCCTCCGCCACTTCCGCACCGGATCGGCCCGCCTCGCCCCCGGCTGCCCAGTCGACGCTGTCTGCATGTGCAGACTATAGAACGCGTTCTAGTTCCTGTTCGCGTTATCGCGCGACGGACACCTTCGCCGCGCCGATGCCCCAGCTCGGGCTGCACTCGATCCACCCGAGCCCGGCCGGACCGCGAGGGTCCGGCCGGGTCGGAGGTCAGCCCTTCACGCAGAGGACCTGGCGCAGCGTCGCCACCACGTCGACCAGGTCGCGCTGGGCGGCGATGACTTCGTCGATGTCCTTGTAGGCGGCCGGGATCTCGTCCACCACGCCGGCGTCCTTGCGGGACTCGACGCCCTCGGTCTGGGCGATCAGGTCGGCGACGGTGAACTGCCGCTTGGCGGCGTTGCGGCTCATTCGCCGTCCCGCGCCGTGCGCGGCGGACTGGAAGGAGTCGGGATTTCCCTTGCCTCGCACGACATACGAGCGCGTACCCATCGAGCCAGGGATCAGCGCCAGATCACCCTCGCCCGCGCGGACGGCGCCCTTGCGAGTGACGAGCATCGGCATGCCGTCGATGATCTCCTCCGCCACATAGTTGTGGTGGCAGGAGATCGGCGTCTCGAAACGCACGTCGCGACCGGCGAATTCGTCACGCACCGCACGGCAGACCAGCGCCAGCATCACCGCGCGGTTGCGCGCGGCGTACTCCTGTGCCCAGGTCAGGTCGTGCCGGTAGGCGTCCATTTCCGGTGTGCCGGAGAGGAATACGGCCAGATCCCGGTCCGGTAGGTCCACGTTGTGCGGCAGCGAACGGGCGACGGTCATATGCCGTTCGGCGAGTTCCTTGCCGATGTTGCGGCTACCGGAATGCAGCAGGATCCACACCGTGTCGTCCTGGTCCAGGCAGACTTCGATGAAGTGATTGCCGCCGCCCAAGGTGCCCATCTGCTTGTGCGCCTTGGACTCTCGCGCGCCGACACCCTTGTCGAGCGTGGTGAACGAACCCCAGAACCGGTCCCAGCCCGACCGCAACGTGGCGGTGCCCACGCCGAATGCCGAGGCCTCGGCGCCGACCTTGCCGATGTTGACCGGGTCGTCGTGCGCGTGGAAGCCCACCGGCACGGCGGCCTCGATCCGCGACCGCAGCGAATGCAGGTTGTCGGGCAGGTCGGCGGCCGTCAGATTCGTCCGGACGCTCTCCATACCGCACCCGATGTCCACGCCGACGGCCGCGGGCGCCACCGCGTTCTTCATCGCGATGACCGACCCGACCGTCGCCCCTTTGCCCAGGTGCACGTCCGGCATCACGCGCAGCCCGTGCACCCACTGGAGTTGCGCGATGTTTCGCAGCTGCCGCAGCGCGGCAGGCTCGATATCGTGCTCGTTGGCCCACATCAGCGTCTGCGCCCTGGTGCCGCGCAGCTCGACGGGAAACATCGGTCTACCTTCTTTCTTTCTCTTCGGATAGTTCCACCGTAAAGACTGGTTGACCGCTGCGCACTCGATTAAAACGCGCCGCGACCGGGCTTCGTCGCACCGCACAGCGCCGCGTGGCAGGCCCGTTCCGGCGCCCCCGCCGGGCCCGTCTCGACGCGACTCGCCGTCCCCGATTCGGCGCCCGACGTGCCTCGAGGATTTCCGCGTCGCGGCGATCGCGCTCTACCGCGGTGTGGGCTTCCGCGAGGTGCCGGAGAACGGGTAGTCCCTCGCGGCATTGCCGTGGGCGAGGGTGGAGACGAGGTTGTCGGCGTCGGCGGGGGTGATGACGTCGTCGGCCAGCCATTCGTCGAGCAGCTTGCCGAGGGCGTCGCGCCACAGCACGGCTCCGAGGTAGTGCAGTTCGGGGAGGCCGTAGCCGTCGGAGGAGTAGAGCACCGAGCGGAACGGCGCGAGCTCGAGCGCTTCGGCCAGCAGCGTGCGTGCGCCGCGGCCGACGTGCGGAATGGCGAGCCCGAGATCCATCCGGACGTGCTCGAAGACGTGCGTGAGGTAGGCGGCGTTGCGGTGGAACGGCCAGCAGTGCAACAGCACGACCGTGAGTCCCGTGGGCGCGGTCGCGCGCAGGAAGTCGGTGAGCAGCAGCGGGTCGGCGTGCTGGAGGCGCAGGTCGGGGTCGCCGAAGCCGGTGTGGATCTGTAGCGGCAGGCCGAGTTCCGCGCCGATCCGCGCGCCGAGTCCGACGAGCCAGCCGAGTGTGGCCGGATCGCTGAGCCGGTGTTCGGGCGCGAGCGTCGGCGGCGGCGTGGTGGTCAGCGGGAAGTCCAAGCCGGTCCGGTACGCCGCGACCGTCTTGAGCCCGGCCGCGCCCGCGGCCCGTTCGCGCACCGCGGCCTCGATGCGGTCGAAGGCCTTCGCGGTGCCGCCCACCTCGGCGACGACCTGTTCGGCGACCTGTTCGAGCCGCACGATCTCACCGATCTCCCCACCGGCCAGTTCGCCGAACTCGGCCAGGTCGGTGAGCCCGTCGGGCAGGCCGGTGTCGACGAGCCAGCGCGCCGTGCCCGCCGCGCCGAGCAGCCGCGCGGTCACCTCGCGCCAGCCGAGATCGGCGCGGCGCGCCAGGTAGGCGTCCGCCCCGGTGTGCGGCGGCAGGTCGAGTACGGGGGCGCACCAGCGCCGGACGGCGAGCCCGAGGGCCGAGTCGAACGAACCGCGCGGTCCCTCGCCGAGCAGTGCCTCGAAGCCGGGACGGTCCAGATCGGCCGCCCTGACGCCGTGGCAGTGGTGATCGGTGAGAGTGACGGCGTCGGTGAGCGTCATCAGAACCGCCAGAGCGTGAACGCGACGAGCTCTTCGGGTCTGGCGCCGCGGTAGCGCTCGGCCTCGGCCCGCCGCACGGTGAGCAGCGAGTCGTGTAGTTCGGGCCCCATGGCCTCGGCCAGCACTGTGGACGCGGCCAGGTGCGCGGCCGCCTCCGCTGGATCGGCAGGCAGTCTGCGGACTTGAAAGCGGCGTGCGAAAGTCGCTGGGTCACCGGTGATTTCGTTGGGCAGGATCAGGCCCTCCGCAATGCCCGCGAGTCCGGCGGCGATCACCGCACCGACGATGAGATACGGATTGCCCGTCCCGTCGAAGCATTTGACCTCCGCATTGGCGGCCCAGCGCTCGGTGCCTTGCACACCCGTGACGAAACGAAGTGCCGCCTCACGTGTTTCGCGTCCCCAGCACTGCCAGATCCCCGCCCACCGGGAGGGTTGCAGCCGCAGGAAGCTGGCCGGATTCCCGGCGCCGATCGCGACCAGTGCGGGCAGTTCCCGCAGCACGCCTGCGAGGAACGCCGCGCCCGCCTCCTTCATGCCGTAGGGACCGGGCCCTTCGGCGAACAGCGAACCGTTTTCGTCGTGCGCCGAAAGATGCAGGTGCGCACCGGAACCCGCGCCGCCGGGAGCGAGGCAGGGTGCGAACGTCGCGCGCCAGCCGTACTTCCCGCTGAGCTGCCGGATGGTGTGCCGCAGCAGCACCGCCGCGTCGGCCGCGGCGACCGGATCGCTGGGCGCGATGGAGATCTCCAGCTGCGACACGGCGTATTCCGGGTGAAACTGCTCGACCCTGAGGCCCTGCCGAATCAGCAGGCTCACCAATTCGCGCGCGTACTCGGCTACTTGCCCGAGCCGGATGATGCCGTAGCCCGGGCCGTGGATGGCGGGGGTGAAACCGATCGGATCCTCGGCTCGGCCCAGCGCCCACTCGGTCTCGAAGGCCATCGACAGCCGCACTCCCGCCCGCCGCGCCGCTTCCACCTGCCGCGTCGCGAAACCGCGCTGGCAGGCCGCGAACCGTGTGCCGTCCTGGGTGTACTTGTCGGCGGGCGCCCAGGCCCAGCCGGGCTGACCGGCGAGTTCGGTGAGCGCGGCGAGATCGGGCACGAGCCGCAGGTCCCCGTCGGGTCCGCCGAGATAGCGGCCCACCGTCATCAGATCGTCGAATCCGAAGGTCTCGAAACACGGCGAGACGCCGACGCCGAAGCGTGCCGCATGCGCCAGACGCGCGGCGGGGACCGTCTTCACCCGCGTGATGCCCGCGTTGTCCACGAAGGACAGCGCGATCATCTCGGCGTCGATGTGATCGATCGGCGCCGCCGCGTCCCCGTCGGCCGGAATGCGCTCGGGCATGGTGGGCATGAATCCCAACGATAGGCGCTGCGCGGCGCGGTCGCGGGACAACGCGGGGTGGACGCGCCGGGCCCCGATCGAGCTGCCCGTAGTGGTCCGCTGGGCGGCCCGGAGCGGCGGGAAGGTCCGGCTAGTTCGCGTGCTCGCGCAGTAGGGCCTCGATCCGCTCGCGGTCCGGGATCGCACTGCTGGCGCCGAGCCTGGTGGTGGCGAGAGCGCCTGCGGCGCACGCCCATTCGAGTGCGGCGCGCGGTCCGCGATGCCACGCCGCGGCCAGCGCGCCGGTGAAGGCGTCGCCCGCGCCGGTGGTGTCGACGACGTCCACCAGGACGCCGGGAACCGACAGTTCCGCACCGTCCGGACCGCGATAGGTCGCACCGGCTGCTCCCCGGGTGACCACCAGGTGCCGGACCGCGTGCAGCGCCGCGCCCAGCTGGGCCGCCTCGCCCGAATTCACCACGGCCACATCGACTTCCTCCCACAGCTCGGACGGAAGACGTTGCGCGGGAGATGGATTGAGCATCACGACGGTACCCTTCGCGCGCGCGTGCCGCGCCGCGGCGGCGACGGTCGGCACTGGAATCTCCAACTGGCACAGCAGGACATCGGACGCGCCGATCAGCGCGAGGTCGTCGGCCGTCAGCTCGGTCAGCGCCGCGTTCGCCCCGCTCACCACGACGATGCTGTTCTCGCCTGTGCTGTCCACCACGATGGCGGCGATCCCGCTCGGGCCAGGCACCGTGCGCAGCCGGTCGGCGCCGACGCCCGACTCGGTGAGCACCCGGCGCAGGTCACCCGCGAAAACGTCCGATCCGACCGCGCCGAGGAACGCTACGGTGCCGCCCGCTCGTCGCGCCGCGATAGCCTGATTCGAGCCCTTGCCGCCGGGGACCATGGTGAACCCGCTGCCGAGCACCGTCTCCCCGGGCGCGGGCCGTCGCCGGGTGGTGGTGACCAGATCCATGTTGATGCTGCCGAGCACGGCGATGACGGGGGCGTCAGCGGTCATACCGCCGGACGGTAGTCCCCGGTCGCTCCGCACGCACGCATCCGAACGCCCCGGCCGCGCGCCGGGCTGCTCGTGCACGTGGAAAGCACCGCCGACCCGGTGCGTAGGCTGTTAGCCATGACGGTAGGAACGACGACCGAGCTGGATGTCCGCGAGGCGGTACACGACGCCGCGCGAAAGGCCCGCGTCGCGTCCAGGGCGCTGGCCCAGCTGACCACCGCGCAGAAGAACGAGGCGCTGCACGCCGCGGCGGACGCGCTGCTCGGCGCGGCCGACACCGTGCTTGCGGCCAACGACAAGGACATCGCGACGGCCGAGGCCGCGGGCACCGAGGCCTCGCTGCTCGATCGGCTGCGGCTCACCAAGGCGCGCATCGACGGCATCGCCTCCGGACTGCGCCAAGTCGCCGGTCTGCCGGACCCGGTCGGTGACGTGGTGCGTGGCTCGACGCTGCCCAACGGACTCGAGGTTCGTCAGGTGCGGGTACCGCTCGGTGTGGTCGGCATGGTCTACGAGGCGCGGCCGAACGTCACGGTCGACGCCTTCGGTCTCGCGCTGAAGTCGGGCAACGCCGCACTGCTTCGCGGCTCCTCCTCGGCCGCCGAGTCCAATGCCGCCTTGGTCGACGTCCTGCGCAAAGCCCTGACGGCGCAGGGCATCCCGGCCGACGCCGTGCAGCTGCTGCCCAGCCACGACCGCTCCAGCGTGACCCACCTGATCCAAGCGCGCGGCCTGGTCGACGTGGTGATCCCGCGCGGCGGCGCCGGGCTGATCAACGCGGTGGTGCGCGACGCCACCGTGCCGACCATCGAGACCGGCACCGGCAACTGCCACGTCTACGTGCACGCGGCCGCCGACCTGGAGATGGCCGAGCAGATCCTGATCAACGCCAAGACCCGCCGTCCGAGCGTCTGCAACGCGGCCGAGACGGTCCTCATCGACAAGGCCATCGCCGGCACCGCGCTGCCCAAGCTCACCGCGGCCTTGGAGCGGCACGGCGTCACCATCCACGGCGACCTGCCCGGTCAGGTGCCCGCCACCGACGCCGACTGGGGCGAGGAGTACCTCACCCTGGACATCGCGCTCAAGATCGTCGACGATCTGGACGCGGCCGTGGAGCACATCAACACCTGGGGCACCGGCCACACCGAGGCCATCGTCACCGCCGAGCTGGCGGCGGCGCGGGAGTTCACCGGCCGGGTCGATGCCGCGGCCGTCATGGTCAACGCGTCCACCGCGTTCACCGACGGCGAGCAGTTCGGTTTCGGCGCCGAGATCGGCATCTCGACCCAGAAGCTGCACGCGCGCGGCCCGATGGCGCTGCCGGAGCTCACGTCCACCAAGTGGATCGTCTGGGGCGACGGGCAGACCCGCCCGGCGTAGTCCGCCGCCGCGCGGGCGTTTTCGGAGGCGACAGCCTCCCGCTTTACGAAGGAAGGACTGACCAGTGGCCGATGCACCGCAAGAGCCGATCTTCACCTCGGTCGACGACGTGATCGAGCGGCTCGCCACCACCGGCTATCTGGCCGACAAGGCCACCGCCACCTCGGTATTTCTCGCCGACCGGCTGGGCAAGCCGCTGCTCATCGAGGGCCCGGCCGGTGTCGGCAAGACCGAGCTGGCCCGCGCGGTCGCGCAGACCGCGGGCGCGGAACTGGTGCGCTTGCAGTGCTACGAGGGCGTCGACGAGGCCCGCGCGCTGTACGAGTGGAACCACGCCAAGCAGATCCTGCGCATCCAGGCCTCCAGCGAAAACGATTGGCAGGAAACGAAGGCCGACGTCTTCACCGAGGAGTTCCTGCTCTCCCGTCCGCTGCTCACCGCGATCCGCCGCACCGACCCGACGGTGCTGCTGATCGACGAGACCGACAAAGCCGACGTCGAGATCGAGGGCCTGCTGCTCGAGGTGCTCAGCGATTTCGCCGTCACCGTCCCGGAACTGGGCACCATCACCGCCAGCCGTAAGCCGTTCGTGGTGCTGACCTCCAACGCCACCAGGGAGCTGTCGGAAGCGCTCAAGCGCCGCTGCCTGTACCTGCACCTGGACTTCCCGGACGAGGAACTGGAGCGCCGCATCCTGGCCAGCCGGGTGCCCGAGCTGTCGGCCGCGGTGTCCGCCCAGCTGGTGCGCATCGTGCACGTGCTGCGCGGCATGCAGTTGAAGAAGCTGCCCTCGGTCGCCGAATCCATCGACTGGGGTCGCACCCTGCTGGCGCTCGGGTTGAAGGACCTGGACGACTCCACCGTGCGCGCCACCCTCGGCGTGGTGCTCAAGCATCAGAGCGATCACCAGCGCGCGCTGGCCGAGCTGAAGCTGGCCTGAGCCATGGTCACGGGATCGGGCCCGGCGGAGACGGTGTCGCTGGACGCCCCGCACGGGCTGCCCGGTCATCTCGTCGGCTTCGTCGAGGCGCTGCGGGCGCGCGGCATTCCGGTCGGTCCGTCGGAGACCGTCGACGCGGGCCGGGTGATGACGGTGCTGGATCTGCTGGACCGCGAGGTGCTGCGCGAGGGTCTGGCCTGCGCGCTGCTGCGCCGCACCACCCATCGCGCGACCTTCGACGGGCTGTTCGACCTGTGGTTCCCGGTGGCGGTGGGGCAGCGCGGCGTCGCCGCGGACGAGGTGGAGATTCCGCGTACGCCCGCCGGTGAGGTGGACATTCCCGCCTTGCGCGAAATGCTGGCCGAACTGCTCGCGATGGACGACCCGGGTCGGCAGCTCGACCAGCTGGTGGGTCAGCTGGTCGAGCAACTCGGCCAGTATCAGTCCGCGCGCGGGCCGTCGTTCTCGGCCTATCAGGCGCTCAAGGAGGTTCAGCCGCAGACGCTGCTCGCCAAGATCCTGGCCGGGCTTGCCGTCGGGCCGGACACCAGCGCGTTCGACGCCGAGGTCGCCCGCCGGGCGGCCCGGCAGCGCATCGACGGCTTCCGCACCGCCGTGGAGGCCGAGACGCGCAGGCGGGTGGCCGAACGCATCGGCCGCGAGCGGGTCGCGAGTTACGGCGTCGCGCGGCAGGCCGAGGACGTGGACTTCCTGCGCGCCTCCGAACGAGAGCTGGCCGAGTTGCGGCGCAGCACCCAGCGGCTGGCCAGGATCCTGGCGTCGCGTCTTGCCGTGCGGCGCAAGCACGCTCGCCGCGGCGAGATCGATCTGCGGCGTACGCTGCGCAAGTCCATGTCGACCGGCGGCGTGCCGATCGACCTGGTGAACCGCAAGCCGCATCCGGGGCGGCCGGAATTGGTTCTGCTGTGCGACGTCTCCGGATCCGTCGCCGGTTTCAGCAATTTCACCCTGCTGCTGGTGAGCGCGTTGCGCGAACAGTTCTCGCGGGTCCGGATTTTCGCGTTCGTCGACAACGCCGACGAGGTGACCCGGTTCTTCGACCCGAACACCCAGCTCGACGAGGCGATGACCAAGATCTTCACCGAGTCCGACGTCGTCGGCTTCGACGGGCATTCCGACTACGGCGGCGCGCTGACCGCGTTCGCCCGCGAATTCCCCGACGCCGTCACCAGCCGCAGCTCCTTGCTGATCCTTGGCGACGCCCGCACGAATTACCGTGACCCGCAGCTGGATACGTTGCGCGCGCTGGTCGGGGTCGCCAAGCACGCGCACTGGCTCAACCCGGAGCCGCGAACCCAGTGGGGCTCCGGCGATTCCGCCGCCGACCGCTACCGCGAGGTGATCGAGATGCACGAATGCCGTTCGGCCAGACAGCTGACCGACGTGGTCTCCCGGCTCCTGCCGATCTGAGATGGACGATGCGCAGCTGCTGGCCTACTGCCTCGCCAAACCGGGCGCCTGGCAGGACGAACCGTGGGAGGGCGATGTGGTCGCGAAGGTCGGCGACAAGATCTTCGCGTTCCTCGGCGGTGCTTCGGTCGGCCTGAAGTGCGGCCGAAACCGCGACGAGGCCGACGAACTCGTGCACATCTACCCGGACGACGTCACCGCCTCGGCCTACATCGGCCGATACGGATGGAACAGCATCCGGCTCGGCGGCGCGGTCCCTACCGACGAGCTGCGCGAGCTCGTCGACCAGTCCTACGACGCGATCGTGAGCAAGCTGCCGAAATCCAAACGCCCCACATAGTCCCGGACGCGCCACGCACGATCAGGATTCGTTAAGGATTTCTTTGGCGGCCCCGATCACGATCCCCCGCATGGGGAACGGAGCGCCGGAAGGCGTCGAGGCGGGGTGCGCCGGGCAGACCGGCGATGGGGAAGGGGATCAACGGGGCGAGGACGCCGAGCGGTTGGCCGAGCTGGCCGCGGCTCGGCTGCTCGACACCCCCGGCGAGGCGGAGGAGTATCTGCGCAAGGCGCTGGCGCTCGGTGCGGGCGCGCTGCCCGCCGAGACGCTCGCGCGGTGGCATTCGCAGCTGGTCATGGTGCTGGCGGGCCGCCCGGGGCGGGAGTTGGAGCTGGCGGAGACGGCACTGCACGCCGCTGCTCGCTGGGGTGGAGTGTCGGAGGCGGACGCGGTGCATCTGACCTTGGTCGCCGCCCGCGCACTCCATCGGGCCGGGCGGCACGCCGAGGCCGTCGAACTGTTCGAGCCACCGCTCGCGGCGGGCGCATCGCCTTATCCGGCGGCCGAAATGGCGGTGCTGCGTGGACAATTCGGCAAATCGCTGCGACTCACCGGTAAGTATCGCGAAGCGGGAGAGCAGTTTCTCGAAGGCGCACGGCTGGTCCGCACCGATCGCGGACGTGTCGAGCTCCAGGCCGAGCTGGTCTGGTCGGCCGCCTCCGCGTTGGACGCGGCCGGCGCGGAGGATCAGGCGCGGCTTGCGTACCTGCGCGCCGCCCAGCTGTGGGGCGAACTCGGTCGCATCGGACCGCGCTCGCGGTGCCTGCGTTCGGCGGCTTGGCTGCGGTACTGGTCCGCGGACTCGGAGTCCGAACGGGCGGACGGGATCGCCGCGCTCGGCGAGGTGCTCGCCGACCTCGAGGCGCTGGCGCAGCGCGAACCCTCGGCCCAGGTGACCCTCGAACTCGAATACACGCGCAACCAGCTCGAGGACATGCGGGAACGCTGATGGCGTTCTTCAGCGGATGCTCAGCCTTTCTTTGGCGGTGTGCCGGACCGTAGCGACAGACACCGAGAACGCCTCGGTGCGTCGCGAATTCGGAGACCGGAATGAAGATCTACGCCGCCGCCACTGTCGTCGTGGTGGCGATGGCCGGGCTGCTGACCACCTGCGCGGCGGCCATCGAGCCGGACGCCGTGGCGGCTCCGCCGAGCGCCGTGGCGCACGCCGGGTTCTCGGAGCTCGTCACCGGGCCCGGATACGTCCTCGACGTCCCGCAGATCGTGGGCGGCGATCCCGCCGCGGCGGCGTTCAACGCGGGCATGCTCGCGGCGGCACGCTTCTGGATCGACCAGGTGGACGCGCGAACCACCCTCGCGCCCGGCCCCGGCCAGGCCACCTATCTCGGGCCGCGGGTGCTGAGCGGGCTGCTGTCGGTGTCGGTCGACACCGGCGACGCGACCGTCGTCCTGCGCACGAGTCACGTGACCGACGTGCGGACCGGCCGCACGCTCACCCTCGCCGACCTGTTCACCGACCTCCACCGCGGCCTGGACACCCTTGCCGCCCGGGCCGCCGGCCTCCTTCCGCCGCAGTCCGGCCTCTCGGCCAGCGCACTCGAGCCCGCCGAGTACAACTACCGCGTCTGGCTGGCGACCCCGGCGGGCATGCAGATCCACTTCGGCGCCCCGGCCGAGGACCTCACCGGCGACATCGTGGTCACCGTCCCGTGGTACCAGCTCGACGCGGACCTCGCGCCGGGAATGCGGGATGTGTTCGGCGGCTGAGCAATTCCTTCGCCACCGATTGTTTCGGACAGTTTCCGGCCGCCGTCGGTGTGCGGGGAATTGACTGATTGCCCGAACGAATTTCCGAGGGTTTCATGTCGCGAAAATAGCTGCGCCCGAGGAGAATCCATCGATTACTCTTTGCGCTACGACTGACGTCGCCGGGGAGATTCGCATGAATGGGGAAGACAACAGGTTTCATCGCGTCACTGTCGGCGGGAGCGTCGCGGGGCAGGTTGTCGTCGGCGAGAACAACGTCGTGATCAATGCGCAGGGGTCACAGGTTTTCGTCCGCGACGGTCCGCCGCCCGAGGTGCGGCGGCGGACCCGGCCGGTGGGAGTGCCGATTCCGCGTGCGCGCGGCGACATGATCGGCCGACTGCCCGAATTGCGGTTCGTCGCCGAGTCGCTGGATCGCGGTGTGCCGGTGGAAATCTCGGGACCGCCGGGGGTGGGGAAAACCACGTTGCTGCGCCGGTTCGCGGCGGATCGCGCCCGGGGCGGGCATTCCGTCGTCTATCTTTCGGCGGCCGGTCTCGCGGTCGAGGATCTGATCCAGTCGCTGTTCCAGGCCTGCTACGACGCTGTCGACTACCGGCCGGACCAGACGGTGTTGCGGCGGCTGATGGGATCGATCCGCGCGCTCATCGTGATCGATGACTTCGACGGTTCCGCCGCCGATCTGGACAGCGTGCTCGACATCGTGCCCGCGGGCGATCTGATCGTCGCGACGACGACGAGAACGCTGTGGGGACAAGGACGTTCGCTGGAACTCCAGGGCTTGCCCGAGCCGCAGGCCATGGCGCTGCTCGCGGGCGTGCTCGGCCGCGGTCTCGGCTACTCGGACGCGGCGAGGCGGCTGTCCCGTGCGGCGCGTGGACACCCACTCGCCCTGGTGCGCGCCGCCGCGTGGGTCGCGCACTCGGGCGCCGGCGAGCTCTTCGCCGACCCCGGCCTGCTGCAACGAGCGATGATCGCCGGACTCGCGGGGCATGTGCGCGACGCACTCGGCGTGCTGTGCGCGCTGGCGGGCGTGCCGGTGAAACCCGCGCTGCTCGGCATTCTGCTTCGCAGGCCGGACACGACGGCCGACCTCGCGGCGCTGGAACGCATCCACCTGGCCGAGCCCACCGCGGCGGGCTATCGCCTGACCGGCAACCCCACCGCGCTCACCGCCGACTGGCAGGGTCCACTGCCGGATCCCGCCGATTTCGTTGCCCCGCTGCGTGATTGGGCCGTCCGTACGGCGACCGCCGCGGAGATCCTGGAACTGGACGCCGTGGTCGTCCGGGTGTTGCGGGCGGGCATGGTCCGCGGACGGCACGATTCGGTGCGCGAACTCGCCAGGGCCGTCTCGCCGGTCCTCGGCAGGGCCCTGCGCTGGGGATGCTGGAAGGAGGTGCTCGCGGTCGGCTTGCAGGCGGCGACCCAGGTGGGTCACGCCGCCGATCTCGCGTACTTCACCAGGGAAAGTCACGTGCGCGAGCAGGCGCTCGGGATGGCGGTCGGGGTGACCGTCGGCGTCGGGGCGGGCGCCACGGTCGTCGCGGCGCAGCAAGCCGGATCGCAGGCGGTGCAGAGCGCGCTGCGTTCGGTCGCGCTCGGTCATCCCGTCGCCACCGGCACGGTGGTCGCGGCGCTCGCGGCGGCCGCGACGGTCACCGGAGTCCGCCTCACCTCCGGCGAGGCGCCGCCCGCGGTCGGCCAAGCGCCGATCACGACGGTGCTGTCCACCGCGACGACCGGTCTGCTCCCGGTCACCACGACCCCGGAACAGACCAGCGGCCCGGCTCAGGCCCCGCCTCCGCCGCGGACGCAGCGGACAGATCCCGGACCGGGGGCCACCGACTGCGCTCCGCAGACCTACCTGGTCACCTTCGAGGCGGTGGCGGGCGGGGAACCTGTGACCCAGGCGGCGGGATTTCCCTGGCTGTCGTGCGACAACGAGGCGGCCGCCGCGCTCTCGGGCGACCCGGTCTTTCGAGCGACGCCCAACCCCTGCCCGCCCGTCGGAGTCAGCGGATGTATGTACGACTTCACCTTCAGCCCCACCGAGCCCGGCGACTATGCCGCCGAGCTGATCATCCCGTCCGACTCGGGTGGCTCGGCCATCACCTTCGAACTGCGCGGCAGCGCGGTACTCCCACCGACGGGCACCACCCCGCCGACCGGCTCGTCCTCTTCCACCACTACTCCGCCGTCGACAACGACCACCACCACGACGACGACCCCGCCGTCGCCCACGGTGACCCTGCCGCCGTCGTCCAGCACGGTGGAGCCCCCGTCCATCCCCTTCCCCACGAACTGAGAGGACACCACCCGTGACCGAAGCATCCGGAGCCAACTACCACCTGAACGTCGGCGGCGACGTGCCGGGGCAGATCGCCGTCGGGCACCACAACACCGTCAGCCGGGTGGAGGCAGGCCGGGACTCGACCCAGAACGCCGGCGCCGATCTCACCGCGTTGCGCGCCGAGTTCGAGCGACTGCGCGCCCAGCTGCCCGCCGAAGGGCCGCTGCGCGACCAGGCCGCCGAGCGCGTCGACGAGCTGGAGGAGGCGGTGACCGCGTCCGAGCCGGACCTGTCGACCATGGAGTACGTCCGCAACTGGTTCGCGCGGCGGCTGCCCGAACTCGCCGGCGCGGTGACCGGGCTGATCGTCCATCCGGCCGTCGGCGCATTGGTCGCCGCGGCGGGCGGGGGACTGGCGGGCGAGTTCGTCCGCCGCTTCGGCTCGACGGACGGGGCCTGACCTGCGGGGTCGAAACCGGCGGTGACCGACTCGGCCTGCCGTCGGTGACCTTCCCGCTCCGGGACGGGCCATGCCGCCGAACTGGACGTTCGTCCCAGGACCGGGCGTCCGGGCGGCGGTTCGCGGCGGAGCATTAAGCTCGGCACTCATGCAAGAGAAAGGCCGGACCGGACGCAAGCTGGGGGTGATGGGCGGCACCTTCGACCCGATCCACCACGGGCACCTGGTCGCCGCCAGCGAAGTCGCCAACCGGTTCGACCTGGACGAAGTGATCTTCGTCCCCACCGGACAACCGTGGCAGAAAGCACACAAAAAGGTCAGTCCGGCCGAGGACAGGTACCTGATGACCGTCATCGCGACGGCCTCCAACCCGCGATTCTCGGTCAGCAGGGCCGACATCGACCGCGGCAAGGTCACCTACACGGTGGACACCCTGCGCGAGATGCACGCCCAGTATCCGGACGCCGAGCTGTACTTCATCACGGGAGCGGACGCACTGGCCAACATCCTGTCGTGGCAGGATTGGGCGGAACTGTTCGAACTGGCGAAGTTCGTCGGGGTGAGCCGTCCTGGCTACGAGCTGAACGCCGATCATCTCCAGGAACATCTGCGTGATCTTCCGGCCGATGCGGTGACCATGATCGAGATCCCGGCTCTGGCCATCTCGTCCAGCGAGTGCAGGCGACGCGCCGCCGAGAATCGGCCGGTGTGGTACCTCGTCCCCGACGGCGTGGTGCAGTACATATCGAAGCGGCACCTCTACGTGCCCGAACCAGCGGAAGGTAGCAGGCAGGCATGAGCGCATCTGTCGAGTCGGTCGAGATGGCGCAGGTCGCCGCGCGGGCGGCGGACGAGAAGCTGGCTTCCGACGTGGTCGTCCTCGACGTCTCCGAGCAACTGGTGATCACCGACTGCTTCGTGATCGCGTCCGCGCCGAACGAGCGCCAGGTGAACGCGATCGTCGACAACGTGGAGGAGCGGCTGCGGCAGGCCGGTCACAAGCCGGTCCGCAGGGAGGGCACCCGCGAGGGCCGGTGGGCGCTGCTGGACTACGTCGACGTCGTCGTGCACATCCAGCACAACGACGAGCGCAATTTCTATGCGCTGGAACGGCTGTGGAAGGACTGCCCGGTGGTTCCGGTGGCAGGCGTCGGTGATCCGCGCGCCGCGGAGGGTGCCGAGGGGAACGGCGCCGAGTGAGCAAGTATGCCAGTGTGCGCACCCTGATCCTGTTGCGGCACGGGCAGACCGAATGGAATGCCTCGGATCGTATGCAGGGCCAGATCGATACCGATCTCACCGATCTCGGCCGAAGACAAGCCAAAGAGGCGGCGCGCGAACTGGTCTCGCGCAACGCCATCGCGATCGTCTCCTCCGATCTCAAGCGCGCCCACGACACCGCGCTCGCGCTGGGGGAGCACACCACGGTGCCCGTCGTGCGTGACCCGCGCCTGCGAGAGACCCACCTCGGTGACTGGGAGGGGCTGACCCACCTCGAGGTGGACGCCGACTATCCCGGCGCGCGCGTGGCCTGGCGGCTGGACGCCACGTATCGGCCGCCCAACGGCGAAAGCAAGCTCGAGGTGGGTGCGCGCTCGCTTCCCGTCGTCCAGGAACTGTTCAGCGAGCGACAGGATTGGCCGGGCCGGACTATCATCCTGGTGGCGCACGGCGGGCTGATCGCCGCCCTGACGGCCGCGCTGCTCGACCTGCCGCCACAGAACTGGCCGATCCTCGGTGGATTGGCCAATACCAGCTGGGTGCAACTGAGCAGCCACGGTCCAGGCATCGAACAGCCCGGGTGGCGCCTCGATGTGTGGAACGCAGCGGCAAAGGTAGCTCCCGATGTCCTCTGAAGAACCGATCAGATCGGTGCCGGACGAACTGTTCCAGCAGGTGACCGCCCGGCCGGAACGCCAGCTTCCGGATGCGTTGTTCGGCGGTCCCGCGGCCAAGCCCGCCCCGTCGGGCAAGAACGCCGCGAAGGGCGACGAACCCCTGCGGACGGTGCCGGACGAGTTGTTCAAACAGGTGACGGCCAAGCCGGAACGGCACCTGCCGGATGCGTTGTTCGGCGGGCCGCCGGCGAAGCGGGACGTCGATTCGGTGGGGGAGCCGGGTGCGAGTTCCTCGTCCGATGTGGGCGTCGGTGACGGTTCTGGCGCGTCGGGTGGTGAGGTCGCGGATGAGTCGGATGCCGATGGGGTTGGTGCGGATGGTGATCCGAGTGTCGTAGCCGATGCCGCCGTGGTGCGTGCCGACGGCGAGGCAAGCGCCGTAGCCGATGCCGCCATGGTGGTCGACGCCGCGGCGGTGGCCGAAGGCGTTGCGGTGGACGATGGCGAGCCAGGTGCCGAAAACAGTGCCGGGGACGGCGCGCTGGGGGGCCTGACCGTGGACGCGGCGTCCGAAGAGTCGGCCGCGCGTGGGCAAGCGGGGATCGAGACGGCCTCGCAAATCGATGGCGCCGCTGGACAACTCGTGGCCCCGTCGGGCGACGGTGTCGCTCGAGCGAGCGTCGCGGATGTGAGCGACGTGGTCGAAGCGTCGGTTCCGGATAGTGATTCCGGAGCCGGAGCCGGAGCCGGAGCCGGAGCCGGAGCCGGAGCCGGAGCCGGAGCCGGAGCTGTGCGTGAGGGCGGCGAGGCTGTCGTCGGTGAGCTGCGGTCCGTTGGGGTCGAGGATGGCGCGAACGGTGCCGTGTTCGAATCAATCGAACCTTCGGCGGAAGAGGCTGCCGGAGAGGCCGACCCATCGCTCTCGACGCCCGAGGGCGGCGACGGTGCGGACTCCGTGCCGACCGGTGAACCCGAGCCCGTGGACCCTGCGTCGGTTCCCGGGGTGACGGCCGCATCGACCGCCCCCACCGCGGTATCGGTATCGGATTCAGTAGCCGCGTCTGCCTTCGTTTCGGCGCTGATTCCTTCCGCCGCACCGCTTTCGGCTGTGCCCAACGAGCATTCGGGCGAAGACCTTCCCGCCGAGCCCGCGGGCGAAGCTGCGAGTACGGTAACCGTGGGTGAGGTGGTGCCCGCACCCGAGGCGGCCCCGGCCAAGCGCCCGGTTCTCTTGGTGATGGCCGACTCGCTCTCCTATTTCGGTCCGAAGGGCGGTCTGCCCGCGGATGATCCGCGGATCTGGCCGAATCTCGTGGGCGCCGAACTGGATTGGGACGTGGAACTGGTCGGCCGGATCGGCTGGACCTGCCGCGACGCGTACTGGGCGCTGATCGGCGACCCTCGGGTGTGGGCCGCCGTACCCAACGCGAGCGCGGTGGTCTTCGCCGTCGGCGGCATGGACACCCTGCCGTCACCACTACCGACCGCGCTGCGCGAGCTCATCCGCTATGTGCGTCCGCCGGGGCTGCGCAGGCGCGTTCGCACGGTCTACAACTGGCTTCAGCCGAAGCTGTCGAAGCTGGGTCGCCCGGTCGCGCTGCCGCCGAAGGTGAGCGTCGAATACCTGGAGCAGTCCCGCGAGGCGCTGGCACAGCTGCGCCCGGATCTGCCGTTCGTCGCCGTACTGCCCTCGGTGCACAACTGCGAGGCGTACGGACGGGTGCACTCCGGGCGGCCGCGCGCGGTGAAGGCGCTGCAGGCCTGGTCGGAGCGCAGCGCGGTGCCGCTGGTGGATCTCGGTGAAGCGGTGCGGGAGAACATCTTCTCCGGCGACGCCAATCCGGATGGCATCCACTGGGGTTGGGCTGGGCACACCGCGGTAGCCAACGCGATGGTCAAGACCTTGCAGGAGGTTCGGTAGTTGGCCGTCGTGGTCGTCACCGATTCGTCCGCCAGCCTCCCCGCCGAACTCGTCGCCGAGCTGGATATCGCCGTCGTACCGCTGCACGTCCTCGTCGGCGACCGCGCCATCCGCGAGGGCGTGGAACCGATCGACATCGACTACGCCGCAGACACCGTGACCACCTCGGGAGCCTCGCCGGGCGAGCTGCGCGAGGTCTACGAGCGGGCGCTGGCGCGCAGCGGGGGAGACGGTGTTGTCGCGGTGCATCTTTCGCGTCAGCTGTCCGGCACCTGGGAGGCGGGCAGGCAAGCCGTGCGCGACATGGACGCCGCCGACCGGGTGCGGCTCGTCGATTCCCTCGGCGCGGGCCTGGCCACCGGACTCCCGACTCTGGCGGCCGCGCGGCGAGCGAAAGCCGGTGCGTCGCTGGACATCGTCTACGACACCGCGGTCGCGGCCGCCAGTCGTGCGCGCACCTTCTTCCTGGTCAACCGGACCGAGCAGCTGCGCAGGGGTGGACGGCTGAGCAGCGCGGCGGCGTTCTTCGGCAGCGAGCTGGTCACCAAACCACTGCTGCAAATCGTGGAGGGCCGCCTCGAACTGCGCGAGAAGGCGCGCACCCGGTCCAAGGCGTACGCCAAACTCGTGGCCGCCGCGGTGGACGCCGCCGGAGAAGACGGCGCGGCAGTGGCAGTGCAGCACCTCGAGGCGGCCGAGGCGGCCGAAACCGTGGCCGGGCAACTGCGCGAACTGATTCCAGGGATCCGTGAACTCATCGTCGCGGAGTTCGGACCGGTGCTCGGCGTGCACCTCGGACTCGGCGCGGTCGGTGTGCTCGTGGTTCCCGGCGGCTGCGCGTGACGGACGAGCGATCACGATGAGCGCAACCGTGACGATCGCGCGCGATGCCGGATAACTTCGGGACAATGACGAGTTCGACGCCGCCGACACGTCCGCCGCTGACCGTGGTCACGGTCGATTGGGCGCATCCCGACGCGGTGACCCTGCGCGAGGAGATGGCCGCCGAGGTCGGTCCCCGGTACGCCGACCTGGCCCGCACCGTGCGCGGCACTCGGAACGCGGTCGACGAGTCCACCGTGCACCGCACCTTCGTCGCCTATTCGGGTGGGCCGCCGGTCACGCGGCGATGCGTTGGAACGCGGGCGAACTCGAGCTCGAGCGGATGTTCGTCCGCCCCGCCCATCGCGGCTCGGGCGTCGCCGACGCACTGCTGACCGCGGCCGAAGACGCCGCCCGCGCCGAGGGGCTGCCCCGGCTGATCCTGCAAACCGGCCATCTGCAGCCGGAGGCCGTGCGGTTCTACGTCCGCAGCGGGTACCACCGCATTCCGATCTTCCCGCCCTACGAGGTGTTGCCGCTGTCGAATTGCTTCGCCAAGCAATTGAAGTGATGCCGTGCGGCCGTCGCGCCTGGATCTACGCGGGTCAGGGTTTCGCGGATGGGGTTGTCCACAGCGGAGCGGTTATCAACAGGTCTACGGAAATGCCTGGTCGCAGCGGGCTGTTCGGTCCGGTCGGCTGCGTACGGTCGCGGGCATGCGACGACATGACGAACGCGAGCGGATTCGACGGCAGCTCGGCGCGCTGACCGTCCGGGTAGGCGCGAGCAGGGCCGCGGGTGCAGGGACGACCCTGTCCTTCGGCGATCGCGCCCGGTCGGAGGATGTCGTTGTCGTGCGTTCCGGAGCGTCGCCGCCTGGTTCGGTGTTCGCGAGGGCGGCTAGGTCGGGCGAGACAGACATTGTCGATGTCGGCGTTCGGATGTCGAGTGCCGGTTCGGTGCGTGGCGGGCTCGCGGTGGAGGCGGGCGCGCGGCCTGTGTCGGACGAGGACGTGTCCGTGAGTTCCGTGGACAGCGCGCGGGCGTCGGTAGGCGGGGATGTGGCTGTTGTCGCGGCGGGTGTCGAAGCGTCGCCGCGTGGTTTGGTGTTCGCGAGTCGGGCGGCTGGGTCGGGCGCGACCGAGACTGTGGATGTCGGCGTTCGGCGGTCGAATATCGGTTCGGTGCGTGGCGGCCTCGCGGTGAGGGCGGGCGCGCGGCCTGTGTCGGACGAGGACGTATCCGTGAGCTCCGTGGACAGCGCGCGGGCGTCGGCAGTCTGGGATGTGGCTGTTGTCGCGGCGGGTGTCGAAGCGTCGCCGCGTGGTTCGGTGTTCGCGAGTCCGGTGGCTGGGTTGGGCGAGACCGACATTGTGGATGTCAGTGTCCAGCCGTCGAATGTCGATTCGGTGCATGGCGGGATGCCATTGCCCGCAGCGGTGGCGGGCTCGCACCAGATGGCGGACAGGGAAGCGCCCACGAGCTCCGATGGAAGCGTGTGGGCGTCGGTAGGCGGGGATTCCTCTGCGTCACATCGGGAGGAATGGCAGCGGATCCGAGGACGGTCTGAGAAGAATTCGGGGCGTTGGCATTTGGAACGCCTGCCGCCGCTGGAATCGGACGTGTTCGGGGAAGCGATGGCGGTCGATCACCCCGAATCTGGTGAAGCGGCGTCGCGAGTCGAGGAAGCACGGGTTCGAACCAAGAGTCGAGTGGCGGCCCCCGAGCGCGTTCGGTCGCGACCGACATCGAGTACGGCGGCGCCCGACCATCGTTCCGCGGCGTATTCCAGTGATGTCGTGGATTCCAGCGAGGTCGCGGACGACGAGGCGGCCGTCGGTCAGGTGAGTATGGCGGCGTCCGGCCGTCGTTCCGCGGCGTATTCCGGTCGTGTCGTGGATACCGGCGAGGTTGCGGACGACGAGGCGGCGGTCGGTCAGGTGAGTACGCCACGTTGGTTGGACGAACCCCCGCGCGGTCCGGGCTGGTGGGAGCGCTTCGTCCCGGAGCGCTTTCACGGTGCGCGTATCGATCCCGGCCGCCGCGGCGTGCTGGCGTTGGCGGTGGTCGGATTGGCCGCCGTGCTCGTGGCGACGGTCGTGGTTTTCCGTGAGCGCCCGGTGGCGCACGCGGTGCCACCGTTGCCCGCGGTGCATACCAGCACGACTCCGCTCGGCTCACGTCCGAACCGTTCTCCGGCGCAGCCGGTTCCAGCCACAACGGGGGCGATGCCCGCGGCGGGGACCGCCGAGCTGGTCGTCAGTGTTGTCGGACTGGTCCACCGCGGCGGATTGGTGCGGCTGCCCGAGGGCGCTCGGGTGGCGGATGCGCTCGCGGCGGCGGGCGGCGCCCGCGACGGCGCCGATCTGACCGGCATCAACCTCGCCCAGCGCGTGAAGGACGGTGACCAGATCCTCGTCGGACTCGCCGCTCCGTCGCCCGGGCCGACCCAACTCGGCAGCACCACGATCACCACGACCGGCCCGAGTGCGGCCTCCCGCCCGAGCGCCGGGTCGTCCGGCAAGGTCGATCTCAACAGGGCCACCGAGGCGGAGTTGGACGCCTTGCCCGGCGTCGGCCCGGTCACCGCGGGCGCAATCGTCGCGTGGCGCACGGCGAACGGCCGCTTCACCGCCCTCGAACAACTCGGCGAAGTAGACGGCATCGGCCCCGCGCGGCTGGCCCGCCTGCGCGATCTGGTGATGATATGACCACGTCCCTCGATGCGCGGGACCCGGAGGCAGCCGACGCCCTGCCGACTGTGGACGCGCGGCTGCTCCCCACCGCCCTGTGCTGCTGGGGAGTGACGATCGCCGCGCTGACCTCGGGCTGGTCGGTCGGGATCGCGGTCGCGCTCGGATTGCTGGTGACGGCAGCCGGATTGGCGGCGATGGTGCAGCGGGAACGTTTCGCGCGAGGGCGGGTCGTTCCGCTGACCCTGCTTCTCGGCGTCGCTGTCGCTGTGGTGGTTGGACTTTCGAGTGCTGGTACCGGTACCGATCTCACCGTGGCCGTGGCCGTGGCCGTGGCCGTGGTACTGGCGATGGCGGTCGGACCGGTGTCGCTGTCAGCCGTTCGCACGAAGCGTTTTGTGCGGTTGCCCGTGGCGTGCATGCTCTTGACTGCCGTGGTCCTCGGGGGCGGAGTCGTCGTCGTGGAAGTCGGTGCCGGGGTGACGGTAGTGGTGGCCGTGGTTGTCGCGGCAGCGGTAGCGGTGGCAGTCGGACCGGTGTCGATGTCAGCGTCGCGCCCGGAGCGTTTCGTGCAGCGTGCCATGGCATGCACCTTCTTGACCGCCGTGGTCTTTGGGGCCGGAGTCGCCGTCGTTGTAGGGGCCGGGGCCGGCGCGACGGTAGTGGTAGCCGTGGTGGCCGTCGCAGCAACGGCGGCGGTGGCTGTCGGATCGCGGTCGATGTCGCGTTACCGCACGGAGCATTTCGTGCGATTGGCCGTGGCGTGCACGCTCTCGGCGGTCGTGGTCCTCGGAGGCGGAGCCGCCGTCGTCGCGGGAGTCGGGGCGGGGGTGGCGGTAGCGGTAGTCGCGGCAATGGTGGTGATCGTGTCGGGGATACGAGGGAAGGGTGAGGTTTCCCAGGGGCGTCGGGCCGTGGCGTGGACGTTGCTCGCTGCTGCACTGCTCGGGGCGGGTTTCGCGATGGCTGCGGCGTGGCGGGAACATCGCGTCGCGACGCATCCGATGCGCGAGGCGTACGGGCTCTCGATGCGGGTTGTCGTCACCCCGACGGACGACCCGAAGCCGATGCGGGCCAATGGTTTCGGTGGTGAACCGCGTTGGATCGTCCGGGCCGCGCTGCGCGAATATCACAGCGCCGAAGCGACGGTGCGGTCTGGCGGCCGGGTGGTGATCCTTGCGGCGGGCACGGAGTGGGGTGACCTGCTGCCCGGGCAGCCGATCGAATTCCGGGCGCAACCACAGCCGCCGAAACATCGCGACCTGACGGTCGCCACGCTGCATGCCCTGGGGCCTCCGAAACCTGTTGCGGCACCGCCGTGGTGGCAGCGGGCGGCCGCATCGGTGCGCGACGACTTCGCGGGCGCGGCGACCGCCGCATTGCCTCCGGACGCGGCGGGACTGATCCCGGCGTTGGTTCTCGGTGATACTTCCGGCCTGCCGGAACCCGTCCGCAAGGACTTCGAAACCTCTGGCTTGCAGCATCTTTGCGTAGTGAGTGGCGCGAACTTCACGATCCTTCTGTCGGTCGTCTTGTTCGTCGTGCGGGCGCTCTCGGTGGGTCCCCGGGTGGCGGCGACGGCCGCGGCGGCGGCGCTGCTCATGTTCGTGGTGGTGGCCCGGCCGGATCCGAGCGTGCTGCGGGCCGCCGCGATGGGTGCTGTCACGTTGCTCGCGCTGGTCACCGGCCGCCGCAAACAGGCGCTGCCCGCGTTGTGCGCGGCAGTGATCGGCCTGTTGCTGGTCTGGCCGGAACTCGCGGTGAACGCCGGATTCGCGCTGTCGGTGCTGGCGACCGCCGGACTGATCCTGCTCGCGCCCGGCTGGGCCGATTGGCTGCGGGCCCGCGGTTGGTGGCGGCTGCCCGCCGAGGTGGTCGCGGTCTCGGCCGCGGCCTTCACGGTCACCGTGCCGATCATGGTCGCCCTGACCGGCCGGGTCAGCGTTGTCGCCATCCTGGCGAATGTGCTTGTCGCACCGGCGATCGCGCCGATCACCGTCGTCGGTGCGCTCGGCGCTGCCTGCGCATCGGTGTGGTCGCCGCTCGCGGAGCTGATCCTGCGTTGCGCGGGCCCGCCGCTGTGGTGGTTGCTCGAGGTCGCCGAACGCACCGCGGCGCTGCCCGGCGCGACGATCACCGTGCCCGCCGGTTCGGTCGGTGGCCTGACCGCTGCCGCGCTCGTGATCGTGGTGGTGTGGGCGCTGCGTGCCGCCCTGGTACGCCGGCTCGCGACCGTCGCGGTGCTGGCCGCGGCCGCCGTCCTGCTGCCCGCCCGGCTCTGGCATCCCGGCTGGCCTCCGTCCGATTGGGTTCTCGCGGCCTGCGACATCGGCCAGGGCGACGGCCTGGCCCTCGCCACCGGCCCTGGCACCGCCATCGTCATCGACGTCGGCCCCGATCCGCGCACCATGCGCACCTGCCTGGACCGCCTCCGCATCCACCACATAGCCCTCCTCGCCCTGACCCACCCCCACGCCGACCACATCGGCGGCCTGACCGGCGCACTCCACGGCCGCACGGTCGCCGCCATCGCCACCGCCCCAGGGGAACTCAGCGAAGCGATATCTTCGGGACCGTCTGCCGCACCGGGCGGAGTCGATGAAGTGGTGCCTTCCAAACGCTCTGCCGCGTCGGGCGGAGCTGTCGAAGTGCTGCCTTCGGGGCATTGTGCCGCCCCGAGTGAACTCGAGGGCACGGTGCCTTCGGGGCTGTGCACCGCCCCGCGTGGAGTCGATGAAGTGGTGCCTTCGGCAAGTTGTTCCGCGCTGGGCGACGCTGGTGAAGCGATGCCTTCGGGGCATTGTGCCGCCCCGTGCGAACTCGAGGGCGCGGTGCCTTCGAGGCTTTGTTCTGCCGCGCCGGGCGGAGCTGGCGAAGTGCTGCCTTCGGGGCATTGTGCCGTCCTGGGCGGAATCGACGGCGCGGTGCCTTCGGGGCTTTGTACTGCCCCGCGTGGAGTAGATGAAGTGGTGCCTTCGGCAAGTTGTTCCGCGCTGGGCGACGCTCGTGAAGCAATGCCTCGGGGACGTTTCGCTGCCCTGGATGGAGTGGATGGAGCGGCGCTTTCGGGGCTTTGTGCCACGACTGGAGTGGATAGAGCGGTGCAGTCGAGGCTTTGTGCGGCCTCGAGCGAACTCGAGGGCGCGGTGCCCTCGAGGACTTGTGCTGGCCCGAGCGAACCCGATGAAGCGATGTCTCCGGAACTTTCTGCTGCCCCGGAGGAGCTCGGCGAAACAATGCCTTCGGGACTTTCAGCCGTCCCATCCGACCTCGGTGGCCCGGGCATCGGCGGAGTCGGGTCGACAGCTGCATGCGGCGCGCCGACGGCCCATCCTGATGCGAGCGCGCACACCGAACACTCGACAGCACGGACAACAGGAGTTCGTGCGATTGATGCCGTCACGCCGGGCATCGGTGAGATCGCCCTGCCTGCGCGCCGACGCGTCACCGACGACCGTACGCCGCTCACCGGTGCGGCCCAGGTGGCGGAGATCGCCGGACGTACCGGCATTCCGCTGCTCGAACTGGCCAGCGGACACGTACTTCGTTTCGGCGCGGTGGAATTGACCGTTCTCGCGCCAGCCGGACCCGGTCCGGGCGGCCCGCACCTCGCCGACGAACCGAACGACAGCTCCCTGGTCATCGTGGCCACCACCCCGGCCGGCCGAATCCTGTTCACCGGCGACATCGAATCCCCGGCCCAGCTGCGCCTGCTCCGCGAACCGGCAGCGCTGCGCGCCGACATCTTGAAGGTTCCACATCACGGATCACGGACCACGACAAGCGAATTCCTCGCCGCCGTGCGCCCTCGGCTGGCCATCATCAGCAGCGGCGCGGACAACACCTTCGGCCACCCGCATCCCAAAATCCTCACCGAGTTGCACACCCTCGGCACCACGATCGCTCGCACCGATCTGCACGGGGATGTGCTGATCGCCGGAGGCCCGTCCGACCTACGCATCCTCACCACGCGCTCCGGACCGAGCACATGAACGACCGAGATCGCTCAGCCCCGGAATCCGAAAGGAGCAGGCCAGCGATGAGGAGCATGCTCGCACCCGCCGTGCAGGTGGACACATGGACGTTCGTGCCACTGCCACCGGTTGTCGGCGCGGGCACAGCGCCGACACCTCGTAGTCCACCGAACCCTGACCGCCGCGTAAGCGTCCGCGACAACAGCAGCCGCGTGGCGGCAGACCCGCACCAGATCGGATTGCGGATCGGCCTGCGTCTAGTTGGCCTGCGCCCGGTCGGTGTGCGCTCCGGCCTGAACACGTGAACGGCCGAGATCGTTCAGCCGTGCTGGCGGCCGATCCGCGCCTGGTCGGCCTGTGCTCGGTTGGCCCGCTCCTGGTCGGCCTGCGCGGGTCGGCTTGCGCCCCGGCCGATCCACTCCTGGTCGGCCTGCGCGGGTCGGCTTGCGCCCCGGCCGATCCACTCCTGGTCGGCCTGCGCGGGTCGGCTTGCGCCCCGGCCGATCCACTCCTGGTCGGCCTGCGCGGGTCGGCCTGTGCCCCGGCCGATCCACTTCCCAGTCGGCCTCCCCCTGGTTGGGGCTGTGCAGGGTCGGCCTGCGCCCCAGTCGACACCGTCGCCGCCGCGACATGACGCACGCACCCGAGCGATCGCCGCGCTCCGCAGCTTCGACTACACGCACCTGCACCCATGTCGTCCCGAATTCGCGCACGATCAGCTGGTCACGGGTCGTCGGTGCGGGCGAACAACCCTGTCGGCGGGGGACCGTAGGATCGGGCGGGTGAGCGAACGGTCTGCGGCGGTGCATCTGGTCCTCGGCGAGGAAGAGCTGTTGATCGAGCGTGCGGTGGCGGGGATCACCGCGCAGGTCAGGGCGGTGGCGCCGGATGGGGACGCGGTGCCGGTGGACCGGCTGCGGGCGGGGGACGCGAGTACCGCGGAGCTGGCGGAACTGTTGAGTCCGTCTTTGTTCGCGGAGGATCGGGTGATCGTCCTGGAGTCGGCGGCCGAGGCGGGGAAGGAAGCCGTCGCGGTGATCACGGAGGCCGCGGGGGATCCGCCGGACGGCGTGGTGCTGGTGGTGCTGCATTCCGGCGGCGGGCGGGCCAAGGCGCTCGCGCCCGTGCTGCAGAAGTCGGGGGCGGTGGTGCACAACTGCGCCAAGCTGACCAAGGCGGCCGAGCGGACGGAGTTCGTGCGCGGCGAGTTCCGCGCCGCGGGGGTGCGGGTGGCGGCGGACGTCGTGCAGGTCGTGCTGGAGGCGGTCGGCTCGGATCTGCGTGAATTGGCCGCCGCCTGTTCGCAATTGGCGGCCGACACCGGTGGCAAGATCGATGTCGCCGCGGTGCGGCAGTACTACTCGGGGAAGGCGGAGGTGTCCGGGTTCGACGTGGCCGAGCTCGCCGTCGCGGGCGACCGGCCCGGCGCGATGGAGGCGCTGCGGTGGGCCAACGATCGCGGCGTCCCGCACGTGCTGCTGGCCGACGCGCTCGCCGATTCGGTGCACACCATCGCCAGGGTCGGTTCGGCGGGTCGCGGCGACCCGTTCAAGCTCGCCCAGCAGCTGGGCATGCCGCCGTGGAAGGTGAAGAAGGCGCAGGCCCAGGCGCGCGGCTGGACTCCGGCCACCATCGGCACCGCCATGCAGGTGGTCGCGACCTTGAACGCCGACGTGAAGGGCGGCGCGGCGGACTCCAGTTACGCCCTCGAACACGCTTTGACGAGCATTCTCGACCTGCACGGCGCGGGGTGACCCCAGACAGTATCGATTGCGGCAAATGATTGGTTACCCAATCCGTGTCAAACTGGATTGGGATGAACGAGCGACGAGCGCGGGCTCCCCGCATCGATGCTTCCGACCGCAACGGGCGGCGTCGGGCGTCCCGCGACGTGCTTCAGCTGCCCACACCACCCCGCGGCTTCGGTCGCACGGTGGCGAAGGTGATGGCGGGCGGCTTGTCGGCGCTCGTGCTGGCCGGCGCCGCGGTGGGCTGGGCCACCGAGAACGGCTTCGACGCCGGCTTCGGCCGTTCCCACGCGCTCGGCGACGACGCGCCGCGATCGCTGGGCGGCGCGATGAACATCCTCCTGATCGGCCTGGATACGCGAAAAGACCAGAACGGCAACGACCTTCCCCAGGAAATCCTCGATCAGCTCCACGCGGGCGACAGCGACCAGGGCGGCTACAACGCCAACACGCTGATCCTGGTGCACATCCCCGCCGACCTGAAGAAGATCACCGCGGTTTCCATCCCGCGTGACGACTACGTGGCCGTCTCCGGCATCCCGGGCTACACCCACATGAAGATCAAGGAGGCGTACGGCCTGAAGAAGGCGTTGGTGCAGGAACACATGGAGGCGCGGGGCGAGACCGATCGCACGAAGCTGGAGCGGGCGGGCCGGGAGGCGGGCCGTGCCTCGATCGTGCAGGCGGTGCGCAATCTGACCGGCGTGCCGATCGACCGGTTCGCCGAGGTCACCCTCGCCGGTTTCTACGATCTGGCCAAGGCGCTCAACGGCGTCGACGTGTGCCTGCGCAAGCCGGTGCGCGATCTCGAATACTCCGGCGCCGACTTCCCGGCCGGTCGCCAGCGCCTCGATCCGGCCCAGGCGCTGGCCTTCGTCCGCCAGCGCCACGGCTTGGAGAACGGCGATCTGGACCGCACCCACCGCCAGCAGGCCTTCCTCACCTCGGTCGCGAGGGAGCTGCGGAATGCGGGCACATTCACCGACGTCGGCAAGCTCTCCGCCCTGATGGACGTCGCGCACCGCAATATCGTGCTCTCCGACGGCTGGAACGTCACCGACTTCCTGCGCACCGTCGGCTCCGCCGCCAGCCCGACCGTGGAGTTCCGCACCCTGCCGGTGCTGCGCTACGACGTGATCGATGGTCAGGACGTGAACATCGTCGATCCGGCTGCCATCCGCCGCGAGGTGCGCGCCGCGTTCGGTGAGACCGTGCCGACCGCACCGCCGCCGCTGTCGAGCACCGTCGACGTGCTCAACGCCGATGGCGAAGACGCTTACGCCGCACGGGTTTCCGCCGCCCTCGCCGCGCGCGGCTACCTGACGGGCACGGTCGGCTACGCCGCGTCCTCGGAGGGCTCGGCCTCGGCCGTGTACTACGGCCCCGGCAACGACGCCGACGCCGCCCGCCTGGCCCGGACCCTCGGCGGCCTGTCTGTCATCCGGTCCGCGACCGTGCCCACGGGCCGCATCAAGGTCGTCATCGGCTCGGACTTCACCATGCCGACGGCTCTCGCCGCCGCATCGGCCACCACCCACACCCCGACCACTCTCCCCATCCCGGACGTCGGCAAACCCGTGGACGCCGCCATCTCCGGCGACCAAATCCCCTGCGTGAACTGACAGCCCTGCACAGACGCCTCGCAGGAGTTTTAGGTGCTGCAAGGACCTGTGAAAGCGACGACCAGGCCAGTGGGCTCAGGCCCGCTGTTCGATTTTCAGGTCGCCGAAGGTGACGCTTCTGGTGAGCGGGCGGGACAGGAATTCGTGCGGGAAACCGAGGTCGACGGCGGTGGCGTGTTCCAGACGGTCGATGGCATGGAATCGCGAAATGGCTTGTCTCATAAAGGATTTCGACGCACTATCGGAACGGTGGCGCAACTCGATGTGGTTGTGCCTGCTCGATCCGGGCGCTGCGCGAGTTCTACGTGGAGCGTGAGCGCGTCATCCGGGAAGGTGTCGCGGACCTGCGCGCGGCATAGGCGGCGCACCCGGACGATCAGCGACTGGCCGACCTGATCGGCGAGTTCACGGCGCACAGCGTGGAGTTCGCGCGCGCCTGGGACCGTCACGACGTGAAGGTGCAGGGGCGCGGGAACAAGCCGCTGTGCCACCCGGAGGTCGGGCCGCTGGTCGTCACCTACGAGGTGCTGATGCCCGTGCAGGATCCCGACCAGCGGATCGTCATCTATCGGGCCGCGGACGCCGACTCACAGACGGCGTTGAACCGCCTGATGGCCGGAGCCGCGGCAAAGAATCCGCGCGCGGCGGAGCTGAGCCCGCCGAGCTGAGTCGAGCAGTGTCCGTCGAGCCGAGCTGTGTCGGCCGGACCGAGCGGCGTCCGCGGGGCTGAGTCCCCGGGACGACGCCCGCCGAGCCGGTCGCTCAGTCCGCCGAGCTGAGCAGCAGTTCGTCGTCCTCGTCCGATTCCTCGAACCGGCCTTCCCATTCGTCGTACACGGGCACATCGTCTTCCCGGGTCACGATCCACTCCAGCGAGTAACCACCGTCGTCGTCGGGGACCATGACGTTCTCGATCTTCAGGCCGAGCCCGAGCACCTCGGCGGCGCGGATGACCTCCGGGAGGTCCTCGGCTCTGACCACGGTCTGATTCGCGTACACGGTTACCATGCGCGGAATCGTAGCCCCCGACACCGACATCTCGGCTACGGTCCGGTGAACTCGTCGACGAGGCTCGGATTCGGGTCGGACACGACAAAAGCCGCCGTGGTCATCGAGGCCGCGGCGGCTGGCGTCAGAAGAATGGATCCCGGATGCCCGGGACCGGCGAATCAGCCGAGCTTGTTGTAGGCCAGCGCGAGCGCCGACTTCTTGTTGGCGGCCTGGTTGGCGTGGATCACGCCCTTCGAGGCGGCCTTGTCCAGCTTGCGGCTGGCGAACTGGAGACGCTCGCCGGCCTGATCCTTGTCACCGGCGGCAGCGGCTTCCCGGAAGCTGCGGATCGCGGTGCGCAGCGCGGACTTGACCGACTGGTTGCGCTTGCGCGCCGCCTCGTTGGTACGGATCCGCTTCATCTGGGACTTGATGTTGGCCACGCCTGTTTCCTCGTGTTCCTGTCGCTGAGTGGTATGTACTGAGAAGTCTTGCGCGTACGACACGCCCGAGGTGAACGGGTATCGCGACGCCGAAGGTCGAGGTTACCAGCCGCCGCGCGGCACACGAAATCGGCGCGTCGGGGCCTGTCCGGACGGCGGGACCGTGGCCGAATTTCGGCGGTGGCCGGACGATGCAAGAAATTTACCTGCGTCTCACATGGCGTCACCCCTGCGTGTTGCACGATTTTTGCATGACTTCCGCCTCCCCGCCGCGTTCGGGACGGTCTACGGCGCCGAATTCGAACAGGCTCCAGGGACGGCGGAACGGCAACGGGCGGGCAACCTCGACGGAGCTGTTCCAGGGGTACGGCCCGGGCCGTTTCGCGGCGGCTTTCGACGAGATGTTCGACCACGCGGGCAGGGTGCGCCAGCCGTACAAGGGGATCTTCGCCGCCCTCGCGCCCATCGATGTCGCGGACCTGGCGCGCCGCTCGGACGCGCTCGACCGCGCCTTCATCGACCAGGGCATCACCTTCTCGCTGTCCGGTCAGGAGCGCCCGTTCCCGCTGGATCTGGTGCCGCGGGTGATCGCGGCGGCGGAGTGGAACAAGCTGGAGCGCGGTATCAAGCAGCGGGTGGTGGCGCTGGAGCTGTTCCTCGCCGACGTCTACGGCGAGCAGCACATCCTGCGCGACGCGGTCGTCCCGAGGCGGCTGGTCAACTCCTGCCAGCACTTCCATCGCGAGGCCGCGGGCCTGGTCCCGCCCAACGGCGTCCGCATCCACGTCGCGGGCATCGACCTCATCCGCGACGAGCGCGGCGACTTCCGGGTGCTGGAGGACAACGTGCGCTCGCCGTCCGGGGTGTCGTACGTCATGGAGAACCGCCGCACCATGGCCAGGGTCTTTCCCGATCTGTTCTCCTCGCACCGGGTGCGTGCCGTCGGCGACTATCCCAGCCACCTGTTGCGGGCGTTGCGCGCGTCCGCCGCGCCGAACGAAGCCGACCCGACCGTGGTGGTGCTCACGCCCGGCGTACACAACTCCGCCTACTTCGAGCATTCGCTGCTGGCCAGGCAGATGGGCGTGGAACTGGTCGAGGGCAGGGACCTGTTCTGCCGGGACAACTTCGTCTACATGCGCACCACCGAGGGCGAACGGCAGGTGGACGTGATCTACCGCCGCATCGATGACACCTTCCTCGACCCGATGCACTTCCGGCCCGACTCGGTGCTCGGCGTCGCGGGCGTGCTGAACGCGGCCCGCGCCGGGAACGTGGTCATCTCCAGCGCGGTGGGCAACGGCGTCGGCGACGACAAACTCGTCTACACCTACGTGCCGAAGATCATCGAGTACTACCTCGGCGAGAAGCCGGTGCTGCCGAATGTCGACACCTACCGCTGCTGGCTCGACGACGAACGCGAGCAGGTCATGGACCGGCTGGCCGAACTGGTGATCAAACCGGTGGAGGGCTCCGGCGGCTACGGCATCGTCATCGGGCCGGACGCGAGCCCCAGCGAGCTGGAGGCGGTGCGGCGCAGGGTCGAGGAGGACCCGCGCGGCTGGATCGCGCAGCCGGTGGTGCAGCTGTCCACGGTGCCGACCAAGATCGGCAACGATCTGGTGCCCCGGCACGTCGACCTGCGTCCGTTCGCGGTGAACGACGGCGACGACATCTGGGTGCTGCCCGGCGGACTCACCCGGGTCGCGCTGCCCGAGGGCTCGCTGGTGGTCAATTCCAGTCAGGGCGGCGGCAGCAAGGACACCTGGGTGCTGGCCGGGCGTGCTTCGCCGGCGGAACGCGAGCTGGCGGGTGGGGAGTTGGTGAGCGATCCGCCGCAATCGGATTCGCGCGAGGTCGGCCGCGAGCTCACCGCCGCGCAGGCCAATCGGCAACAGCAGCAACAACAGCAGGAGCAACGCCAGGGCGGCCCGCGATCGACAGTGCCGCGGCGGCGATCCACCCGGCGCTCAGGGAAGGAATAGCCGATGCTGGCCCGCAATGCCGAATCCCTGTACTGGATCGGACGCTACGTCGAGCGGGCCGACGACACCGCCCGCATCCTCGATATCGCGGTGCACCAACTGCTCGAGGACGCCACCGTCGACCCGGACCGCACCTCCCGGGTGCTGCTGCGGGTGCTCGGCATCGAACCGCCCCGAGGCGTACTCGACGTCTGGGCGGTGACCGACCTGGTCGCGTTCGGCCACGAACACGGCGGCTCGATCGTCGACTCGATCGCCAACGCGCGCGAAAACGCCAAGGGCGCGCGCGAAGTCACCTCCAGCGAAATGTGGGAGTGCCTGAACGCGACCTACAACGGGCTGACCGCCGCGGAGAAGGCCGCGCGCAGTCTCGGCCCGCACGAATTCTTCGCCTACGTCAAGGATCGGACGGCCATGTTCGCCGGGCTGTCGGATTCCACGCTCAGCCGCGACGACGGCTACCGCTTTCTGCTGCTGGGCCGATCCATCGAGCGGGTGGACATGATGGTGCGCCTGCTGCTGTCCCGCGCGGGCGACCGCACGTCCTCGCCCGCCTGGGTGACGCTGCTGCGGTCGGCGGGCGCGCACGACACCTACCTGCGCACCCACCGCGGCGCGCTGGACGCGGGCCTGGTCGTCGAATTCATCCTGCTCGACCGGCTTTTCCCGCGCTCGGTGTTTCACGCGGTGCGGGTCGCCGAGTCCTGTCTCGCCGAGCTGGACCAGCGCCCGAGCAGCCGGGTCGGTGCGAGGCACGAGGCACAACGCCTGCTCGGCAGGGCGCGCAGCGAACTCGAATTCCTGCCGCCCGGCGCGCTGCTGGAAGACCTGCAGGATCGGCTGCTCGCGCTACAGCGCACCTGCCGCGAGGTGAGCGAGGCCATCGCATTGCAGTATTTCCACGCCGCGCCGTGGGTGGCCTGGACCGACCTGCGCAGCAGCCACGACAGCCAGGTGCCGGTGGTGGGGGAGCTATGACCTGGCGGATCAGGGTGGTGCACACCACGGGATACGTGTACGACGCGCCGGTCACCCGGTCGTTCAACGAGGCGCGGCTCACCCCGCGGGCGGACAGCAGACAGAACGTGATCCTGAACCGGGTCGAGACGGTGCCCGCGACCCGGTCGTACCGCTACACCGACTACTGGGGTACTGCGGTCACCGCGTTCGATCTGCACGCACCGCACACCGAGCTGGAGGTGACGGGCTCGTCGGTGGTGGAGACCGAACCGTTCACCGGGCCGCCCGAGGAGCTGTCCTGGGAGGAGTTGCGCGGCGCGCACCTGGCCGACCGCTTCGGCGAGATGCTCACGCCCACCGCCTACGCGCCGCGCGATCCGGAGCTGGCCGAGATCGCGAGCCTGCTGTGTCGCGGCGTCTCGCCCGCCGAGGCGGTGCTGGAGGCGGCGGAGTGGGTGCACCGGGAGATGACCTACCTGGCGGGCACCACCTCGGTGCACACCTCGGCGGTGGAGGCCTTCGCCGACCGCAACGGCGTTTGCCAGGACTATGCGCACCTGACGCTGGTGTTGTTGCGCAGCATGGGGATTCCGAGCCGCTACGTCTCCGGATACCTGCACCCGAATCCGGCGGCCGCCGTCGACGAGACGGTGGCGGGCCAGTCGCACGCCTGGATCGAGGCGTGGACGGGGCAGTGGTGGGGACACGACCCGACGAACAACATTCCGATCAGCGAACAGCACGTCTCGGTGGGCGTCGGGCGCGATTACGCCGACGTGCCGCCGCTGAAGGGAATCTTTTCCGGCGGTGGCTCGACGGACCTCGAAGTCGTTGTAGAGATCACCCGTCTGGCGTAGCGTCCCACCTACAAACACCGTTTGATCTTGAATGGTCTGGGTTCGCAGCAATACCTCGTCTACCGGTAGCTCGAGATGGCGGAAGGTGTGTCTGTATGTCTCCCACGGCGCAGGAAGTTGTCGAGGAACTGGCCGAGGACAGGCCGATCCCCGACTTGAAGAAATGGGCGGCCGAGGCGCTCGGCACGTTCATTCTGGTGATGGTCGGTGTCGGCACCTTGGTGCTGGCCGGTGAGCGGGTCGGCGCGCTCGGGGTCGCGCTCGCCTTCGGTCTCACGCTGATGTTCCTGGTCTACGCGATCGGGCCGATCTCGGGCTGTCACGTCAATCCGGCGGTCACGCTCGGTCAGCTCATCATGGGCAGGCTCACCCCGATCAGCGCGGGCGGCTATGCGATCGCGCAGCTGATCGGCGCTTTCCTGGCCGGGCTCGTGCTGTTCGCGATCGCGAAGAATCTGCCGTCCTACGACCGCAGGGTCGACGGCCTCGGCGCCAACGGTTGGGGCAAGCACAGCCCGTCGGCCAAGACCGGGCCGCTCGGCGAGGTCGTCATCCAGAACGGCTACGGCATGGCCGCGATGATCATCATCGAGGTGATGCTGACGGCGCTGCTGGTCTTCGTGGTGCTCGCCTGCACCGACCAGATCTCCGACGTGCCGCTGGCCGGTTTGTCCATCGGCGTCACCCTCGCGGCGATCCACCTGGTCTCCCTCCCGGTGGACTACACCTCGGTGAACCCGGCGCGCAGCCTCGGCGTCGCGTTCTACCAGGAGGGCGCGCCAGGGCAGGTGTGGGCGTTCGTGATCTTCCCGCTGATCGGCGGCGTGCTCGGCGCGCTGATCTACGGCCTGCTGTACGGCCGGAGCCGGGAAATGATCAGCTGAGAACGGTTCGCGCCGACGGCCCGATTCCGGCGCGGCCGGCATCGGGCCGTCGCGTTCAGCTCCAGTGGTACTCGACGACCAGCCGGTGCGCGACCAGGTCGAAGGTCTTGCGGGCCAGGATGGCGCCCTCGCGGCGGATGCCCGCCTCGGGAACGTCCAGCACCCGGTCCAAGCGCACCCAGCTCGGCCTGCCGTCGTGGTCCCAGCTGCCGCTGCCGATGCCGATCCAGTTGCGGTCGTGCGCGCGTTCGGGATTAGACGAGAGCATCAGGCCGAGCAGGGTGCGGCGGTCGCGGCCGACCACGAGCACCGGGCGGTCCTTGCCGTTGCTCGGGTCCTCCTCGTACGGCACCCAGGTCCACACGATCTCGCCGGGATCGGCGCGGCCGTCCAGGTGCGGGCAGTAGACGATCTGCCTGGCTCGCTGCGCCGTGGGGACCGGCGTCGACGCGGCCGGTCGCACGGACACGCTGCCGTTGCGACGCTGCGCGAGCGAGCCGACCAGCCGTTCCACCAGCCGCGGTCCCTGCTGCCGGACGATCTTGGGACCCTGCTCCTTCGCGATCAGGCTCAACTGCTTGCCGAGAGAGTTCCAACTTCGGGCCATCGTTGGAGGATAACGGTGTGGTGACGACTTCTCATCCGGCACGCAATCCGCTTGGCACAGCTGAGGATTTGCGGTAGGGATCGCGGGCCGCTCGGACGGCCCGTCGCGGCGGGGGACATCTCAGGAAAACCGGGCGTGGCGGTGCCGACCGGGACGGCGCGGCGTCGGGGCCGGACCAGTGGACCGGGCACACCCGCGCTCATGGGACGATAGACCACAGTTTGCCGATACCCAGCTGAGGAGTGGAGTGCCCGCCAGCTTCGCCGACAAGACGTTCACCGATCCGTCCCGGATCCGGAACTTCTGCATCATCGCGCACATCGACCACGGCAAGTCGACGCTGGCCGACCGGATGTTGCAGCTCACCGGTGTGGTCGAGGAGCGGGCGATGCGCGCCCAGTACCTGGACCGGATGGACATCGAGCGCGAGCGCGGCATCACCATCAAGGCGCAGAACGTCCGGTTGCCGTGGCAGGTGGACGGCACCGACTACGTGATGCACCTCATCGACACCCCCGGCCACGTCGACTTCACCTACGAGGTCTCCCGTGCGCTGGAGGCCTGTGAGGGCGCGATCCTGCTGGTGGACGCGGCCCAAGGCATCGAGGCGCAGACCCTGGCCAATCTGTATCTGGCCCTGGACAAAGACCTCACCGTCATTCCGGTGCTCAACAAGATCGACCTGCCCGCCGCCGACCCGGACCGCTACGCCGCCGAGCTGGCGCACATCGTCGGCTGCGAGCCCTCGGACGTGCTGCGCGTCTCCGGCAAGACCGGCGTCGGCGTGCCCGAGCTGCTGAACGAGGTGATCAAGCAGGTGCCGCCGCCGGTCGGCGACGGCGACGCGCCCGCCCGCGCGATGATCTTCGACTCGGTCTACGACACCTACCGCGGCGTGGTCACCTACGTACGTGTGGTGGACGGCAAGCTCACCCCGCGCGAGAAGATCAAGATGATGTCCACCGGCGCGACCCACGAGCTGCTGGAGATCGGCATCGTCTCGCCGGAGCCGAAGCCGACCGACGGGCTCGGCGTCGGCGAGGTGGGCTACCTGATCACCGGCGTGAAGGACGTGCGCCAGTCCAAGGTCGGCGACACCGTCACCGCCGCGCGCAACGGCGCGACCGAACCGCTCACCGGCTACCGCGAGCCGCGGCCCATGGTCTACTCCGGTCTGTACCCCGTGGACGGCTCGGACTACCCGGACCTGCGCGACGCGCTGGACAAGCTCCAGCTCAACGACGCCGCGCTCAGCTACACACCGGAGACCTCGGTGGCGCTCGGCTTCGGTTTCCGCTGTGGCTTCCTCGGCCTGCTGCACATGGAGATCACCAGGGAGCGGCTGCAGCGCGAGTTCGACTTGGACCTCATCTCCACCGCGCCCAACGTGGTGTACCGGGTGGAGATGGAGGACGGCGCCGAGCACATCGTGACGAACCCCTCGTACTGGCCGGAAGGCAAGGTGCGCAAGGTGTTCGAGCCGGTCGTGAAGTGCACCATCATCTCGCCGAGCGAGTTCATCGGCTCGATCATGGAGCTGTGCCAGTCCCGGCGCGGCGAGCTGGGCGGTATGGACTACCTGTCCGAGACCCGCGTCGAGCTGCGCTACACCTTGCCGATGGCCGAGATCATCTTCGACTTCTTCGACTCGCTGAAGTCGCGCACCCGCGGCTACGCCTCACTGGATTACGAAGAGTCGGGCGAGCAGGAATCGCAGCTGGTGAAGGTGGACATCCTGTTGCAGGGCGAGGCGGTCGACGCGTTCTCGGCGATCGTGCACAAGGACGCGGCCCAGGCCTACGGCCACAAGATGACCACCAAGCTGCGCGAGCTGATCCCGCGCCAGCAGTTCGAGGTGCCCATCCAGGCCGCGATCGGGTCGAAGATCATTGCCCGCGAGAACATCCGCGCCATCCGCAAGGACGTGCTCGCCAAGTGCTACGGCGGTGACATCAGCCGTAAGCGCAAGCTGCTGGAGAAGCAGAAGGAGGGCAAGAAGCGGATGAAGACCATCGGCCGTGTCGAGGTCCCGCAGGAAGCCTTCGTCGCCGCGCTCTCTTCCGACGCTCAGGCCGACAAGCCGAAGGAGAAGAAGTAGGCCGGATCTCGCGTCCAGTCGAGGCGTTCGTCCAGTCCGGATGGCCCGTGAAAAGGGGGCTTCCGTTCCGGTTAGCAGGATGGCAAGGTTGTTGTGCTCGTTACCGTCACGCGCTCCGGTGTCTTGGAGAATGTGACAGCTGGGTTTTCCGGATATCGTTAGGTGATCTTCACTCGGTCTTCCCAGCGAGATGAGGATCCGAAAACCCGAGATGTGGAGCTTGCATGACGCGTGACCTGCCTTTCGACGACGACACCGATCTTGCCGAGCCCGCGGGTGACACCGCGTACCGTGTGGCGACCGGTGTCGCACGCGTCGCGAGGGCTGGAGCGTACGTGACCGGTGGCGCACTGATCGCCTCCAACGGTGGCGGCGTCCCGGCTCAGGGCGGCCAGCGACTGGACAGCTGGAACGCGGGCTGGGCGCACAACACCGATCCGGATCCCGATCTGCCGAGCCCGGTGGTCACCTTCCCGGATCCGGAGCCCGATTCGCTGCCGTACGCGCCGCCGCTCACCTCGGGGCCGCCGCACACCGTGGCCGCGCCCCAACCCGCGCCCGAGTTCCACCTCGAACCTCCGCCCGCGCCCGAGCCGTCGGAGTACTGGACCGGCAACCGGCCAGGCGAAACGGAGTCCGAGTCGCCCTACGGGTGGTGGGACAGCCAGGGCGCACCGACGCCCGGGTTCGCCCCGACGCCGGACTACGGGCCGTGGGATCAGACCCAGCCCGGGCCCGCCGAGGCCGCGCCGGGCGGCGGTTCCCCGTACGAATGGTGGGAGCAGAACCAGGGTTTCGGCCTGCCGGGCCACGGGCTGGGTCAGGCGGGTCACGGTTTCGGCCTACCGGGTAACGAGGGCTTCCTCGCTCCGGGCTCCAATCCGTTCGCGCCGAAGCTGCCCGCCACCAAGTTGTCGAACGAGAGCGAGTCGGCCGCCGAAAGCACTCGGTCGGCGGACAATTCGCTGCGCGCAGGCGATTCGCTCGGCGCCGGCGACATGTTCGACGGAGTCGGGTCGCCGGGGGATTTCGGCGTGTACTTGGGCGTCGACGCCGGCGCCGAGGTCTGGACCCACCTGGACGTCGATTTCGGCATCGGGCCCGACGGCGCGTATCTGACCACCGATCTGCGGGTCGAGGCGTCCGCGGGCCTGACCGTGAAGACGGCCGCGGGCACCAACATCGGTGACCAGCTCGACGACTTCTCCGATTGGCTCGAGGGTTCGCGGCCGGAGACCGGTTCCGCGCGCGGCGCCGCCGAGCAGCACGGTCCGAACGCGGGCGGCGCCGGTTTCGCGAGTGGCCTCTCGACGCCCGGTGCGAGCGCCCCCGTCTCGCATGCGGCGCCCGCGGCCGCCGCGCCGCAGCCGATCGCTCCGGCGGTCGCCGCCGCGCCCGCGCCGGTCGCCCCCGTCGCGCCGCCGCCCGCTCCCGTGGCCCCCGCCGTGGTCGCGCCTGCCGCCGTCGCGGCGCCGGTGGTGGCCACTCCGCTGCAGACCACCATCCAGCCGGAGGCCGCGACCACGCCCATCGCGAACGTCATCGGCACGCCGACGGGCCCGTCGCCGCTGACCGCCCCCGCGGCCGTGGCGCCCGCGCTGTTCGACCCGCCCGCGCGGCCGACTCCCGGGCCGACGTCGGTGACCGACACCCCGAAGTCGACCGACATCTACCCGGGGACCACGCCCGGCGCGCCGACCACGATCACCAAGACGGTGCCGACACCCAGCGTGCCGATCCCGACCAAGCCGGACACCGGCACGCTGCCGACCCTGGAACCCGGCGTCACCAAGACGCCGGGCGTGACGATCGTGCCGACGCCGGGCACGGGCACGGACGTGACCACGAAGACGCCCGGCGTCACGGTCACGCCGCGGCCCTCCACCCCGGACGACGACGTCACCATCCCGGGTGGCGGCACCACCGGCGGTAGCACCGGAACCACGGGCGGCAGCACGGGCACGACCGGTGGCGCGACGGGCGGCAATACCGGCGGCACCACGAACCCCGGCTCCGGCGTGGACACCACGTATCCGACCGGCGGCCAGACGACACCCGACGTCCCTACGGTCTCGGTGCCCACGCAACCCCCGACGCACGACATCCCGACGCAGGCGCCTACCGTGCCTTCGGTCGACATCGACGTGCCGACCGCGTCGGTCCCGACCGTCGCCCCGGTGCCGACCCCGGTCGTGCCGGTCAAACCGCCGGTCGTGGTCGAACCGCCGAAGACCCGTCCGATCAGCGACGAGCTCGACCACGTGAGCTACCACCACGCGGTCGCTCCGATATCGATCGAGCACGGCGGACTCGACGCGGGCCTGCTGCCAGGGACCACCATCATGACCGAGACGCACCACCCCGTCGCCGGACCGGATATGACACTGGTCTGATCCGGACCACCGGGGGAGTACGCACGTCGCACGGTCGAGCGCGAACACGAGAAGTGAGGAGGAGGGTTGTCTGCCGCAGCCGGACTGGAGTCCGCGACGGTGAAACATCCGGACGCGATGGCGCCGCTCATCCGGGTACTGGACGAACTGCGGGAGATGGCCAGATCCGCGGGCCGCGACGATCTCGGCGGTCGGCTGAGCATGGTGCGCGCCAGGGTTGGTGATCCCCGGGTCCGTCTCGTCGTCGTCGGCGACCCGAAGAACGGCATGAGCACGCTGGTCAACAGCCTGGTCGGGGCGCAGGTGAGCGCCACCGATTCCGCGCTGAGCGCACCGGTGATCGTGGAGTACGGGCCGGAGTCGAGCGCCACGCTGGTCAAGTCGACCGGCCCGGGCCGCACCGAACGCCAGCCGGTGGATCCGCTGAATCCGGGTCCGGCGCTGGCCGCGCACGGCGTGATCCGCGCCGAGTTCACCGAGCCGAGTTCGCTGCTCGCCGACGGCATCGTCCTGATGGACGCGCCGGGCGCGGGCGACGAGCACACCCGGTGGTCGATGATCGCCGCCGCCGACGCGGTGCTCTACGTCGCCGAGGCCTCGGCCGAGTTGACGCCGGTGCAGCTGGAGTACCTGCAGCGGGTGCAGCAGCTCTGCCCGACGGTCGTCTGCGTGCTCAACAAGATCGACATCCACCCGCACTGGTCGCACGTGCAGCAGCGCAACCGCGATCTGCTGGACGCGGCCGGTCTCGGGTTCGCCGTCGCGCCGGTCTCGGCGCTGCTGCACCGCCAGGCGGGCAACTACCAGCGCGATATCGAGTCCGGGGTGCCGCAGCTGATCGACCACCTGCGCGACTACGTGGTGGCGCGCGCCGACACGGTGGCCCGCGATGCCGCCCTGCGCGACATCCGGCTGGTGACCGACCATCTCGCCGTCACCCTCTACACCGAGGCCGAGGCGCTGCGCGATCCGCGCCGCCGCGCCCAGATCACCCAGCAGCTGCTCGCGGCCCGTGAAGAGGCCGATCAGCTGCGCCAGCGCACCGCCAACTGGCAGGTCACCCTCGTCGACGGCGCCACCGAACTGATGGCCGACATCGAGCACGACCTACGCCACCGGCTACGCAGCCTGGTGCGTGACGCCGAGGCCGAGATCGCCAAGGCGGATCCGGCGCGCGGCTGGAGGGATTTCGGCGCCGACCTAGACGCCCGCATCTGCGAGGCCGTCGAGGAGAACTTCGTCATGGCGCACTACCGCTCGGTGGAGCTGTGCGAGCAGGTCGCCGCGAAGTTCCCCGCCGACAACCGCACCCCGCCGCTGCCCGATCTGCGCTTGGCCAACCCGGGCGAGGTGCTGGAGCCGGTGGCGCCGCTGGAGTCGCTGGAGAGTGCCAAAGCCAGTGTGACCCAACAGGTTCTGTCCGGCCTCCGGGGTTCCTACGGCGGCATCCTGATGGTCGGTCTCGCGACCAGTCTGCTCGGCATGTCGCTGGTGAACTGGTATTCGGCGGGCGCGGGCGTGCTGCTCGGCGTCAACGCGATCTGGGACGACCGCAAGAACCGTCAGCTGCGCCGCCGCGCCGAGGCCAAGGTGGCGGTGGCCAGGCTGATGGACGACGTGATCTTCCAGGTGAGCAAGGAATCGCGAAACCGGTTGCGCGCCATGCAGCGGACGTTGCGCGATCACTTCACCGACATCGCCACCGACACGCTGCGCACCGCCGACGATGCGCTGCGCGTCGCGGAGGACGCCTACGGCAAGTACGGCGACCGGCGCGAGGACCGCATCGCCGAACTCGACACCAACCTGGGCAAGCTGCGCGCCGTCCGCGACCGCGCCGACTCGCTCGCCGCGTAACCCGCCGCGGACGGCGGCACAGCTCAGGCGGGGCTGATCGGCGGGGAGTGTGCGGGCTGGAACTGTCCGGCCCCGCGCTTGGCCTCGGCCCTGATCACGTGGGTGACCGCGTTGATCAGCGCCAGATGGGTGAACGCCTGCGGGTAGTTGCCCAGGTGCCGTCCGCTGCGCGGGTCGATCTCCTCGGCGTAGAGCCGCAGCGGGCTGGCGAAGCCGAGCAGGCGCTCGCACAGGTGCCGTGCCCGCTGGAGCTCGCCGATCTCGACCAGCGCCGAGACCAGCCAGAACGAGCAGATGGTGAAGGTGCCCTCCTCGCCGGTGAGTCCGTCGTCGGTGGTCTCGGTGCGGTAGCGCAGCACCAGCCCGTTCTCGGTGAGCCGGTCGGCGATGGCGAGCACGGTGGCGCGCACCCGGTGGTCGTCGGGCGGGAGGAAGCGGGTCAGCACCACGAGCAGCAGCGCGGCGTCCAGGGTGTCCCCGCCGTAGACCTGGGTGAAGACGCCCTCGCTCGTCACGCCGTTGGCGAGCACGTCGTCCCTGATCTCCTCGGCGATCGTGTACCACTCGGTGGCGCGCTGGAACTGGCCGTGCAGTTCGGCCAGTTTGGCGCCGCGATCCAGCGCCACCCAGCACATCACCTTCGAGGAGGTGAAGTGCTGCGGTTCGCCGCGCACCTCCCAGATCCCGCGGTCGGGCTCGCGCCAGTGTGTGATCGCGGCGTTCACCTGCCGCTCCAGCAGCGGCCACAACGTCTCGGGGACCTGCTGGCGCGACTTCACGTGCAGGTACACCGCGTCGAGCATGGTGCCCCAGATGTCGTGCTGGTTCTGGTTGTAGGCGCCGTTGCCGATGCGCACGGGCTGGGCGCCGTCGTAGCCCTTCAGGTGCTCCAGCTCGCTCTCGACGAGATCGCGTTCCCCGCCGATGCCGTAGAGCACTTGCAGCGGAACGGGTTCGCCGTTGTCGCCGGTCGTCGCGTCGTTGAGGAAGCAGAAGAAGTCGTCGGCCTCGCGGTCGAGTCCGAGCGTGTACAGGCCCCACAGGGCGAAGCTGGAGTCGCGCACCCAGCTGAAGCGGTAGTCCCAATTGCGTTCGCCACCAGGGGTTTCCGGCAGCGAGGTGGTGGCCGCCGCCATCAGCGCGCCGGTCGGCGCGTAGGTCAGGCCCTTGAGCGTCAACGCGCTGCGCTGTAAGTAGTTGCGCCATGGGTGATCCGGGAATTTGCCGAGGGTGATCCACTGCCGCCAGCACTCGGTGGTCATCCACATCTTCTCTGCGGCGTCCTCGAATGTCTTGGGGGCGGGCAGATCCGACCAGGTGAGCGCGACGAAGACCTGGTCGCCCTCGCGCATCCTGGTGCGCGCCCGAGCCTCGCGCCCCTCCAGCCCCAGGCGCAGATCGGTGGTGAGCACCAGGGTCGGGCCCGCGCTGGGATCGCTGCTGCACACCGCCGTGGCTTCCTCGTAGACCTTGCCGGTGTACTCCCAGCGCGCCGTGGAGCGGTGGTAGTCGAAGGCCGGTTCGCAGCTCATCTCCAGCTCGACCGTGCCGTTGACGCATTTCACAGTGCGCAGCAGCATGTGCTCGGCGTCCCAGTCCATCGGGGTGCGCCGATGGGTCTTGCTGCGCTGGACGTTGTTGTGCCACGGCCCGAGCACCAGCGCGTCGCGCACGATGAGCCAGCCGGTGTCGGTCTGCCAGGTGGTCTCCAGGATCATGCCGCCGGGCAGGTAGCGGCGCGCGGCGGGCACGTTGACGCCGTACGGGCCGATCCGGAAGTGCCCGGCGCTGCGGTCCAGCATCGCGCCGAAGACGCTGGGGGAGTCGGGGCGCGGCACGCACATCCACTCGACCGCGCCGTTGCTCGAGATCAGGCAGCTGGTCTCGCAGTCGGACAGGAAGGCGTAGTCGTCGATGGGGGGATGGGTGCCGCGATGCCTGGACTGAGTGAGCGCGCTGAGCACCGGCAGATCGTCGGGTTCGCGAACTGTCAGATCATCCGTTGACGCCATACCCCATCATGTGTGCCGCCCAGGCCCGCCGTCCACCCGAATGCGCCGGTCGGTTGCTCAGGTTGGGCCAGTAGGCTGGTATCCGTGCATCGCGTTGCAGGTTGGTGGGACGGTTTCGAGCTGTGGGTCGCGGGATTGCCGTTCATCCCGCAGTTCCTCGTTGTCCTTGTCGGCATGGTCCCGGTGAGTTTCGCCATCGCGTACCTGCTCGACCGCGCGCTGCGCGCCGCCTTGCAGCTGCTCGGCCGCAACCGCGCCCGCGAGCTCACCGTCGCCGACGCCGCGATCCTCGCCGAGCCGTCCCCGGTCCTGGTCGACGACCGGCCGGGCGACCGCAGGCCCGTTCAGACCGGAGCACGTTGATGCCGCGCTCCCGGGTCCAACTGGCCCTGCTCGCCCTGCTCGTGCTCGTCGTCATCGCCTGGTTCTTCACCCGCTGAATCGCCCGCACGGATTCGCGGCGCTTCCGACGCCCCGCAGGCCGTCCGCGGCCTGCGGGGCGTGGGAAAGGATGCGCGCTCAGTCCGCCCGGTCGCCGTTGCGCCAGTCTGCGAGGCGCTTGCCGAGAGTGGAGATGGTTTCGCCGACCTCGTGGCCGACGGTGCCGACCGCCGCGCCGACGTCGCGGCCGAGGTTGCGCACGGTGCGCACGAGCGGGTCCTCGGACTGGTCGAAGTTCTGCCGGTAGGTGCGGGCCGCCTCCTTGATCTCCGCGCTGATGCTGGTGTTCTTGTCGTGCGCGCGGTGCGGGTAGTCGCCCGCGAGCACGCGGTTGTACTCGCCGCTCTGGATCCAGCGGCGCAGTTCGGCGGCGCGCAGCACCGAGAACGGATGCGACTGCAACTCCAGGTTCAACAGCTTGAGGACGCCGTCGCGCAGGTCGCCCGCGCGCTGGTAGTCGTCCGCCTGGGCCAGGAACGCCCCGTGGTTCATCTCGTGCACGCACGCGCCGCCCGCGGTCTTCATGTGCACCCGCACCGACGCCTCCACGTCCTGGCCGCAGAGCAGTCCCGCCCGGTCGCCCGACAGCTCCGACTTGCGGCTCCACTCCATGAGCGCGGCCACGATGGCGCGCAGCGCCCAGCCGCCGACCGGCATCCAACCGACGCTCGCCGTGAGCCGCAGCAGGTGCATGAGCATCGTGCGGTAGACCGCGTGCCCGGACAGCGCGTGCCCGAGCTCGTGGCCGACCACGAAGCGCAGTTCTTCGGTGTCCATGAGGTCGATCAGCGCGGTGGTCACCACGATGAACGGCCGGTCCATGCCGATGGTGAAGGCGTTCACGTGCGGGCTCTGCAGCACGAACATCTCCGGCGTGATCGGCGCGTCCAGGATCTGCACGCAGTCCGCGCGCAAGTCGTGCAGCGTCCGGAACTGCCGCTCGTCCACCCGTACGGCGGTGGCCAGGTAGAGCAGCCGGTGCTGGCGTTCTTGCAGCAAACCAGAGAGGGTGCGCAATACGGTGTCGAATCCGGTCAGCGAGCGCAGCGCCACCAGGGCGGTGCGGTCGGCGGGGTGTTCCCACGCGCGAGTGCTGATGCCGGGCAAACGTGTGCGGACCCGATCCGGACTGATCGTCATGGGATGAAACCCCCCTTGTTCAGGAACTCTTCGATTCGAACTAGCGAGCTGTGCTCTGCTACAGTCTGCCCGTGTCTTCGAGTGCCGTCCCGCAGGTCCGCCATGAATTGGCGTTGATCGCTGTCGGCAACCTCGCGGTCGCGGACATTCTCTGTCGTTGATCGGTGACCGGGCACGTCTGCGCGTCCCTGCCCCGTAGACTGGCGTGCAATTTTTCGCAGACGTCCCCGACCCCCGCGTCGGCCGTTTCCGGCCGGTAGTCGCGCCACTGTCGCGCAGTTCGGCGGCAGGTCTACCCGATCGACACGAATCTTACGCTGCCACGGTCTTTTTCGATCCGCGTGGCGGTCCGCAGGAAAGGTCCCACCCGACGATGTCTCGCAACACTTGGCTCGCCCCGCGCCGACGCTATGCCGCCGCCGCGCTCACCGCGGTAGCGGCGGTCGTGCTCACCGCCTGCGGCGGCGGAGCCAGCGACACCGTGGGCGGAGGTGGGGCCGACGGCAGCGGCGGCACCTTGAACCTGTACGCCTACGCCGTCCCCAAGCCCGGATTCGACAAGGTCGTCCCCGAGTTCAACAAGACCGATGCGGGCAAGGGCGTCCAGATCCAGCCGTCCTACGGCGCCTCCGGTGACCAGTCCCGCAAGGTCAAGGACGGGGCCGAGGCCGATGTCGTGAACTTCTCGGTGGAGCCCGACATCACCCGCCTCGTCGACGCAGGCCTGGTCGACGCGAACTGGAATGCCGACGCCAACAAGGGAATTCCGTTCGGCTCCGTGGTCGCGATCGTGGTGCGCAAGGGCAACCCGAAGGGCATCAAGGACTGGGACGACCTGCTGAAGCCGGGCGTCGAGGTGGTCACGCCCAACCCGTTCAGCTCCGGCTCGGCCAAGTGGAACCTGCTCGCCCCGTACGCGGCGAAGTCCGACGGCGGCAAGAACCCGCAGGCGGGCTTGGACTACCTGAGCCAGCTGGTCTCCAAGGAGCACATCAAGGTGCAGCCCAAGTCGGGCCGCGAAGCCACCGAGACCTTCCTGCAGGGCACCGGTGACGTGCTGCTGAGCTACGAGAACGAGGCCATCTTCTCCGAGCGCAAGGGTGACCCGATCGAGCACATCATCCCGCCGACCACGTTCAAGATCGAGAACCCGGTCGCGGTGCTGAAGAACAGCAAGAACCCGGAGAAGGCCGTCGCCTTCCGTGACTTCCTGTTCACCCCGGCCGGTCAGAAGGCATGGGCCGAGGCCGGTTTCCGTCCGGTCGACCCGAAGGTCGCGAGCGACTTCGCCAAGGACTTCCCGACTCCGCAGAAGCTGTGGACGATCGCCGACCTCGGTGGCTGGAAGACCGTGGACAAGGAGCTGTTCGCTCCCAACACCGGCAGCGTCGCGGTCATCTACGACAACGCGACCAAGTAGCTGGGTGACCCACAGCACACGGGATACTGGACGATTGTGACTGACAGCAGTACCGCCGGGACCGGGGTCGCCCCCGGTCCCGGCGTAACCAAGAAAGCAGCACGCCCGGGGCGCTCGCGCTGGTCGTGGCTGCGGGTGAGCGGCTCGGTGGGCCCGCTCGGCATCGCGACCACGGTGCTGTGGCTCAGCATCATCGTGCTGCTGCCGCTGGCCGCGCTGACCGTGACCTCCTTCGAGGACGGCTGGTCCGGCTTCTGGGAGGCGATCACCGCACCTGCCGCGCTCGACTCGCTGCGCATCACGGTCCTCGTGTCGGTGATCGTCGCGCTGATCAATGTGGTGATGGGCACCCTCATCGCCTGGGTGCTGGTGCGCGACGACTTCCCCGGTAAGGGGATCGTCAACGCGCTGATCGACCTACCGTTCGCGCTACCCACCATCGTCGCCAGCATTGTGCTGCTGTCGCTCTACGGTCCGCAGAGCCCGATCGACATCCACTTGAACGCCACCCAGCCCGGTCTGGTGGTGGCTCTGGCGTTCGTCACGCTTCCGTTCGTGGTGCGCTCGGTGCAGCCGGTGCTCATGGAGGCCGACCGTGAGGTCGAGCAGGCCGCGCTCTCCCTGGGCGCGGACAACTGGACCACCTTCCGCAGGATCGTGCTGCCGACGCTGGCACCCGCGATCATCAGCGGCGGCGGCCTGGCCTTCGCCCGCGCGATCGGCGAATACGGTTCGGTCGTGCTGATCGGCGGCGCCATCCCGCGCAAGACGGAGATGGCCTCGCAGTACATCCAGAAGCAGATCGAGATCGATCGGCCGGTCAACGCGGCGGCCGTCTCGGTGGCGCTGCTGGCGATCTCGTTCGTGACGCTGCTCGTGCTGCGTCTGCTCGCGGACCGCAGCGCGCGTAAGGAGCAGGCGACCCGATGAAACCGTCCGCCCTGACCCGCATTTCGCTGCGGACGGTGGCACTGGGCTACCTGTTCGTGCTCTTGCTGCTTCCGCTGATCATCATCCTGTGGCGCACCTTCGAGAACGGCATCGGCGCGTTCATCGACTCGATCACCACGCCCGCGGCCCAATCGGCGTTCCAGCTGTCGCTGCTCATCGTGGCGATCGTGGTGCCGGTGAACGTGGTCTTCGGCGTGGTGACCGCCATCGCGCTGGTGCGCGGCCGCTTCCCCGGCCGCAACCTGGTGCAGGGCATCGTCGACCTGCCGTTCGCGGTCTCGCCGGTCGTCGTCGGTGTGTCGCTGATCCTGCTGTGGGGCGCGGGCGGCTGGTTCGGCGGCCTGGAGAACGCGGGCCTGAAGGTGATCTTCAACCTGCCCGGCATGGTGATCGCCACCATCTTCGTCACGCTGCCGTTCGTGGTGCGCGAAGTGGAGCCGGTGCTGCACGAGATCGGCGACGACCAGGAGCAGGCCGCGGCCACCCTCGGCGCGTCGCGGTGGCAGACGTTCTGGCGGATCACCCTGCCCGCGATCCGCTGGGGCCTGACCTACGGCGTGGTGCTCACCGTCGCGCGTGCGCTCGGCGAGTTCGGTGCGGTGATCATGGTGTCCTCGGCGCTGCCCGGCCAGTCGCTGACGCTGACGCTGCTGGTGCACGGCCGCTACATCAACGACCACAACTCGTTCGGCGCCTACTGCGCCGCGACCCTGCTGATGGGCATCGCCCTCGTGACTCTTCTTCTCATGACTCTTCTCGAACGCAAGCGGGGCGCCAAATGATCACCGTGACCAACGCAAGGAAGAACTACGGCACCTTCGCGGCGCTAGACGATGTCACCATCGACATCCCGTCCGGCGAGCTGACCGCGCTGCTCGGTCCCTCCGGTTCCGGCAAATCGACGCTGCTGCGCTCGATCGCCGGGCTGGAGTCGCTGGACTCCGGCGTCGTCACGATCGCGGGCAACGACGTGACCCGGGTGCCGCCGCAGAAGCGCGACATCGGCTTCGTCTTCCAGCACTACGCGGCGTTCAAGCACATGACCGTGCGCGACAACGTGGCGTTCGGCCTGAAGATCCGCAAGCGGCCCAAGAACGAGATCGCGAAGCGGGTCGACGAGCTGCTCGGCATCGTCGGCCTGGACGGCTTCCAGCACCGCTACCCGGCCCAGCTGTCCGGCGGCCAGCGCCAGCGCATGGCACTGGCCCGGGCGCTCGCGGTGGACCCGCAGGTGCTGCTGCTGGACGAGCCGTTCGGCGCGCTGGACGCCAAGGTCCGCGCCGACCTGCGCACCTGGCTGCGCCGCCTGCACGAGGAGGTCCACGTGACCACCGTGCTGGTGACCCACGACCAGGAGGAGGCGCTCGACGTCGCCGACCGCATCGCGGTGATGAACAAGGGGCGGATCGAGCAGATCGGCACCCCCGAGGACGTCTACGACCGGCCGTCCAACGAATTCGTCATGTCCTTCCTCGGCGATGTGGCGCGGCTGAACGGACATCTGGTGCGCCCGCACGACATTCGCGTCGGCCGCGATGCGAGCATGGCGCTCGCCTCGGACGAGGGCACCGCGGAATCGGCGGGCGTCACCCGCGCCACGGTGGAGCGGGTCGTGCACCTCGGCTTCGAGGTGCGCGTGGAGCTGCGCAACGCGGCCACCGGCGACCACTTCGCCGCCCAGGTCACCCGCGGTGACGCCGAGGCGCTGCGGCTCTCCGACGGCGAGACGGTGTACGTCCGCGCGACCCGGATTCCGGAGCTGCCCGCGAGCTGAGTCCCCGGGTACCCGCGGTTGGCGCGGAACGCGCTGTCCCGGAACGATTTCGGGGCCGTGTGGGCGAATCCCATCGGGCTGCTGGGACATTGCTGACATCGCCAGAAGTGCGGTCGGTGCTGTGTAGAGCCGCATTGACAGTCGGCAAATGCGGACCGGCGATCGGAAAGTCACGAGGCACCGTGTCGCGTTGCGCAGTACCGGTGTGTCCCAAGGTCGATCGGGCAGGTCGGATGCTACGCCGGTGATCGGTTCGGCTCGCGCACGGCGACCGGCGGGGTGCGGACAACCCGCTGTCCGGTGGTTGGCACGACGGTCGCCGAGTGGTTGCGTGGGTGGTGTTCGAAGCGCATCGGCTCGTCGATCGGGTGAAACGCGATGGCAGTTGGTCTTGGTTTGAGCATCGGTATGGTCAACTCGGTGACCGCGCTGGCGGACACGGCATCGGCCAAGTCGCCGCCGGGTCTGCTCGGCCACCGGCGGCACGCCAGACCCGCACCGTCCGTCACCCGGCGCACCACGTTGACCTTCGACAGCACCGGGATGGCGCGCGTCGGCCTGATGCCCCGGCACGGCAGGGCGATCACCGAATTCGCCGATCTCGGTCGCCGCGGCGTCGTGACGGCCAGGGTCGGCAACCGCACGCTCGCGCCCGCGGATCTCGTCGCCGTGGTCACCGACTGCCTCATCACCGAGGCGATGAGCGACCGCAGGGCGGTGGGCGCGGAAGTCACGCTGACCCATCCGGCGGGCTACGGCGCCGACGAGCTGGCCGAGCTACGCGGCGCGCTGGACGCGATCGGCCTGCACCACGTCGCGCTGGTCGCCGAGCCGGTCGCGGCGGCGGCTTGGCTGGAGGCGGCGCACGGTCCGGTGATGCCCGGCCTCGCCCTGGTCTACGACCTGGGCGGCGCGAGCCTCGACGTCGCGCTGGTCCGGGTCGGCGCGGGCAGGCCGCACGATCCGATCGTCGGCGTCCCGCTGCGTTCCGTGGAATTCGGCGGGCGCGCGTTCGGCGCGCTGGTCGCGGCGCGGGGCGGCGGATCCTCGGCGGCAGGCGCGCTGGACGGTTCGGTCGCCGACGAACTACGCGCCGAGCATGTGCGCGCCTCGCTGGAACTGGTCTACCGCTGCCTGCGGCGGGCCGACGTGACCATGGCCGACGTCGACTGCGTCCTCGCGGTCGGCGGCGCGGCCCGGCCGACGGAGGTGTCCGGCGTGCTCGCCGAGGAACTGGCGCGACCTGTGGTCGTCGCTCCGGATCCGGAACGCACGATCGCGGACGGCGCGGCGCTGGTCGCGCGGCAGACGGCGGCGTCCGCCGAGGAAACGGCCGCGGGTGCGCATCGCAGGGGGAAGGGCCTGCGGCGCGCGCGGCGCAAGCTGACCAGGATGTCATCGGCCGCGGCTGCGTCCGCCTGCGGTGTCGTCCTCGCTTTCACGCTGCCCGCAGACGGCGTGGTCGCGGGATCGGCACCGTTCGGACCGGTCTGATCCTGGTCACAACGGCGGCGGTCGGGTGAACACACCCGGCCGCCGCCGACTCGTCTGCCGGCGCTTCCGCGCGCGGCGCGGGCCCAGACCGTGCTCCGCTGTGCGGAGAGTTGACGTCACCGGCCGTAGGTGTAACTATGGGGTACAGGTAAACGTCCCCCGAGGAAGGCAGTGACGACGATGTCGACAGCCGAGAAGCACGCTATCGATCCCGATCTCGAGCAGGCGCAGAAATACGCCGCCAAGCTGCTGCTGCTGTCCGAGGGCTCGGTGAACAAGCACTTCGACCCGTTCGAGGACATCGACTGGGACAATCCGGATTACGCCGCCGACGCGGGCGAGGAGCGCTGGATCCTGCCGCAGTCGGCCGACCCGCTCGGCCGCCACCCCTGGTACCTGGCCCTGCCCAAGGACAAGCAGATCGCGCTGGGCAAGTACCGCCAGGCCAACGTCGCCAAGGTCGGTCTGCAATTCGAGTCGATCCTCATCAGCGGCATGGTGATTCACAACTTCGGCCTGCCCAACGGCTCGCCCGAGTTCCGCTACTGCTCCCACGAGATGATCGAGGAGCACAACCACACCCTGATGTTCCAGGAGATGGTGAACCGGATCGGTCTGGATGTGCCCGGCATGGGTCCCTTGGTGAGCAAGTTCAAGTACCTGGCCGCGCCGGTCGCCGCCAAATTCCCGAACCTGTTCTTCATGGCCGTGCTCGCGGGCGAGGAGCCGATCGACCACATCCAGAAGGACATCCTGCGCTCCGGCGACGAGGTCCACCCGATCATGCTCGGCGTGATGGCGATCCACGTCGCCGAGGAGGCCCGCCACATCTCGTTCGCGCACGAGTTCCTGAAGAACCACGTGCCCGAGCGGAGCGCCGCCAACCGGTTCGTGCTGTCGATCGCGATGCCGATCGTCATGTGGATCCTCGGCCGTTCCATCGCGACCCCGCCGAGGAAGTTCTTCGAGGAGTTCGACATCCCGGCGAAGGTGCGCAAGGAGCTGTTCTACGGCTCCAAGGAGGCCGAGCAGGTCTTCGCCGACTACTTCGTCGACGTGCGCGCCCTGGCCAAGGAACTCGGCCTGATCAACCCGATCTCCAAGCGGGTGTGGAAGCTGCTCGGCATCGACGGCCCGATGAGCCGCTACCGCTCGGAGCCACTGCGCGTCGTGCACGCGGGCTGAGCGGCGGTCGACCATGCCCTACGTCGTCACCCAATCCTGTTGCAGCGACGCGTCTTGCGTGTACGCCTGCCCGGTCAACTGCATCCATCCCACGCCCGACGAGCCGGACTTCCGCACGGCGGAGATGCTGTACGTCGATCCGAAGGCCTGCGTGGACTGCGGCGCATGCGCCACGGCCTGCCCCGTCGACGCCATCACCTCGTCGAAGCGGCTGACCGAGGAGCAGAAGCCCTTCATCGAGATCAACGCCGACTTCTACCGGCAGTCCCGGCCGCGTCCGCTGCTGGCCCGGCCGGTGCCCGCGGCGGAGATCCGTGCCGAGCGGGCGCCATTGCGGGTGGCGATCGTCGGCTCGGGTCCGTCGGCGATGTATGCCGCGGACGAGCTGCTGACCCAGCCGAACGTCTCGGTGACCGTGTTCGACCGGCTGCCGGTGCCCTACGGCCTGGCCCGGCACGGCGTCGCGCCGGACCACGCCGAGACCAGGCAGGTCAGCGAGCTCTTCGACGTGATCTCGGCGCAGCCCGGCTTCGGTTCGTACCTGAACGTCGAGGTCGGCGCGCACGTCGCGCACGAGGAGTTGCTCGACCACTTCCACGCGGTGATCTACGCCGTCGGCGCGTCCTCGGACCGCAAGCTCGGCATCCCCGGGGAGGGCCTGCCCGGCAATGTGTCGGCCACCGACTTCGTGGCCTGGTACAACGGGCACCCCGACCACGCGGACGCTCGATTCGATCTGTCGCAGCGGCGCGCGGTGATCGTCGGCAACGGCAATGTCGCGCTGGACGTCGCGCGCATCCTGGCCTCCGATCCGGCCACGCTCGCCGGCACCGACATCGCGCCGTACGCGCTGCGGGCGTTGCGCGAGAGCAAGATCGAAGAGGTGGTCGTGCTCGGCCGCCGCGGTCCGGCCGAATCCGCTTTCACCGTGCCTGAATTCGTGGGTCTGCTCGGCTCCGACGTGGACATCGCGGTCGAGGGCGAGCTGCCGGAGATCACCGCCGACCTGCCGTACAAGATCGAGCAGAAGCTGCGCCTGCTGCACAAGGTCGCCGAGCGGCCGTCCGGCGAGCGCAAGCGGATCGTCTTCCGCTACCTGGCCGCGCCGACCGCCGTGCTCGGCGAGGACCGGGTGACCGGTCTGGAGATCGGCCGCAACGAGCTGGTCACCGAGGCCGACGGACGCACCAAGGCCGTCGCCACCGGCGAGACCGAGCGCATCGAGGCCGGGCTCGTGCTCACCTCGGTCGGCTATCGCGGTGTGCCGCTGCGCGGTCTGCCCTTCGACGAGCAGGCGGGCGTGATCCCGAACGCGGAGGGCAGGGTGCTCGGCGAAGCGGGCGGCGCGGTGCTGCCCGGCGCCTATGTCACCGGCTGGATCAAGCGCGGCCCCACCGGCTTCATCGGCACCAACAAGTCCTGCGCACAGCAGACCGTGCGGCAGCTGGCCGACGACTACAACGCCGGTCGCCTGCCCGAACCCGCGCACAGCGCGGCCGATTTCGATCGGCTGGTGCGCGGCCGCAGGCCCGAGGTCGTCACGGGCGGTGCCGCGGCGGCGCCGTTGGTGAAGCCGCTGCGCAAGCTGCTCGCCCGGGTCTGAACCCGGGGTGTGCCCGCGAGCTCGGTGGTGCGATGAGGTCTGCCGAGCCGCTGTTCCGCCGAACGCCACGACGATACGTGCATCGTCGTGGCGTTCGGCGTTCGGCGTTCGGCGTTCGGCCGCTGGGCGTTCGGCGCTCAGCGCGCGGTGAATCCGCCGTCGATCGCGAGGGCCGCGCCGGTGACGAAGCTCGCCTCCCTGCTGAGCAGATAGGCGCAGAACGAGGCGATCTCGTCCGGCGCGGCGATCCGGCCGAGCGGGTGCAGCGCCGCGATCGCCGCCTCGCCCTCGGGCGTCGCGCCCATCGAGTCGCGGAACGCGGGGGTGTCCACCGCACCCGACACCAGCGCGTTGACCCGCACACCCTGATCGGCGGATTCCAGCGCGACGGCCTTGGTCAGCCCGACGACGCCGTGCTTGGCGGCGACGTACGGCGCGACCGAGCCCATGCCGACCACGCCCAGGTTCGACGCATTGTTCAGGATCGCGCCGCCGCCCGACGCGACGAGCGCAGGCACCTGATGACGCAGGCCGTAGAACACGGCCGTCAGATTGAGTTCGAGGTCGGCGCGCCAGCCCGCCTCGTCGATCTCGGCGATCGGTCCGAACGCCCGCACCGCGCCCGCATTGTTGAACGCCACGTCCAGACGGCCGAACTCGCCGACGGCGGTCTCGGTCAGCCGGGCCACGTCGGCCTCCACCGTCACATCCGTCGGGACGAACAGCGCCCGGCCACCCGCGGCGCGAATCTCCTCGGCGACCTGATCACCGGCGTCCTTGCCGCGCGCACCGAGAACCACCGCCGCGCCCTCGGCGGCCAGCCGTAGCGCCACCGCCTTGCCGATGCCCGAGGTGGCGCCGGTGATGACCGCGACCTGCTCCGCGAACCGTGTCGACATTCGTGTCCACTTTCCTTCCCGTGCTTGCTCTTTCGCTGTGGCGGACGGTGCCGCCGTAATCAGTCAACCGAGCGCGGGGCGGCAGCGCTGGCGGTAATCGGACGCAGCATTTGATGTGTCATCTACTGGTCGGCGACACGCCCGGATGGCCGGAGAAATAATCATGGCTAAATATCGGTTACCGACCAGTCGGTGTGTGCCGACAGGTTTGCCACGGGCGTCCGGTGGTTTGTTTCATCCCCTGCCGATCGTGACGAACAGTCGCTGCGTGATAGCGGAATCGGGTCCGTCGCAGCCCTTTTGCGGTGTGTCGAGGGGGCTGAACCTTTCATTCGACCCTGTTTACCTGGGCATTCGACCGATTGTTGCCGGAAGCCAAACGTTTCATATCAATTCGGCATCTGGAAAGTTTGCGAACAGCTAACCTGTGGGGGCTGTTTGGAAGACGACCGCGGCCACATGGCTCGACTGTGTGCTGGACGTGGTCACGGTGCGTTGACGGGATAGCGAATGACTACATGTCTGGGTTTCAGCATCGGTTCAGTGAACTCCATAGCGGCTTCGGTCACCGATGGTCTGATTCGACCCACTGTGCGCACCAAGCGCACGGCACTCAGCTTCGACTCGGCGGGCGGAGCCCGCATCGGCGGCATTCCTCAATTCAGCTCGGCCATCACCGATTTCGCCGATCTGGCGCGTGACCCGGAATCACTGCTGGTCGGCGGGCGGCTGTACTCCCCGGCAAACCTCGTCGCCGCGGTGGTCACCGGTCTGCTGGAGGCGGCCGAGCCGAGCGCGGGCGCGGTGGCGACCTACCCGGCGGGCTACACCGACAAACAGCTCGCCCTACTACGTCAGGCGCTCGACCTGAACGGCGCGCGGCACGTCATGCTGGTGCCCGAACCGGTGGTCGCCGCCGAATGGCTGGAATACGAACACGGCCCGCTGGAGACCGGCTTCGTCCTCGTCTACGACCTCGGCGGCACCAGCCTCGACGTGTCCGTCGTGCGCGTCGGGCCGGACTGGGAGAACCATCCGATCGTCGGAAAGCCGCAGCGCTCCTACGACTTCGGCGGTCGCCCGCTGGGGGACATGATCGCGCGCTACGGGCGCACCGGCGTGCCCGGGGCCACGGTGTCGATGACGTCCATCGTCGACGTCGACGGCCTGCGCACCGAGCACATCAGGGACTCCTTCGACGTGGTGCGCGCCTGCCTGCGCTCCACCGGGCTCAGCTTCTCCGATATCGGTCGCGTCCTGCTCGTCGGTGGTGCGTCCCGGCCCGCCGAGGTGGCGGGTGCGCTGGCCGAACTCGGCCGCCCGGTGGTGGTTTCGGCCGATCCCGGCCATATCGTGGCCGTGGGCGCGGCGCGGTTCGCGGCCAGGACCTTCGCGCCCGCGAGTACCGGGGAACGGCCCGCGCCACGCGTCGCCGTGTTCTCCAGTGCCGCAGTGGCTTCCGCGCTGGCCATGTCGGCCGCGACGATCTTCGGCGGCTCCGGCGGATCGGGTCCGCTCCCGGTACTCGACCGGTTACCGGCCGCCGCTCCGGTCCCCGCCGACACGCTGCTCTACGAACCCAACGGCGACACCGCCTTGGACCAGGCCGTCCGGCAGGGCATCCCGGCGACGCTGGCGCAGCACGCCTTCTTCGACGGAAACGGCTACGACCGGCGCGTCTCGTCCATCGCGCGCAGTACGACTTTCGGGCCCTCGATCGGCGAGTCCCGCCCCGGGCCGCACAACGATCCCCGAATCTGCTGCGGCAATGGCCGATACGCGGGACCGCAGTACGCCAACCCCGCCCAGTTCGTCAATCCGCTGCCCTTCCAGCGGACGCCGCGGGTGAGCCTGCCCGGGTGGGACCGGCTGAACCCGACGATCCCGAGCGTCGGCCTGCCCTCGTGGCCCAACACCCAACCGGCCCCGAATCCCTCGGCCCCTGGCAACACCCAACCCGAGCCGGGCACGCCGACTTCTCCCGGATCACCGGCTTCCGGTGGGGGCGCCGCCTCGCCTGGAGGAACGAGCACTGGCGGCGCCGCTTCGGGTGGTACGACCGGAGACCCTGTGGCGGGTGGGGGCAATGCCGGTGGGACATCCTCGGGGGGAACGACTTCCGGCGGCGCGGCCGGGGATGGTTCCGGCGCGGCGTCCGGGCCGGGCACGGACGGTGGTTCTACGGGTGGCGGTGCCTCGTCGGGCGGTGGCGCTTCGTCCGGTGGTGATTCTTCGAGTGGTGGTGCGTCTTCTGGTGGGGGCGCTTCATCCGGCGGTGGAACGTCCTCCGGCGGTGGCGCGTCCGGGGGCGGTACGTCTTCTGGCGGGAGCGCATCGTCCGGCGGTGAATCGTCAGGGGGTGATTCGTCCGGCGGCGGAACGGCCTCGGGTGGTGGCGCGTCGTCCGGTGGTGAATCTTCGAGTGGTGGTGCGTCTTCTGGTGGTGGCGCATCCTCGGGTGGTGGCGCGTCCTCGGGTGGTGAATCTTCCGGTGGCGGAGCGTCTTCCGGTGGTGGCGCATCCTCGGGTGGTGGCGCGTCGTCCGGTGGTGAATCTTCCGGTGGCGGAACGTCCTCCGGCGGTGGTGCGTCGTCCGGCGGCGGCGAAGCGTCTTCACATGGCGGTGCGTCGTCCGGTGGTGGTGCGTACTCCGGCGGTGGAGCGTCCTCGCCGGGCCGATCGTCTTCCGGCGGAACCTCCTCCGGCGGTGCGTCTTCCGGCGGCAGCGGCAGGTCGGACTCGAAGTTCGGCGGCGGTGCGGGTGGCTCCGGCGGCGGTATGGGTGGCGGCGGTATGGGCGGTGGCGGCGGTATGGGCGGTGGCGGCAAGGTCGGTGGCGGCTCGGCCGGCGGCGGTGGCGGCGGAGTCGGTGGCGCCCGGCGCTGAATCGAAGACGAGTCATCGAGCCGCGGGGCACAATGGATTGGTGAAAGCGCTTGGGGGAGGGCCGCGGCTGATCGCCTTGGATGTGGACGGCACGCTGCTCGAGACGGGATCGCCGGTCAGTGTGCGGGTCACCGCCGCGGTGGCGGCGGCCGTCGCGGCAGGGGCGCACGTGGTGGTGACGACCGGGCGCACGCTGCTGACGACGCGTCCGGTGCTCACGGAACTCGGGCTGGTCGAGGGGCATGCGCTGTGTTCCAACGGCGCGGTGCACATCGACGTGGCCAGGGGCGTGCCGGTGGCGGTGCAGGCGTTCGACCCGGCGCCCGCGGTCACCGCGCTGCGCGCCCTGTTCCCGGAGATGATCTTCGCGGTGGAGAAGGTCGGCATCGGTACCTGGGCGACGGGCGCCAGTCCCGGCGAATTCTCCATCGGCGAATACCTTCTCGTCGATCACGGCGCGCTGAGCAGCGAGCCGACGCCGCGCCTCAACGGCTGGTGGCCGGAGGGGACGCTGGATGAGATGCTCACGCTGTTGCGGACCTTCGCCGTGCCCGGCGCCAGCTGGGTGCACGGCGAGTTCGGCCCGTGGCTGACCGTGTCGCGGCGCGGGGTGTCCAAGGGCTGGGCGCTGGAGCGTCTGCGCCTGTCGCTCGGCATTCCCCGCGCCGCGACCCTGGCCATCGGCGACGGCTACAACGACCGCGAAATGCTGCGCTGGGCCGGGTATTCGGTGGCCATGGCCAACGCGCCCGACGACGTCCGCGGCTTGGCCGACGAGGTGACCGGCGACGTCGACGCCGACGGCGTCGCCACGGTGCTGGAGCGTTGGTTCGGCCGCTGACCTACACGCCGCCGGTCTTGCCGACGACCTCCAGGTAGTGCGGGTTGGACATGATCCCGAGGACATTGCCGAACGGGTCCACCACCGCGGCGGTGACGAAACCTTCGCCGTTGCCGCGCGGGGTGATCGGTTCGTACTCGGTGGCGCCGAGGTCGAGCAGTCGCTGGAAGGTGGCCGCCAGGTCGTCGACGTGCCAGAACATGACGCCGCCCCCGCCCGGCTCGTTGCGCGCACCGCTCGGCGCGTAGGCGCGGTTCACGATGCCCAGCTCGTGCTGGTAGTCGCCGATGCGGAACTCGTAGTACCCGTTCGGCACGTGGTAGTAGGGCGCGACGCCGAGGAATTCGGCGTACCAGTCCTTGGCGGCTTCGAGGTCGTCGGCGTAATAGGTGACCGTGGCCATTCCGCGCAGCATGTCGGTGCTCCTTCGATGATCGGTTCGTGCTGGTGGAACCATCTTCGCGCGTAAAGTGCTCACCAACTGAGCACTTTGTGCGGCAGAATTTCTCGTATGAGAGCGGATCGTCTGGTGGCCACATTGCTGCTGATGCAGGCCCGCGGCAGGGTGACCGCCGCGGAGGTCGCCGCGGAACTGGAGGTCTCCGTGGCCACGGCGCGGCGTGATCTGGAGGCGCTCTCCGCGGCGGGCATTCCGGTGTATGCGCAGCAGGGCCGCGGCGGCGGTTGGTCCCTCGTCGGCGGGGCTCGGACGGATTTGAGCGGTTTGTCCGAACCCGAGGCCAGGGCGCTGTTCCTGCTGGCAGGCGCGTCCGCGAGCGCGAACCCGGAGGTGAAATCGGCACTGCGCAAACTGGTTCGGGCGCTGCCGCAGACGTTCCGCGCGGACGCCCAGGCGGCCGCCGACGCCGTGATCATCGATCCGGCGCGCTGGGGTCAGCGCGACCGGAACCGGCCCGGCGTGGTGGACTTGTTGCAGCGCGCGGTCGTGCAGCGGCGACGGGTGGGGCTGGAGTACGAGCGGGCGGGCGCCAAGACGACGCGGATGGTCGACCCGTGGGGATTGGTCGACAAGGACGCCATCTGGTATCTGATCGCGGGCACCGAGAAGGGGAGCAGGACCTTCCGGGTGGACCGGATCGCCGACGCCCAGCTGTCCGACGAAACCTTTCGCCGCCCAGACGATTTCGAGTTGTCGGCGGCCTGGGACGAAGTGGTCGGCGCGATGGAGCGGCGCCGCGCGGCCACGTCGGCCACCGCCCGCATCGCCCCCAGTTTGCTCCCGGTGCTGCGCGATCAGCAGGGCAGGCACTGCGAGGTGGACGGCCCGGTCGCCGACGGCCGGGTCCAGGTCCGGATCACCGCGCCGACGCCGCGGATGATCGCTCAGCAGCTGGCGGGGTGGGGCGCGGAGATCGAGGTGCTCGGACCGCCGGAGGTGTGCGAGGAACTCGCGCGGCTGGGCGCGGAACTGGTGCGACGGTACGGGACCGCCGAATGACCGAAAACGATCCTGCGACCACGGTTCTCCGGTTTGTCCGAGTTCGCCGGGCCCGTGCGCTCGACGCCCATTCCATTTCCCCGCTCCGACCGCGCGCCGGTTTCGTCGGCGACTCGCCGTTGCTGTACGGTTACCAGCGCTGAGCTACAGCGATATTTGGAATGCCCGTCCGCACCCGCCGAAGAGGATCAGCGACGACGGTCGGCGTGCGAGTTCGTTTGTGAAAGTTTCGTTTCGATCAGATTCGACTGGAGCGTTATGAATCGCAAGCATTCACCTGTTCTGGCCGCGATCACCACAGTGTTGGTAGTCGTCGCCGGCGCCGTCGGTGTTCAGAGCGCGGCCCGCGCCGAGCCGGGGGAGGTCGACTCCGGCGGGATGCACCTGGTCGCGTCGGTGGATGCCAACTTTGTCAAGTCCACCGGTGATCTCGCGTTGGGGGTCCCGTTCTCGCACTCGGCCAAGGTGTCCGGGAACTTCTCGACCTCCCTCGATGGAGCCTCGGCGCTGCGCAGGGGGAAGCTCATCGCCGGATATCTGATCGGCTGCGCGGTGGACATCTCCGATGGCATCGACGTCAGCATCGCGGCCGCCGTGGGCGGCAATGTCGATGTCACGACCGGACTTCTCGGGCTGAGTCTCAATGTTCCGTTCGGTGTCACCGTCGGCGACCAGGTCGCTGTCGATTTCGGCGGGAATCTCGGCATCGATCTCGGCGGGGATGTCACCTTCGGCGTCTTCAGCGAACTCGGTGGTGAGATCACCGTGTCCATCAACCCGGGCAGCGTGACAGCGGCGGTGATCGCCGAGTCGACGCTGGACGAGGATTCGTTGTTCCCCTTCACCTTCGCGCACTCCAATACCGCGCTGAACATCAACGGATGCCTCACCCCGGCATCGGCCATGCCGTTCATCACCGTCCGCGCCGACGCCCGCAACGGCATCGTGCAGACGACGGGCTATGGGCAGCAATTCGTGTTCTGAGCCGCGACGCCCGATTTTCGATCGGGAGCGAAGGCGATGACCGGCCGATCGTCCGGACCCGGCATCCGGGAGGGGAGCGGTCATGTACTGCAAGGACATTCCATGCACAACGGGTCGATGAGAGGCGGGAAGCATCATGGTCCGTAGGACCTTCGAGAACGCGGTTCGCAAGCTGATCGCGGGTGCGCTGCCGGTGGCGGCCGCTCTCGCGTTCGTCGGGGCCGCCCCGGCGCAGGCGGCTCCGGTGCAGGCGCCTGCGCCGATCGTGCAGCAGGTCGCCGCGCCTTTGCAGGTCGGCGCGAGCCTTCCGCTCGACTGGATCGCGACGAATCCGGAGGCGATGAACTCCGATCCGCTGACCAACGGCGCGGCCGCGGGCGCGGTCGTCGGCGCGACGGGGTCGGGTGTGATGAGCGCGGTGTCGTGCCTGCCCGGCTTCATCGTCATGGCGGTGCCGTGCGCCATCGTGGGAGCGATCAACGGCGCGGTAGTCGGTGCGCTCGTCGGCATACTCGTCGGCGTCGTCATGCCGGAGCTGGTGCCGCAGACGCTGCCCTGATCGCGAGCTGAACGCGGTCTCGCGAGAACTGTGTGAACCGGGCCGTGCCCCGGGGTGAAAAGCCCTGGGACACGGCCGAGCTCGTTGCCGACGGCCTCGAGGCTCAGTTGGCGGCGGTGTCGGCGAGGATTCGTGCGCTCAGCGCCCGCACCATTTCCGTGGCCACCACCGCGTGCCCGCTGGTCGTGAAGTGGATGAGATCGGCGCTCATGACCTGGGGCCGCAGCCGCAGCGGGTGGTCCCAGAAATCGACGAGCACCGCGTCGTAGCGGTGGGCCAGGTCCCGGACGATGTCGTTGAGTACCGCCATGCGGTCGCGCATCGGCCGCATCGGCGCCATGCGCTCGACCTCCCAGACATCGGCCACCGTGAACGTCATGACCTGTGCGCCACCGCGGCTCACCGCGGCGAACAGTCCGTCGAGGTTGGCACGCACCTGGTCGACGTCGCCGCCGGGCAGGAACAGATCGTTTCCGCCGCAGCTCACGTGCACCAGGTCGGGTTCGAACTCCAGCACCCGCTGGAGTTGTTCGTCGCGCACCTGCGCGGTCGTCGCCCCGATACGTCCGGTGTTGAGGTAGGCGAGGCCGGGCCGCACCGAGGTCAGCAGGGCGGCGAGGCGATCGGCCCACCCGGCCGTCTCGTATCCGGGGCTCGGGTCGCCGACGCCACGGGCGATGGAGTCGCCCAGGACGGCGAAGCGCCGCCAGGGCGCGCCCGCCAGCAGTTCCAGGGCCGCGTCGGGCGCCAGCAGCATCGGGTCGTCGGCTTCGGTGTGAATGTCGTTGTGCGTCATGGTGACTCCTAGTCGGTGACGGCGGTCGCGGCCGGATCGAGCTGCCGCGTCGGTATGGCGCACAGGCAGGCCGCCACCGCGGCGATGCCCGCGCAGACCGCGAACAGGGTGTGGAAGCCGGCGAGCGGGTCGCCGGGGTGGGCGGCGAACACCGCGGCCAGCACGGCGACGCCCAGCGCGCCGCCGACCTGGCGCGCCGTGAGGTTCATGCCGATGCCCGCCGCGAACTGTTGTGGCGGAAGCGAACTCGCCGCGGCCGTGCCGAGCACCGTCACCACGATGCCGACACCGCCGCCGCCGAGCACCCCGGCGGGAATCCAGGCCGACCACAGCGCGGGTGTCGGCCCGAACGCGTCGGTGCTCATCCAGACGAGGGTTCCGGTGAACATCAGCGCGCCGAGCACCCCGACCCAGCGGCGCGCGGCGGGGGTGGCGGCCCGTCCCGCCAGGGTGGCGCTCACCATCGATGCCACCGCGCCGACGGTGAGCGCGGCGGCCGAGCCGAGCACCGAATATCCCCAGATCGCGTCCAGGAACAGCGGTCCGGACAGCAGCCAGGCGAACATCGCCGCACCGAAGACGAACGACGCGGCGTTGGCCAGCGCGTACGGCCTGCTCTGCCACAACTCCACCGCGATGGCCGGATTGTGGTGCCGCGCCGAGCGCACCAGAGCGATGGCCAACAGCGCGGCGCCGCCGCCGAGGACGGCCAGCGTGCCCGGCGAGGTCCACCCCCAGCGCTGCCCCTCGGTGACTCCGGCGACCACACCGCCGAACCCGAGCGCGACGGCCGCCGTGCCGACCGGATCCGGCAGCGCGTTGCCTGCCGGCCGCGGGTCGGTCACCGGAATTCGCAAGCCGGGCAGGATGAGCCCGAGCGCGACCGGCAGGTTGATCACGAAGACCGACCGCCAGCCGAACGCCTCCACCAGACCGCCGCCGATCGCCGGTCCGACCACCGCGGCGAATCCGCCCGCGGCCGACCAGGCGGCGATGGCCGCACCGATCCGTTCGCGCGGTGTCACGCCGAGCACCAGCCCCAGTGCCGCGGGCACCATGAGCGCGGCCGTCGCGCCCTGGAGCACCCGGCCCGCGATGAGCCAGGCCGCGTTCGGCGCGAGCCCGCACAGCAATGACGTGAGCGCGAAACCGGCCAGCGCGATCAGGAACAGCCTGCGCCGCCCGAGCGCGTCGGCGAACCGGCCGCCGGGCGTGAGCAGGGCGGCGAACGCGACGGCGTAACCGCTGACCACCCAGGTCAACGTCGTCGTCGCGGTATCGGAGTAGTCGCGGGCGATGGCCGGGAAGGCGATGTTGACCACGGACAGGTCGAGGAAGGCGATGAACGCCGCGCCGCACGCGATCAGCAGCGTGGCGGTGGCGCTCATGGCGGGGGGACTGGCGGTGGTCCGTGCGGACACCTCGGTCATGGGAGATCCTTCGGAAGTCGAGAACAAAACGTACGACCGTTCGTACAATCAAAGTACGACCGATCGTTCGTATTTGCAAGCGTTCGGTGGAAGAATGGGGGCATGGCCGAGACGACAACCGATCAGCGCCTGGTCAAGGGCGCTCGCTCCCGGGCGTCGATCGCCCGGCACGCCGCCGACGTGGCGTCCGTCGAAGGGCTGAACGGTGTGAGCATCGGGCGATTGGCCGCCGACCTCGGGATCAGCAAGAGCGGTATCGCCACACTCTTCGGCTCGAAGGAATCTCTCCAGCTCGCGGCGGTGGAGGCGGCCAGGGAGGTGTTCGTGGCGCAGGTGATCGAGCCGACCGTCGGTGTGCCGCGCGGTGTGCCGCGACTGCGCGCGCTGGTCGATCGCTGGTTCGCGCACGTGACCGAACCGGTCTTTCCCGGCGGCTGCTTCCGCACCGCGACCCTGGTCGAATTCGACAGCAGGCCGGGCCCGGTGCACGACGCGATCGCCGCCGACCGCGAGGACTGGCTCTCTTTCCTGACCAAAGAAATTCGCAAAGCCCAGGATCAGGGCGAACTGGCCGACCGGGACGCGGACGCGCTCGCCTTCGAATTGGACGCGCTCATGAGCGCGGTCAGCACAGCGCGGCAACTCGGCGACGAGACCAAGGTGCAGACGGCACGACGGATCATCGACCGGCTGCTGTCGTGAAAGAGCTACGGGGCGTGCGGCTTCGGCGTAGCTGAACCGATGGGATGTCGGCCGGTCAGTGTTGCCCGTTCCAGAATCCGATGGCGATCGCGCCCCACCAGCACACCTGGGAGATCGTTCCGGAGGCGGCGCCCCATAGGAGCAACTTCGTCGGCAGTCTGACCGAAACCTGGTGGGCCAGGCGTCTGCTCAGGATGGTGGCCTGTAATCCGTTGAGGGTCAGCAGCAGAATCAGCACCATCTTCGTGCGGGTCGATCCGGAGTCGAGATTCGGTTCGAGAAAGCAGCCGCTCACGACGAGCCCTGCCAGGCCGACCCAGATGGGGGCGTGCAGACGCGACATGCCCGCGACCGCGTCGGCCAGCGTGGACCGGCCCGCGAGCCACAGGGCCATCAGATAATCCGCCATCAGCACCCCGCCGCAGGGATTCGAGCGGCGGCAGTTCGGGTCGTGATGGCGGTTCGAGGTCCAACGACCGGTGACCGGTCAGAACGCGGTGCCGGCGCCATTCGGTGGTGGCGATTCCGGAACTCGACGGGTTGAACGGCTGGGTGAGAGACGCTGACGGACTCGGCATTTCGGGTTCGGCCGGATCGGCGGCGATTCTCGTGCGACTTGCCGGGCTGGGGCCGTCGGGAGGTCGGCGACCGCGGTACATGGCCCGCGAACGAACTACGGGCGGCAGGTGTCCTGCGCGCGGTGTCGTCGCCGACGCGATCGAGCGGAACGTCGAGGTGAAGTCGACCAGTCAGGGGAGGCTCTTCAGGGCGACGGCACCGTGGTGGGTGGGCGGTCGAAGACCATCGGTGGCGCTGTGCGTGCCGTGCCGCCAGTCAGGCGGACAGCGGGAGGGCGGCCGCCCGCGCCGCGTCGTAGCGGTCCCAGACGATCTCGGCCATGGCGCGATGGACGCCGAGGACGTCGGCGTGCGTCAGTTCCGGCGCTGCGGCCGTCAACCGGTCGGTGAGCAAGCCGGGGGCGAGGAACCACGGCGCGACGAGGACGCGGTCCGCGCCGCATGCGCGCAGGCGGGAAACCGCCTCGTGCACCGTGGGTTCCGTGGTGGCGAAGCAGATCTCGGTGTGCCAGCCGGTGCGGGCGGCCAGGCGGCGAGCCACCGCGGCGGTGCGGGCGTTCGCCGCGGAAGACGACGAGCCGACGGCAGCCACCGCTACGCCGATGCGGTCCGCCGGGACGGTCGTGGAAGTCCCTAGGGCATCGAGCGCACGGTCCCGCAGCGCGTCGATCAGGCGCGGGTCGGGGCCGAGTACGTCCGCTTGCGTGAGCCGCAGACGAGGATGCCGGGCGCGGCACTCGTCCAGCAGCCCCGGCAGGTCGACACGTGCATGAAAGGCGCTGCCCAGCAGAAGGGGCGCCACGACGGCATGCGTATGCCCTTGACCCGCAACGGCGTCCACCACCTGCTCGACCGAGGGCGCGCTCAGATCGAGGAAAGCGAGGCGGACGTCGAGATCGGGCCGGGCGGCGGCGATCTCGGCGACCACGGCCGACATGGTGGCCGCCGAACGCGGATCGCGGCTGCCGTGCGCGACCGCGATCAACGCGGGCGCGGAGAATCGACGGTCGCCAGGCGGCATCGGCTGCGCGCCGATGCCGCGGGAGGCGAACACGTCGGTCATCTCAGGCCTCGGTGCCGACCTCGACCGCGGTCAGCACATCGCCGACCAGGCCCGCGCCGAGCGTGTTGCCGCCGGCCGGGTCGATCAGCAGGAAGCTGCCGGTGTGCCGGTTGGCCCGGTAGTCGTCGGCCGCGAGCGGCTCGGCGACGCGCACCGAGATGCGCCCGATGTCGTTGAGCTCCAGCGCTTCCGGGTTCGGGTCCGCGGCGAGCCGCTGCTCGTCGAAGCGCTCGATGAGCGCGCCGACGATGGCCTGGGTGGTGCGGGTGCCGTGCTTGAGCAGCAGCCGGGCGCCGGGGCGCAGCGGCTTGTCGCCCAGCCAGCAGACCGTCGCGTCGAAGCTGTCGATCGGTTCCGGCGCGTCGGACACCGCGGCGATGATGTCACCGCGCGAGATGTCGACCTCGTCGGTCAGGATCAGCGTCACGCTGCGCCCGGCCTGCGCGACGGCGAGCTCGCCGTCCGGGGTGTCGATCCGCTCCACGGTCGTGCGCACGCCGGACGGCAGCACCACGATCTCGTCGCCGGGCGCCACCGAACCGGCCGCGATCTGACCCGCGTAGCCACGGTAGTCCGGGTATTCGGCGGTGCGCGGGCGAATCACGTACTGCACGGGGAAGCGCAGACCCAGCGTGTGCGCGCCGGTGTTGTCGGCGTCGACCGGCACCGATTCCAGGTGCTCGATGAGCGAAGGCCCGTCGTAGTACGGGGTGTTCGAGGACCGGCTGGCGATGTTGTCGCCGTGCAGCGCCGAGACCGGGATCTCCAGCACGTCCTCCGGCGCCCAGCCGAGGGTGCCGGTGAGCTTGGTGAACTCGGCCGAGATCTCGGCGAACACCGTGGCGGCGTCGTCCACGAGGTCGATCTTGTTCACGGCGAGCACCAGCTTCGGCACGCCGAGCAGCGCGAGCACCGCAGCGTGCCTGCGGGTCTGCTCGATCACGCCCTTGCGCGCGTCGACCAGCAGGATCACCAGCTGCGCGGTGGACGCGCCGGACACGGTGTTGCGGGTGTACTGCACGTGCCCGGGGGTGTCCGCGAGCACGAAAGACCGCTTGGGCGTGGCGAAGTAGCGGTAGGCGACATCGATGGTGATGCCCTGTTCCCGCTCCGCGCGCAGCCCGTCCACGAGCAGCGAGAGATCCGGGGTGGCCAGACCCTTGTCCACCGACGCGCGGGTGACGGCGTCGATCTGGTCGGCCAGTACGGATTTCGTGTCGTAGAGCAGCCGTCCGACCAGGGTGGACTTACCGTCGTCGACAGAACCGGCGGTGGCCAGCCTCAATAGGTCGGACATGTCAGAAATAACCCTCTCGCTTGCGGTCTTCCATCGCGGCCTCGGACACCCGGTCGTCGCCACGGGTCGCACCACGTTCGGTCAGTCGGGACGCGGCCACTTCGGCGAGGATCGCCTCGTTGTCGGCCGCGTCGGAAATGATGGCGCCGGTGGTGGATCCGTCGCCGACGGTGCGGTAACGCACCGAGCGGGTCTCCAGCACCTCGCCTTCGCGCGGGCCGCCCCACACGCCCGGCGTCATCCACATGCCGTCGCGCTGGTATACCGGGCGCTCGTGCGCGTAGTAGATGGTCGCGAGTTCGACATTCTCCCTGGCGATGTAGCGCCAGATGTCGAGCTCGGTCCAGTTGCTCAGCGGGAACACGCGCACGTGCTCGCCCGGCGCGTGCCGCCCGTTGTACAGGTTCCACAGCTCGGGGCGCTGCCGCTTCGGGTCCCACTGGCCGAAGGCGTTGCGCAGCGAGAAGATGCGCTCCTTGGCGCGGGAGCGCTCCTCGTCGCGGCGGCCGCCGCCGAACACCGCGTCGAAGCGGTTCTCGGAGATGGCGTCCAGCAGCGGCACGGTCTGCAGCGGGTTGCGGATGCCGTCCGGGCGCTCGGTCAGCCTGCCATCGGCCAGGTAGTCCTCGACGCTGGCGACGTGCAGGCGCAGCCCGTACTTCTCGACCACCTTGTCGCGGAACTCCAGCACCTCGGGCAGGTTGTGGCCGGTGTCCACGTGCAGCAGCGCGAAGGGCAACGGCGCGGGCCAGAACGCCTTGAGCGCCAGGTGCAGCAGCACGGTGGAGTCCTTGCCGCCGGAGAACAGGATCACCGGCCGCTCGAACTCGCCCGCCACCTCGCGGAAGATGTGGATGGCCTCCGACTCCAACGCCGCGAGGGTGTCGAAGTCGGTGATGCCAAGAGAGCGTTCACTTCTGATGGTCTCGGTCATGATTGATGCAACCCGCATTCGGTCTTGGCGAGGCCGGCCCAACGGCCGCTTCGCGGATCGGATCCCGGCTCCGGCTTCCGTGTGCACGGAGCGCAGCCGATGGACGGATATCCCTCCTCCACCAGGGGATTGACGAGGATGCCGTGCTGTTCGATGTAGGCCTGCATCTCGTCGTCGGACCACGGTGCGATCGGGTTGATCTTCACCAGGCCGAAGGCTTCGTCGTAGGAGATCAGCGGTGCGTTGGCGCGGGTGGGGGCCTCCACCCGGCGGATGCCGGTGACCCAGGCGTTGTAGCCCGACAGCGACTTCTTCAGCGGCACAACCTTGCGCAGCCTGCAGCACTCGCCCGCGTCGCGCGCGAACAGATCCTTGCCGAGCAGTTCGTCCTGTTCGGCGACGGTGTGCTCCGGGCGGACGTTGACCACGTTCACCCCGTACACGGCCTCGACCGCGTCGCGGGTGCCGATGGTCTCGGCGAAGTGATAGCCCGTGTCCAGGAACAGCACGTCGACACCGGAGCGGACCTGCGCCGCGAGGTGGACCAGCACGCCGTCCTGCATGTTGGAGGCGACGATGTAGCCGGAGCCGAAGGTCTCCTCGGTCCAGCGCAGCAGGTCGAGCGCCGAGGCGTCGGGGCCGAGTTCGGCCGCGCCGCGTTCGGCGATCGCCCGCAGCTCGTCTTCGGCGAGCTTGTCGGCGAGTTTGGTTGTCACAGTTGATCTCCCGTCAGCCGAGTCACGATTCGATGCTCATCGCAGGTCGGCCTCGTCGGCGCGGACCGCCCACTGGGCGAACCGCTCGTCCGCGTTCCGGTTCTTGACGAAGTTGCGCACCACGCGCTCGATGTAGTCGCCGAGTTCGGCGCTGGTCACCTTGTGCTGGCGCAGCTTTCGGCCGAAACCGCTGTCGAGTCCGAGGCTGCCGCCGAGATGAACCTGGAAACCCTCGACTTGATTCCCGTCGCCGTCGTCCACCAGCTGGCCCTTGAAGCCGATGTCGGCGATCTGGGACCGGCCGCAGGAGTTCGGGCAACCGTTGATGTTCACCGTGATCGGTACGTCGAGCTGGGCGTTGACGTCGGCGAGGCGCTGCTCGAGCTCCGGCGCGAGCACCTGGGAGCGCTTGCGGGTCTCGACGAAGGAGAGTTTGCAGAACTCGATGCCACTGCAGGCCAGCAGGTTACGCCGCCAGATCGACGGACGGGCCTGCAACCCGAGCGGTTCCAGTTCGGTGATGAGCTGCTCGACCTTGTCGTCGGCGACGTCGAGCACGATCAGCTTCTGGTACGGGGTGAAGCGGATCCGGTCGGCGCCGATCTTCTCGACCGCGTCGGCCACCTTGGTGAGGACGGTGCCGGAGACGCGGCCCGCGATGGGGGAGAAGCCCACGGCGTTGAGGCCGTTGCGCAGCCGCTGGACGCCCACGTGATCGATCGGCTTGGCGGGCTGCTCGGGCGCGGGGCCGTCGATCAGCTTGCGCTTCAGGTACTTCTCCTCGAGCACCTCGCGGAACTTCTCGATGCCCCAATCCTTGATCAGGAACTTCAGCCGCGCCTTGGTGCGCAGGCGGCGGTAGCCGTAGTCGCGGTACAGGGAGACCACGGCCTCCCATACGTCCGGCACCTCGTCCAGCGGGACCCAGGCGCCGACGCGCTGCGCGAGCATCGGGTTGGTGGACAGGCCGCCGCCGACCCACAGGTCGAGACCGGGGCCGTGCTCGGGGTGCTCCACGCCGACGAACGCGACGTCGTTGATCTCGTGCACCACGTCCTGCTGACCCGAGATCGCGGTCTTGAACTTGCGCGGCAGGTTCGAGTACCGCTTGTCGCCGATGTAGCGGCGCACGATCTCCTGGATCGCCGGGGTGGGATCGATGATCTCGTCCAGCGATTCACCGGCCAGCGGCGAGCCGAGCACGACACGGGGGCAGTCGCCGCACGCCTCGGTGGTCTGCAGGCCGACCTCTTCGAGGCGGCGCCAGATCTCCGGAACATTCTCGATCTCGATCCAGTGGTACTGGACGTTCTCGCGGTCGGACAGGTCCGCGGTGTCACGGCCGAACTCGGTGGAGATCTGGCCGAGCGTGCGCAGCTGCGCGACGTTCAGCGCGCCGCCGTCGCAGCGCACCCGCATCATGAAGTACTTGGCCTCGAGAATGTCGATGTTCTCGTCGCCGGTCCAGGTGCCGTCGTAGCCCTGCTCGCGCTGGGTGTAGAGACCCCACCAGCGGAACCGGCCGCGCAGATCGGCCTTGTCGATGCTGTCGAAGCCGCCCTTGGCGTAGATGTTCTCGATACGGGCGCGGACGTTGAGCGGGTTGTCGTCCTTCTTGCTCTGCTCGTTCGGGTTGAGCGGTTCCCGGTAGCCGAGGGCCCACTGGCCCTCGGACTTGCGGCGCACGGGCTTGCCGGTGCGGGCGCGCGGCGCCGTCGACGCCTCGGGCCGCGGGCGGTCCGGTCGTACACGGCGCTCGGAGGCCGGGCGTTCGGGACGCGCCTGCCTCGGGGTCGGCTGATCGCTGGGACCGGCGTCGGTACTCGACGTCATGAGGTCGCTCCTGCTGGGTGGGTGGTACATCCGTGCTGAAGGCGTGAGGGGCTGGCTCACACCCGCGGTGTCAGCGGACCGATGCGATGGGAGTCGCCGGGAGACCCGGAAAGGGCGCCGCTGAGCTACCGGTGAGAACCGGGCAGACAGCAGGCGCTACAGACGCGCTTGTAGTCGACGTGGCGACGTGCCACAAGTCGTACTCCCGATGCGCGCATGGGGCCTATTGTGCCATGTCAGGATGGGCGTTCCGACCGTCATGCCGGTATTTCCCGCGAAATAGGGGGAAATTCCCTGGACCGGGAGGTCTATTTGTGATGGTCGTCATATTTTCCCGCGCGAACGCGGCTGGTGATTCGTCCGAAGTGTCCGATGTGAACCGTGGCACGCTCCGTTGACCTCGAGTTATCTCGAGGTACGAGTGTGTATCCCATGAGTACCGCACCCGTCGACACCGACGTCGAAATCGAAGCCATCCGCCAGATCGTCGCCACCGTCGAGCACGTGCAGCAGCACGAGCTCGTCGACGAATTCGTCGCGCTGTTCCGCGCCGACGCCATCTGGACCACGGGCCACGGCAAGCGCCTGTTCGGCCGCGACGCCATCGCCGAGTTCACCGCTGCCTTGCTGCCCGGCGCGACCACGCACGGCAAGGCGACCTACGAGCTCGAGCACGTGCTGTTCATCCGCCCCGACGTGGCCGCGGTGAAGGTGCGTCAGCGGTACTTCACCAACGAAGGGGTCCTGGAGGGCGAGGGCACCCCGATGTACGTGATGGCCAAGGAGGACGGCCGCTGGTTGCTCACCGCGAACCAGAACACGCCGATCGTCGCGGACTGAGTTCATGGGCGCGGCCGCTGGGTCGTCGCGGCCGCGGCCTTTTCGATCGCCGGCGCAGGCGGCCTGCTCGTCCTGGTGCGCGCCGCCGAGTCCCCGCTGCGACATCGCCCACGGGTTCACGCGTGGAAGTGACGGTCGGCACGTCCCCGGTGGTGGGACGGTCCCCGGGCGAAAGGTCGCACTGTTCGGCGGGCACACTGGACAGGTGAGTTCCGCCGTACCCCTCTCGGAGATCGACGCCGCCGCGCCCGTGCTGCGCGACTTCGGCGGCGGGCCGTTCGGCGTGTACGTGCACGTGCCCTTCTGCGCGACGCGCTGCGGGTACTGCGACTTCAACACCTACACCGCGGGCGAGCTCGGCAGCTCTGCATCGCCGCAGTCGTGGCTCGCGGCGTTGCGCGGTGAACTGGCCGCGGCCGCCGATCGGTTCGCGGGTCTGCCGTCGGCCACGCCCGAGGTCTCGACGATCTTCGTCGGCGGCGGCACGCCGTCGCTGCTCGGCGGGGACGGTCTCGCCGAGGTGCTCGACGCCGTCCGATCGGCATTCACGCTCGCGCCGGACGCCGAGGTGACCACCGAGTCGAATCCGGAATCCACCTCGCCGGAGTTCTTCGACCGCATCAGGGCGGCGGGGTACACCCGCGTCTCGCTGGGCATGCAGTCGGCCGCCCGGCATGTGCTCGCGGTGCTCGACCGCACCCACACCCCTGGCCGTGCGGTCGCCGCCGCGCGGGAAGCGCGGGCCGCGGGATTCGAGCACGTGAACCTGGACCTGATCTACGGCACGCCGGGTGAGCGCGACGCCGATCTCGACGCCAGCCTGGACGCGGTGCTCGACGCCGGTGTCGATCACGTCTCCGCGTATTCGCTCATCGTCGAGGACGGAACCGCGTTGGCGCGCAAGGTGCGTCGCGGCGAACTGCCCGCCCCCGACGACGACGTGCTCGCCGCCCGCTACGAACGCATCGACACTCGCCTCGCCGCTGCGGGCCTCACCTGGTACGAGGTATCCAATTGGGCGGCAAACGATTCCGCCCGGTGCAGGCACAACCTCGGGTACTGGGACGGCGGCGACTGGCTCGGCGCAGGCCCCGGCGCGCACAGCCACCTCGGCGGCGTGCGCTGGTGGAACGTCAAGCATCCGGCGCGCTACGCCGAGCGCGTCGCCCGCGGTGGTCTGCCCGCCGCAGGCTGGGAATCGCTCAACGACGACGAGCGCTATTTCGAACGCGTCATGCTGACCGTGCGGCTCCGCACCGGCCTCCCCCTCACGGACCTCGCCGCCTCCGCCACCCCGGCCGTGGACCGGATCATCGCCGACGGCTTGGCATTCCGCTCCGACGGCCATCTCGTCCTCACCGACCGGGGCCGTCTGCTCGCCGACGGCGTCGTCCGTCGCCTGCTCGACTGATTCCCAACGGCCGCAACCTTTTTCGCATGGCATAGGCTGCTTGTGCCGCTCGTTCGACCGACCCCCACGGCCGCAGCGCCTTTCGCGACGACTACCGCGCGGGGTACTTGTGGTCCAGCCACTCGTCGAAGGTCGGCCCCGCCAGGATCGCGTCCGGTCCGGGCAGCAGCGCGCCCGCGGCTTGGAGTTCCTGGTTCGGGTCCTCGGCATCGACGATCTCCTCGACGCGGGCCGGATCACCCCGGCGCGCAGCGAGTTTCGCGACGGCCACGGCGAGGTTCAGCTCCTCCGGGCCCGCGATCTCGACCACGCCGGCGGCCTCCTCGGCGAGGGCGAGCGCGGCCAGTTCTTCGGCGGTGGTGCGGGCGGCGACGAGCTGGGTACGGAATTTCGGCACGTAGGCCGTGTCGTCCCGGGTCGTCCATTCGAGCATCATCTCGGTGAACTCGTGGAACTGGGCCGCCCGCAGCACTCGCACCGGCACCGGCCCCTCGCGGTAGCCCGCCTCGTGCGCCAGCTTTCCGGCGTAGTGCCCCGCGGTGAACGGATCGATGCCGATGATCGAGACGACCGCGATGCGCCGCACGCCCGCCGCGGCCGCTTCCCGCTGCACGGTGCGCGCGATGGTGCCGAAATAGTCGGTCACCGCCGCCGTGTCGGTGGTGGCGGCATTCACCGCGTCCACCACGATGTCCACCCCGGCCAGCGCGTCCGCCAGCCCCGCGCCGGTGTAGACGTCGACGCCCGTGGCCCGGGTGATCGCCACGATCTCGTGGCCCTGGTTCTTCAGCACGTCGATCACCTCGCGGCCGATCCGCCCGCTGGCGCCCACCACTGCGATTCGCATTCGGTACTCCTTCGAGTCGATACCTACGCCCGGAGGACGACGCGGCGACCCGAGGTGTGACAAGTGTCCGCGAACGTCCTGGTGTGAGCTCTATCGCAGCCGGGGGAACCCGCGTAGGCTCCGGCTCGACACGGAGGAGTCCCATGCCCCAGGACCGACCCATCGATCTCGTTCAGAGCCCCGGCGAATTCGCCGAGGCCAGGGCCGCCGAGAAGGCGGAGCACGCGCGCAAGAGCGCGATAGCGGCCCGCACAGTTGCCGGATACGCCCACGACGCCGCCGACTGCCAGTCCCTGCTCGCCATGCTCGGCCTCGACGCTCAGGCGGGCAAGCGCGCCAAGGGTTTCGACAGCCGCTGAGAGTCGGGTACCAGCAGCCGCAGGATCCCGGTCGACACCGCGAGGACACGGCACGGTTCCGAATGCCGTCCACGCGATGGGGAAGCGGCTGCGGCTGTTGCGCCGACCGCTCCGCCGGTGGTCGGCGCGACGGCCGTGCGCGCGCGTAGACGGCGGTGGGCGCCGTCGTAGGTCGGCATCACCATCCCCGTTGCGGTTCGCGACAACGTCGCCGAGAATGCCACGGTCGCCCGGGTCACGCACTACGCGGGACCGGTCGATTGGCAGGTCGGCAACTAAACTGGATACTCAGACGACCGGGCGGCCGCGGTGTTTCGCGCGCTCCCGAATGCGTCGGCGGCCTGCGGCGTAACGAGAAAGCGAGGAGGTGGGGCCGATGTCGAGCACCGAGGATCGGCGCTTCGAGGTCCTACGCGCGATCGTCGCGGACTATGTCGCCACCAAGGAGCCCATCGGGTCGAAAACCCTGGTGGAGCGGCACAATTTGGGTGTCTCCAGCGCGACGGTCCGTAACGACATGGCGGTGCTGGAGGCCGAGGGCTACATCGCCCAGCCGCACACCAGCTCCGGTCGCATCCCCACCGACAAGGGCTACCGGCAGTTCGTCGACCGGATCTCCGAGGTGAAGCCGCTCTCGCCCGCCGAAAGGCGCGCGATCATGGAGTTCCTGGAATCCGGCGTGGATCTCGACGACGTGCTGCGCCGCGGCGTGCGACTGCTGGCCCAGCTGACCAGACAGGTCGCGGTGGTGCAGTACCCGACCGTCTCGGCGTCGACGGTGCGCCACATCGAGGTGGTCGCGTTGAATCCGGCGCGCCTGCTGCTCGTGGTGATCACCGACACCGGCCGGGTCGACCAGCGTCTCGTGGAGCTCGGCGCGGTGATCGACGACGAGGACCTGGCCGCGCTGCGCGCCATGCTCGGCGGCGCGATGGACGGCAAGCGCCTGGCCTCCGCCTCGGCCGCGGTCGCCGAACTCCCCGAGCGCGCCCCGCGTCAGCTGCGCGATGTGCTGATCCGGGTGTCCACGGTGCTGGTGGAGACGTTGGTCGAGCATCCGGAGGAACGTCTCGTGCTCGGCGGCACCGCGAATCTCACCCGCAACGCAGCCGATTTCGGCTTGCCGGGGTCGCTGCGACAGGTGCTGGAGGCGCTGGAGGAGCAGGTGATCGTGCTCAAGCTGCTCGCCGCCGCGCAGCACCCCGGCACGGTGACCGTGCGGATCGGCGAGGAGACCCAGGTCGAGCAGATGCGCAGCACGTCGGTGGTGTCGACCGGCTACGGCGTCGAGGGCGCGGTGCTCGGCGGCATGGGCGTGCTCGGCCCCACTCGGATGGATTACCCGGGCACCATCGCCTCGGTCGCGGCCGTGGCGCGCTATATCGGCGAGGTGCTGGCCGAGCGCTGACGCCGAACCGTGCTCACGGCGCTGCTACCCTCGAACCTCTGGCCGGATAAAGTTGAGTGCATCCGACTAATGCCGACGACGTCGGCATTCGGTTGGAGCGGCACAGGCGAGTCACAGCGACCAAGGACTAGAGAACTCAAGTGGCACGGGACTACTACGGACTGCTCGGCGTCGCGAAGAACGCGACCGACCAGGAGATCAAGCGCGCTTACCGCAAGCTGGCCCGCGAACTCCACCCGGACGTCAACCCCGACGAGGCCGCCCAGGCCAAGTTCAAGGACGTGTCGGCGGCCTACGAGGTGCTCTCCGATCCGGAGAAGCGCCGGATCGTCGACGTGGGCGGCGATCCGCTCGAGTCCGGCGGGGGCGGCGCGGGCTTCACCGGCGCGGGCTTCGGCGGTCTCGGCGACGTTTTCGAGGCGTTCTTCGGCGGCATGAGCGGCGCGGGCGGCGGCCAGCGCAAGCCGCGCGGCCGGGTGCAGCCGGGCGCCGACTCGCTGCTGCGCACCCGTCTCAGCCTCGCCGAATGCGCGGTCGGCGTCACCAAGCACCTGACCGTCGACACCGCCATCCTCTGTGACAGCTGCCACGGCGCGGGCACCAACGGCAACTCCAAGCCGGTGCGCTGCGAAACCTGTGGCGGCGCAGGCGAAGTCCAGTCCGTGCAGCGGTCGTTCCTGGGTCAGGTGCTCACCTCGCGGCCGTGCCCGACCTGCCGCGGCGCAGGCGAGACCATCCCGGATCCCTGTCACAAGTGCGGCGGCGACGGCCGGGTCCGCGCCCGTCGCGAGATCGCCGCGCCCATTCCGGCAGGTGTCGCGAACGGCATGCGCGTCCGGCTGGCCGCCCAGGGCGAGGTCGGCCACGGCGGTGGCCACGCGGGCGATCTGTACGTGGAGATCGTGGAGCAGCCGCACGACGTGTTCGTCCGCGACGGTGACGACCTGCACTGCACCATTCGGGTCCCGATGGTGGACGCCGCGCTCGGCACCACTGTCGTCATCGACACGATCCTGGACGGTCCGACCGAACTGACCATCGCGCCGGGCACTCAGCCCAACGAGGTGTCGGTGCTGCGCGGGCACGGCATGCCCAAGCTGCGCTCCGGCGCGCGTGGTGACCTGATCGCGCACCTGGACATCGTGGTGCCCACCAAGCTGGACGGCAAGCAGACCGACCTGCTGCGCAAGTACAAGGGCATGCGCGAACGTGACCGCGCCGAGGTGATGTCGACGCAGTCCGAGCACAACAGCGGTCTGTTCGCCCGGTTGCGCGCCTCGTTCAGCGGGCGCTGAGCCGTTGGCCGCCACGGTCTTCTATCTCGACGACATTCCCGAGCCCGGCGCGGTCGCGGTGCTCGACGGCCCCGAGGGGCGGCACGCGGCGACCGTGCGGCGCACCCGGGTCGGCGAACCGATCACCCTGTCCGACGGACGCGGTGTGCTCGCCGAATCGGAGGTCGTCGCCACCCAGCGCGACCGGCTCGACCTGAAAGTGCTGAACAAGACCGTGGCGCAGCCGGTCTCGCCGCGCGTCACGGTGGTGCAGGCGCTGCCGAAATCGGACCGCTCGGAGCTGGCCGTCGAGCTGATGACCGAGGCGGGTGCGGACGCGATCGTGCCGTGGCAGGCGGCGCGCTGCGTCGCCAACTGGGAGGGCAAGGCCGCCAAGGCCGTCGACAAGTGGCGTGCCGCGGCGCGCTCGGCCGCCCGCCAGTCCCGGCGCGCCTACATCCCCGAGGTCGCCGACCTGCACCGCACCCGCGACCTGCTCGAGCTGGTCCGAAAGGCCAAGGCCGAGGGCGCGATCGTGGCTGCGCTGCACGAATCCGGCCGGGGTCGTTTCGCCGAGCTCCCCGTCCGGGAGGTGCGGGAGGTAGTGCTGATCGTCGGTCCGGAAGGCGGGCTGGACGAAGCCGAGCTCACCGAACTCGCCGCGGCCGGAGCGGACGTCGTGCTACTCGGGCCGACCGTGCTGCGCACCTCGACGGCGGCCGCGGTCGCGCTCGGGGCGCTGGGCGCGTTGACGCCGCGTTGGTGATGTTCACAGCGCTCGCTCGGCGGGCTCACCCGTAGCCCCAATCGTTCGGCGGGGCTCGTCGCGGCATCCCGGTCGCCGAATCGGTCGTCGCGGAGAGGCTTCGGGTCTACTGGAAACCCTTGGACGTGGGCCGCGGCCGCGACGCCACGCCGGACTGGGCGCGGATCATCGAGACGGCGAAGAGGATCGCTCCCGCGGCGAGCAGCGCGGCGACGGTGCCCGTCAGCCCGAGCCAGCCCGCGTGCGCGAAGGCCACACCCGACAGGCCGCCGACGACCGCGCTGCCGAGGTAGTAGAAGAACAAATACAGCGAGGAAGCGGCCCCGCGATTGCCGTGGGCCAGCGTGCCGACCCAGGCGCTCGCGACCGTGTGCGCGGCGAAGAAGCCCGCGGTGTAGAGCAAGACGCCGCCGGCCACGCAGCCCAACCTGTCCGGCAGGCTCAGCGCCAGCCCGACGCCCATCAGCACCATCGACGCGGTGAGCATCCGGTGCCTGCCGACGCGGTCGGCGAGCCTGCCGCCCCAGGCCGACGCCAGGGTGCCCGCCAGATACAGCAGGAACACCGAACCCGCCACCGCCGCGGGCAATTCGAAGGGGCGCTGGGTGAGCCGGTAGCCGAGGAAGTTGTAGACCGAGACGAAGCCGCCCATCAACACGAAGGCCAGGCCGAACAGCGCGAGCAGCTGACGGTGGCGCAGCTGCGCGCCGAGATCGCCGAGTACGGTGCGCAATCCGGCGGGCCGGGCCACGAACCCCCGCGAGGGCGGCAACAGCTGGACGAACCACACCGTGCCCGCCGCCACGGCCACGCCGACTGCCGCCGCGGCCCAGCGCCAAGACGCAACGTCGAGGGTGAACGAGGGAATCAGGCGTCCGGCGAGACCGCCGATCGTGGTACCTGCCACGTACACGCCCATCGCCGCGCCGAGGCCCTCGGTCCCGATCTCCTCCGCCAGATACGCCATCGCCACCGCGGGCACCCCGGCCAGCGCGATGCCTTGCAGCGCCCGCCCCGCCAGCAGCGCGTCGAGCGAGGGACTGAACGGCAGCAGCAGCCCGATGATCGCGGCGGCCACCGCCGATCCGATCATCACTCTGGTGCGGCCGATCCGGTTGGACAGCGCGCTCACCGGCACGATGGCCAGCGCGAGGCAGCCGGTGGTGAGCGAGACCGCGAGGGCCGCGCGGGCGGGCGTCGCGCCGAACGCCTCGGACAGGCTCGGCAGCAGCGCCTGCGCGTTGTACATGGACGCGAAGGTGGTCAGGCCCGCCGCGAACAGCGCGAGGGTGATTCTGCGGTTGTGCGCCACATCGGCGGACGGGCTCTGCGTGCTGACGTTCGTCGACGGTCGCGCCGTTGTGCTGGTCATGGCTACCTCCTGATTTCAGGATTGTCGCCGCACGTTCCGAAAGGAAATGAATAATGATTATCGAGTTGATGCCTCTATTGCATATAGGGAGGTAGTGAGGTGCTCGGTGAGGATCTGCGGTGGTTCACGACACTCGCCGAACTGGAGCGGATGAGCGCGGCCGCCGAACGCCTGCACATCGCGCAGCCGACGCTGTCCAGGATGCTGGCCCGGCTGGAACGCAAGCTCGGCGCGGAATTGTTCGACCGGAAGGGAAAACGCATCGCGCTCAACGAATTCGGGCGCGTCTATTACGAACACGCGCGCCGCGCGCAGGCCGAACTCGACGCGGCGGGCCAAGCCGTCGCCGATCTCGCCAATCCCGCGCGCGGAGTGGTGCGGCTGTCGTTCCTGCATTCTTTCGGCGGCTGGCTGGTGCCGCAGCTGATCGCCGGTTTCCGGCGCAACGCGGGCCGGGTCACCGTGACGTTGCGCCAAGGCGGCGCGGAGAAGATCACCGGGCAGGTGCTCGACGGCGCGGCCGACCTCGCCGTCGTCTCCCCACGCCCGACGGCGCCCGGTGTCGGGTGGCGCGGACTGCTGCGTCAGCCGCTGGTGCTCGCCGTGCCCGCGGAGCACCGGCTGGCCGGGCGCAGGCAGGTGAGCATGGCCGAACTGGGCGGCGACGAGTTCGTCTCCATGCCGCCCGGGTTCGGGATGCGGCGCATCTTCGACGAACTGTGCGCGGCGGCGGACATCCGCCCGCACATCGCCTTCGAGCCCACCGACCTGGTCACCAGCACCGGGCTGGTGGCGGCGGGACTCGGGGTCGCGGTGCTCCCGCTGGAGGATCCGGCCCCGGCCGTGGCGCGCTCCGGGCCCGTCCTGGTGCCGTTGGCGGACGAGGGCGCGTCACGGGAGGTGGGACTGATCTGGTCGGCCGCGGCCGCGCCGTCGGACGCGGTGAAACGGTTCCGTGACTTCGCCGAGGATTGGTCCGACCGGCACGGGGGAATATCCAGCACACGGCGGGAATGGCCGCCGCATCGGTAGCCGTTTATTCACTGTGCGGTGTCGGTGGGGCGCGTTAAACTTTTGTCATTCACCACGGCTGTCGAGACCGGAAAGCAGGCTGTAACCACTTTTGCGAACACAAGGCGAGATCGGCGACCCGACCAACCCCACAGCAGGCATTGGCACCCGCGACAACGGCTCGGGCCCCGCGGCACGCACCGTGCGCTCCAGCATCGAACTCGCTCCCGAATCCGTGTTCCCCTTCCTCGGTTCGGCCGACCAGAATCTGCGTCAGCTCGAGCAGCTGCTCGACGCGGACATCCACGTTCGCGGCAATTCCGTGACCCTTACCGGCAAGGCGGCCGATGTCGCCCTCGCCGAGCGCGTCATCGAACAGCTCATCGCGCTGACCGGCCGCAACAGGGTGGTGACGCCGGAGGCGGTGCGGCACACGGTGTCGATGCTGACCGAAGGGTCCTCGGACTCCCCCGCGGAAGTGCTGAGCCTGGACATCCTGTCCCGGCGCGGCAAGACCATTCGGCCCAAGACGCTGAACCAGAAGCGCTACGTCGACGCGATCGACGCCAACACCATCGTGTTCGGCATCGGACCCGCGGGCACCGGCAAGACCTACCTGGCCATGGCCAAGGCCGTGCAGGCGCTGCAGACCAAGCAGGTCAACCGGATCATCCTCACCCGCCCCGCCGTCGAGGCGGGCGAGCGGCTCGGCTTCCTGCCCGGCACGCTCAACGAGAAGATCGACCCGTACCTGCGTCCGCTCTACGACGCGCTGCACGACATGATGGACCCGGAGGCGATCCCGAAGCTGATGGCCGCGGGCGTCATCGAGGTCGCGCCGCTGGCGTACATGCGCGGCCGGACGCTCAACGACTCCTTCATCATTCTCGACGAGGCGCAGAACACCACGGCCGAGCAGATGAAGATGTTCCTGACGCGTCTCGGCTTCGGCTCCAAGATCGTGGTCACCGGCGACGTCACCCAGGTCGACCTGCCCACCGGCGCGCGCTCCGGCCTGCGCGCCGCCGCGGAGATCCTCACCGAGATCGAGGACATCCACTTCGCGGAGCTCACCAGCAGCGACGTCGTCCGCCACCGCTTGGTCTCGGACATCGTCGACGCCTACGACCGCTGGGAGTCCACCCGGCCCCAGGTCACCCCGCACTATCCGGGCAATCGCGCCCAGCGCCGCGCCGCAGGTCGCGACCGGCGTTAGGCGCACCACCTCGGACCGCGTCCGGCACACAGCGAATCCACCGGCCGCCGACGTCTCGTCGGCGGCCGGTCGTCTGTCGAGATGCGGTCGCCTCGCCGTCACTCGACCTGGCGCGAGCTGCGGTCGGACGACGCCCGGCTGCGTCCAGTAGGCGGCTGCTCGCCGTTGTGTGGCCGCGCGGAGTCGCGGACGGCCGCCTCACCACGTCTACTCCGTGGCTGCTTCTCCCTTCACCCGGCCCGGCGCGGACTGCGTCGAATAGGCGGCTGCCTCGCCTTCGCTCGGCCCGGCGCAGGGCTGCGGACGGACTGCGTCCGACTGCGTCGAATAGGCGGCTGCCTCGCCTTCGCTCGGCCCGGCGCAGGGCTGCGGACGGACTGCGTCCGACTGCGTCGAATAGGCTGTTCAGGTGAGCATCGAGATCGCCAACGAGTCGGGTATCGACGTACCCGAAGAAGACCTGGTCAGTGTTGCGCGGTTCGTGATCGCCCGGATGGACGTGCATCCGGCGGCCGAACTGTCGATGGTGCTCGTCGATCTCGACACCATGGCCGACCTGCACATGCGCTGGATGGACCTGCCCGGTCCCACCGATGTGATGTCCTTCCCGATGGACGAGCTCGAGCCGGGCGGGCGTCCGGACAGTCCCGAGCCCGGGCCCTCGATGCTCGGCGACATCGTGCTGTGCCCGGAGTTCGCGGCGGCGCAGGCGCGCAAGGCGGGGCATTCGCTGGAGCACGAGCTCGCGTTGCTCACCGTGCACGGCGTGCTGCACCTGCTCGGCTACGACCACGCCGAGCCGGAGGAGGAGAAGGAGATGTTCGCCCTCCAGGCCCGGCTGCTCGAGGAGTGGTACGAGAGCCTGCGCGAGGCCAGGCGGCGCGCCGAACTCGCCGAGCGCGACGCCCGCCTGCTCGGCAAGGCGGGCTTCACCGGACCCGGTGACGCGCTGGGCCCGGCGTGAGCTCTCTGACCCTCATCCTGCTGGCTGTCCTGCTCGTGCCCGCGGGTGGATTGTTCGCCGGTGTGGACGCGGCGCTGAACACGATCTCCCTGGCGCGTCTCGGCGACATGGTGCGCGCCGATCGCCCGGGCGCCGCGCGGTTGAGCCGCATCGTGGCCGACCGCGCCCGCTACGTGAACCTGATGGTGCTACTGCGCGTGCTGTGCGAGATCGGCGCGACGGTGCTGCTCGCCGCGGCGCTCATCGATCTCTGGGACGACAACTGGGCGCTGCTGCTCACCGCCGCGGTGATGGTGCTCGTCGACTACGTGGTGATCGGTGTCGGTCCGCGCACCCTCGGCCGCCAGCACGCCTATTCGCTCGCCTTGGCCGCCGCGCTGCCGTTGCAGTTCATCGGCGCGCTGCTCGGCCCGGTGAGCAGGCTGCTGATCCTGATCGGTAACGCCATCACCCCGGGTAAGGGGTTCCGCAACGGTCCCTTCGCCTCGGAGATCGAACTGCGCGAGGTGGTCGAGATGGCGGGCGAGCGCGGCGTGGTGGACGACGACGAGCGCCGCATGATCCAGTCGGTGTTCGAGCTCGGCGACACTGCGGCCCGCGCAGTGATGGTGCCGCGCACCGAGATGGTGTGGATCGAGGCGGACAAGTCGGCCTCGCAGGCCATGTCGCTCGCGGTGCGCAGTGGCCATTCGCGGATCCCGGTGGTCGGCGAGAACGTCGACGACATCCGCGGCGTGGTGTACCTGAAAGACCTGGTGCCGTACGCCGATCGCAGCCGCAAGGTCCGGGTGCACGACGTGATGCGCCCCGCGGTGTTCATGCCCGACTCCAAGCCGCTGGACAAACTGCTCGACGAGATGCAGCGCCGCCGCAACCACATGGCGCTGCTCGTCGACGAATACGGCGGCATCGCGGGCCTGGTGACCATCGAGGACGTGCTCGAGGAGATCGTCGGCGAGATCGCCGACGAGTACGACATCGGCGAGACCCCGCCGGTGGAGGAGCTCGGCGAGGGCCGCTTCCGGGTCTCGGCCCGGCTGTCGGTGAAGGATCTCGGCGAGCTGTACGGGATGGACATCGAGGACGAGGACGTCGACACGGTGGGCGGTCTGCTCGCCCACGAGCTCGGCAGGGTGCCGCTGCCCGGATCGAAGATCGTGGTGCACGGGCTGGTGCTGCGTGCCGAGGGCGGTCCGGATCAGCGCGGCCGGATGCGGGTCAACACGGTCTTGGTCCGCAAGGCGCCGGAGAAATCCGGGAAAGCGGGCGCGGCGGTTGCCGACGGCGCAAAATCCAACGGCGGCAAGCGCAATGACAACGAGGACGAGGACGGAGCAACCGATGACTGAACTGGACGCCGAGGACACCAAGCTGCTGACTCTGGCGCGCGGCGCGATGGGCCGCACCGGAGGAACGGGGGGCGCGGCGATCCGCGACACCGATGGCCGCACCTACGCGGCGGGCGAGGTGGACCTGCAGGCGCTGCGGCTCACCGCGCTGCAGGCCGCCGTCGCGGCCGCGATCTCCAGCGGTGCGGAGGGTTTCGAGGCGGCCGTGGTGGTCGGCGGCCGGTTCTCCGACGCCGGGGTCGCCGCGGTGCGCGAGGTGTCCGGCGCGGCGCGGATCATCTTCACCGACCGCGCGGGCGCGGTGTTCGACATCGTGGACGACGCGGCGAGCACCGAGGTGCAGGGTGGCTGACAAGTCCGGGTCCGCCGAATTCCGTTCCGGTTTCGTCTGTTTCGTCGGCAGGCCGAACACCGGCAAGTCGACGCTGACCAACGCGTTGGTCGGCGCGAAGATCGCCATCACCTCCTCGCGACCGCAGACCACCCGCCACACCATTCGCGGCATCGTGCACCGCGAGCACGCGCAGCTGATCCTGGTCGACACGCCGGGTCTGCACCGCCCGCGGACCCTGCTCGGCCAGCGGCTCAACGATCTGGTGCGCGACACCTATTCCGAGGTCGATGTCATCGCGATCTGCATCCCGGCCGACGAGAAGATCGGGCCGGGCGACCGCTGGATCGTGCAGCAGATCAAGCAGATGGCGCCCAAGACCACCCTGCTCGGCGTGGTCACCAAGATCGACAAGGTGGGTCGCGAGCAGATCGCCGCGCAGTTGCTCGCCGTCTCCGAACTGCTCGGCCCCGAGGCCGAGGTGGTGCCGGTGTCGGCGGTCAAGGGCGAGCAGGTCGAGGTGCTCGTCGACGTGATCGCCTCGAAAATGCCGGAGGGCCCTGCCTTCTACCCCGACGGCGAGCTCACCGACGAGCCCGAGGAAACCCTCATGGCCGAGCTCATCCGCGAGGCCGCGCTGGAGGGCGTGCGCGACGAGCTGCCGCACTCGCTGGCCGTGGTGATCGAGGAGGTTCTCCCGCGCGAGGAGAACGAAGAGATGCTCGACGTGCACGCGCTGCTCTACGTCGAACGCCCCAGCCAGAAGGCCATTGTCATCGGCAAGGGCGGCAGCCGCCTCAAGGAGGTCGGCACCAACGCGCGCAAGCAGATCGAGCACATTCTCGGCGTGCGGATCTATCTGCACCTACACGTCAAGGTCGCCAAGGACTGGCAGCGCGATCCGAAACAGCTTGGCAAGCTGGGCTTCTGAGCGATCGGCCCGTTCGCGGGTCGCGAACTCGAGCGAACAAGGTGCCTGAGCCGGATTTGTACCGGTACAGTCCCCGATGACGCCCGGGGTGTGCGTCGCAGCCATGCATCGCACTGGGGAGGCCGTCGAATTGCCTGATACCGCCAACGATGTCCCCAAACTGCTGGAACTGCTACGCGCGCTCGAGGTGCCGGACACGAAGCCACGCGTGTTCCGCACGCTGCTGCGGCGCAGGCGCCCGCTGCCGCGCCCGATCGTCGGCTTGGTCGGCGCGGGCACGGGCGGTGCATTGCTCGTCGAGATCTACCGCTGGCTCGGCGAATCCGGCGGCAGGCGGGCGACGCCGCGGGCGCGGGTGGATCTGCAGGCGGCGGACCTGCCGCCCGACGCGCTGACGCCCGATCCGAACGCGACGGGCGAGGAGATCCAGGGCCACTGCCTGCCCATCGTGCAGCGGCTGGTCGAGGGTTTCTCCACCGACGACACGGCGATGGGGCCGATCAAGTTCCCGCGCTACCGCACCGCCGATTGGCTGACCCGCCAGCGCGTCACGAGCGACGAGACCGAGGCCACGGTGGAGCTGCGGTCGCGGCTGCCGCGCCTGCTGCGCAGCGGTTCGCCCGCCGACCGTTCCGACACCGCCGAGGGCGTCAGCGGCGACACCATCTCCCGGCTGGTGTTCGGTGTGCTCGCGCTGTGGCCGGTACTGCGGCTGTGGCTGTGGATCAGCGGTCGCATCCCCGGCATGTCCAAGGTCACCCGCTGGTTCATGCACCAGCGTTACCTGGCGCCCGAATACTCCGACAGTTTTCTGGGTTTCGCGACCCGGCTGACCGCCTCGCGGCGCGGCGACGAGAACGAGGAGCAGGTCGCCAAGCTGCTGGTGCACGCCTTCCTCGAGGATCTGCGCGACGCCTACCGTAAGCGGCTGTGGCGGCCGTCGAGCTGGCGGCGCACCGCGTATCCGGTGGCGTTGCTCGGCGGTGTCGAGCGCGACGGCGCGGCGAAGCGCCTGATCGGCTGGATCAACGACATCCGCAACGAGACAGGGCATTCCGATCCACTGGTGATATTCGCCTGCCTGGACTACGACCCCGGCCTTGCCGACGAGACCGCCGTGTCGTCGACGGACGAGCTGGCCCGGATCGGCGACCTCCAGCACCTCGACACCTTGGAAAGCCTGGTCGACCGCCCGTATTCCGGGCAGCAACCGGACCCGCTGCAACGCTGGCTGCGCGATATCGACAACATGCGCACCAACCGGGCGAGCGACGCGTGGTTCCTGCCGTTGCGCGTGCGGCTGCCCGATCCGCTGAACGGCCGCGTCCGCGACCCCGCCCTGGCCCACCTCGCGGTGCCGCCCGCGCCCCCGCTGGCAGCCCGCAAGTGGTTCGTCGCATTGTGTGTGCTGGTTCCGGTCGCGCTGCTGGTGGCCGCCGCGCTCGTGTATATCCCGCCATTGCGCGGCGCGCCCTGCGCGCACTGGCCGTGGACCGCGGGCATCTCGGTGCAGCAGCGCGACGGCGAGTGCGTCGGGTACAGCGACAACGCCGACCAGGTCTTCACCGATGATCCGGAGCTGTCGGCGATCCAGCGGGAAGTCTTCCGGCTCAACGTCTCCGCCGCGGACGCGCGCCGCGGCAACCCGCGCCGCCCGGTCGTCACACTGATCTACTTCTCCGGGCTCAGCTACGTGGACGCCAATGTGCGCTACCCGCATGCCCAGGTGGAGGAGCTCGCGGGGCTCGCGGTGCAGCAGCGCCGCGCGCTGCTCGCTTCCGACGAGTCCGAACCGCTGTTGCGCGTCGTCGTCGCCAACGGCGGCTCCAGTATGCAGCACGCGACCTGGGTGGTGGACCATCAGCTGCGCGGCCTGCTTGCCGACGAGCCGGGCATCCTCGGGGTGGTCGGTATGGACCGCAGCAACGCCGAAACCCGGCGCGCCATAGGAAGACTCGGCGAACTCGGCGTGCCGGTGGTCGCGACGACGCTCTCGGCCGACGGCCTGGAGAAGGCATCGCCGCTGTACTTCCAAGCGGCGCCGAGCAATGCGACGCAAGCGAAGTTGATCGCGGACTACGTGCAGGGCGCCCGCCATCCGGCCGGCTCGCCGCGCGCCGGACAGCCGCGCTACAACCAGGTCGCCATCTACCACCCGAAGGCCGACGGCGACATCTACGTCGAGACCCTGGTCGAGGATCTGCGCACCGAACTGGAAGGCCGCGGCGTGCCGTACCGCCGCATGGAGTGGACCGAACAGCAGGAGCTCAATCGCTTTGCCGCCCCTTGCGAGACAACGGGTTTCGACCGCGGCACCCTGTTGTTCTTCGCGGGCCGCAACGACGATTTCGCGACCTTCGCCAAGTCGGTCAGTCGCGGCTGCTTGACCGGGGAGTCGCCCGCCATCCTGGGCAACGACACGGTGACCCGGCTGATCACCGATCAGAAGGCGATGGCGGCGTTGCCCGCCAATCTGTCGGTGCGCTACGTCGCCAAGGGCGCGCCGGTGATGCTCGGCGGCGCCGAATGCGTCCGCGGCAACGGCGAACTCGGCGACGAACCGGTCGCGTTCGACTACCAGCAGTTGTGCGCGGAACTGGCGGCCCTGATCGGCGATCTGCGCGTCTACCCGCAGATGGCCGACTATCAGCCGTCCTGGCCCGGCGACCGGACCGGATTGGCCTACGACGTGGTCGGCCTGTTCCTGCGCGCGGTGCGTACCGGCCCGCAGCAGGCCGACGGCTCGCTGAACCGCACCGCCATCGCGATGCAGTTGCGCGAGACGGACTACCGGGGCGTCACCGGCACCCTGGGCTTCTCGACCAGCAGGGTCGCCGACGGCTCGTCGATCGCGGTGCTGGTCACGGCGGGCGTCGGCCAGCCGGGCCCGCAGGAGTGTCTGGTGATGTCGCCGCGTCCCGACGCGGGGGACGGCTGTCCCTCGGGCACCAAGAGCGCGCTGGAGGACTGGTCGTCGCCGCGGCGCTGAATCACCACCACGGTTCGGGGCGGTGCCGATCCCAGCGCAGCTCCGACTCCAGTTGCGCCGCAACGGAAACCAGCACCGACTCGGAGGATGCGCTGCCCATCAGCTGGGCGCCGACCGGCAAGCCCGCCTTGGTGAAGCCGGCGGGGACGTTCACGCTGGGCCAGCCGAGCACGTTCCACGGCCAGGTGTACGGGCAGGCGGCGGTGATGAGGTTGTTGGTGGCGTTGACGCCGATGCCGTCGATCTCCTCGGCGCGCGGCGGTGGAGTGGCGGTTGTGGGCGCGAGCACCAGATCGTAGTCGGTGAAGAAGGTGCCGATGCGCTTGTGCAGCAACGGTTCCGCCTGGCGCGCGGCGAAGAGCGCCGGTCCGCCGAGCACCCGGCCGAAGCGAACGTTGGCGCGGGTGCGCGGGTCCACCTCGGCGCCGGGCATCCGGTCGTGCACGGCGCGGATGCCCGCCATCGAGCGCGGCAGGAACGAGGCGCCCATCAGCAATCCGTAGTGCAGGTCGGCGACGGTGACCGAGTGGCCGAGCTTGCGCAGCGTCGAGGCGATCCCGCGCACCGCGGCCCTGACCTCGGGGTGCAGCGTCGTCTTGGTCGCGGTGAACGGAATGCGCAGGGAGAGTGCGATCTTCAGGCGTCCCGGGTCGCGCCCGACGGCGTCGGAGGCACGAATCGGCTCGGGGGTGTGCCGGTCGCCGGGGTGCGGGCCCGCCGCCGCGTCCAGCAGCAGCGCCGCGTCGGCGACGGTGCGCGCCAGCGGCCCGTTCACCGTGAGTCCCTGGAACGCCTCGGCTTCCGGCCAGGTGGAGATGCGTCCGCGCTGCGGCTTGATGCCGACGAGGTTGGTCCACGCGGCGGGGATCCGGACCGAGCCCGCGCCGTCGGAACCCAGTGCGGCGGGCACCAATCCGGCGGCGACGGCGGCCGAGGAGCCGCCGGAGGAACCACCCGGCGTGTGCTCGCGGTGCCACGGATTGCGGGTGTGGCCGAAGGCCGCGCCGCTGGTGAACGGCAACTGGCCGAGCTCGCAGGTGTTGGTCTTGCCGACGATCACCGCGCCCGCCGCGCGTAGCCGCCGAACCGCCTCGGCATCTTCGGTTTTCGGCGTGAAGTCGCCGCCGCAGCCGAAGGCCGTCAGCTCGCCCGCGATGTCGGTGTCGTCCTTGACGGCGATCGGCACGCCGAGCAGCGGCAGGCGCTCGCCCGCCGCAAGTCGCCGGTCGGCGTCGGCGGCCTCGGCCAGTGCCCGGTCCCTGCGGACCACCCGGAAGGCGTTGAGCGTCGGCTGGCTCGCCTCGATCCGGTCGAGCGCCGCCGCAACGGCCGCGGCGGAGCTGACGGTGCCCGCCGCGAGCGCGTCGGCCAGGCCGGCGAGGCCGTGATCGCCCGTCGGCAGCGCGCCGTCGGCGGGGTCCGGTTCGGCGGCAGGCCTGAGCGCTGGGTTCGGCACGGTCATGTGAGCTCCCTCTCTTCGATCGTCCGGTGTGAACCGTAGCGCTGTCCTGGACGACCGTCCACGTGGGTTATCGCCGAGCTGCGCCCAAGTGCATCAGTACCGGGTTTTCGATGGCCGTTCGTTATGCCCGTCCGTCGCGAATTCCGCTGTCGCGCCACGAACTCTAGACATACATACGGTATGTATGTAAAGATGTACGGGACGCCCGACATCTGGAGGAAGCCATGGGAATCAGCCCGTCACTCGGTCCCGCGCACGAGATCGCCCTGCCCGGCGGCCGCATCCGCTACCACGAGACGGGGACCGGCGCCCCGGTCGTCTTCGTGCACGGCCTGCTCGTCAACGCCGATCTCTGGCGCGGGGTGGTGCCCGCCGTCGCCGCCGCGGGGTACCGCTGCCTGACGCCGGACTGGCCGCTCGGCTCGCACTCGATCCCGGTGCCGGAGGCGGACCTGACGCCGACCGGGGTCGCGGACCTCATCGCCGCCTTCCTGGAGCGGCTCGACCTGACCGACGTCACGCTGGTCGCCAACGACACCGGCGGCGCCATCACCCAGGTACTGCTGGCCCGCAACACCGACCGCATCGGCCGCGTGGTGCTCGCCTCCGTCGACAGCCACGAGAAGTTCCTGCCCCAGCCGTTCACGCTGCTGCCGCTGCTCGCGCGCATTCCCGGATCGATACGTCCGCTCGCCGAGACGCTGCGCCTGCGCGCGCTGCACCGGCTGCCGCTGGCGTTCGGCTGGGTGAGCAAGCGGCCGGTGCCGGACGAGTACGTCGACTCGTACCTGCTGCCGAGCCGCCGGTCCGGCGCCATCCGAAAAGACCTGCGGCGCTTCCTGAAATCCGCGCACCGCCGCTACACGCTGGACGCCTCGACCCGGTTCGGTGACGTCCGCCTTCCGGTGCTGATCGTCTGGGCGCGCGAGGACAAGCTGTTCCCCATCGCCTACGCCGAGCGGCTGGCGCGCGAGTTCCCCGACGCGACCCTGGAGCTGATCGACGACTCCTACACCTTCCTGCCCGAGGATCAGCCCGAGTTGCTCGCGCAGCGGATTCTGGAGTTCACTCGGCTGCATGCCACGCCGTAGCCAGGAGGACCGTTCCCGTACGACAAGGGCCGCCCTGGAAGAGGCAGGGCGCCGCCTGTTCGCCGAGCGCGGCTTCGCGAGCACCTCCGCCGAGCAGTTGGTGACCGAGGCGGGGGTTACCCGCGGCGCCCTGCATCACCACTACGGCGACAAGCGCGGGCTGTTCCTGGCGGTGCTCGAACAGCTCGAGTCGGACATCACCGCGGAGATCGGAAGAGCCATCGCCGCCGTCGATCCCGGCGACATCATCGCCTCGATGGCGGTCGGCCTGAATGCCTTCCTCGACATCTGCCAGCGCCCCGAGATGATCCAAATCGCGCTCTACGACGCGCCCGCTGTGCTCGGCTGGGAGGAATGGCGCGCCTTCGAAGCCAGGCACGGGCTCGGCTTGATCATCACCGAGCTCGAACGCGCACGCGCCGCCGAGCTGATCGCCGACGCGCCGGTCGAGATCCTGGCCCGGCTGCTGCTCAGCGCCGTGGCCGAGGCGGGGCTGATCGTCGCGCACGCCACCGACAAGGACGCCGCGCGAGCCCAGACGCAGCAATCACTGCTGCTGCTGGTCGCGGGTCTGCTGCGCACGTAGGCGCGCGGCCCGACGAAGTACTCCGGAAGACGCGCACGACCGGAGCGGAAGAGGAGGTACGCAGAACCGGCGCAGCTCGACGACGATCGCGCAGGGCCCGAGCGGACGTGCGGATTCGCACACGCGAGGCGCCCGTGGCCTGTCGCCGGTTCGTGGGAGGATGACCGTGTGCGTTTGTATCGGGATGAGGCGGTCGTGGTGCGCCAGCACAAGCTGGGTGAGGCGGACCGCATCGTCACGCTGCTGACACGCCGGCACGGCCTGGTCCGTGCGGTGGCCAAGGGGGTGCGGCGGACCAAGTCCCGGTTCGGCGCTCGATTGGAGCCGTTCTCCTACATCGACGTGCAACTGCATCCCGGCCGCACGCTGGACGTCGTCACCCAGGTGCACACCGTCGAATCCTTCGCCGCCGACATCATCGACGACTACGGCCGCTACACCACCGCCTGCGCGGTGCTGGAGACCGCCGAACGCCTCGCGGGCGAGGAACGCGCGCCCGCGCCGCGACTGCACGCGCTGACCGCGAGCGCGCTGCGGGCCATCGCCGCCAAGCAGCGCCCGCACGAACTCATCCTGGACGCATTCCTGTTGCGCGCCATGGGTTTCGCGGGGTGGGCGCCCGCGCTGGACGAATGCGCCAAGTGCGCGACTCCCGGTCCGCACCGCGCCTTCCACGTGGCGGCGGGCGGAGCGGTGTGCGTGCACTGCCGCCCGCCGGGCGCGGCCACTCCCGCGCCGGGCGTCCTGGATCTGCTCGTCGCCCTGCTGAAGGGGGAGTGGGACTACATCGCGACGGTGCCCGATTCGGTCCGCCGCCAGGCCAGCGGACTGGTCGCCGCCCATCTGCAATGGCATCTGGAACGTCAGCTGCGGACGTTGCCCTTGGTCGAGCGCAGCAGGACGCCGACGCCCGCGGGCCGCGTCGGCTGAGAATTCCCGCTGGTCGGCGGCCTGATCGCGGGCACAGCGACGGCGCGACCGTTCGGTCGGTGGGTCGATCCGCGGAGGTCGTCCCACCCCGCGAGCCCGATCAGGCAGGATGGAAGCCGTGATCCTCCGTCGAGACTCCTCCACCGCGACCAAGGCGAGCAGCGCGGGCCGCGCCGTTCGCCCGCCGTCGCCGCATCCCTCGGGCGCGCGGCCGCCGCAGCTGCCGCCGGAACTGGTGCCCAACCACGTGGCGCTGGTCATGGACGGCAACGGCCGGTGGGCCCAGGAGCGCGGGTTGCCGCGCACCGCGGGACACGAGCGCGGCGAGGCGGTGCTGATGGACACCGTCGAAGGCTGCATCGAGATCGGCGTGAAGTGGCTCTCGGCCTACGCGTTCTCCACCGAGAACTGGCGGCGCAGCCCGGACGAGGTGCGCTTCCTGATGGGCTTCAACCGCGACGTGATCCGCCGCCGCCGTGACGAGATGCACGAGATGGGTGTGCGGGTGCGCTGGGCCGGACGGCGACCGCGCCTGTGGCGCAGCGTGATCAACGAGCTGGAGATCGCCGAGGAGCTGACCAGGGACAACACGGTGATGACGCTGACCATGTGCGTCAACTACGGCGGTCGCGCCGAAATCGCCGACGCGGCACGGGAAATCGCGCGGCGGGTGGCGGCGGGCGAGATCGATCCGGAGAAGGTCACCGAGGCCACCGTCGCGCGGTTCCTCGACGAGCCGGACATGCCGGACGTCGACCTGTTCCTGCGGCCCTCGGGCGAATTCCGCAGCTCGAACTTCCTCATCTGGCAGTCGGCCTACGCCGAATACGTGTACCAGGACACGCTGTTCCCTGATTTCGACAGGCGCAACCTGTGGGAGGCCTGCCTCCAGTACGCTTCGCGTGACCGCCGCTTCGGCGGCACGAAGTGAACGGCGGCACGAACATGGACGCAGCGGTCACCCCCGACCAGGAACTCCAGGCGCGGGCGGGGGCCTGCTTGTCCCAGTACGACGTCGACGTGCGCGTCGACCCGGAGGGTTCGCTCGGCTTTCAGTACGAGGGCGCGCTGTGCTCGCTGCGTGCGGTGAATCTGGCGCCGGGCCTCGACGTGGTGTCCATGACCTGCGTGCTGGCCTGGGACCGTCCGCTGAAACCGCAGCTGCACAAGCGAGTAGCGGAGCGCAACAACAACTTGCAGTTCGGCTCGCTCACCGTGATCGGTCACGGCAAGCTGGCCGACGTCATCCTGCGCTACACCTTCCCGGCCGCGGGGCTGGACGACCAGGCGCTCACCACCATGCTGCTGCTCGTCCTCTCCGGCGCGGGCCGAGCACGCCAGGGCTTGCTGCCCTGACCGACCGCCCTCAGCGTGCGGCGGGCTTGCCCGTCGGGATGAGCAGGTCGACGCCGCGGGCGAGGGTCTCGGGGTCGAGGTCGCCCAAGATCAGGTGCTGCAGGATGAAGCCGGGCAGGAAACCGATGATCGCCTTGGCCACCGCGTCGGTGTCGGCGTCGGGCGGTAGCCAGCCTTCCTCGCGCATGCGCACGGCGTAGTCGCGCCAGAGGTCGCGCATCGCGTGCATGGTTTCGCGCACTGGTTGAGCAGCTCCGTCGTGCACCAGTGCCAGCGCCCACGCCTGCGGAGCCAAGCGGACCGGTCCGTCGGGCCCGCTGCGGCGGACGACTTCCTCGGCGATGCCGCGCACCAGTTCCGCCGGCGTCGGCAGCGGGTCGGAGCGCACCGCCTCGGCCATCGCCATCCGCAAGCTCACGGTGGTCTGGGTCGCCAACGCCGCGATGATCTCGTTCTTGCTCTTGAAGTAGCGGTAGACCGCACCGGCCGAGAGCCCCGATTCGGTGAACACGTCCTGCATCGAGGTCTCGAAGAAACCCTTGCGAGCGAAGCACAGCTGCGCGGCGTCGAGGATCTGCTGTCTGCGGCGTTCCAGGTGCTCTTCGCTGACTCGTGGCATGAGCCCAAAGTAAAACGAATATCCGTTCTTGACAACCTACTTGCCTCGTGCGACTGTGGTGACATCGAAAGAGAACGAGCATTCGATTTAGTGGGAGTACGTCATGAAAACCATGCAGCGAGCGGTCGCCCTCGGCCTGGGCGCGGCCCTGCTCCAGGCGCTGATGCTGATCGCCTTCGCATGGCCCGCGGCCAATATCGCGCCGCGTGACCTGCCCATCGCCGTCGCGGGCCCGCAGGCGGCCGTCGTCGCCGAACGACTCGGGCAGCACGACCCCGAGGCCTTCGAGATCACCACCGCGTCCGACGCCGCGGCCGCGCGCGCCGCCATCGAGAACCGCGAGGTCTACGGCGCGATCGTCACCGGAGGGGGAGCGCCCGCGGTGCTCGTCGCCTCCGGCGCGAGCCCGGCGGTGGCCCAGCAGCTCACCGCCATCGCCCAGCAGCTGTCCGGTGCGCCGGCGGCCGCGGTCGAGGACGTGGTCGCCGCCGATCCGGACGACCCGCGCGGCGCCGCCTTCGGCGCGATGGTCCTGCCGCTGGTGATGGCGGGTCTCGCGGCGGGCGTCCTGCTGAGCCTGGTGATCCCGACGGCAGGCGCGAAGGTGGCAGGCCTGGTGAGCTTCGGCCTGTTCGGCGGGCTGCTGAGCATCGCGATCGTGCAGGGCTGGCTGTCGGTGCTGCCCGGCAACTACCTCACGCTGGCGGCCGTCGCCGGGCTGGTGTCCTTCACGGTCGCGGGCGCCGTGACCGGGCTGGCCGCGGTGATCGGCCGCGCGGGCATTGGTGTGGCGGCGCTGACCTTGCTGCTGATCGGCAATCCGTTCTCGGCTGCCACCTCCGCGCCGGAGCTGCTGCCGCAGCCGTGGGGCGCCATCGGCCAGCTGCTGCCCCCGGGCGCGGCGGCTTCGCTGCTCCGCTCGGTCGCCTTCTTCGACGGTGCCGGAGCCACGAAACCCCTTGTGATACTTGCGGTGTGGGCCGCAGCGGCGCTCGTTCTGCTCGGCGTGGCCGCACTTCGCGGACACGGGGCCGACGCCGAGCAGGTTGCCGCGCCGACGGCCGAACCCGCTCCGGCGGTCTGATCCGGCAATGCCGAAGGCCACCCGCTTCCTGAGGGGAGTGGGTGGCCTTCGGTCGTGAATCGGTCAGTCGCGGGGAGTCTTGGCGCAGGTCCGGCAGGTGCCGAAGACCTCGATGGTGTGGCTCACCTCGGTGAAGCCGTGTTGGCTCGCGATCGCCTCGGCCCACGCCTCCACCGTCGGGCCCTCGACCTCGACGGTGCGGCCGCAGCGCCTGCAGACCAGATGGTGATGGTGGCCGGTGGAGCACTGCCGATAGACCGACTCGCCGGAGTCGGTGCGCAGCACGTCGACGAAGCCCGCGTCGGCCAGCGACTGGAGTGTCCGGTAGACCGTGGTGAGCCCGATGCCCTCGCCGCGCTTGCGCAGTTCGTCGTGCAGTTCCTGCGCGGAGCGGAATTCGTCGATGTCACCGAGCAGCGCGGCGATCGCACTGCGCTGGCGCGTGCTGCGTATCCCGACCGGCTTCTGTGGATCCAACGTCTTCTCCTGCACGGATCACCCTTCCTCGGCGTGCGCGACGGCGTCGACGACAATGTGCGCCAGGTGGTCGTCGACCAATTCGTAGAGCACCTCGCGGCCGGATCGCTCGCCGTGCACGACGCCCGCGGACTTCAAGATGCGCAGGTGCTGGCTCACCAACGGCTGGGTCACGCCGAGCGCGTCGACCAGCTCGTGCACGCAGCGCGGCGATTCGCGTAGCTGGAGCACGATGGCGATGCGCACGGGAGCGGCGAGCGCTCGCAGCAGCTCACCCGCGTCCTCCAAGACGGTGCGCGCGGGCACCGGCGCGGGCCCGGGGGATCGATAGGGTGTGTGCGAGTGCGCGGCGGCCGTCTCGGCGGTCATCGGAACCAACTCCTTATTGGAAAGCGATCCCATTTTGATATGCATAGTTGCGCATGTCAAACGCGGCGCGCCGGGTGAGCGGGCAGACCGCTGATCACCGGCAACCGTCCTCGGTCGGCATCGGGATGTTGGGGTCGAAGTATTCCTCGCTGCGCCGGTGGTGCCCGGCGGCAGCGGCGGTCTCCCGAGGGTTGTTGTAGTCCGGCGCGAGGAAGCCGTGTTCGGATTGCGCGCAGTCGACCGAGTAGCTGAAGCCGCGCGCCTCGCCGAACCAGACGCCCCGTGCGTCGGCAGCGTACTTCGAATCATCGATCCAGCGGTACTCGATCTCGTGCCTGACCACCGCCACGATGTCCATCGGGCCGTCGATCTTCGTCGGATCGGGGACGTCGAAGGCGTAGGCGACCAGATAGTTGGTCCGGATCGTCAGCTCGCCGTGTTCGTTGACGGTCGGCGTCATCCACCCGGTGACGCGCGGCTGCACGGGAAGCAGCCGAGCCCCCGCCGCGATGCGCTCGGCCACGTACCACGATTCCTTCTCTTTGCCGGGCGCCAGCTCCGGCCGGAGTTTCTCGACCAGCGCGGGCGCCAGCTGGTCGAGCACCAGGCTCGGATCGCGGGTCTCCAGCACCGTGCGATCCAGCCGCGCGGTGATGATCAGCCGTCGCACGCGCTCCATGAACTGCCCGACCTGCTCGGCCGAGTACGGGCCGACGGGATGCGCGGGCGGCGGTTCGATGCCGCCCGCGCCCTCGCGCCACATGGCGGCGGGGGTGTCGGCGAACGGCCGGGTCAGATCGACCTCCGCGTGCGCGCGCAGCGGCGCGGTCGAGGTGCTCGCGGCGCTCGTCGGCGGTGCGCTCGCCGTCGGCGCGGTCCCGTCCAGGAAGGCGAAGCCCGCCCACGCCAGCGCCACCACGGCGCTGAACGAGAGCGCCGTGAGCAGCGCGCCGCGGCTCGGCCCGGTCAGCCCGCGAGCCTTGCGCGCCCTGGTCGCGCGCCGGTGGTCGCGCAGCGCGCGGCGCTCGGCCTCGCGCGCCCAGTCGGCATCGAACAGATCCGGTGGCAGATCGGCCACGGGCCCACCCCTAGTGCTACATGCCGACTCGTTCAAGGCTCAGCGCCCCACCCCGCCCCGGCCGTCTTCGGCAAAAACGTTGGCGCCGGGGCATTCCCGGCGGTCCGTCGGAACATGATCGCACCCGTCGGACGGGCGTGCGTCCCGGGGCCGTGGCCGCCGCGGCGGACGCTCGGGGCGAGCAGACGCCTCGCACGCGATACGGCACAGGTGGCTGGCGGTGCAAACCCGGTTGCGTGATGCCGATAGGCTGGAGGTCATCGATCGCATCAAATGAAAAAATTCGATGCAGTGAATGCAAATCCGACTCGCAGTGGATGGAGAAATCTCGCGTGGCACCCAAGTCGAAGGTGGACACCGTTGCCAACCTCGCCAAGCGCCGGGGTCTGGTGTACCCGTGCGGTGAGATCTACGGAGGCACCAAGTCGGCATGGGACTACGGTCCGCTCGGTGTCGAGCTGAAGGAGAACATCAAGCGCCAGTGGTGGCGGGCCATGGTCACCAGCCGCGAGGACGTCGTCGGCCTCGACTCGTCGGTGATCCTGCCGCGCCAGGTGTGGCAGGCCTCCGGCCACGTCGAGACCTTCACCGACCCGCTGGTCGAGTCGCTCGTCACGCACAAGCGCTACCGGGCCGACCACCTGCTGGAGGCCTACGAGGAGAAGCACGGCCACCCGCCCGCCAACGGCCTCGCCGACATCCGCGACCCCGAGACCGGCGACCCGGGCCAGTGGACCGAGCCGCGTAACTTCTCCGGCCTGCTCAAGACCTTCCTCGGCCCGGTGGACGACGAGGAGGGCCTGCACTACCTACGCCCGGAAACCGCGCAGGGCATCTTCGTCAACTACAAGAACGTCGAGACCACCGCGCGCAAGAAGCCGCCGTTCGGCATCGCCCAGATCGGCAAGAGCTTCCGCAACGAGATCACGCCGGGCAACTTCATCTTCCGCACCCGCGAGTTCGAGCAGATGGAGATGGAGTTCTTCGTCAAGCCGGGCGAAGACGAGCAGTGGCACCAGTACTGGATCGACACCCGCATGGCCTGGTACACCGACCTCGGCATCGACCCGGAGAATCTGCGGCTCTACGAGCACCCGAAGGACAAGCTGTCGCACTACTCGACGCGCACCGTCGACATCGAGTACCGCTTCCGCTTCCAGGGCAGCGAGTGGGGTGAGCTGGAGGGCGTCGCCAACCGCACCGACTTCGACCTCAAGACGCATTCGGAGCACTCCGGCACCGAGCTCAGCTACTACGACCAGGCAGGCAACGAGCGCTACATCCCGTACGTCATCGAGCCGGCCGCGGGTCTGACCCGTTCGCTGATGGCGTTCCTGGTGGACGCCTACGCCGAGGACGAGGCCCCGAACGCGAAGGGCGGCGTGGACGTTCGCACCGTGCTTCGCCTGGACCGCAGGCTCGCGCCGGTGAAGGCCGCCGTGCTGCCGCTGTCCCGCAACGCCGACCTGACCCCGAAGGCCAAGGACCTCGCCGCCCAGCTGCGCAAGCACTGGAACGTGGAGTTCGACGACGCGGGCGCGATCGGCCGCCGCTACCGTCGCCAGGACGAGATCGGCACCCCGTTCTGCATCACCGTCGACTTCGACACCCTCGAGGACCAGGCGGTGACCATCCGCGAGCGCGACTCGATGGCGCAGGAGCGGATCGCGCTGGACAAGGTCGAGGGCTACCTGGCCCAGCACCTCATCGGCGTCTGAGTTCCCCGCGCGACGACCCGCGACCGGTGTACCGGTCGCGGGTCGTCGCGTTTCCGCGACGCTCGAATCGCGTTCAGCGGCAAGGGGTCTGGTCGGTCCCGGTCGATCCCGTCAGTCGAGCGGCACGTCCCAGAATGCCAGCTCGTGGCGCATGCCTTCGCGGAAGAGGAGCTCGGCGCGCCCGGGATCGACGCCGGACTCGTCGAGCATCTCGGCGCAGCGGCGGGTCAGCGCGGCGAAGCCGGGATCGGCGTAGGTATCCACCCAGCGCCGATAACGTGGCTCGGCGGGCGGGTCGACGGCCAGCTGCGCGCCGAGCGTGGAGTAACCCCACATGCACGGGTAGAGCGCGGCCAGACCTTCGCCGTAGTTCGCGGCCGAGTCCAACAGAAAAGCGGCGTAGTTCGCGCACGGGCCGCCCTTGACCGCGCCGTCGAGATCGGCGCCGAACTCGGCGGCCAGCGAGCGGTGCAGGGCGAGTTCGTTGTGGAAGGTGGCGTGCGCCAGGTCGACCAAGTCGCCGAGATGCGCGGCGGGCGCCTGCCAGGCCAGCCTGCTGAACACCCGCACGTAGTCGAGCAGGAACAGGTAGTCCTGCTCGAGCCACGACCGGAACACCGGCTCGGGCAGGTCGCCCGCGGCGATGCCCGCCACCGTCGGGTGCGCGCGCTGCGCCGCGACCAGCGGGCCACCGATGTCCTCCAGATGTGCCGCGAGACTCATGTCTCTCAGTCTTCCGTACTGTTCGGTTTGCGCGGGACCCGGCGGTGCCGCACGCTGGGCGTGTGTGGTGGACAGTGGACGACACGGTGCGAGTGCTCGCGCCGTCCGAGCAGCGTTTCGTGCGGCACGCGACCTACACCGGTCGCTCCGTTCTGGTCGAGGGAAAGCTCGACATCGCCGTGTTGCGAAGCGCATTCGGCGCACTGCTGCGCACCCATCCGATCCTCGCCTGCCGCATCGGTGAGGACGCCGACGGGACCGGTCATCTGCTGCGCCCGGCGGGCGACGCGGTGGGGGTGTGGGTCCGCGCCGGTGACACCGCGACCGTCCGGCTGCCGGACGGGACGCTCGATCCGTCGGTTCAGCTCGCCTATCTCGACGTGGTGATCGAGGACGCCCGCGCGCGCGTGACGCTGTACGCGCACCACGCCGTCGCGGACGCGGGCCACTGCGTGGCGCTGCTCGTCGCGCTGTGGGACCGCTACACCGACGAGGTGTCCGGCGCGGCGAATGACAGTGTGCCGCAAGACTTTCCGCGTCCGCTGGAGTGGTACGCCGCACGGCATGGTATTCCCAGGTCGGCGGTGTCGGGTCTGGAAGCCGCGTCCCGGCCGCTGCCGCACGCGCCGATCCTGCCGCCCGATCCGGCGACTCCCGCTCCCGCTTCGCTGGCCCGGCCGGAGCGGACGATCCTCGGGCCGGAGGCGACCGCGCGGATCGTGGAGCTGAGCCGTCGCCACGGCGTCACCGTCAACGGGTTGGTCACGGCCGCACTGCTGCGGGCGTATGCCGAAACTGCCTCGGGGCCAGTCGATTCGGTGCCCGGAGATTCGGATGCGCGCGTTGCGGGGCCGGGCGACGCCCTGCCGCTGCGCTGCGTGTATCCCGTCGACATGCGCTCGCGACTGACTCCGCCGGTGGCTGCCGCCGACGGCACCAACATGGCGGGCCTGGCCGCGTTCGCCGCCGACATCACGTCCGCCACGGACGTCGTCGAACTGGCGCAACGCATTTCGGCGCGGCTGAGCCACGACCTGGCCGAGGGCATCGTGCAGCAGTCGGTGCTGCACTTCCCGGAGTTCTTCGGGCCCACCGCGATTCACTCGCTCGCCGGGCACATCGCGGTGACCAACACCGGCAGGGTGCCCCGCTTCCGCACCCCGCAGGAACTCACACTCACCGATTACGAGATCGTCTACCTCTCCGCCCACCCGCGCCCGTCGGCCGGACCGTCGGCGGCCGTCACGTTCCTCGTCTACACCTTCGCCGACCGGCTCTGCGTCGGCGTGCTCGGCGGCGGTCAGCTCGCGGCGCGACTACCGGACGCCGTCGGCCGCGAACTCGCCCAGTTGGCCGCGGTGTCGATCGACGCGTGATCCGAGCGGGCCGACGGGCTGGCCGTGTCCGCGATTTCGTGGACAATGCTGGGGGAGAACATCGATGACGATGCGGCGGAAGCGGGTGTTTCGGACAGTGCGGACGAACGGAAAGAGCGGCCTCGGGGCGGCCGCGGTCGGGGTGGCCGCGCTGGGGCTGGGGGAGGCGATCGCGGCCGCCGGGGGCGGGTCGCTGATCGACACCGTCGGCCGGGGCCTGATCGACACCGCGCCCGTGCCGGTTGTAGAGGCCACCGTCGCGCTGTCGGGTCGGCACGACAAAGAGATCACCCGGCTCGGAGTCGGCGCGGGTGCGATCGCCGCGACCACTGTGCTCGGCGCGCTGCCGCCCCGGCTTCGGACACCGGCCGCGGCGGCGTTCGGGGCGGGTGCGGCGGCGCTGGCGCTGCGCAGATCGACCCGGTCCCCGTCCACGGCCGCAGGCGCGTCGGCGGCGGGCGCGGTGCTGGCGGCCGGGTTGGGCAAGCGGCCGGGCGGGTTGTTCGGCGCGCTGGCGTGGACGGCGGCGGGCGCGGGATTGCTCGCCGCCGCGCGGACCCTGCACCGCGATCGTGATCGCGTGCGCGACAGCGCGATTCGAAACGTCGGCCCGCTGGGCGGCATCGGCTTGGTGCCGGACGACGGCCTCGACGAGCCAGGTCTCTCCTCGCTGATCACCACGGCGGGCCGGTTCTACGTCGCCGACGTGAACCTGCGCCCGCCGCGCATCGATCCGGACCGGTGGCGGCTGGCCGTGACCGGCATGGTCGCCCACCCGCTGCGGCTTTCGCTGGCCGAATTGGCCGCCGACGCGGTGGAATTCGACGCGGTCATGGTCTGCGTGCACAACCGGGCCGGGCAGGGCAGGGCGGGCAACGCGCGCTGGTTCGGCGTGCCGCTGGCGCACCTGCTGAAGCACGCCATTCCGGAGCCCGCCGCCACCCGCCTGGTGACCCGCGCCGTGGACGGCTACACCATCTCGCTGCCGGTCGAGCCGTTGCGCACCGGAGAGCTGCCCGGCTACCTGGTGATCGGCATGAACGGTGCGCCGCTGCCGCCCGAGCACGGCTTCCCGGCCCGCGTCTTCGTGCCCGGACTCTACGGCCAGTACACCGGCGCGAAATGGCTGTCCGAGCTGGAGCTCGCCGACGACAGCCACACCGATTACTGGGTACGGCGCGGTTGGCCGACCGATCTGCTGTGGGTCGAGCCACACGCCCGCATCGACACCGCCGCCCCGGGACGCACGATCTCGGGCACGCTCACCGTCGCGGGCGTCGCCTGGGCCCCGCCGCACGGCGTGGCGGCGGTGGAGCTCAGCGTCGACGACAGCACATGGCGCCCGGTCGATCTCGGCACCGAACTGGCCCCCGCCGCCTGGCGCCGCTGGCGCACCACCCTCGAGCTCCCACCCGGCACGCACACGCTGCGCGCCCGCACCATCAGCCGCTCCGGACAGGTACAGGAAAGCGCCACCCGCGCGCCGTTCCCCGCGGGACCCACCGGCATCCACACCGTCACCGTGCAGGTCTGAGCGAGCGTCACGGAATGATGCCTGCTGTCACCTCGCCGACCGGTCCCGTGCGTGCTGGTCTGAGCCAGCCCGACGCCCAGGGGGGATGGCTTCCGTTGCCAGTCGAGAGCGGTCCCGCGCCGCGCGGTGTCTTTCCGAGCGAGTGTCACGCCGAGCAGGGATAGCTTCTACTGCTGGCTAGCCGACCGGTCCCAGCGCCGCGCGATGCAGATCTGAGGGTCGCGCGGAGCGGGGACGGGTCCTGTCGACAGGCGCCCAAGCTGTTCACGCCGCTGGATTCGGCTCGAAAGCGCTTGCACCGCAGCGGCTCCGGGTGCGCTTCACCGGCGCGCGATCGGCTCCTGCAACTCCGTGACCCACCCGCTCGGGTCCTCGGTGAACTCCAGGGTCACCTCGCGCGCAGGGCCGTGCGAACGGTAACCGTTGGCGTCGATCCACCGGCCGAGCGCCTGCCAGGGTTCCAGCACTTCGTTCATGCTGCCGCGGTGCACCACGGTCGCGGCCCGATCGATCGCGGGCAGATCGACGATCGAGAAGTCGTGTCCCGCACCGGGTTCCGTGGCGACCGGCAGCGCGGCGTGCACCAGCACCGAACCGTCGGGGCGCTCGTCGTAATAGGCGATGCCGGGCCCGACGGGTTCGAGCCCCGCGCGCTCCAGCCGTGCGCACAACTCCTCGAACAGTGGGCCCACCACGGGACCGATCGACCGCGGCTCGAAATCGCCCGCCTCGCCGGTCAATTCGGCGACCCGGACGGCAGGGACGGACTTGACGACCACATCGTGCACGGGCATGGCGCCCTCCTTCTCGATGACGCGGAGTCTCGTCTCGACCTGGACGAGCCGGTCCCGGTCCGTCGCGATGCGCTGCTCCAGTTCCGGGCGGCGCAGCGTGAGCATGCCGCGCAGTTCCGCGCCGCTCACCTCGTCGTCGAGGATCCGGCGCACCTGTTCCAAGGTGAAGCCGAGCTCCTTCAGCGCGACGATTCGGTTGAGCCGGGCGAGCTGGCCCGCCGCGTAGGACCGATAGCCGGTTGCCGGGTCGACCACGTCGGGCCGCAGCAGCCCGATGCCGTCGTAGTGGCGCAGCATGCGCACCGACACCCGTCCGTGTCTGGCGAAATCTCCGATACTGAACATGACGCCTCCGGTTTACGGCCTCACACGGTGTCAGGGTCAAGCGCCGCGCGCGGTATTCAGAACCGCCCGCCCCGGCTGACCCGCCGCGACCCGCTGGACCCACCGTAGGAGCCGGGCCGATACCCGCCGCCCGAGCCGTGCCGCATCCCGCCCGCCGCGCCGCGCAGCAAGCCCTCCAGCAGGATGCCGCCGAGCACCGCGCCCGCCTGCGCACCGCCCGAGGGCGGCCTGTTCGACTCCCAGGCGCGCACGCTGGCCTGCGCCTCTTGGAGCGCGCGACCCGCCAGCTCGGCCGCCGCCTGCGCGTGCCGCAGCGCCTGACCGGGGTCGGTGGCCGCGAGCCGTTGCGCCGCATCGAGATTCCGCTGCGCCTCGGAGAGCCGGGTGCGTGCGGTGGCGTCGATGCCGCCGCGGCGCGTGGTGACGAACTCACCCGCCGCGCGCACCCTGGCGCCCGCATCGGTGAGCGCCTGGTCGAGGCGGCGGCGCAGATCCTCGGCGGCAAGCTTGCGATCGGTGGCGGCGGCGATGGCCCGATCCAGATCGCCGTCTGCGGCCACCGCGCCGTGAAAGGCGTCCAGCGGATCGGCGTCGGCCATGGCGGATGCCTTGTCGAGAGCCTGCCGCGCCGAGGCGGTCGCGGTGGCCAGTTCCGGGCCGCCGAACGCGGCGAGTTCGGTGGCGGTGGCGATGTCCTTGCGCAGTTCGTCCAGCACCGCGGGCAGGCCGTCGCGGGCCTGCTGGATGTCGGTCGCCGCGTTGTCGACCGCGTCCAGCAGCGTGCGCGCCTGACCGATGGCCCCCTCGGCGGCCCTGATCGCGCCGACCGCGCCGCCCTGCTTGCCGACCGGCAGCGCCATGGCTTCGCGTCCGGCATCGATGTTCTGTTCGGCGAACGAGATACGTTCGCGCGCCATCGCCGTGTTGTCCCGAATGGGGGCGAGCACGCTCGCCGGATGCGCGGCGCTGAGCCGGGCCAGTTCGGCCTCCGACGCGGGCACCCGGCCGGTGAGGTCGACCAGGTCCCTGGTCAGCGCGTCCAACCGGCTCGGCGCGTCGATCAGCAGGTCGCGCATCGCGTCGAATTCGGCGACCCGCCCGTCGAGTTCGCGATCCGCGCGGCCCACGGCGCCGATCAGCTCGATCAGCAGACGGCGCTGCTCGTCGGCGGTCTCCGGAATGTCGTCGTCGAGCCGCTGACGGAGGGTGAACGCCCTGGCGGCCGCGGCCTTCGCGTCGTTCAGCGCGGTGGTGAACGGCGCCGCGGCCGTCGCGCCGAATTCGCCGACGGCCAACTCCAATTCCTCGCCGCTGGTACGTACCGCGTTGTCGATCTCGACGAGCACCTCACGGGAACGCGCGTGCAGCGCCTCCAGCGGAAGCGCGGCGAGGGCGGTGCTGTCGCCGGGGTCCACCCGCCGCGCGGTGTCCAGCTCGGCCCGCTGCCGATCGCGGCGGCGTGTGCGCGTGTACAGCAGCAGCGCGCCCACCGCGACCGCGACGACGAGCGCCAGGATCAGCAGCGTGCGGAAGCCGACCCCGCCCGCGCTCATCGCCGAGTTCAGGCCGTCGGCGGTCGCGATCCCCGCGGCGGCCCAGTCGCTGTCGCGCAGTGCGGGCTCGACCCTGCGAGTCAGCAGTTCCTCGAGCTCGCTGTCGCTGACCCCGACCGGCAGCTCGCCGTAGAACCAGTAGTCGCGCGAGCCGGTGGCGACTGCCAGCAGCAGATCTCGGGTGCCGAATCCCGATGCGGCGGCGGTCCTTTCGGCCCACGCCTCCGGGCCGAGCCCGTCGAAATCGCGGGCGTAGGCGATCCACAGCCGGATCTGCCGGTCGTCGTAGAGACGGTCCACCGCGGCCCGCACGCTGTCCAGCTGAGCACTGTCCAACGCGCCCGCGCTGTCGACGACGTAGGTGTCCATGCGGCTCGGCGGCTCCGCCGCCGCGGTCGGCGCGCCGAGCAGCGCCGTGACCAGCAGCAGGAGGCAGGCCACCACCGGGGCGGTCCGGCGGGCGCGACGATTCGGCTGCGACGGCATTCCACGAATCTATCCCCGGTTACCGCCGAATCAGTGGATAGCATCGTGGCGTGATCACGATCGACCGCCCCTACACCGGACACGTGTCCGCGGGATCGAACCCGCAGCAGCGCGACCTCGACGGCGCGCGCGTCATCAAAATGTCCGTCGGTGCGATGGACAACAACGTCTACCTCGTGCAGTGTGCCGCCACCGGCGCCGCGCTCCTCATCGACGCCGCCAACGAACCCGACCGCATCCTGGAGCTCATCGCCCAGGAAGCGCCCGGCAAGGTCCGCCTGATCGTCACCACCCACCAGCATCCCGATCACTGGTGGGCGCTGAAGGAGGTCGCCGCCGAACTCGACGTCCCCACCGCAGCTCATCGGCTCGACGCCGACCCGCTGCCCGTCACCCCCGACCGCCTCCTCGCCGATGGCGACATCGTCGAGATCGGCGACCTCATCCTCGCCGCCATCCACCTCAGCGGCCACACCCCGGGCTCCATCGCCCTCGCCCTCCCCGAGGAACCCGGCCGCATCCACCTCTTCACCGGCGACAGCCTCTTCCCCGGCGGCGTCGGAAAGACCAACAGCCCCGAAGCTTTCACCTCCCTCTACACCGACGTCACCACCAAGCTCTTCGACCGCTACGACGACGACACCGTCGTCTACCCCGGCCACGGCGACGACACCACCCTCGGCGCGGAGCGCCCGCATCTAGGGGAGTGGCGCGAACGCGGCTGGTGACAGTCGAACTGAAACATGTTCTAATTCCTGAGTGACGGATTCCATCGCCGGGACCTGCGACCCCGCCTTTCGCGAGGTGGGGGAGGTGTTCGCGGCGAGCTTCGCCGACGGGCAGAACCGGGGCGCGGCGGTGGCGGTGTTCGCGGGCGGACGGCCGGTGGTGGATCTGTGGGGCGGGGTGGCCGACGAGCGCAGCGGGCGCCCTTGGCTGGCGGACACGCCGTGCGTCGCTTTCTCCTGCACCAAAGCGGTCACCGCCACGGCCGCGCTGCTGGTCATGGAGCGCGAGGGGACCGGACCGGAGCAGCCGGTGCGCCGCTGGTGGCCGGAATTCGCCGCGCACGGCAAGCACGCGGTCACCGTCGAGGACCTGCTGACCCATCGCGCGGGCCTGCCCGCCTTCGAACGGCCGCTGACGAAGTTCGATGCGGCCGATCCCGCCGCCATGGCCGCCGAACTCGCGGGGCAGATCCCGGTGTGGGAGCCCGGCGCCAAGCACGGCTATCACGCGCTCACCTTCGGCTGGCTGGTCGGCGAGTTGGTGCGCAGGCGCACCGGCCGGACCGTCCCGGAGTTCGTGAGGGAGCATTTCGGCGCGGAACTCTGGGCGGGCCAGGGCGAGATCGCGAACGCCGCCCGCCTCGGCTTTCCACCTGCCACTGAAATGGAGTGGCGGACAGAGGATCTGCCCGACAACACCGCGGTCCGGCGACTGGCCGAGTCGTATCGGGATCCCGACTCGCTGCTGATGCGCGGGTCGACGAACCCCACCGGCTCCTACAACGATCCGACCGTGCTCGCGGGCGGCTGGCCCGGATCCGGCATGGTGACCACACCGCGCGCGCTGGCCCGTTTCTACCGCGACCTGATCCGCGGCGACCTGCTGCGCGCCGAGACGCTGCGCGACGCCGTGCGCGAACGGGTGCGCGGCGCGGACGAAGTCCTGTCCCTGGACAGCGCTTTCGGGCTCGGCTACATGCGTCCGTCGCTGAACTTCCTGCTCCCGAAGAGCGCACGGGCGACCGCGTTCGGCCATCCCGGCGCGGGCGGCTCGGTCGGCTTCGGCGACCTGGAACACGACCTCGCACTGGCGTTCATCCCGAACCTGCGCCGCGAAGGCCTCGCGGGCGACCGCCGCGCCTACGACCTGATCGCCGCGGTCTACGCGGCGCTCTAGCACCGCGGCCCAGGGCTTCCGGCGCGGCGACATATCTTGCCGCAGCCAGCCCGCGCGGTCACAATGCCGCCATGTCCGCCGTGCAGCCCCGCCTGTCGGTCGATGCTCCGATCATCAACCGGCTTCTCCCGCGTCTCACCGATCTGTTCACCGAGTTGCTCGATGCCGGGATCGCGGCGATCCCGGGCGCCGAGGGGTTGCCCGACGGGCATTTCACCGACGAGGTGATTCCCGCGATCGTCGCGGGCGCCGGGCTGTTCCTCGAAGCGCTCGACGAGGGACGGTCCTGCACTCCCGAGGAAGTCGCCGAGCTTGTCGTTCCGGTGGTGCGGAGGCACGCCGAAGACCGAATTCCGTTGCGGGCCTTGCTCTTGGCGTTGTTCGGAGGTATGCGGCACCTCTGGGCGAAGGCAGGGTCGCTCGCCGAGCCGGACGACCTGTCCGATCTGTTGGCCTTCTCCGACCTGCTGCTGGACCTGCTGGCCAATCTGACCGTGTCGATCACCGAGACGCACAGCGACGTGGAGCAGTCCATCTACGGCAGCGAACGGGAGGCCCGCAGGCTGCTGTGCGCCGCCTTGCTGCGCGGTGTCGAGACGGCCGAACTGGCCGCGCGCGCCGACATCACCCTGGCCGATCGCTACGACATCCTCGCGATCCAGGTCGTCGCGTTCAGTCAGGCGGGTCCGATGGTGGACGCCGTGATGGCCCGCCGCCGAATCCGGCTGGTGCAGCAGACACTCGACACGCTCGCCGGAACCACCGCGCTGAACACCTTCGACGGCACGACCGGTATCGCGCTGCTCCCGACGGCCGCCGACCCTTCGATCAACGCTCCGTACGCGGAGCTGGGCGCGGGGCTGGCGACCCGCCTCGGCGACGCCGTCGTCGTGATCGACGCCGGATCGGTGCCGCGCAGCGAGCTGGCGGTCGCCGCGGGCGAGGCCGCCGAACTCGGCGATCTCGCCAGGGCCCTCGGTCTCCCGACGGGCAGCTACGTGCTCGACGACCTGATGCTGGAATACCAGCTGACCCGTCCGGGACGGTCGCGAGATCGACTGGCGCAACGCATCGTTCCGCTCGAGCCGTATCCCCACCTGATCGAGGCGCTCGACGCGCACATCCGGCACGGTTCCGATCGCAAGGCGGCGGCGGCCGACGTGCATCTGCACCCCAACAGCTTCAGTTATCGCCTGCGCCGCGTCGCCGAGCTGACCGGCTTCGATCCCTCCGATCCCAGCGAATCCAGGCTGTTGTCCGCGGCGTTGATGGTCTACCGGCTCTACCCGCCCGCCGCGAGTGCGACCATCGACTCGAATTGACGGCGGTTCGTTCCGCGTGACTAATGCGGCGGGTCGTATTCTCGTATCAATGCAGTGACACCGACTCAGACGGTTGCCGATACTTGTGACACGATCACAACGTACGAGAAGGGCTGTCACCATGAACTCGGTCGACGTGGACCGTTCCGCCCAACGCCCCCAACCGAATCCGCTGCGCACCGATTTCCCGGGCGGCAGTCGCCGCTCCCGGCTGCTCGACGCGGTCATCCGGTACTCCGTGCGCCCTTTCCTCGCGCTCTGGTCGCGCTACCCCGATCTGCCGTGGCCGTACGATGCGGTCGACCACCTCGGGCGCGTGCTGCGCACCACGCCCGGACTGGTCCGGCAGCGTATCGCCCTGCCGCACTGCGCGGCCGAACTCACCACTCCGCGCGTCGTCGACGACTCCCGCTTCGTGCTCTACCTGCACGGCGGTGCGTTCCTCATCGGGAACCGGGCGCTGCACCATCAGATGATCGGCCGCTTCGCCGACCTGCTCTCGGCTCGAATCCTCGCGGTCGGTTATCGCAAGATGCCCAAATACGGGATTGCCGAGGCGGTTTCGGATTGCGTCGACGGATACCGGCACGCACTCGAGATGGGCGTCGCGCCGGAGAACATCACGTTGATGGGCGATTCCGCAGGCGGCTACCTCGTTTTCGTGACCGCGCTGGAGATTCGCGACCAGGGTCTGCCGATGCCCGCCGCGATCGTCGCCATGTCCCCGATGACCGACTGGGACCACACCGCCAAGCTCGCGGCGCCCACCGGTGGCGTCTGCGCGGTCTTCCCGGTCCGCGCGGTGCCGATGCTCGGCATACTCGCCGAGCGCACCCGTGGCGCAACGCCTTTGGTGTCGCCCGCGCACGCCGATCTGGCCGGGCTGCCGCCCACCCTGATTCAGGCCAGTTCCAGCGAATTCGTCTACCCCGACGCAGAACTCATGGCCGCTCGCCTCGCCGAGCACGGCGTGCCCTGCGAACTGCACATCTGGCCCGGACAGGTGCACGTTTTCCAGGCGGCCGCCTCGATCGTGCCGGAAGCCGCCCACGCCGTCGCGGAGATCGGTGGGTTTCTCGATCGCACGCTGTGGCAGCGGACCGAACGCCGCAGCGCCTGACTCCGAATACCCGATCAGCCAACTCTTTTCCGACACTCAGGAGCCCGTACCGGGATGACCGACCCGAAAAGCGAGTTGCTCGCCGAACTGGCCGAGCCGCGCGAAATTCTCGACCAGCTCACCGACGAGGAGGCGACGACCCTGCTGACCCTGTTGCGCCGCGCCGAAGAACAGCAGCGGCACAGCCTCGACGCGGCCATCGACGCGGCCTTCGACGTGCTGCCCCGGCTCGTGCGCATCCCGGCGCGCAAGATTCTGTTCGGAAGGTAGGCGACGATGACCGATCTGCTGACGCGTGGCCAGCTGGACATGCTGGCCCAGACGCTGAACGCCGACGCCGCCGACCTCGCCGGGCTGACCCGCCTCGGCGCACAGAACCTGCGCGAATTGCGGGAGCGCATCTCCGACCGGCTCTTCGACGCGCACGCGGCCACCTTCGCCAGGGTGAGCAAGCTCGCACCGCTGATGCCCAACGCGCTGGCCGCCAAGGTGGCGCTCCAAGCGGTGCCTGCCGAGGTCGGCGGCAGGGCCGGGGGAGCGCTCGGGCTCGACCATCCCGACCGGGCGGCGGGGATGCTCGGCGAACTCACACCGGAGTACCTCGCCGACGCGGCGCCCTATCTGGATCCGCGGGTCATTCCGGTGCTCGCCCCTCGGGTGCCCGCGGAGGTGCTGGTGCCCACCGCCAACGAGCTGCTGCGCAGGCGCGACTACGTCACCGCGTCGCGGTTCCTCGAGCACGCCACCGACGAACTGATCCGCGGCTTCGAGCGCGGCATCGCCGACGGCGAAGGGTTGCTGCGCACCGCCGCGCTGACACCGTCGGCCGATCGGCTCGAGGACGTCGTCCGGGTGCTGCCCCCGGCGCGTCGCGGCGCCATCGTCCGGGCCGCGTCGGCCGGCTCGGACGAAACGCTGATCGCCGGGATCTCGGTGCTGTCCCGGCTGGAGCCGGAGCTGCGCCGCGAGCTCGGCGCCGAGTTCCTCGACGATCTCGACGAGGCGGGCCTGGACCGGTTGCTCACCGTGGGCACCCGGGACGAAGCGGTGGTCGAGCTGCTCACCGTGTTGTCCGAGGTGGACGAGCGTCACTTACGCTCGATCGCCGACCGGTTGAGCAAGGGCGACGGCTCCGTGGTCGGCGCGCTGCTCGACCAGGCGACCACGCCGGCGGCGCGGCGCACGCTGCACGCCATCGGCGAACTGCTCGAGCCGGCCGAACGGCCCGATCTCATCGATCTCGTCGACCGGACGAAGTGAGGACTGTCACCTGCGGGACGACGCTGTCGTTCGCCTCGTGTCGGCAGGTGAGTGCGGATTCGTCGGGGCGGCAGCGCGATTCGCGGTGGCCTGGTCGGGCGGCTTCGTTTCCCGGTCGGCGCAGCCGCGCCGGATGCGGGCCGCCGGGCGGATTCCCTTCGCGTATCGATGCGGCCACACCCCGTGCGCAGGTCGGCGAGGAGTCGGGGTGACCTGGCAGACTTGGTGAAGTGATTTCGGCACCTCAGCGCAGCACGCCGGCCTCGGCGCACGAATCCGGCCTCGTGCGCGGGGCCGGAGCCGGGGTGGTGCGCTGGACCCGGCGGATCCTGATCGCCGCGGTGCTGATGAGCCTGGTGTTGGTCGGCGGCACCGCTTTTCGGGTCTGGCAGGTCGCGCGGATCGACGACTACACCAAGGCCGACGCGATCGTCGTACTCGGCGCCGCACAGTATTCGGGCACACCGTCCTCGGTGTTCGAGGCTCGCCTGGACCAGGCGTATCAACTGTTCGAGGCGGGTATCGCGCCATGGGTGATCACCGTCGGCGGTAAGCAGGAGGGCGATCTCTACACCGAGGCCGCCTCCGGCAAGAACTATCTCCAGCGGCGCGGCGTACCGGCCGACCGCATCCTCGCCGTCGAGACCGGCTCGGACACGCTGCGCAGCGTCGAGGCCGTTGCCCTGGCCATGAAGGCGCGCGACATGTCCTCCGCCGTGCTGGTCAGCGACCCGTGGCATTCGTTGCGCACCCGCACCATGGCGCGCGATGCCGGGCTGCACGCGTGGACCGCGCCCACCCGCACCGGTCCCGCCGTCTACACCCGCGAATCCCAGGCGCACGGCATCGCCAGGGAGACCTTCGCGCTGCTGTGGTACCAGCTGACGCATTTCTCCGCCGACTTCCCCTACACCGCGGGTCAGTGACTCGATGGACAGCTATACCGACCACGACCGGGAACGGATGGCCGCCGAGGGCGCCAAGACCGCCGGCCTCGCCCCGCCCCGCAGCGAGTTCGAGAACGGCCACCGCACCGAGTTCGCCCGCGACCGCGCCCGTGTCCTGCACTCCGCGGCGCTGCGCAGGCTCGCGGACAAGACCCAGGTGATGGGCCCGCGCGACGGCGACACCCCGCGCACCAGGCTCACCCACTCGCTGGAGGTCGCCCAGATCGGCCGCAGCATCGCCGACGGTCTGCGCTGCGATCCCGACCTGGTCGACCTGGCCGGGCTCGCACACGACATCGGCCACCCGCCCTACGGCCACAACGGCGAGATGGCCCTCGATCAATTCGCCGACGCGCACGGCGGATTCGAGGGCAACGCGCAGAACCTGCGCATCCTGACCCGCCTCGAACCCAAGGTGCTCACCTCCGACGGCGCGAGCGCCGGGCTCAACCTGACCCGCGCCGCCCTCGACGCGGCGATCAAATATCCGTGGGGCAGAACGGGATCCGGCACGAAGTTCGGCGCCTACGATATCGACCTGGACCGGCTGGCGTGGATACGCAAGGGCGCGCCGGACCGCAGGCGCAGCCTGGAATGCCAGATCATGGACTGGTCCGACGACGTCGCCTACTCGGTGCACGACGTCGAGGACGGCATCATCGCGGGCCGTATCGACCTGCGCGCCCTCGCCGACCCGTCCGAACAGTGCGAGCTCGCCCGCATGGGCCACGCCCAGCACGGCAGCCTCACCACCGACGAGCTGATCCAGGCCGCCCAGCGTCTGTCGGAACTGCCGGTGGTCGCCGCGGTCTTCCGCTACGACGGCACCCTCACCGCCTCGGTCGCCCTGAAACGACTCACCAGCGAGCTCGTCGGCCGTTTCGCCACGGCCGCCATCATGGCCACCCGCGCCGTCGCGGGCCCCCAACCGCTGTCCCGCTACGCCGCCGACCTCGAGATCCCGCCGGTCGCCGCCGCCGAAGTGGCCATGCTCAAAACCGTCGCCCTGCGCTACGTCATGTCCGACCCCGACCACCGGCGCCGCCAAGCCGCCCAGCGTGAACGCATCCTCGCCGTAGCCGCCCGCCTGCACACCGAAGCCCCCCGCCACCTCGACCCCCAACTCCTCCCATGGTGGCACGCCGCCACCACCCCGACCGCCGAGATCCGCGTCATCGTCGACCAGATCGCCTCCTACACCGAAAGCCGCTTCGAACGCCTCGCCGACTATTTCGGCTGTTGACGTAATCATTACGTCATTACGTCATTGCCTCGCTGGTCCGCGCCGGGGTTCGGTCGCAGTTCGACGTCCGTGTGATCGACCCCTGAAGCGCGCCGTTCCGGAGAACCGGTGCCGCTGCCTCGGTAGTCGCCGGACTGGCTAGACTCGTCGCGTGGCCGGACGACTCCCTGATCGCGATATCGCGGCAATACGCGAACGCGTCCGGATCGAAGACGTGGTGGGGGAGTACGTCGCGTTGAAGCGTGCGGGCGCGGACTCCATGAAGGGGCTTTGTCCGTTCCACGACGAGAAGTCGCCGTCGTTCCACGTGCGGCCCAATCACGGCCTTTTCCACTGCTTCGGGTGCGGCGAGGGCGGGGACGTCTACAAGTTCCTGCAGAAGATCGAGCACATCGGCTTCGTCGAGGCCGTCGAGCAGATGGCCGACCGGATCGGCTACCAGATCAACTACGAGGGCGGCGGCACCTCGGTGCAGCGCGATCGAGGCACCCGTGCCCGCCTGGTCGCCGCCAACGCCGCCGCGCACGAGTTCTACATGGCCCGGCTGCGCGAGCCGGAGGCCGAGGCGGCGCGCAAATACCTCACCGACCGCAACTTCGACGGCAACGCGGCCCTCCAGTTCGGCTGCGGCTACGCCCCGGACGGCTGGGACGCGCTCACCAAGTACCTGCTCCGCAAGGGCTTCGACTTCAAGGAGTTGGAGGCCGCGGGCCTGTCCAAGCAGGGCAAACGCGGCCCCATCGACCGCTTCCACCGCCGCCTGCTGTGGCCGATCCGCAATCTCGGCGGCGAGGTCATCGGCTTCGGCGCCCGCAAGCTCTTCGACGACGACACCATGCCCGGCAAGTACGTGAACACGCCGGAAACGTTGCTGTACAAGAAGTCTCAGGTGCTGTTCGGCCTCGATCACGCCAAGCGCGAGATCGCCAAGGGCCGCCAGGCCGTCGTGGTCGAGGGCTACACCGACGTGATGGCCATGCACCTCGCCGGCGTGAAAACCGCCGTCGCCTCCTGCGGCACCGCCTTCGGCGACGAGCACATGGCGATCCTGCGCCGCCTGCTGATGGACGACAACTTCTGGCGCGGCGAGATCATCTACACCTTCGACGGCGACGCGGCGGGTCAGGCGGCCGCGCTGAAGGCCTTCGCGGGCGATCAGAAGCTGGCGGGCCAGACCTACATCGCCGTCGCGCCCGACGGGCAGGACCCGTGCGAGCTACGCCAGCGCTCCGGCGACGGCGCGGTCCGCGACCTGATCGCGCGGCGAACCCCGCTGTACGAGTTCGTGATTCGCGGCCTGCTCGCCGAACACAACCTGGACGCGGTCGAAGGCCAGGTGGAAGCGCTACGCCGCGCCGTCCCCGTGGTCGCGCAGATCAAGGACAACGCCACCCGCAAGGCCTACGCCACCCGCCTCGCGGGCTGGGTCGGCTGGGACGACATCCAGACCGTGGTGCGCCGCGTCGGCGAGGAAGCCAAGCGCAACCGTCTCGGTGGGCCGCGCCGCGCTGAAGCCCCCGCGCCGACCGCCAAGGTCACCGAGCACCCTGCCGCCCGCCCCAACCCGAACGACCCGGTGCTGCTGCCGCAACGCCAAGTCCTCTGCGCCGCTTTGCAATACCCGGCGATCGCGGGCACGGTGTTCGACGCGCTGGAGACCGAGGCGTTCACCCACCCCGCCTACGTCGCGGTCCGCACCATGGTCGCCGAAGCGGGCGGCGCGTCCGCCGGACTGAGCGGCGCGGAATGGGTCAACGCCGTCACCGACGCCACCGACGACCTCACCCTGCGCGCCCTGGTCTCCGAACTCGCCAACGAGCCGCTGCCGGTGAAAACCGTCGACGACATCCCGCGCTTCATCACCGGCGTGCTCGCCCGCGCCCAGGAGGCGTGGGTCGGCCGTCAGATCGCGACGCTGAAATCCAAGCTGCAACGGCTGTCCGCCACCGAACAGACCGACGCCTACATGGCGCTGTTCGGTGATCTTGTCGCGCTGGAGCAGTACCGAAAGAGCCTGGAAGCTCAGGCGATGGGTAACTCCGACGATTTCGCCGCTGGGTGATCGCGGGTCTGTCACTCAGAGCTAGACGCTCCCGAGGTGGCGGCCCTACTGTTGCCCGCTGATCGACGAGCGCGGCTCGGGGCGCTGATGAGTATGGCTGGGCTCGGGACGATGACCGCCGACCCGATCGCAGTCGTGGTCGGCGGCGTCTGTTCGCTCTACGCTCGCGTCGCTCAGCGGCGCCGCAGCTGATCGTGCGGCACGAGCACGGTGGTGCGCTCGTCCAACGGCACCATCGGCTCCAGCTGCGGACGGGTGCTCAACTTGTCCGACAGTCGCTGCCGCCCCACCTGCACCAGCTTTCGGGTCACCGGACTCGAGGTGACCGCGCGTGTGGCCGCGCTGATCTGTTCGTAGCGAGCCCGCCCGGCCTTACTGCCGAGCACGTAACCGGCCGCGACGCCGATGATCAACCGCAGCATTCCTCGAGCTCCTCCCAATCGCCTGTGCGCGGCTACCATCCTGCCCGACGCCCGGTCCGCCTGTCGATCCGGCACCGAGTTACCCCTGAGACACCAGGTACCCCACCAACCCCACGCGCACCCCGGCATCACCCCAGGTAGACGCGCGATTTGGGAACCCGCCCGGCAATACGCTAAAGTTTCACCTCGGCCCGCCCAGTACGGGAGAGCCGCCCAGAATAGTCCCCTATAGCTCAATTGGCAGAGCAGCCGACTGTTAATCGGCAGGTTTCTGGTTCGAGTCCAGATGGGGGAGCCGAGAACGGCCCCTGACCAGCGCTTAGCGTACACGGTCGGGGGCCGAATTCGTTTCCAGACCGCGAATAGCGCCGGAAAGTCTCTCAAAAGTCGAAATCTGTCCTGCACCGTCGCTGTCCTGCTCACGGTGACCGAGCCCGCCCATGACCGCACTGTGGATCACCACCGCAGCGTCATGGTGCACCCGCCCGCGAGCCATGTACTTGCGCTGAGTCATCGCCGGATCGGCGTGCCGCAACATGCGTCCGCACCTCCGCTTCGACCTCGGCTGCCGTGTCGAAGGCCACCGAGTGGCGCACTGCCCGCAAGTATCCGAGCGATCGCAACCGCCGAGCACCGTCGATCGGATGAAATCCAAGACAGGTCAATGGTTGCCGGGTATAGGTGATCCGGCGCCGCGTGGTTGTGCACCCGAGGCGGCAGTATCCTCCGACCGGACACGAGTTCCGCCGGACCAAGAGGATGCGTCGATGTCGTCTCCGATACCGGGAGTCCTGGCCTGGGCGGTGATCGGCTACGTCACGGTTCTCCTGTCGGTTCGGTTATGGCTCGGCGGCGGCGCTGTTATGGATCGGCTCGTGAACCACACGGGCCTGTGGAGCATCGCGACCCTGCTGGTATACCGGTGCGCATCGACGCCGACCATCGACGACCCGGCGAATCAGCTTGCCCTGGGCGGCGTTCTCATGATCACCACATACCAGTACAGCATCGATCGGATCGTCAGCGCCGATGCCGAGCCGGATGCCGTATGGCGCCACCAGCGCAACGCCGCTCTGCTCGCCTCGGCCGTGACGGCCTCGACAGTCCTTGCCGTGGCATCGGCGAGATACTCGGGACGATCGGTCGACCTGCGCCTCGCGGGGGTTGGACTGGTCATCGGTTGCGCCTTCGCCGTCACGTACAACACGGTCGTGCTCACTCGCGCGTGTCTCGGCGTACTCCGCGATGTCGATACCCCGCGCGCGGCGCGGATCGTGTGTGGCGTCCTGATCGCCGGCAATGTCGTTCTCTGGGGCGCGCTGGCACTCTCGCTTTCCCAGCTGGCCACCGGATGGCCCGGCGGACCGCAACTGTCGCTGGTCCAGGCCGCGTTCGCCCTGTGGGTCGCGATCAATGCGACACTGCACGCGATACCGCTGATCGCGGAGCTGGTGCTGCGCGCGGGTATGGATCGCGCCACCAGAACCTGCCGTCGACTGTTGCCGCTGTGGCGTGATCTCACCGCGGCGGTCCCGGAGATCGTCATGCCCGTCGATGCGCGGCACGGCTCGGATCCAGCCACCCGTCTACTGCGGATGACCGTGGAGATCCGCGACGCAATGCTTCACCTAGGCGCTTACCTCCCGGCCGAAACCGGTGAAACGCAACGCAATACCGTGCGAGAGCCCGAATCGGACCGAGAGCTCACCGATTACGCCCATCGGCTGATACGGGCGGCGCAGGCCAGAAAGGCGGGCCTACCGCCCGCCGGCACCGGGGCGCCATCGTCATTGCCGGTGGTCGCGCACGATTTCGACGCCGAACTCGCGCACCTGATCGATCTGGCCCGCATCTGGCCGAAGGCCAAGGCCGCGATGGAATGAGCCGATCGCGCAGACCTGGACGTAGACGGTTCGCCGATGACCGGCTAGCTCCGCTCGGCGACCCAGGCGGCGATCTGGGCGCGTGAGGTGAATCCGAGTTTGGTCAGGATGTGTTCGACGTGTCCCTGCGCGGTGCGCAGGGAGATGCTCAGGCGGGTGGCGATGGCCTTGTTGGTGAGGCCGTCGGCGATCAGGCCTGCCACCTCCTGTTCCCGGGCGGTCAGCTCCGCCGAGGGGCCGGCAGCCGTTGCTTGCGGTTGCTCTCCCAGGGCGTAGCCGATCGCGGCGTCGAGGTCCAGCGCGGCCCCTTCACGGAAGGCGGTCTCGAATGCTCGCCGACCGAGTTCGTGACGCGCCGCTCGTTCGCACTCGTCGTGGTGGACCATCAGGGTCGCAAACGGCACGGTGGCGATGCCGGTCGACCGAGACTGTGCTGTCGCAGCGCCCAGCAGCACGGCGGCGCGCCGCGCACTGCCCTGGCTTCCCACAACCCACGCGAGTATCTCCAGGGCTATGCCGCCCATCAATTGATCTTTTTGCTGCCTGGTCAGCTGCAATTCCTGCCGTAGCAGCGCTAGCGCACGATCGCGGTCGGCCTGGCGCCACGCGGCCACGGCCGCGCCCCACAGGACATAGGAACGATGGAGGGAATCGCCGTGAGATTCGGCGATCGCCAGCGCCTTCTCGTGGTACGGACGAGGTGCCGCGCCATCTCTCTGCAGTTCCTGCGTCCAGCAGAGCGCGATGAGGGTCCATATCTGTCCGTAGACGTCACCCTGCGCGGTGAACGATTCGAGGGCGGCTTCGAGAGGGGCGCGTACGGGCGGAGGGCCGCCGCTGCTGACCGCGCGGAGGGCTTGGGTGAGCTCCGCGAAGGCGTGCACGATCGGGTGCTCGGTCTGTTCGGCGAGCCTCTGCGCCTGCATGAGCAGGGCGGACAGCGCACGGGAATCGTCTTGGGCCGCAGTGACCAGCGCAGCGCGCCACAGTGCCTTGGCGCGTAGCGGAGTGGCGGCAGCGGGACCGGTGGCAAGGGCGCGGTCGAGCCAGCGCCGCTCCTCACCGAGCTGGCCGCGGGGGAGCCAGAACAGCTGCAGGGCCGCCGCGAACGACAGCGCGGCCTCGGATTTCGATTCGGTGTCGTCGAGGCAGAAGGCCAACGCCTCGCGCAGGTTGGGTTGCTCGCGGTCGAGGCGGGCGATCCAGTCGAGCTGGCGGGGGCTGATCCAATCTGCCTCGGCGTCTTCGGCCAGTTGCCGGTACCAATCCGTATGTCGGCGTCGGAGTTTCGTGTATTCACCAGTTTCGTCGAGTTTGTCGCGGCCGTATTCGCGTACCGTCTCGAGCAGCCGGAACCGCACCGCCGGACCCGACTCCTCCCTGATCAGGATGGATTTGTCGACCAGGGCGGTCAGCACGTCGAGCAGGTTCTCGTCGCCGAGGTCGTCTCGGCAGACCTGTTCGGCCGCGTCGAGTTCGAAGCTGCCTGCGAACACCGAGAGCTGGGCCCACACTGCTTGTTCGGCCTTGGTGCACAGCGAGTAACTCCAGTCGACGCACCACCGCAGGGTCTGCTGACGGCTCGGCGCGGTGCGGCTGCCGCGGGTCAACAGCGCATATCGATCGGTGAGGCGTTGCCGGATCTGCTCGGGTGACAACGCTCGCAGCCGGGCTGCGGCCAGCTCGATCGCCAAGGGCAGCCCGTCGAGGCGGCGGCAGATCTCGGTCACCGTCGCGAGGTTGTCCTCGGTGAGGGCGAAGCCTGGCACGGCCGCGGCGGCCCGCTCGACGAACAGGGTGACCGCGTCGTAGCGCGGCGCACCGCGCAGTGTCGGCCGCCGATCCGGATCGGGAACGGTCAGCGGTCGCACGCGTAGGACGGACTCCCCGCCGATGCCAAGGGGCTCGCGGCTGGTGGTGAGGATCCGCAGTGCCGGGCACGCCCGCAGCAAGGTCTCGGCAACCTTCGCCGCGGCATCGACGATTTGTTCGCAGTTGTCCAGCACCAGCAGCAGCCGCCGTGAAGCCAGGTGGTCGACCAGCACCTCGAGAACCAGCCGTCGGCGTGGTCGCAATTCCAGAGCCGTGGCGATCACCTCCGGCAGCAGGCCGCCGTCGTGCAGCTCGGCGAGCTCGACCAGCCACACCCCGTCGGCGAAATCCCGTTGCGCCCCGGTGGCGACCCGCGTCGCCAGTCGGGTCTTGCCGACCCCACCGATCCCGGTCAACGTCACCAGCCGGGAGCGTGCCAGCAGACTCTTGACCTCGGCCAGTTCGACTCGGCGGCCGACAAAGCTCGTCAGCTCGAGTGGATGAGGCGCTTTTGCGCTGACCGACGAAGCGGACGGCACAGGACCCAGAACCGGCGAGCGACCGGTGGTCGGCGGAATCAAGGAAACCGGAGCGCTCTCGGGCCGCCCCCCATCTGCTTCGGCCCGCACGGCTATCTCGTCGACCGGCAACCCGCGTCCGGCCTGCAGTCGTTGCAGTTGCTCACCCAATGCCGCCGCGGAGGGCCGTTGTTCGGAGGTGCGGGCCATGGCATGTTCGATCACCTGCGCGAGGTCGTCATCGATGCCGTGCTCGCGCAGGTTGGGCAGCGGCTGAGTGGTGATCCGCACGAATTGCGCCACCACCTGCTCGCCGCTGCGTCGCTCGAACGCCGCGTGCCCGGTCAGCGTGGCGAACAATGTCGCGCCGAGTCCGTACACGTCGGCGGCGGGGGTGGGTGCCGCACCGCCCAGTACCTCCGGTGCGGTGAACGCGGGTGAACCGGCGACCGTGCCGGTCGCGGTGTGGAACCCGTCGGGAATTCGCGCGATGCCGAAATCGGTCAGCGCCGGCTCACCGTAATCGGTGATCAAGATGTTGCCGGGTTTGACGTCGCGGTGCAGGATGCCGAGCCGATGTGCGGTCTCGAGAGCCCCGGCGAGCTTGACCCCCAGACGAAGCACCTCCTCGACCGACAGGGGACCGTGACTGCGGACACGGGCGTCGAGAGAATGCTGCGGGTAGTAGGGCATCACCAGATAGGGCAGCCCGGACGTGGCGGTGGTGCCGACCTCGAGCACCTCCGCGATATTGGGGTGCCCGGTCAGCCTGCCCATCGCCCGCTGTTCCCGGACGAACCGCTCCTGATTCCCCTCGTCCAGGTCGGCGGTGAGCACCTTGATCGCCACCGTCCGGTCCAAAGCGACCTGGGTGCACCGATACACCACCCCGAATCCGCCGCGCCCGATCTCGTGCGCGTCTGCGAATCCGACCGCCGCCAGCTCCGCCGTGATCTCGGGGATCACGGCGCGCTGTGTCTTCAACGAATCGTTTTCGCCCATGCGCCGGTCCTGCTTCGTGCCGTGCTCAGGATATCGCGCAGTCCATCCTGGTCACGGCTCCTTTCCGCCCCCGGCCTGCGACTCGGCCGTCGCGTTGCGGCACCGCGCCGGCAACACGGCGGAACCGGTTCCCCGCACGCGGGCGGCAACGAGACCCGTGGTCCCTCACCCGGCGATATTCTCGAGGTAGTCATCGAGAGGCGAGCAGGACAATGATGCTGTTGCCATGGCGTGGTTCGGACGTATCGGTGTAGTCGATGACCGACGCCGATCCCTTCGCGACGCAACGTGACGCGTCCGGTTCGGTCGCGGCGGAGCTGGCGGCGGCCGGGTTCGACGACGCCATGGAGATCGGCCGCGGCGGGTTCGGTGCCGTCTACCGGTGCACGCAGGCCGAGCTCGATCGTGTGGTAGCGGTCAAGGTGCTCACCGCCGATCTCGACGAGGACAATCGGGAGCGGTTCTTCCGCGAGCAGCGGGCCGCGGGTCGATTGACCGGGCATCCCAATATCGTGCATGTCCTCCACGCTGATGTGACCGGCAATGGTCGGCCTTTTCTCGTGATGCCGTACTACCCGCGCAGTTCTCTCGAGGCGCGGATCCGCAGCGACGGGCCACTGGAGTTGCAGGAGGTGCTGCGCCTCGGGGTGAAGCTGGCTGGAGCTCTGGAGACGGCGCATCGCTTCGGGGTTCTGCATCGCGATGTGAAGCCCGCGAACATCCTTTTCACCGATTACGACGAGCCAACGCTGGTGGACTTCGGAATCGCCCATTTCGCAGGCGGTTTCGTCACCGGCACCGGCATCGTGACGGGTACGCCGGCTTTCACCGCGCCGGAAGTGGTCGCGGGCCAGTCACCGAGTCCAGCCACGGACGTCTATGGCTTGGGCGCGACGTTGTTCGCCGCGATCACCGGTCATGCCGCTTTCGAACGTCGCAGCGGTGAGCAGGTGGTGGCGCAGTTCGTTCGGATCACCTCCGAGCCGGTCCCGGATCTGCGGGAGCAGGGCATTGCCGCGGATGTCAGCGCCATCGTCGAACGAGCCATGGGCAGCGACCCGCGCAGCCGCCCGTCCGCGGCCGAACTGGGTGAGCAACTTCAGGCATCGCAACGCCACCATGGTTTCCCCGTCGACGAGATGGCCTTGCACACCCCGTCCTCGGCCGAGCATGGGGCCGAGCCAGACGGAAAGGGAACGTCCCCCTCGCGCGGATCGCGCGAGCCTCGACCGCCGGAGTCTTCTTCGGGTTCGGGCCGACCGGGCAGGGTTCCGTTGGAGCTGACCAGTTTCGTCGGCCGGCGCACGGAGTTGACCGAAGCGAAGAACTCGTTGTCGGCCGCGCGGTTGGTGACGTTGACCGGGATGGGTGGGGTGGGCAAGACGCGGCTGGCGGTGCGGGTGGCCACTGACGCGCAGCGTGACTTCGCCGACGGCGTGGTTTTCGTGGAGATCGGCGAGGTGCGTGACGAGTCGCTGCTGGCGAGCATCGTGGCGGCCGCGCTGGGGTTGCAGGACCGGTCGGTGCGGCCCTTGCTCGACGTGCTCGCCGAGTTCCTGGCCGATCGGGAATTGCTTCTCGTGCTGGACAATTGCGAGCAGATGGTGGCCGGGGTGGCCAAGCTCGCCGAGTCGCTGCTTCGTGCGTGCCCGGGGTTGCGGATTCTCGCGACGAGTCGCGAGCCGATCGGCCTCGACGGAGAAGCGGTACTGCCGGTACACCCGCTTGCGGTCCCCGATCCCGATCGGCTACCGAGGAGCCTGTCCCGCAACGACGCGATGCGATTGTTCGCCGAGCGGGCCGCCGCGGCTGTCGCGGGCTTCGAGCTGACCGAGGACAACAAGGTCACCATCGCCCGGATCTGCCGTCAGCTGGACGGCTTGCCGTTGCCGATCGAGTTGGCGACGGCCTGGTTGCGGGCGATGTCACCCGAGCAGATCTTGCAGCGGTTGACCGATCGGTTCGCATTGCTCACGCGTGGTAGGAGAGGCGCCCCGGCGCGGCAACAGACCTTGCGACTGTGTATCGACTGGAGCTACGACCTCTGCACACCGTCCGAGCAACGAGTGTGGTCCCAGCTGTCGGTGTTCGCCGGAAGCTTCGACCTGGAGGCCGCACAGTTCGTCTGCGGGAATGATTCTGCGGCAGAGACCCTTTGGGATACGATCGCCTTCCTCGTCGACAAGTCGATCCTCATCCGGGAGGAGTCGGGTAGCTCGATGCGGTTCCACATGCTCGACACCGTGCGCGACTACGGCCAGGAAAAGGCGCGCCAGTCGGGCGAATATCTCGAGGTTTGCCGCCGCCACCGCGACTGGTATCAACGGCTTGCTTTCGATGCGAACGCCGGCATGACCAGTTCCCGAGCGCTCGAATGGATTTCCCGGTTGAACAGGGAGCAACCGAATCTGCGGCAGGCGCTGGAATTCTGCGTGTCCGACAACCCCGAAGCCGGGATTCGGCTCGCCGTAGCTCTTTCCAGCTCCTGGTTCTTTCAGGGCTTGCTCGGTGAGGGGCGGCGCTGGCTCGAGCGCCTGCTTGCCCGGTGCACCGGAGCAGCCACCGTCGACCAGGCCGCCGCGATCTACGTCGCCTCGCTGATGGCCGCGGTGCAGGGCGACCTTCCCGCGGTGGCGCGTCTGGTGCGTGATGGGCGAGCGCGCGTCGAGCAGGCGCCCGATCCACTGGCTCGCGCACACATCGACTTCGCCGACGGAGTCCTCGCACTGTTCGGTGGGGACCCATCCACCGCGCGCCCATATTTCGAGAAAGCCATCCGGGTGTACGAGGAACGAGCTGAAGTCCCGTTCCGGGTCGATGCTGTGATGTTCCTCGGTCTCACCCACGAGTTTCGCGACGACACCGACAGGGCAGTCGAGTACTACGAGCACGCGATCGCGCTCACCGAAGAGCACGGCGGTACGATTTTCCAGTCCTACGTGCTGTGGTGGCTGGCTTTCGCGCTGTGGCGGCAGGGCCATCCCGAGCGGGCGACTCAGTTGCTCGCGGAGGCACTGCGGCTGAGCCGGATGCTGAAAGATCGTGCGAACGCGGGTATTTGCCTGCAAGCGCTGGCGTGGATCGCCGCCGAAGGACAGGATGCGGAGCGTGCTGTCGTGTTGACCGCGGCCGCCGAGCGGATCGGCCGGTCGGTGGGCACGGTGCCGGTGATGTTTTCGGACCTGAGCGTCCACCAAGAAGAGTACGAGCGCCGGACGCGACAGGCACTGAGCAATCGGAGGTACTCCGCCGCCCAGCGGGAAGGCGCTGCGCTCAGTTTCGACGCCGCGATCGCCTATGCCTTGGGTGAACACACCGCGCAGGCACCGGCCGACGTTACCGGTCGCAAGCTGACGAAACGGGAACGGGAAGTCGCCGAACTGGTCGCCGAAGGGCTCACCAATCGGGAGATCGCCACTCGCCTCGTCATCTCACCGCGAACCGCCCAGGGGCATGTGGAGCACCTGCTGACCAAGCTGGATTTCACCTCGCGGGCACAGATCGCGGCGTGGATCGCGGGATCGCGGGACGAGATTTCGGAACCGTGAGCGCGCTGTTCCGCCGAACGAGAAGACTCAGCCGCCCGCGCTCGAATTCTCAGCGATGCATGGGATCTGCTGGGCTCAGCGCGCCCCGCCGCAACCGCTAGGGTCGAGGCAGGACAGATGGGAGCCGGTGACTCGGTCCAGCGAGCGCCGGACTCGAATGCGGAAAGTGAAGGGGGACATAGTTATGAAGGCCATCATCGTGTGCACCTCGGTGTCGCACGGCAACACCAAGCGGGTCGCCGACGTCATGGGGCAGGCCCTGGAGGCCCGTGTTGTCGAACCCGGCCAGGTCGATGCGGCCGAGCTCGCCACCTATGACCTGGTGGGGTTCGGCTCGGGGATCTTCCTGGGATCGTTCCACGCTGACTTGCGCGAGTTCGTTCAGTCGCTTCCGGTGGGGCGGCGAGGCAAGGCATTCGTGTTCGCCACCAGTGGATTTCCCGAAGCGGGATTCCAGCGCTTCTCCCGCCCCCTCGTGCGGCTTCTCGAGCAGAAGGGCTTCGAGGTGGTCGACACCTTCTCGTGTCGCGCGTTCGACACCTACCTCCCGTTCAAGCTCGTCGGCGGTATCCGGAAGGGACGACCGAACGCGGCCGATCTCGCGGCAGCGCGCACATTCGCCGAAGGGCTGCGCGCCCGCATCGGCGCCACGCTCTGACCCCTGCCGGGGAATTCGGCTGCCCGCCACCGAACTGTGCTGTTCGGCGGCGGGCACCGTGCCCATGCCCGCCAGCGGATGTGCGCTGCGCTGGGCCCGAAACCTGTTGAACGCGAACGGCGGACGTCATGGCCGCACGATGGATCATCCTGTCACTGACCGGGCGGATCAGTGGTTCGGGAAGATCACATCGGGTACACCGGGTGCTTGCGCGGGTTGAACTCCGGCTTGACCGGCGGCTTGTCGCGCAACAAGCGCAGCGCGCTCCGGATCTCCAGACGGGTGCGCGCCGGCTCGATGACCGCGTCGATGTAGCCGCGTTCGGCGGCGATCCACGGGGTGGCGATCGTCTCGTTGTACTGGTTGACCATGAACTCGCGCGCCGCTGCCCGGTGCTCCTCCGGCACCGCCGCCAATTGCCGCCTGCCGATGAGGTCGACCGCGCTGTCGGCGCCGATCACCGCGATCCGGGCCGTCGGCCAGGCGAAACTGATATCGGCACCCACCTGCCGGGCCGCCATCATGCCGTAGGCGCCACCGTAGGATTTGCGCACGACCAGGTTGATGATCGGGACCGTCGCCTCGATGATCGCCCGCGGGACCCGGCCGCCGCGGATGATCACACCATTGGCTTCCTGCTCGAGCCCCGGCAGCACGCCCGGGGTGTCGGCGACGAACACCAGCGGGATATTGAACGCGTCGCAGAGCCGGATGAAGTAGGTCGACTTGTCCGAGCAGGCGGCGTCGATGGAACCACCCAACACCAACGGCTGATTGGCGATCACACCGACCGGATAACCGTCGACCCTGGCGAACCCGGTGATCAGATTCGGCGCGAAGGCTTCGCGGACCTCGTGGAATTCACCGTCGTCGAAGATCCGCAGCAGGATCTCGTGCATGTCGTAACCGGAGCGATCGGAATCCGGGATGATCTTGTCGAGCTCCCGATCGGAAGCGGTGATCTCCGGCTCCAGGCCGGGGTTGACGATCGGCGGTTGCTCGAGGCAGCTCGTCGGCATGTAGCTCAGGTAGTTGCGGGCCCAGTCGTAGGCTTCCTGCTCGGTGTCGGCCACGTGATGCAGGGTGCCGCGTTCGGCCTGCACCTTGGCGCCACCGAGTTCCTCGGCGGTGATGTCCTCACCGTTGACGGCTTTGATCACCTCCGGCCCGGTGACGAACATGTAGGAATCCTTGGTCCCGATGAGCACGTCGGTGTTGATCGGCCCGTACACCGAACCCGCGGCGCACTTGCCGAGAATGATCGACACCTGCGGCACATACCCGGACAGTTTCTCCAGCACCCGGGAAATATCACCGAACGAAGCGATCGAACCCACCGCGTCCTGGATGCGCGCACCGCCAGAATCATTGATCGTCACCACCGGGCACGCGGTGTCGAACGCGAGTTGCAGCGCCCGCATGAACTTGCGGGCGGACGTGATACCGACCGACCCGCCGTACACGGTCTGGTCGTGGGCAATCACCACCACCGGACGGCCCCCGATCAGCCCGCGACCGGTGACCAGCCCGTCACCGTAGAGAGCATCCGGTTGGCCGGGCTGACGAGCCAACGCACCGGTCTCGATGAACGTCCCGCGGTCGAGCAGCATGTCCACACGCTGGCGAACGCTCGGAATGCCCTTCTTCTCCCGCTTGGCGACACCGGCCTCACCTGCCGGTTCTTCAGCGATCGTCAGGATCTTGGCCAGTTCGTCGATCTTCGCCTGGGTACCTGCCACGCTCGCTGCCACCTTCCAAACCAACTGTTGTGCCGTCGCGACGTTAAGCGGTATCGACACGAATTGCGTCATTGAACCGGAGATACGGGATAAATCACAGTCGAGGCCGGACGTACATCACATCCCACCCAACAAGTTCGAACGTGGTCAGCGGTATGCCTGTCGCTGACCACCTCGAGAGAGTCGCCTGAGCGACGGCAGGATGCCACCCTCAGGCCCCACCGCTCTCAGTGCAGGAGGCCGACTGAGCACGTCACCACAACGGCTACGCTGGCCGGGCGGAGCAGTCGCTCGTGACCCCGATCCGACTGCACCGCACCGAAATCGGGAAAGCGAAGGGGGACATCGCAATGAAGGCCGTCATCGTCTGCACCTCGGTGTCGCACGGCAACACCAAGAAGGTCGCCGACGTCATCGGGCAGGTTTTGGAGGCCCGTGTCATCGAACCCGGTCAGGTCGAGGCGGCCGAGCTTTCCACCTATGACCTTGTGGGATTCGGCTCGGGGATCTTCCTGGGGTCCTTCCACGCAGAGCTGCGTGAGCTCATCCTGTCGCTGCCGGAGGGCCAACCGCGCAAATCGTTCGTGTTCGCTACGAGTGGGTTTCCCGAGGCGCGGTTCCAGCGCTTCTCCCGGCCCCTCGTGCGGATGCTGGAGCAGAAGGGCTTCGAGGTGGTCGATGCCTTCTCGTGCCGGGCATTCGACACGTACGCGCCGTTCAAGCTCGTCGGCGGTATCCGGAAGGGGCGGCCGAACGCCGCGGATCTGGAGGCGGCGCGCACGTTCGCCGAAGGACTGCGGACTCGCATCGGCGCCACATCCTGACGAACATCGCGTTCGAAAAATTTCGCCTCGAGGGGAGGTGGTGAGCCGGTTGGACAGGCCCACCTCCTCGACCACTGAGCGCCAACCAGCTCGTCGAAGCCGCTAGTCGATCGACGTCCCCGCGAGGTAGTCGTCGCCGCCGATGTAGACGGTGTGGCCGGATTCGGTTGGGGCCGTAGTGGCGTCGGCGATGGCGGTGGCGAATTCCTCGATGGTGGGGAGGGGGCCGTGGTCGCGGCGGGTGGTGACGGCGCCGGGGTTCCGGCGTTCGAGGAGGCGGACGATGATGGTGCCGTCGATCATGTCGCCGGAGACGATGGTGAGGGTGATGCCGCGGGTGGCGAGTTCGGGGATGAGGGCGCGGAGGGCGTCCTCGCCCGCGCGTTTGCTGGCGGCGATGGGTTCGTAGTCGGCGGGGACGGGTTTGCGGCCGTGGAAGTGGGCCTGGTGGCTTGTGACGAAGACGATGCGCGCCCCGGATGGCATGAGGGGCAACGCGAGGCGGGTCAGGCGTAGCTGCGCATCGCGGTTGATGGACATGGCGTAGTCGGGGGCGGCGTCGCGTTCGAGCCCACCGGATGCGTTGAGTACCAAGACATCCAGGCGGCCGAAGCGGTCGGCGAGGTCGGCGATCAGTGCGCTGGCCGCGGTTTCGTCGGAGACGTCCGCGCCCGCGATCGATGCGCTGCCGCCCGCGGTAGTGATCTCGTCGGCGATGGTCTCGGCGCGGCGGCGCTTCTCGCGGTAGTTGACGACCACGTGGTCGCCGCGGGCCGCGAGGATGCGGGCCGTGTCGGCGCCGATACCGCGGGAGGCGCCGGTGATGAGGGCGATTCGCCGGTCGGAGGAGATGTCCTGTTCGTGCACCACGTTCCTTTCCTCGGCGGACCGCCGCCCGCGCCACTGCTTCTAAAACAGAATCACTATCGTGGTTCGAAATGAGAAGCGCAAGCGGTGCGAAGCCGTCGCGGGGCGAGGCCGACCCCGCGAACGAACCGATGCTGGCCGCCATGGAACTGCTCGGCCAGCGGTGGATGCTGCGCATCGTGTGGGAGCTGGAGCCCGGCACGCTGGGCTTTCTCGAACTGCGGCGCCGGATGGGGCAGTGCTCGTCGAGCATGCTGTCGGTGCGATTGCAGCACCTTCAGGCGGCGGGGCTGATCGTCAAGAAGCCTGATAAGTCGTACGAATTGACCACGGCCGGAAGGGAACTCGGCCAGGCACTGCGTCCGGTGTGGGAGTGGTCGCAGCGATGGGCGACGTCGTTTCCTGTGGTGGTCGACTGAGCGGGCGGGTGGTGTAGCGCCGCCGATCGCTCGTGGATCAGCTGACCGCCTCGGCGTAGATCGGGATTCCCGGGGGAGACCGCTCGGCCACGGCAGGCTCTCGTCCATGCCACCCATTCCCGGCTGGCTGCTGACGGCGCGTCGACTCCCGATGGCTCCGCGGAGACGGGCAGCTCGACTGAAGGTGCCTCGCCGGGCACCGGCGATTCAGTGGGCTCGGCTGATGCGGTCAGTTCGGCGGCGTCTTCGCAGCGGAAGCGCAAGACGGCGCTCGAACGCGAACCGCATTGCTAAATCGGTATTCTCGTCGAAGCGACATACGTCGAGGGGGGACAATGCGAATACTGAGATGTGCCGCAGCCATCGTTGCTGTCGTTGCGCTGACCGGCTCGGTCGCCACGAGCGCCGCTGCCGTGCCCGGTGCCGATCGCAGCACGGTGCATCAGGCGATGCGGGAGCTCGTCGCGGCCGGTGCGACGGGTGTGCAGATTCGAATCCACGACGAAGCGGGCGACTGGACAGGCAGTGCGGGCGTCGCGGAAAGGGATCGGACCGAGGGTGTTCCGACGGACGGACGGTTTCGGGTCGGCAGCATCACGAAAACGTTCGTCGCGACAGTTGTGCTGCAGTTGGTCGCCGAGGGCAGGCTACAGCTCGATGATCCGGTGCATCGGCATCTGCCCGAGTTCGGGCTGGATCCGCGCATCACCGTGCGGATGATCCTGCAGCACACCAGCGGCCTGCGCACCCATACGACGGAGCCGAAGCCGGACGGGACATTCGAGCCGGGGCTGATCGACGATGTCGAACGCACCTATCTCCCCGCGGACATGGTGCGGTTCGTCGCGGCCAAACCGTTGAAATTCGAGCCGGGTACGAACTGGGCGTATTCGAACACGAACTACCTGCTGGCCGGACTGCTGATCGAGAGACTCACCGGAACCCCCTATGCGTGGCAGGTGTACCTGCGAATTGTCGCGCCGCTCGGTATGTGGCGTACCGAGTTGCCCGGAGCCGGTAGGGAGATTCTCGGACCTCACGCCCACGGGTACATGGATTTCCCGGACGACGATGCGACGCTCGTGGACGTGACTCGACTGAATCCATCCTTTGTCGGCGCTTCCGGCGAAATCATCTCCACCACACAGGATCTCGATGTCTTCCTGGCCGCTCTGCAAGGAGGTCGACTCCTTCCGCCCGCCCTGGCCGCCGCGATGCGCGACTTTCGCCCGGTGGAGTCCATCGCGAGTTACGGCCTCGGGCTCTCGCAGTTCGCGTTCCGTCCCGACTGCGTCGCTCAGGGGCACAATGGCCGCATGCCCGGCTATACCTCCCAGATGTACGGCACCGCCGACGGCCGGGCGCGCGTGACGATATCGGTCACCGAAGGAGCCCTGGACCCGCTGAGCGGCGCCTTTCATGCGTCCGTGGCGCGGCTGCTGTTCACGGCGCTGTGCGGTCCCGTCGGCTCCGGAATGCCGACGGCCGGTACATGGTGGCCTATCGGGTGACGATCCGCACCCCTGTGATCGGGCTCGGCCAGGTCGCGACCGACGCCGAGGCTCGGACCGAGCTGGGGCGATCGCAGGCTCGGCCGACGTCGTTGGCGGACCTGACCTTTGTGCGGCAGCGGCTCGTGTTCTCCCAGGTAGGCGCGGGAGCCGCCGCGCCACTGCAGTAGGCTGACGACTCCACTTCAGCACGGGAAAGAGACCATGTCGCAGTTCGAGAATGTCAGCGTCACCAAGAAGGCCAACGTCTACTTCGACGGCAAGTGCGTCAGCCACAGCATCGAGCTGGCCGACGGCACCGCCAAGTCGGTCGGCGTCATCCTGCCCTCGACCCTGACGTTCAACACCGGCGCGCCGGAGATCATGGAGCTCATCGAGGGCGAGTGCAAGGTCACCCTCGCCGGTGCGACCGAGGCCGTGACGTACAAGGGCGGCGAGTCGTTCGATGTGCCCGGCGACAGCTCGTTCCAGATCGAGGTGCTCGACACGGTGCACTACGTCTGCCACTTCGGCTGAGTTTCGGACTTCGCTCCGAGGAGGGAGCGGAAACATCCGATCGGTGGACTGCGCAGGACTCACTGACTTTCGGTGAGGGGCGCCAGCCGCCGGCTGAGCTCGAGGACGTTCTCGACCGTCCTGGTATCGGTGCTTCCGCGGAAGGCTGGGACGGGGTGGGCCTTGGGGCCGATGAGCAGGCCGGTCTGCCCGTCCAGGGAGGAGTCGGTCGCGGCGAAGATCGACGGCCGGGCGGCTACCGACGCGGGGCCTGCGGTGGCGTGTTCGAAGGTTCGACGAACCAACGGCCACATCAGGCGCAGTCCCGGAGAGACGATCTTCGGTGATCGCATGGTGCCGTCGGTCATGTCCGTTGCGGCGCCGCCGGGGTCGGCCGCGAATACCGAGACACCTGAGTCACGTAGGCGCTCGGCCAAGTCCAGTGCATAGGCAAGGTTGGCGAGCTTGGCTCGGCCATACCAGTGGAAGCCGTAATAGCCGCCCGGGGGTTCGATGGCGTCGAAGGTGCGCTTGGCCACCCGGATCGCACCGGAGCTGACGTTCACGATCCTGCTCGGCGCGCCGGCTCGGAGCTGATCGAGCAGCAGTTCGGTCAGGAGGTAGGGCGATAGGTGGTTGACGGCGAACGTCGCCTCGATGTCGTCGACGGTCTGCTGCCGGTCTGCGAACATCGCGCCGACATTGTTGACCAGAACCTTCAGCGGTCCCTCGGCCGCCAGCTGTGTGGCGAGCGCGCGCACGTTGCCGAGCGATGCGAGATCGGTTGCCACAAAACGTGGCTCGGCTTCGGTGGCGGCCGCCGCGATCCGCTCGACCGCGCGGGCGCCGCGCTCGACGTTGCGGCCGACCACGGTGACGGCGAAGCCGCGCGCCGCTAGACCTATCGCCGTCTCGAGACCGATTCCGCCGGTCCCCGCCGTTACTACTGCTCGTTGTTCCACAGGCCTGCCCTCGCTACGCTTCCATCGAATCGGATAGCTATCCGGTTCCTTCGGCAACTTAGCAGAACGGATAGATATCCGCTTATTGGAGTTCGGGATGAGACGGTCGGTCAGCGCGCGGGCCGCAGGCCCTCGAGGAGGACGTCGAGGTAGGTCTGGGTGCGCGTCGAGTCGCTGTCGCCGGAGCGCAGGGCATGCTCGATGCCGCACAGCAGGCGGCGCACATCGTCCGGCTCGATGTCGCGTCGGATGGCGCCGGTCACGCGCGCACGGTCGAGCAGAGTCGCGACGGCGCTGTCGAGTTCGGCCTTCATAGCTGAGGTCCGTGTCTCGGCGTCATTCGCTGACTCGAGCACAGCCGCGAACCCTGCGTCGTCCAAGGCGCGTTCGAGGGCAAACCGCAGTAAGCGGTGCAGACCCACCAGTGCATCCTCGTCGGCGGCGGCAGCCTGCGCCTCGCCGACGAGCTCTTGGAAGCGCTCCGCCAACAGCGCCTCCCGCAACGCATGGCGGTTGGGAAAGTGCCGGTACACGGTTCCCACGCCCACTCCGGCGAGCCGGGCGATGACGTTCAGTTGGAGCGAGTCGTCACCGGCGGCCAGTTGCTCGCTGGCGACCTGTAACACCCGGGCACGATTTCGCGCGGCGTCGGCCCGCAGCACTGGTTCCTGCTCAGCTTTCGGTGTCACGGCGCCCAGCATAGTGGGGCGAGTTCCTCAGCCGGTCCAGGATTCCTGCCGCGCAACGCGGCAGATGAGGACATTTCGCTTGCGGATCAAGGAGCGTGGGTTGTCCGATTCGTGGTGTCGAGGCTCGTATCGGTGAGGTCCTGGGTACCGATGACGGCGAGCAGTCGCAATTGTTCGACCGCGGGGCTCCCCGGCGGGGCCGTGAAGAATTGGAGCCGTTGACGCCCGTCCTCGCTGAACAGGTTCTGGCAGTTGACATCCAGCACGCCGAGCGTGGGGTGGTCGATGCGTTTGCGGTCGCCGCGCCGGACGGCCACGTCGCCGGTATCCCAGAGTTCGGCGAACTCGGCGCTGGCCCGGCGCAGGCGCGCGACCATATCTCTGGAGCGCGCGTCGTGGTCGCGGCGGACGACAGCGGCACGCAGGTCGGACACCATCACCTTGGCATGGTGCGGATGGTCGGCCTCCGGATACACGGTTCGGCTGGCCGGGTCGGTGAACCAGCGGTAGACGAAGCTCGTCGCGTGACCTTCGGCCGGGACCGGTGGGCCGAGCAGCGCCACGGCCAGCCGGTTCTGCACCACGGTTTCGTGCAGGTCGGTGATGATCTGCGCGGGGGTGGCGTGCAGCTCGTCGAGCAGTGCCAGCAGGGCTGGTTGGACGTGTGCGGTGGTCCCGCTCTCCGTGGCGGGCTCGCGTCCGGCGAGCCGGAACAGGTGGTCGCGTTCGTCGGAGTCCAGCCGCAGGGCGCGGGCAAGGGCGGCGAGCATCTGGGGCGATGGTTGCGCGCCACGGGCGCGTTCGAGTTCGATGTAGTAGTCCACGGACGCGCCCGCCAGCTGCGCGACCTCGTCGCGCCGCAGGCCGGGGACGCGGCGGCGCGAACCCGTGGGCAGACCGACCTCGGTGGGCGTGATCCGCGCGCGGCGCGATTGCAGGAAGGCTCCGAGTTCAGGCAGGTCCACCTGGCCATTCTTATCGGGCACGGCCAACGGAAGCCAGGGGGTGCGGACCCCTGGCTGCGGAGATCTCGTAGGTCGTTCGGCCGATGCGTGCCGGGGGCGGATGTCGAGAGGATGGGCGCCGGTATCCGAAAAGAAAGGTGAACATCATGAGCGGCAGTCGGATCACGGAACTGCGGGAGACGGCCAATGAGGCCGTGGTGGCCGGAATGTACCTCGATCTCGCCGAGGGGAACGGCGAGGCTCTGCTGGCGACGCTGAGCCCGCAGATCAGGTGGACCGTCACCGCTGGTCTGCCCTACGGCGGCACCTACGTCGGCCCCGATGCGGTGGCGAGCAATGTGTTCGCCCGATTCACCACCGAGTGGGTGGACTTCGCGGTGATCCCGGACGAACTGTTCGGTGTGCGGGATGTGGTGCTCGCGCTCGGCCACTACGTCGGGCAGCGCCGGGAGACGGGTAAGGCGATGCGCGCCCGGTTCGTGCACGTGTGGCGGATGGAGGGCCGGGTACCGGTGGAGTTCGAGACGATCGCGGATACGCACACTATGGTCGCCGCGATGTCGTGACCCCGCGCTGGTGCGATGACCAGACCGGTCCCGGGTCGGGGCCGGTCTGCCCTGTGGCCGAGGTCTGCCGCAAGGGTCACGCGATGTTAGTGTCGGGCTGATGCGATCGGTACGAATAGCGGAAATGCTTGCGGCGCTGTCGCTCACGACCGATCTCGCGGCGGGTGTGCCGTTCGAGAAGGGGCTGCGCACGTGTGTGGTCGCCACGGCATTCGCGGAGTCCTTGCTCGGCGCCGATCCGGTGACCCTTCGGGTGGTATTCGAGACCGCGCTGTTGCGCTCGATCGGCTGTACGTCGTTCGCGCCGGAGCTGGCGGCGATCTTCGGTGACGATGTCGCGTTCCAGGCGGCGCTGAAAACCCTGGATCCCGGTGACGAGGCGATGTTCGCCGCGCAGCTGCGCGACTTCGGCCACTGGGCCGGAGCCGATGCACCGCGGCTCGCGCGGACTCTTGTCGAAGTGCTCCCGACGGTCGGTGTCGAGGCGATGCGCAACGGGTGCGAGGCCGGCCGGGCACTCGGCGGCGGGCTCGGCCTGCGGTCGGATTCGATCCGTGCCCTCGACGATGTGTACGAGCGCTGGGACGGCCGCGGTATTCCGGACGGTCGTGCGGGCGAGGATCTTTCGCTGGCCACGCGGGTGATCCACCTCGCCGAGCAGGCGGTACTCGCCCATGCGGTGGGTGGACTGACCGGCGCGGTGTCCGAGATCCGGCGCCGGGGCGGCCGGCATCTCGATCCGCATCTGGTCGAGGTGTTCTGCGCCGATCCGGGTGCGGCGTTGGCCCCGCTGGAGCACCCGGACGCGATCGCGGCCGTGCTCGCGGTGGAACCGGTACCGCACATCACAGTCGCGTCCGACGCGCTGCCGCGGCTGTGTGCGGTGCTGGCCCGGCTGGTGGATCTGAAGAGCCAGTGGTTGCTCGGCCACAGCGAGCATGTCGCCGCCTTGGCGGCGGGTGCGGGCAAGCTTGCCGGTCTGGATGCGGCCGCGGTCGTCGAATTGCGGTGCGCCGCTCTGCTGCACGATCTCGGCCGGGTCGGCGTGCCGAGCAGCATCTGGGATCGGCCCGGTCCGCTGGGGATCGCCGAGATGGAACGGGTCCGGATGCACACCTACTGGACGCAGCGGGTGCTCGATCGGGTGCCCGCGCTGGCGCATCTCGCGCCGATCGCGTCCGCCCATCACGAGCGGGCCGACGGCACCGGCTACCACCGCGGCGATTCGTCCACGCAGTTGCCGTTGGCCGCCCGCATCCTGGCCGCCGCCGACACCTTCGCCGCGCTCACCGAACCCCGTGCGCACCGTGCGGCGTTCGATCCGCAGGCCGCGGCCGAGCTGCTGATGAAAGAGGCCGACGACGGCACGCTCGACCGGCAGTCCTGCGCGCTGGTCATCGAGGCCGCGGGCCAGCCCCGGCCGCGTCAGGGGCTGCCCGCAGGCCTGACCGAACGGGAAGTGGAGGTGCTCTGTTTGGCCGCCCGCGGCCTACGCAACCGGGAAATCGCTGAGCGGCTGCGGATTTCGGACCGGACGGTGGGCCACCACCTTGCGCACATCTACAACAAGACCGGACGGCGAACCCGGGCCGGTGTCGCGGTCTTCGCCATGGAGCACGGCCTGTTGCCTTAGCTCCGCGCGTGCGAAGCTGCGCAGCAGCTCGTGAAATCGGTAGTGGCCATGTCTGATCGGCTCCAGCATGCCGTGGTCGACCAGGTCCTCGCACAATCGTTCGGCCGCACGGTGATCGCGCTCCAGCGCACCCGCGATCACCGGCAGTGTGAGTACCGAGGTGTCGACCCGGGCGAGCAGTCGGAATGCCTGTGCCGCTTCGGAATCCAGCCGTGCATACCCCGATCGGAAGGCCGACTCCACGGTGATGCCGCCGAATTCGAATGCGTCGGGCCCCGCCCGCCGGGCGGTGATCCGATCGGCCGCCGAGCGGAGGGTCCATTCGGGCCGCATGGCGATCCGGCCTCCGGCGAGCCGGATCGCCAGCGGCAGATGCCCGCACAGGTGTACGAGGTCTCGAGCGGCCCGGGGCTCGGCGGCGACGCGGTCGTGTCCCACGATCCGGCCGAGCAGCGTCACACCGGCGACCATATCGAGCACGGCGAGACGCCGGGATCGGATACCAGGCAGGACGATCGGGCGGCGACCGGTGATCAGGACGGCGCTACCCGGGCCGCCCGGTAGCAGGGGCGCTACCTGCTCGGCGTCGTACGCGTCGTCCAGCACGACCAGCATTCGGCGACCGTCGATCATCGACCGCCACAGGGCGCCGCGTTGATTCGACTCCGGCGGGATGCCGGTATCGGGTACGCCGAGCGCGCGCAGGAACGCGGCGAGCGCATCGCCCGGCTGGACCGGATCGGGACGGCTGCCCCGCAGGTCGAAGTGGAACTGGCCGTCGGGATAACGATCACGGACGCGGTGCGAGATGTGCACGGCCAAAGCCGACTTGCCGACTCCGGGCATGCCCGTCACACTGGCCACGACCACCGTGCCGGAGGGGGTGAGATCAATTTCCAGTGCTGCCGCTTCGCCGGTGCGGCCGGTGAAATCGGCAGTGTCCGTCGGCAATTGGGCTGGCAACCGCTGCACTACCGGCGCGTCCCTCGTGCTCGCGGCCGGTAGCGTCACCTTGCTCTCGGTGAGGATCCGTCGATGCAGTTCGGTCAGCGCCGGTCCCGGTTCGAGGCCGAGATCGTCGACGAGACGCTGCCTGGTGTGCTGGTAGACGGTCAGTGCCTCGGCACGTCGGCCCGCGTAGTGAAGCGCGGTCATCTGCAGCGCGCAGAGCCGCTCGCAGTGCGGATCGGACGCCCGGAGCGATTCGGCCTCGGCAATGGCGCGGTCATGATCGCGGAGTGCGAGGGCGATATCGATCGACTGCTCCCGCAGTGCCCGGTGCAGCCTGCGTAGCCGGGATCGCTGGCTCTCCGCCCACGGCCCGGGTACTCCCGTCAGTGGGTCGCCGCGCCACAGTCCTAACGCCGCATCGACTTCCGCCTTCGCCTCGGTGAATCTACCAGCGGTGCAGGCAGACTCGGCGGCATCGCGATGCCTCTCCGCGATCGCCGCATCGGTGCCGACGGGAATGGCCAGGTGATATCCACCCGGCACCGACGCCACAATATCGGTGGAGTCGGTGCGGACGGCGAGGTGCCGCCGCACCGACCACACGAGGTTGCGGACCGCGCCGATCGCCGAATCCGGACTGTTCGCGCCCCAGATCCCGTCGATCAGCTCGGTGATCGATACGGTTCGTCCGGACATCGCGATCATTGCCAGTAGTGCCTGATTCTTCGGCTGGGAAATCGCGATCACGGTCGAACCGGCACACGCCTCGACCGGTCCCAGTACCGATACTTGCCACCGCATCCTGTCAGTGCTCCTGTCGGTCAGGTTCGGTGATGGACCTGCTGCAGCCCGTACACCGGGGTGGGAATGTTCGCGTAGTGCGCGGCGAGCTGCACTGCGAGATATCGCGAGTAGAAGCGCGTTTGGTGCAGGTTGCCTCCATGGAACCAGAGTCCATCCTGCGCGGTGGGCTTCCACATATTGCGCAGCTCGCCTTCCCAGGGGCCGGGGTCCTTGGTCGTGCCCGAACCGTAGCCCCAGCATCTGCCGACGGTCTCGCCCGTCCCCGGGCCGATGAGGTCGGCGACCCAATGGTGCATCGGTGCGTAGCCGGTGGCGTAGACGACGAGATCGGCGAGTAGCGCGGTGCCGTCACCGAGGACGACGGCGTCCTCGGTGAGTTCACGCACCTCCCCGTGGGCGAGTCGGATGTCGCCGTTGGCGATCAGTTCCGAGGCGCCGGTGTCGATATAGTAGCCGGACCCGCCACGCAGATACTTCATGAACAGCCCGGAATCGTCGTCACCCCAATCCAATTGGAATCCGGCCCGCTTCAGCCGGGCATAGAACTCGGCATCGCGTTCCCGGATGGCGGAGTAGATCGGAACCTGGAGGCTCGGCAGCAGTCGATAGGGAAGCGAGGCGAAGATCAAGTCCGCCTTCTCGGTGGTGATCCCGTTCGCGACGGCCTGTTCGGAGTACAGCTCGCCGAGCGCGAGCTCCATGGCCGACTCCGATCTCACGACATGCGTCGAGGAGCGCTGCACCATGGTGACCCGGGCCCCGGCCTCCCACAGTGCGGCGCCGATGTCGTGGGCGGAGTTGCCCGAGCCGATCACCACCGCGCGCTTGCCCGCGTAGGCGTCCGGTCCGGGGTGGCGGCTCGAATGCTGTTGCTCGCCGCGAAACCGATTCGCACCAGGAATATTCGGCACATTCGGCTTGCCGGACATGCCGGTGGCCAGCACCAGGTGTCGCGGTGTGAGTACCAGCGATTCCCCGTCGCGCCGCACGTGCACGCCCCATTGCCGATGCTGTTCGTCATAGGAGGCGCGTACGCAGGTGGTCTTCGACCAGTACGGCACCTCCATGACGCGGGTGTAGAACTCCAGCCAGTCGGCGAGTTTGTCCTTCGGGGTGAATACCGGCCAGTTGTCGGGGAACGGCAGATAGGGCAGGTGGTCGTACCACACCGGATCGTGCAGGGCCAGTGACTTGTAGCGGGCGCGCCATCGATCGCCTGGGCGGTCGTTCTCGTCGATGACGAGGGCGGGCACGCCCAGCTGACGCAGCCGCGCGCCGAGCACGATACCGGCCTGCCCGCCGCCGACCACCACCACATAGGGCTGGCGGCTGCGGCCGAGTTCCAGGTCCTCCTGTTCGCGATCTTCGGCGCCGATCCGGTGTCGAATCGCCTCGTGCGTTACACCTTTCGGCCGCTGCGCGCCGACCGGCTCTGGGCGGCCGTGAAGTTCGTGCAATGTCGTGAGTAATGTGAAGGCCCCGGCGTCGGTGAGGCGGAGCAGTCCGATCCCGCTGCCGACGGCGGTGTCGAATCCGATCGACGCCGTGATCACGCCTTCGGATTCGGTTGCCGCATCGGTCGTGTGGAAGCCGCGCGGGCGGATGTCGGCGACCTGGGTCCGCACCATATCGGCGATTTCGACACGGCCCTCGAGCGTCTTGATGTTCCAGGTGAATGCCACCAGATCGCGCCAGAGGCCATCGACGGTGAACATCGCGGCCGCGGTGTGCGCGTCGCCTGCGGCGAGCGCCGATTCGAAATCGCGGAGCCAGGCGTCGGCCCGCTGCCGCGGTCCGGTGTCCGCCGCGGGAGCGGGATTCGGTTCGGTCGTGCGAGTCATGTATTCTCCAGTACGGCTAGCATTGTTCTGCTGCGGCACAGCGGATTTCGCCTCACCGGTCGTTGGTCTCGGAAGCGGCGGGCTGCTCCGCGATCGGTGAACGCTCGAAGAGCGAATCGGCCAGCTCGCGAGTCGCATCGGCCCACGGCGCCGAACGCAGCGAGGCGAGATCGATGTTCACCTCGGTGCGCGTGCCTTCGGCGTGCACGGTGTGCCCGTCGGTGGAAGCCACCTGGAAATCGAAGACCATGCTGCTCTTGCCCAGGTGCTTCAGCCAGAACCGAACCGCAACCCGCCCGACACCGCGAACGGGACTGCGGTACCTGATCGTCTGCTCCAACACGACATGTACGACATCGGGATGTGTTGGTACCCCGTCGACGATGGAGTATCCCGCGCGTGCCCACACCGCGACCAGTGCCCGCTCGATCAGCAGCGCATACCGGCCGTTGTGCAGGTTCCCCATGAAGTCGAGATCGTCCAGATGTACCTCGGCGGGCTCGATGCACCCCACGCCGACCGTCGCAGCAGCGCTGACCATGAATTCTCCTTCCATCGACGGGGTGATCCCCGACCTCGTGTGCCCAAGATGATCTAGAAGGCGCTGTCTCGGCCGCATCGGCCGAACGACCTATGGGTTCGGTGGATGTGATCGACTGCGCGATCTCCACCGTCGCTCGGTGCCGCCATGCCAACCAGGTGGTGTTCTCCCGTGGGGCGGGATCCCCGGTCTGCCAACGCGATTCCCTGGCTGCCGCCGCGGGCGATCAGATCCGCAACGAAAGCTGCCGCAGCCGAATCAGTTTCGCCCTGCTGAGGGCGAATGTCGCGGCTGCCGAATGGCGCGTGACCGAAGAGAATCTGGCCGGTTTGCCCTGACGGTGGGGCTGCCGACCCCGGTGCAGGCGCCACCTGGATGCCGTTTCTCGAGCCGACGACACTCAGAGGAGTTCGAACCGGGGTATCGGCGAAAGTCGCGATCCCGGCTACCAATGATGAACGGAGACAACATGATGGCCAGCCCGCCGGATGAACTGCTGGCAACCTTCTATCGGGCCTTCAGCGGCGAGGTGGATCTGCTCGACACCGTTCTGACGCCCGGCTGGGAGGATATTCCGCTCGCACCCGGGCAGGCGCCGGGGCGCGACGGGATCAAACCCCTCATCGCGGCATTCTCCCAGGCCTTTGCGGAGGTGAAGGTCGTCATCCACGCCATCGTCGACGGGCGTGACGACAACGGCGACGGGCTCGTCGGTGTCCGGGGCGAGATCTGCGGCACGCATCGCGGCGAATGGTTCGGCGTCCCGGGATCCGGACGGGAAGCCCACATCCCTATCCACGAATTCCACGAGATCGCTGCGGGGCGCATCGCCCGGACCTGGCACCTCGAGGACTGGTTCGGCTGGGTCCAGCAGGTCGGCGCGTGGCCGGCCGAGAAGGAAAAGGAAGAAGCGTAGGTCATGAAGGCAGTACAGATTCGAGCTTATGGCGGGCAGGCCGAGGCGGTGGACATCGACGATCCGGCGGTCGGACCGCGCGAGGTTCTCCTCCGCGTATCGGGTGTCGCACTGAATCCGCTCGACCTGAAGATCGCCTCGGGCGCCGTGCAAGGATTCTTCCCGGTGCAGTTCCCGTACACGCTGGGCACCGATGTGTCGGGGACCATCGCCGAGGTGGGCGCCGAGGTCGCCGGATGGTCGGTGGGGGATCGGGTGGTCGCCAGGCTCGATCCCACCCGGGGCGGCGCCGCCGCCGAATTCACTACGGTTCCGGCCGACCAACTGGCCAAGGCTCCCGCGTCGGTATCCCTTCCGCTTTCGGCGGGCATTGTGACCGCCGCGGGTACCGCGTGGCAGGCACTCACCGAGGTGGCGAGCCTGCGGACGGGCCAGACCGTGCTCGTGCACGGCGGGGCGGGCGGTGTCGGCAGCTTCGCGGTTCAGTTCGCCCGGGATATCGGTGCCCGCGTGATCGCCACTGCGTCGGGTGCCGGTGTCGATATCGCACTGAAACTCGGGGCGCACGAGGTTGTCGACTACAAGGTTGCCGATTTCACCGAGTCGATCTCCGGGGTGGACGTCGTGCTGGATACCGTGGGCGGCGAGAACGAAGCACGATCGCTCGAGGCGCTGCGACCCGGTGGATTGCTTGTGGCGCTGCCGGTACCGCCCGACGTCGAACGCGCCGAAGCGCTTGGCCTGCGTGCGGAGTTCGTTTTCCATACTTCGGCTGCGGGACGTCTCGCGGCGGTGGTGCGGAAGATCGATGACGGCGCCCATATCCTGCTCGACCGCATGCTGCCGCTCACCGCGACACCGGATGCGATGAACCACCTGCACGACGGCAAGGCGGCGGGCAAGGTCATCCTGGTGGCCGACAAGATCGTCTGAGTGGACGCGGCTACCAGGCGACCGTCGCGCAGCCGCCGCGTTCGAGCGCCGAAAGACACAGGTTTGCGTGCACCACAGCGGTGGGTACTGTCTCGATCGGTGATCGCGCAACCAAGGGGGAACACATGGTCATGGCGAATACTTTGCGGAAGTTGTCGGCCGGGCAGTTTCGGCTGATGACGAACGCGTACCCGGTCTTCCTGATGGGCGGTATCCGCATCGAGCACGTGGCCGATGATTGGTCCAGTATCACCGTGCGGCACAAGGTGAGCGGCTGGAACAAGAACCACGCCGGCGTGGCGTTCGGCGGCATCTTGTCCATGATGACCGACCCGTTCTTCGGTCTGATGGCCCTGTGGCAGCTGGGTGACGGACACTGGGTCTGGAATACCACGGCCACAACGGAATTCGTCCGCCCCGGCCGCGGGTTGGTGCGCGTGACGATGCAGATGCCCCCCGAGGACATGGCGATGATCCGTCGAAACCTGGAGTCGGACGGTGTCTCCCGTACCAACCACTCCGCCGAGCTCGTCGGTCCCGACGGCGAACTCGTCGCCCGCACGAGCCAGGAACTGTACGTGCGCAAGCGCTCTCGATGACGCCGTGGCGCGCACTCGATGAGCGGCGCCGCTGATATCTCAGCACTCGGTACAACCTGCCGATAGCTCAGTTCGACGCGCCGGAAAGCTCTGCCCTCGACGACCCAGCACTGCGCGCCCGCCCCTCAGCACGCACATACCCGACCGGCTCACCGCAACGCCGCGGCGGCCGCCTCTGCGATCGCCCCGGCGACCGCGCTCAACGCGGGCGAATGCAACTTCCACTGCTGCCAGTACAGCGGCACGTCGATGTACGAATCCTCGTCTATCGGAACCAAACTCGTCGGTGAGTCGTCGGCGGTCTGTAGATCTGGCAGCATGCCCCAGCCCAGGCCGAGGCGGACTGCCGTGCCGAAGGCGGTGGACGAGGGGACATAGTGGCGGGGCGGGTCGATCGGCTGGCGGGTGCGGCGGCGGAGGTGGCGATCTTGGAGGTCGTCCTTGCGGTCGAACAGGACGACGGGTGCGGCGGCGTAGGCCTTGGCGGTGGGCCCGTCGGCGAACCAGGTGCGGGCGAACGCCGGGCTGGCCATCGGGCGATATCGCATGGCGCCGAGCTTGTCGACCTTGCAGCCCTGCACCGGCTTCGCGGTGGCGGTGATGGCCGCCATGACGGTGCCGTCGCGCAGCAGCGCGGTGGTGTGCTCCTCGTCTTCGCGATGGATCTCGAAGCACACGCCGGGCGGCGCCTCGCTGAGAGCGGGCATGACCCAGGTCTCCAGGGAGTCGGCGTTGACCGCGATGGGTAGGCGGATCGGGCGGTCGACCGGGTGGTCGGCGTCGCCGAGTTCGCGGGCGGTGTCGCCGGTGAGCAGGTCGATCTGGCGGGCGAGGCGCAGCACGGCGAGCCCGGATTCGGTGGCGCGCACCGGTTTCGTGCGTTGCAGCAGAATGCGACCCGCGGCGTCTTCGAGCGCCTTGATGCGCTGGCTGACCGCCGATGGTGTGACGCGGAGACTGCGGGCGGCGGCCTCGAAGGTCCCTTCGGTGACCGCCGCGTTGAGCGCCCTGAGCTGGTCGAGCTGCAGATCCATGTTGAGAAAGTCTAATGATGCTTCAGAATCTTTAGCTTGTCTGGTTGGATGGCGCGGACTTAGCGTCGATGAACGTGACGGTTTCCTCGGCGGGCTTCGCCGCACTCTCCGGTCTGGGCTTCGGGCTGTCGCTGATCGTCGCGATCGGCGCGCAGAACGCCTTTGTGCTGCGTCAAGGCGTGCGCGGTCAGCACGTCGCCGCGGTGGTCGCGGTGTGCGCACTGTCGGACATCGTGCTGATCGCCGCGGGCATCGCCGGTTTCGGGGCCCTGGTGGAATCGCTGCCCTCGGTGGTGACCGCGGTGCGCTACGCGGGTGCGGCGTTCCTCATCGGCTACGGCGCGCTCGCCGCGCGGCGCGTGCTGTCCGGCGGCTCGCTCACCCCCGACGGTGCGGGCGCGTCGGTGGCGCTCGGCGCGACCGTCCTCACCTGCCTGGCGCTGACCTGGCTGAATCCGCACGTCTACCTGGACACGGTCCTGCTGCTCGGCTCCTTCGCCAACACCTACGCACCGCCCGACCGCTGGTTCCTCGGCGCGGGCGCGATGCTCGCCAGCATCCTGTGGTTCGTCACACTCGGCTTCGGCGCCCGCCTCCTGGGACCGCTGTTCACCCGCCCGACGGCTTGGCGAGTACTGGATTCGGCGATCGCGCTGGTGATGTTCGCCCTAGCTACGGGACTGCTGCTCTCCAGCTGAGGTGCGTGGGAAGCGCGACAGGACAGGAGATCTCGTGACTACCTCCGGGTGCGGGCCGTTGGCGGTTGCCGTCGCTGGGTGACTGCGGTGCGTGGCCGCCAACGAATCCTGCTCGAGATCATCGCCCCCGCTGAGGCGTAACTGTCCCGGGTGTGGGTCGCCGGGGCCGCTGGCGGATGCGGCCGAGGGGTGATTGCCGGTGTGTGCCCGGTGCCCGGTGCCACGTCGTCGCGTGCCGCCCGAGGGCGCCGCATTAGGTGACGGCCGGTATGACCGCTGCCGAGGTGCCAACGGGCGACAACGGGAGCGCGGCCACCCGACCGGTCCCGCTGAGGACCCGACCAGGCGCTTCGACTAGAACGTCTTGTGCGGAACCCCCACCGTCAACCCCCCATCGATGACGAACTCGGCCCCCGTCGAATACGACGATTCATCACTCGCCAGATACGTCACCAAATTCGACACCTCCTCCGGATCCGCCGCCCGCCCCAGTGGGATCTGGAGGAAATCCGCCGGAATGCCCTCGGTCATCGGCGTGCTGATCAAGCCTGGATGCACCGAGTTCACCCGAATCCCGTGCTGCGCCAACTCCAGCGCGGTCGATTTCGTCAGACCCCGGACGGCGAACTTGGTCGCGGTGTAACCGTGCAGGCCGGGGCTGCCGCGCATGCCCTCCACGGAGGAGATGTTGACGATGGAGCCGCCGCCCGCCTCGATCATCGCGGGAGTCGCCGCCTGCATGCCGAGGAAGGTGCCGGTCAGGTTGATGTCGATAATGCGCTGCCATTCCTCCAGCGCGAAGTCCACCAGCAGGTTCCCGTTGACGATCCCGGCATTGTTCACCAGGACGTTCAGCGCGCCGAACCGCTGCACGGCTTCGGCGGCGGAGGCCTGCCAGTCCGCCTTCTCCCGGACGTCGAGGTGCACATAGACGGCGTAGTCGCCGAGTTCCTCGGCCAGCGCCTTGCCCTCGTCGTCGAGGACGTCTCCGAGCACGACGCGCGCGTCCTCGGCCACGAACTTCTTGGCGTGCGCGGCGCCCATGCCGCGGGCTCCACCGCTGATCAAGGCCACCTTGCCGGTCAGCCGCCCCATTGCGGTACCTCCGTCCGTCGCGGAAAAGCGTCGGCGGTAGCCGACGTGAACACGTTACATAACATCCGCATAGTTCAGCGGGTCCGCGAGGCGAAGAATCCGCCGCGCAGCACAGACCGGTCCGTAACGCTGTGGCATCATCGAATGGAACGTGTTCCAGTATTGTCGCCCGGAGGAGGTCCGAGGATGGCGAATCCCGACCGGATCCGACGGTGGATCCGCCGCGCGGGCGTTCCCGACATCGCCGAGGTGCCCGGCGGCCGCGTGGTCGAGTTGGCGGGCAGGGGACGCACCTACGTGGTCGACATGCCGGGGCCAGAGGGCGCGCCGACCGTGATCCTGCTGCACGGCACCGCGAGCACCGCCTACCTCACCTGGTTTCCCGCGCTGGCTGCGCTAGCCGAGCGCTACCGGGTGATCCTGTTCGACCAGCGCTGGCACGGGCGCGGCATCAAGTCCCCGCACTTCTCGGTGCGCGACTGCGCCGACGACGTGCTGGCGGTCGCCGACGCCATGAACGTCGAGCGGCCCCTCTGCGCAGGCTATTCGCTCGGCGGCGTGGTCGCGTTGACGGCGGCCCACCGTCATCCGGACCGCGTGGGCGGGCTGGTGCTGTGCGCGACGCCGTATCGATTCCGGGAGAAGTGGCGCGAGCGGGCGTTCCATCAGGTGTTCGGCGCTTTCGCCGATGCCATCGGCCCGTATTCGCTGCGGCGCCTCGACGCATTCGCGAGCAGGTTGTCCGAACTGCCGGAACATACCTGGCCGCCAGGCGGTTTCGAGCGCTGGGCGCTGGAGGAATTCCGCAGCACGAGCGGCTGGGCGCTGGCTCAGGTGATCGCGGAGGTGGGACGGTTCGACGCGTCGGCCTGGCTCGGCGCGATTTCGGCGCCGACGGCGGTGGTCATCACGACCCGCGACCGGGCGATTCCGGTGTATCGGCAGCTGGAGATGGCGACGATGATTCCCGGCGCGACCATTCACCTGGCCGGGACGGGACATACGGGCTGTGTCTTCGGCGCGGAGCGTTTCGTTCCCGCGCTGCTCGACGGCTGCGCTGCCGTTGCCGCGCGGCAGTGACCCGGCGAAAATCGCTGCGGGAGACCCTGTTCGGCGTCGGTGGCGAACAGGGCGGCATGGGGATTACTCCACTTCGCGTGCCGCGGTGCGCAATTCGTCGATGATGCCCGGCACCGCATCGGCCATCGTGGCGAGATCGGGCACGAGCTCCTTGCAGGCGATGAATCCGATGTCGAGATCGCCGTTGTTGGACAGCACCGTGACGGTGAGCCCTGCCCCGTGGAAGACCGGCCCGAACGGATACATCGCGTCCACCTTGATGCCCAAGAAGTACAGCGGCATCGGCGGGCCCGGCACGTTCGAGACCACGAGGTTGTGCACCACCGGATGATGTTCGGCCAGCTTCAGCGACGAGTACACCCGCGCGGCGAGCTGGAAGGTGTTGGGCGGGGCGTACTTCGACCAATCCTGCAGGAAGTCGGCGCCGATCAGATCGTGTTCGTCCTTGGCGTTCCGATTCGCCGCGGCCACCGCGCGCAGCCGCTCGACCGGGTCGGCGATGTCGGTGCCGAGCTCGGAGAAGAGCGAGGAGACTTTGTTGATTCCCTCGGTGTGCCGCGAGGATTCGTGCACCGAGACCGGCACCGAGGCGATGAGCGAGCGATCGGGCAGCTCGTCGTGCTTGTCCAGATAGGCGCGCAGCACGCCGCCGACGACGGTCAGCACAACGTCGTTGACCTTCACGTCGAAGGCGGTCTTGATCTCCTTGATGTCGGCCAGATCCGCTTCGGCGAAGGCCACCGCGCGGTGCGGGGTGATCGCCTTGTTGAACGGGGTGCGCGGCGCGGTGAGCGGAATCGCCATGCCCGCCTGGTTGTTTCGCCGCCGCTGCGCGAAACCGGCGAGCATGCCGACGGTCTTGGGCACCATGCCGACGATGCCCATCTTGCCCGGCAGTCGAACAGCCGCCTCCGCGAACAGCTTCAAGTCGTTCGGCGCGGACTCGGGCCGCCATTCCTCCGTCGGCTCCGGTCGGGTCACGCCCGGTTCCATGTCGCACAGGTGCATCATCATGTTCGTGCCGGTGATGCCGTCCACGGCGGCGTGGTGGTACTTGCAGATCACCGCGACCTTGTCGCCGTCGACGCCTTCGACCACGTTCATCTGCCACAGCGGCCGGTCGCGGTCCATCGGCCTGCTGGCGATGTCGCCGACCAGTTCGGCCAGCTCGCTCCTGCCGCCCGGACTCGGGATGCCGATGCGCCGGATGTGGTAGTCGAGATCGAAGTCGGGGTCCTCCACCCAGACCGGATGGTCCAGGTTGAACGGCACTTCGTGTAGTCGCCGCCGCATCTGCGGGATCAGGGGTACTCGGCGGCCCAGCTCGGCCTTGAAGGAGTCGAAGGAGTAGCGCGCGCCGTCGGCCGCCGGGTCCAGGATGAGCAGCGCGCAGACGTGTAGATGCTGGGTCCCGGTCTCGAGATAGAGGAAACTGGCATCCAATCCGGTCAATCGTTCCATAGCCGAAGCCTACTAGAACGTGTTCTAATTTCGGGCTCGATTGACGCTCCCTATGTGTGTTACCGCTAGTTCCATATACGTGTATGATCGTTGCTACACCCGCGCAGGAACCGGCGCTGACCCATGCCGATTCGCTGCCGAGGTGCACGTATGAGGATCGAGGGAGTACCGATGAAGCTACTTCGCAGGGCTCACCGGCGGCCGGACACCGATCCGGGCGAGGTGGCGCTCAACGCGCGCAATGTCCAGTTCGATTGGGCCGACACTCCGCTGCACTGGATGCCGGAGGAGCCGATCGCCTCGCACCTGATCAATTCGCTGAACCTGCTGCTCCCCGAGGGCGAGCGCATGTTCTGCGCCGCCTACGCCGAGGCCTTGCCCTACGTCAAGGACGAGAAGCTCCGCGAGGCGATGCTCGGCTTCATCGGCCAGGAATCGATGCACGCCGAGACTCACGACAAGGTGCTGCACGAGGTGCTCTCGGCGAACGGCATCGACCCGGAGCCCTATGTGCGCCAGGCCGAATACCTGTTCCGCAAGACGCTCGGGCCCACGGACGTCGAGGGCATCGCGCAGCGCCAGATCATGGTCGAGCGGCTGGCCTTCATCGCCTGCCTCGAGCACTTCTTCGCCTTCCTCGGCGACTGGGTGCTCAACGCCGACCTGGAGAAGTTCGGCGCGGACCCGCGGGTGGCCGACCTGTTCCGGTGGCACGGCGCGGAGGAAGTCGAGCACCGGCATGTCGCCCACGACGTGGCGGTGTATTTCGGCGCGGGGTACGTCCGCAGGTCGGCGCTGATGGTGCTGGTGTTCCCGATCTTCGTCTCGCTGGTCGTCCGCGGCACCAAGTTCATGGTCCAGCAGGACCCCGCGCTGCCCGATCTCGGATACCCGCGGCTGATCAAGCGCGTTTTCGGCGCCATGTGGCGCGGCTCACTGCCCGGCGTACCCTCGCTGCTGTGGAGTGCGCTGTCCACGTTCAAGCCCGGCTACAACCCGGAGACGGTCGGCTCCACCGCCCAGGCGGTGGCGTACCTGGCCACGTCGCCCGCGGCGCGCGCGGTCGCCTCGTGAGCCCGCGGGTCATCCCGGAGCGGCTACCCGCCGATCTGTTCGGCAAGCGTGATCGGGACCGCGCGGTGCGGGTGTTCGACGCGCTGGCGACGGCCCGGTTGCGCTGGGCCACGCTGGTCAACCGGCGGGATCTGAGCCCGAAGGTCGACGACCGCAGGCTCGCGCTGGTCGTCACCGAGCGCCGGGTCGAGGCGCACGACCAGGACGTGGTGAGCCTGCGGCTCGAGGCGCCGGACGGGCGCGAACTGCCCGCGTGGCGGCCTGGCGCGCACCTGGATCTCGAGTTGCCCTCCGGCAAGCTGCGGCAGTACTCGCTGTGCGGCGACCCTGCGGACACTCGTGCCTATCGGGTCGCGGTGCGCCGCATCCCGGATGGTGGCGGCGGTTCGGTCGAGGTGCACGACGCCTTGCCTGTCGGTAGCCCGATCGTGGTGCGCGGTCCGCGCAACGCCTTCCCGTTCGCGGTGCCCGGCTACGGTTCGCCCGCGGTGCATCTGCACTTCGTCGCCGGCGGCATCGGAATCACCCCGATCCTGCCGATGGCGCGGCTGGCCGTGCGGCTCGGACTCGACTGGTCCATGGTGTACGTCGGCCGCAGTCGCGAGACCATCCCGTTCCTCGACGAGATCGAGACGTTCGGCGACCGCGTCACCGTGCGCACCGACGACGAACACGGACTGCCGGACGCGGCCGCGCTGCTGCCCGGCGTCACCACGGGCACCGCGGTCTACTGCTGCGGCCCGGTGCCGATGACCGACACCGTCGCCGACGCGGTGCGCCGGATGCGCGGCGTGGAACTGCATTCCGAGCGTTTCTCGCCGCCGCCCGTGGTGAACGGGCGGCCGTTCGAGATCCAGCTCGCCTCCACCGGGGAGGTGCTCCAGGTGCCCGCCGACGAGTCGGCGCTGGCCACCCTCCTGAAATCCCGTCCTGATCAACCGTATTCGTGTCGGCAGGGTTTCTGCCGAACCTGCAAGGTGCGCGTACTGGCCGGTGAGCCGGACCATCGCGACACCGTGCTCACCGAGGACGAGCGCGCGGACGGCGAGATGCTGGCCTGCGTATCGCGCTGCGATCGAGGGCGTCTCGTGCTCGACCTGTAGTGAAGACCCCTCCGACCAGAACAGGAGACGTCGATGACTACGGATATCGACTCGGAAGTGACCGAACGGATCGTGCGCAACGGTGAATTCGAGCTCGCCGTCTACGAATACGGCGATCCCGCGGCCCCGACCGTGGTGCTCGTGCACGGCTGGCCGGACACCCACCACCTCTGGAGCGCCGTGGTGCCGCTGCTGGCGCGGCGGTTCCACGTCGTCACCTACGACACCCGCGGGCACGGCCGGTCCACCCGCACCCGGCGGACCGCCGACTTCCGGCTGGACGCGCTCGCAGCCGACTTCTTCGCCGTCGCCGACGCGGTGAGCCCGGACGCGCCGGTGCACGTGCTCGCCCACGACTGGGGTTCGGTCCAGGTGTGGGAGGCGGTGTGCGAACCGCGCGCCACCGCCCGGATCGCGTCGTTCACCTCCGTGTCCGGCCCGAATCTCGACCACATCGGAAAGTGGGTGCGCGCCAGGCTCTCCCGGCCCACCCCGCGCAACGTGTGGCAGCCGTTCACCCAGCTGCTTTCCTCGGCGTACACGGCCTTCTTCATGACTCCGGGATTGCCGCGGGCCGCCTTCGGCGCATTCGGTACCGAAGAGCGTTGGCAGCGTGCGGTTTCCCTGATGAACGGCACGCCCACGTCGACCGTCACCCTCGCCCCGACCTTCCGGCGCGACATCGTCGACGGTCTGCTCATCTATCGCGCGAACATCGTGCAGCGGATGCTCGCCCCGCGCGAGCGGCGCACCGAGGTGCCGGTTCAGCTGATCGTGGCGGGCCGCGATGTGGCGGTGCGCCCCGCGGGTTACGACGACGAACGCAAGTGGGTCTCGCGACTGTGGCGACGGGACGTGCCCGCCGGGCACTGGATGCCGTTCTCGCACCCCGAATTGCTGGCCACCGCCACCACCGAGCTGATCGACACCCTCGACGGCGGCGCGGCACCGCGCGGTCTGCGCCGTGCCGAAACCGACCGGACCCGAAAAGAGTTCGACGACCAGCTGGTGGTGATCACCGGCGGTGGCAGCGGGATCGGCCGGGAGACGGCGCTGGCGTTCGCCCGGCTCGGCGCCGAGATCGTGCTGTCGGACATCAATCTGGACGCGGCGAAGCAGACCGCCGAGCTGATCGCCGCGGAAAACGGTGTGGCGCACGCCTATCGGCTCGACGTCTCCGACGAGGCCGCGGTGACCTCGCACGCGGCCGAGGTGATCGCCGCGCACGGCGTGCCCGACATCTTGATAAACAACGCGGGCATCGGCCAGGCGGGCGGGTTCTTCGACACGCCCTCGGCGGAGTTCGATCGTGTGCTGCGGATCAACCTCGGCGGCGTGGTGAACGGCTGTCGCGCCTTCGGCGCCGCCATGGCCGAGCGCGGCCTCGGCGGACACATCGTCAATCTGTCCAGCATGGCCGCCTACGGCCCGCAGCAGGGGTTCAGTGCGTACTCGACCAGCAAGTCGGCGGTGTTCATGTTCTCCGACTGCCTGCGCGCCGAGCTGGCGGGCCGCGGTATCTCGGTGCACACCATCTGCCCGGGCATCGTGCACACCAATATCGTTGCCACCACTACCTTTTCGGGCCTCAGCGCCGAGGAGGAGAAGCGCAAGCAGGCCAAGTACGACAACCTGTACCGGATGCGCCGCTACACGCCGGACAAGGTCGCCGATCAGATCGTGCGTGCCGTCCGGCGCGACCGCAGCATCGTGCCGGTCACCCCGGAGGCGCGGTTGCAGTACCAGTTCAACCGCTTCGCGCCCGCGGTGGTGCGGTTCCTCGCGGCGCGGGTGAAGCTCACCTAGGGTCCGTCGACGCCCGGTGCAGCTCGGCCTCGATCGCCGCGACGCGCCGGGCGTCGATGCCCCACGGGTGGGCGACCCCGACCTTGCTGTCGAGATCCCACAGCACGCAGGTCTCGTCCGGTCGCGCGACCATCGACCAGGCCACCACCGTGCGGCCCAGCTGTTCGGCCATCGAGCCGTGCGCCACGAGCTTGCGCGGCGGCGCGTCACCGTCCGGATAGTGGTGCAGGAAGCGGCCGTAAGCGGCCGTGCAGAACGCGGCGTAGCGCTCCGTGCACAGAATCAGGCCGTGCCAGGCCTCGTCCACCGCGTGCGAGGGCATGCCGATGACCTGGCCGTCGCGCATCGCCGCGCCGCAGCAGCGCAGCCACTGACGCAGACCGGTCTCCACCAGCTCGCGCGGCTGCCACGGGCACGTCTTGAAGACGGCCTCGGAGAGTTCCAGCTCGGCCACGGCCTGCTCGACGTCGCGCAGGTCGACCTGGCGGCGGAGGCGCTGTCGGGAACGGAAAAACTGCACGATTCACTGTACGGCCGCGCGCCGCTACCATTCCGTCATGACGGCTGCGCTCATTGTCCTGAGTCTCATCCTGACCCTGCTGATTGTGTGTGCCGTCGTGGTGTTGGTGGTGGCGCTGGTCAAGGCGGTCAGCACGCCCCCGCGGCAGCCGGGGTGGCCGCCGAACCGCAGCCAGGGGCCCTGGTTCGCGGGCGGCGCCGGGATGGGACACCGCAGGCACGGGAGCGGGTGCGGTGGCGGCGACTCGGGGAGTAGCTGTTCGGGCGGCAGCGGCGGCGACAGCGGGTGCGGCGGGGGCAGTTGCGGCGGGGGAAGCAGCAGCTGTGGTGGGGGAAGCAGCAGCTGCGGCGGAGGGAGTAGCAGCAGCTGCGGCGGTGGCAGCAGTTGCGGCGGCGGCTCCTGAACCACGCGTCATGCACTACCGGCCGCGCGAGTGATCTGACTCCCCGGCTCTTGACCTCGACTGGACTTCAGGTTTCATGCTTGGCGCTGTTCGACCAGATGTGATCAGGAGGTCAGTGATGCGAGCTGTGCAGGCAAGGGAATTCGGTGGACCGGAGGTACTCGCGGTGCGCGAAGTACCCGATCCCACCCCAGGTTCCGGGCAGGTGGTCGTCCGAGTCGCGGCGGCCGACGTGATGTTCCTCGACACCCGGCTGCGCTCGGGTTGGGGAAGCGAGTACTTCGAGATCGAAACCCCTTACGTGCCGGGCGGGGCGATCTCCGGCGTGGTCGTGGAGGTGGGCGCGGACGTCGATCCGTCGTGGCTCGGCAAGCGCGTCGCCACCAGCACCGCCGCGAGCGGAATCGGCGGCGGACAGCCCATCGGCGGCTATGCCGAGAAGGCGCTCGCCAAGGCGGAGACTCTCATCGAAGTGCCGGAAGGGCTTTCGCTGACGCAGGCCGTCGCGCTCACCCACGACGGCCGGACCGCGCTCGCCGTGTTCGACCGCGCCGCCATCCAGCCGGGGGAGTGGGTCCTCGTCACCGCGGCGGGCGGCGGCCTCGGCACGCTGCTCATCCAATTGGCCCGCGCCGCAGGCGCATACGTCGTCGCGGCGGCCCGCGGGCACGCCAAACTCGAGCTCGCCGAGCGGCTGGGCGCGCACGCCGCCGTCGACTATTCCGAACCGGACTGGACCGCCAAGGCGCGCGCCGCGACCGACGGAGCCGGGGTGAACATCGTGCTCGACGGCGCGGGCGGTGAGCTCGGCGCGGCGGCCGCCGAGACCATCGCCGATCACGGCCGATTCCTCGGATATGGCGCCGCGGCAGGCGATTTCGCCGCACTGGACCGCGACGCGCTGGCCGCGCGCGATATCGCCGTGCTCGGCCTGTTCGACCTCACCGGCGCCGACATCGACTGGAACGCGCTCTCGCGCCGCATCCAGGCGGCCGTCGTCGCCGGTGACATCGAGGTCGTGATCGGTCAGACCTTCTCCCTCGAAGACGCCGACAGTGCCCATGCCGCAATCGAATCCAGGAAATCTCTCGGACGAACGCTGCTCACATTGTGACTTGTCCGGCATTGTGTGCGATCGGTCTGAGACAGCGCTAATGTGCCTGCCGTGCAAACTCTGATCGTTATCGGTGTTGTCGCCGTCGTCCTCTTCCTCGTTTTCGCCGTTGTCCAATTCGCAAGTCGCCCACCGACAATGGAGAGCCGATGGGACGACCGCGTGCCGGTGGACAAGGGTCAGTGGGGAGACGGCGGCGACTGACGGTTCACTTGGTCTGCGTCAAAACCACCACTGCGATGGGCCGTTTGGTCATCTTTTGATAGGCGCTGTAGCGGCCCTTGTTCACTTTGTCGACGATCGCCCACCGTCGTGCGTAGTCCGCATCATCCGGATACGTCGCTTGTGCAACCACTTTCACCCGGCGCCGCCCGACTTGAATCTCACACTCGGGCGTCGCCTTCACATTCGCCAGCCACCCCGGCGGGCGCGGCGAGCCGCCGTTCGATGCGGTCACCAAGTACGCCTCGCCGTCCCGCCCGTAGGTCAACGCCGAGATCCGTTCCTGACCGGACTTCCGCCCCACCGTCCGCAACAGCAGGGTCGGATTGCCGAACAGCAGCTTGTGGCCGACCAGCCCACCGCTGTTCTCGTACACCCACTGATGAACCCGCAGCACATTCGCGAACACACTGGCCATATCTGACCCTCCAGTAAGTTTCGGTTTCGGCCCACACTAGTGGACGCCGGCAGCGGAACGCCGCACGAAACCCCGCGTGTGAGCGTCTACCTGCCCAGCCGCCGGGGAGTCAACTGGTGCCCGCCCCGCCACGCCCGGTAGCATCCCTGACAGTCGCGGTTCCACCGCGCATGCGGGGCGGTAGCTCAGTCGGTTAGAGCCGTGGACTCATAATCCATTGGTCGCGGGTTCGAGCCCCGCCCGCCCCACAAACCCCCGCTGACCAGCAGGTTTTTGTTTTTCACGAGAGTTTCGATCTAGAACAGCGCTCTTCCAAGCGGTAAGGGTATGCGCGGCGGCGTTCGCCGCCTACCCCCGACGACAAGGCGTGTGGCGATGCGCCTCGAGCTGCACGCCCAGGGACGCCGTATCGGGTCGACCGACGAAGTTGAGAGCAGCGGCCGGTCGCGGATGCGGTCAGGTCATCCTACGAGCAGTGCGCCTCAGCGCACGTTGCTGCTGGGCAGCGCCATATCTACCAGGTAGAAGTGCCAGCCCGGATGGCCGCTCGCAGAAACGAGTATGGGACTACTCGTTCATCGAGTGGTGTGTCGGCCCAAAATGGAAGTTACTGCCCGGCACCAGGTTCCTTCGTTCCGCAAGGAGGCAATATGGCCACACCGACGGTGTGTCGGAAGCCAGATGCGACCGCGGGGTTGACGATAGTGGCTCGTGGGCTCATCGGGTCTGAACGTTGTGTGACCAGATGTCGCGCGTCTTTCTAAGTCATTCGAGCCGGGACAATCGCCATGCGATCGCGTTGAAGCGTTGGCTCGAGCAAGCCGAGCCGGGGTTGGCCGGCGAGATTTATCTCGATCTGGATCCCGAAACCGGTATCCGTACGGGGAGGCGCTGGACGGAAGCGCTGTGGCAGGTGAACGCGCGCTGCGAGGCGGTGATCTGCCTGGTGTCGAAAGGTTGGGTGGCGTCGAAGGAATGCCACGCCGAGTTCCGTCAGGCCGAAGGCATGGGCAAACCCGTCTTCTGCGCCCGACTCGAGGAACTCGACGAAAGGGATGTGACCCGCGCCTGGCAAAGCTGTGACCTCTTCGGGGCGGGTCCGTGGACAGAGATACCGGTCGACGAGGAACCGCCGGTGCGGTTGGCCAGTGACGGCCTGCGTCGGCTGCTGGCCGGGCTGAGAGATGTCGGAGTCGGTGCATTCAGCTTCGCCTGGCCGCCGCCGGGGGATGCGGACCGCTCACCGTACCGGGGTTGGCAGCCGCTGGAGTCAGTCGATGCGGCGGTCTATTTCGGACGTGACGCGCAGATCGCGCATGCTCTCGATGAACTTCGTGATATGCGCGGCGCCGGTCAGGAACAGATGTTTGTCATCCTGGGCCCGTCCGGGGTCGGGAAATCATCCTTTCTGCGGGCGGGACTGTTGCCCCGTATGCGACGCGACGACCGACGTTTCCTGACATTGGGCGTGGTGCGCCCGGAACGTCGCGCACTGACCGGCGACACCGGTCTGGCTCGCGCGATTCACCGCCTGCGAGTCGACGTCGGTCTGCAGGCGCCGAGCTTCGGCGACGTCAAGAACGCGATATCGGATTCGGAAAGGGTGCGGGGGTGGCTGGTCGAAGCCGTTGCGGCCGCGCACGACCGATTGCTCGAAATGCCGGCGTCGGAACGGTCCCCGACACTCGTACTCCCGGTCGACCAGGCCGAGGAGTTGTTCGGAGTCGACGCGGGAGAAGAGGGGCCGACGTTTCTGGCGCTGCTCGGCCGACTGCTGAGCGACTCCGATTTGGACATGATCGTGGTCGCCACGATTCGCTCGGATCAATACGAGCCGCTGCAGACCGCACCGCAGCTGTCGACCGTCCAGAGTCACCTGTTCGACCGGTTGAAAGCGATGCCGCAGGCTCAGTTCACCGAGATCATTTGTGGGCCCGCCCGGCGTGCTGCCGAGTCGGGATCCAGCTTCACGCTTTCCCCGGAGCTCGTCGACCGGCTAGCCCAGGAATCCTCCGGCGGCGCCGACACGTTGCCGCTGTTGGCGTTGATCCTGTCGCGGCTCTACGAGGACTACGCCGGCAGCGGTGATGCCGTCACCGTCGACCGCTACGAGGCGACCGGCGGCATGCGGCGAGTAGTGCAGAACGAAATCGACAACCTGCTGTCGGCGGATCCATCGGAGCGCCGCGAGCAGCTGGACCGGTTGCACGATGCCTTCGTTCCCTGGCTGGCGACGGTGAATTCGGACACCGATCAACCGATGCGCCGTATCGCGCGCTGGGCCGATCTACCGGAGGACAGTCATGCGCTGCTGAACGCTTTCGTCGGTCGGCGGCTCATGGTCAAGGGCGAGCGTGACGGCCAGGTCGTCGTCGAAGTGGCGTTGGAGAGTCTGCTGCATCAGTGGGAGGAGCTGGCGAACTGGTTACGGACCGAAGCGTCGGACCTCCGCGACGCCGACGCGGTCGAGCGGGCCGTCGTCGCGTGGGTGCGAAGCGGCCGCCACGACGACTGGCTGCTCGACGGCGCGCGCTTGGATGGGGCCGAAACGCTCAGTGCGCGTCCAGGATTCGGGGCGCGCCTCAACTCCGCCGGTGAGTTCCTGCTCAACTCGCGGCGGCGCGCGAATCGCAAGCTGGAAGACGCGAAGTCGGCGGCGGAAGCGCACGCGCGCTCGCTGCGGCGCCGCTCGCAAGTGCTGGCGGCGCTGCTGGCCGTGATCGTCCTCGTCGCGGTCGTTGCCGGCATCAGCTTCGAACAAGCGAGGGACGCCGAGCAGGGTGCCCGCCAGGAAGCCCAGCGGGCGATCGCGGCCAAGCTCGTCGTGGAGTCGCGGGCGATGCTCGATGGAACCCGGCTCGGCGGCGATCGGCGCGCGATCCAGCAGATGCTCGCCGCCGAGGCGCTGGCTCCCCGATCAGACCCGGATGCCCTGCTGAACACGCTGATCGATGCCCGACGTTTGGAGAAGATCATTGCGACACCGTCGGACGTCACCAGTATCGCGATCAGTCCCGATGGCCGACAAATCCTTTCGGCCGGGGATGACGGCCTCATCCGCAGGTGGGACCTCGAATCCGGCAAGCCGGTCGGAGATCCGCCGGCCGGGCACACGGGGAAGGTTTGGGCCGCCCAGTACAGCAGGGACGGGCGCTGGATCGTTTCGGCCGGGGAGGACAAGACCGTGCGCATTTGGGACGCGAATACCGGTGCAGCCGTGCACGTGCTAACCGGTCGACTCGACGACGCCTTGAGTGTGGCCTTCAGCCGCGATGGTGCCCTGCTCGCCACGGGGAACCGTGATGGCACAGCCCGGCTGTGGAACGTGGCGACCGGCGAGCGGATGGGCGAGCCGATCCGCGGACACGACGGCTGGGTATCTGCGGTCGCCTTCAGCCCGGACGGATCCCAGCTGGCCACGGGCGGGGCAGACGGTGTGGTCCGACTGTGGCATGTCGACAGCCACCAGCCGGCGGACCCGCCGCTGCCTTCGCACAAGGGCCCGGTCGTCTTTGTGGACTTCAGCCCCGACGGCCGGCGCGTCGCCTCGATGAGCTCTTTGGTCGCGGGCAACCCGGCGGATTCGGAGCCCTCAGCCAAGGGCACCGGCACACCTGTGGACGCGTCGCAGCTGCGCATCACCGACGCGGCCACGGGCAGGCCGGTCGTCGACGGGCTGACCGAATTCGGCTATGCGGGACGCGACTTGGCGTTCAGCCCCGACGGGCGACGCGTCGCCATCGGGACCTCCGATGGCAAAATCGTCGTGCGCGACGCCGACACCGGGGCGGCGGTCGGGCCACCATTGAGCGGTGACACCGACGCCGTGAAGGTGGTCTACAGCGGCGATGGCACGCGGATCATCAGCGGCGGCGGCAATGCGATCCACGTGTGGGCAGCCGAGCCCGATCAACCCATCGGAAAGAGATTGCCAGGCCTCGCCTTTGTCCGGTCCGTGCCCGCGGTGGTCAGTCCCGACGGGCGCATCGCCGCGACACGTGACGCGGACAACGAATCCGACATCGCGTTGTGGCGGATTGACACCCGCGCGCTCATCCGAACGATTTCGACCGGCCACGTCGGACCTGTCTCCGCCCTGGCATGGAGACCGGATGGGCGGGCGATCGCGTCCGCCGACGGTAAGGTCAATACGGTCCGGATCTGGGATGCGCAGACCGGTGAGCCATATGGCCCGCCCCTCACCGGCCCCACCGACACCATCCCAGGTCTGTTCTTCAGCCCGGACGGGCAGCACATCGCTTCCATTGGCTTCGATCCCTGGCTCTGGGATGTCGCAACGAGCCCACCCCACGGCAGAGCGCTGCACGGCGAAGAAGACTTCGTGGCCGCCGTGGGATTCAGCGCCGACGGGCACCGGCTGATCACCGTGGCGCCAGTGCATACCGCCTCCGGCGACGACAGCACGATAATGGAGACAGGCAATATCTTCGCCAGCTCATACGAATTGACATCGTCCGCTGTCCGGGTATGGGACACCGACACCGGCGCGCCTGCCGGCCCACCCGTTACCGGACGCGGCGGCCGCTTGGTGGACCTAATGGAAGGCGAAGACGAACTGCCGATCTCCGCCGCCGCGATCAGCCCGGACGGCCAACGCATCCTGGTCCGTACGACTGGAGAGCTGCGCCTGCACGATGTGGCCACCGGGCGGCCGGTCGGCGAACCGTGGATCGACATCGCAGGCAGTGGAAATGAAAGTCGCGTCGCGTTCAGCCCCGACGGCACCTACGTCGTTTCGGCAGGCAGGCGTACATCAGCAATACAGCTGCGCGAAGCCAAGACCGGCCGGCCCGTCGGCAGCCCAATGTTCGGCCACACGGGTCTGGTAACCAGTTTGGAGTTCACCGCTGACGGCAACCATATCGTGTCCCGCGGAGACGACGGGTGGAGGCTTTGGCCCGGCCCAAGCAGATGGCGCGACGAACTGTGCAACAGGCTCACCACCAACATGAGCCGAGCCGAATGGGACGAGTGGGTATCGCCGACAATCGAATACAAGGCCGCCTGCCCCTCGCTGGACGTGCCCGCGTGATCCGTTGACATTGCGCGGCCAGCGTCCGGCCGAAAACGGGTGTGGTGATTTCAGGCAATTACCGGCGGCATCGGTGCGGCAGGCCACCGAATTACCGGCACTTTCGACCCGCTACGGCGAGATCAGTAATGCGGCGGGTATTGCGGCTGACCGTGGGGCGGGCCGGGGTACACCGGCGGTGGACCCGGTTGACCGTACGGGGGTTGGCCATATGGAGCGCGCGGACCGTACGGTCTGAGACGTCCAGGTGCTGTCGCCAGCCAGCGGGTGGTGGAACTGGCCATCGTGAGTCCGAGGACGAGGGCCGCCACCCCCAGACCGATGAAACTGCCGATCGCGGCCGCGGGCACTTGGGAATCGAGACTGGCAATGCCGGAGTACAGGCTGCTGACGCCGCCGATGCAGGCCAGCAAGATGAGCATGATGCGGCCCGCGGATTTGCGAGACATCAGTAGCAAGCCGCCGATCGACCACAGCACACCGATGCGGCCCATATGGATAGCTCATATGTCGACTCCCCTCTCGCCGTTCCTGTGGGAACCCTACCGGCCACGTCCGTGACTACGTCATCACGAGCACCGTCGCGGGACCGTCGGGTGGCGGCGGTGGACCGGTCGAACCAGGCAACGCTGCCAGGAGGTTTGCGGCAGGGGGCAATTCGAATTCGGAAACGTGCTCGAACGGCGCTCCGACTGGCAATGATGTACACCTGAGTCGTCACCACATCGATCGGGAACATCTGCACCGGGGAGACACAGTGGTAATCGCAGCCGATGAGGTTGTCCTGAGCGACAATTGGTGGCGCGCCATCATCGCCGTGGTGGCTGTGATCGTCGGATTCGTACTCAAGGAAGTCGCGGATCAGCTTCGCGATCGCAAGAAGGTCAAGCGCCTGACCTACAGCATGAACGTCGGTTCGACGATGGCCGACGTCCCGCAGAAGCTGGCGCAGAAGGTATCCGTACAGTTCGGCGGCTTGCCGGTGGAAGGCCAGGTCTACGAGGTCACGTGCCGGGTCGAGAACACCGGCCATCTGGTCGTGAAAGACGAGTACCTGAGGTTCAGCTATCCCGCGCGCTGCCAGATTCTGGAGGCTTACGTACTCGGTGATCCGCCGCTGGAGTACGGGATCGAAGAGGCGCCGCTCGCCGGTCAGACGGTCGGTGATCAGCGTTGGGTTGTGGCGCATCTGGAGCGTCGCCAGTCGGTGAGCTTCGGTTTCCTCGTCGCGGGTCCGACGGCGTCGGCGCCGCAGCTCTTCGGCCACAACGACGAGGGCGATGTCGAACTGAATCCGAAGGGTAGGACCGCTGATCGCGAAGACGTATCCCACGTTCGCCCATTGCTGACGTATGTCCTGCTCAGTGTTCTGGTGCCCACCTTGCCCTTCTACGAGCTGGGTGAATCCATCAGCGCCCTGGTGCGGTTGGTGCTTCTGCTTCTGACCATCCCGCACCTGTACCCGGTCGGGCGCGTGCTGGCAGCCTTCCTCACCCGGGCCGACGAGGCGCCGAACACTACCGCCGACGTCCTGATCAATCAGGCGAGTGTCGGCGGCAATATCACCATCGCGAGCCGGGGGAGCGACCTGGCGTTCGGCGCGTCGCCGACCCGGCCGGACGAGCATCCTGTGGTGTAAGACGTCCGGTCGGGCGCATCGGTGATCGAGCTGGCCTCGGTGGCGAAAAGGCTCAGCGTCGGGTCTGAACCACGCTCCACAACCTCCGCGGCAAGGCTCCTTCTTCGAACTCATCGATCTGCCGCAGGTCCCAGCCTTCGGCGAGTTCGTCGACGAAAGCGCGTGAAAAGAAGTGCACCGCGAACCCGCCGTGTTCGAAGATGTCGTCACCGTGATCGATGCCGGCGCCGTAGTGCGGGTCGCCGGTGTGGCGCACCGTGTAGAAGAAGGTACCCCGCGGACGTAGCACACGGTGAATCTCGCGGACGAGGGCGACGATCTCCTCGCTCGACAGTGCCATGCACAGCAGCATGTGGGCATACACCGCGTCGAACGACGCGTCGGGGAGTGGCAGTGGCGCACGGACGTCGATGATCCCGGTGGTCAGCCCCTCGACGGCTTCGCTGTCGGCGCGCTCGCGCAACTGGTGGAGTCCGACGTCGCTGAAATCGGTTGCGTGCACGCTGAATCCAACACGGGCGAAATGCAGGGCGTCCCGCCCGTGGCCTGCGCCCAGTTCGAGAATCGCGCGCACGTCGGCCGCGCCGAAGATCTGCGCGGCCTGTATCGCGGGTGCCGAGGGTTCGTCGCCGTACATTTCGGGGTTGGCTCGATAGGTCGACTGCCAGTGCTGACGCTGGATGTCGCCCAGGTCTGCGGGGTCGCCGCCGCTCACCGCATCCTCGTTCGTCACGTACACCATTATCGTCACGTGGTCCGGCCGAACCGCGGAGGCGGAACGGTGCGACTTTCGGCCGACAGCCGTTGCGGCGGTCGGCCGGAAGGGGCTCGCCCCGTGATCACTCCCGGCCCGCCAGTGGGGGCATGGTGTCCAGCCCCAGCTCCTCCCGCAGAGCGGACAAGACCTTGTACTGCGTACTCCAGAGGCGATTCAGCAATTCGGGTGGTACTTCGACGGCTGCGCAGTCGGCGCGGGCCGCGGCGATCTGCCGGGCGATCGTGACCACCTCCAGGCAAGCGTCGGAGACCTCGACGGACGTGCAGACCAGTCTCGTCGCCATCCACGCTGAGTCGAGCCGGACCTTGTGGCGCAAGCCGCGTTCGTCGAAAAGCGGAGTCATCTCCCCTGGAATTCGTGGATGCGGAATCGCTACGACCTTCACGGTCTCGCTGAGAGCGTAGGCGACGAACTGGCGGTAGGCGACCACGAAGTCGTTGTAGGTCGTCAGCCGAATGTCGAGCCAGTGGCGCTCGTAATCCCGTCCCCACCATGTGCTTCTGGTTGCGCAGCGTCAGCCATCCACCGATCAGGACGCCTGCCAGGACACCGGCCGCGGAAATCGCATTGCCCAGGACATTCATGACTCCTCCCCCTCCGCGGGACGCCTGCGACGCCGGGATGCGCGGCGTCGCAGGCGATCCGGCTACGCGACGGCTCTCACCCGATCGTGCGGAACGGCCGAATATTCTGCCAGGAAGCAGGATTCAATCTGCCCAACGTGTACCCGTTCAGCACGACATCGACGATCCTGCGGGCGATGAGCTGATACACCGCCTCCGTGGGATGGGCGAGATCGCTGGTGGTGAGGGCGCGGCGGAGCTTCGGCACCAATATGTCTTGCCTGCCCTGGTAGACGACCGGCCCATGCTCCTGGGCGATCGGGGTCAGGTCGAAGTTCTCCGCGTGCTGGGAGACGAAATCCATCCAGTCGGACATGGGTACGAACGAGATGTTGGCCGGATTCGCACCGGGCCCTTCGTTCTCGCCGGGCGGCGGCCAGCGCGTGGCCAGATTGCGCAGGGCGGCATTGAATTCGGCGACATTGCGCACCACCTCGGCCGCCGCGTCCGCACCTTTGTCGGCGACCTTGTCCTGATAGCGCACGGAGACGAGCGGACTGGGTAGATCGATGAGGACGAAGTGCTCGTGGGCGGGATTGGTCGGAAACGAGCTGGGGATGCGGTTCACCAGACGACGAATCTCGTCCACCATCGGTTCGATTCCGGTCCCCGCCTTCGCCTTCTTCGGGTTCTCGGGGCAGGGGCGTTCGGCGGTGATGAGGTCGTTGAGGCCGATCCAGAGGATGTGCAGGGTGTGGCCGGTGTACTGATCGTGCGCCGTGCCGTCCAGCACCGCCTGGGTGTCGCCTGCCAACAGTGCGCGGCGCGCCTTGATGTACGCGTCCACTTGCGTTTTCAGGTAGCCGAGGCCGGCTGGGCTCCAGTCGGAGGCCGCGACGGCGCCGCCTTCGGCGTAGTTGGCGTACCGCACCGGCGTGAGGTTCCCCGCATTGCTGCCGAGGACGTTCGACTGCACGGCGGTCAGGGTGCGATGGACCTTGGTCAGCGATTCGGTCTCGTCCTTGTCCGCGCCGATGAGCGACGTTCCGCCCATCCATTCGACTAGAAAGTCGGTCCAGTTCCTGCCGTCGCTGTAGCGGCCGATCTCGTTGGTGCGCATCAGTCCTGCGGCGCGGGCGAACCGGCCGGCCGGCGCTGTCCGCTTGATGCCGATGTCGGACAGGCTGTCGCCGAGAACGATCAGATTCTGAATGGGGGTGGGGGCGGGATGCATGAGAACTCCACGGCTGGTTTCGTACCGCCGGGTCCGCGCCGCAGCGCGCACGCGGAACCGACTTGATCATGAAAGGTGTAGTGGCACAATGTGTTCCGAGCATTCAGAGGATACGTCGTCGATGCCGCCAGCGGAGGGCGAATACGTGCGGGAGCATCCCGGCTCTCGGCGCGCACATCGCCGAGAGCCGGGAAGCCGAGAAGGTCAGGCGCCGAGCGGTGGCCTGTGCAGCACGAGTTTGGTGGTGTGCGCTCGATACGCCTCGGGCGCGTCTTCCCAGTCGGCGAGCAGGGTGGTGACCTCCTCGGCGGCGAAGTCCGTGCGGGCGACGAAGTCGAGCAGGTCGGGCAGGACCGGACGTACGTGCGAGATACCGATTCTGAGCGTCGCGTCGTTCGCGTACATGTGCATCAGCGGCACCTTCGTCCCGGGCGGCAGGTAGTAGCCGACCGGTGCGCAGATTCCGCCGGGCTGCAGGGCGCGTAGCGCGAGGTCGACACCGGCGCCGGTGGAGGTGCCTTCCACGACGATGTCGTAGCGGCGCGCGGGCAGGTCCGCTCGGCGGAGTTTGCCCTTGGCGACCGGATGTGCCCGGGCGCCGAGCTTTTCGGCGATCGACAGGCGCTCGGGGCGGTGGTCGACGTAGTCGACGACCTCGGCGCCGTGCGCGACGGCCAGTCCGGCGGCGTAGAGCCCGATGCTCTGCGCCGCGCCGCCGAGGATGAGCACCGAGCCTCCCGGCCGTGCGGCCAGGGCCGGGACGACGCAGCGCCACGCGTCGGCGAGATTGTCGCTGGCGGCGGCCACCCGCAGCGGGTCGAGGCCGTCGGGCAGGCGCACGAGCATGTGGTCGGCGTAGGGGATGCGTAAGCGGTCGGCGACCATACCGCCCCACGGGCCGCTCGCCGGTCCGAATCCGAACGCGGCGAGGGTGCTGGTGCGGGTGGTGGCGCACTTGGCGGTGAGTCCGCGGCGGCATTCGAGGCAGTCGCCGCACGACACGGCCCACGGCACGACGACGAACTCGCCGCGCGTGAGGCCGGTGACGTCCGGGCCGACCTCGAGTACCTCGGCGATGCATTCGTGGCCGATGCCGAACGGTCCCTGGAACGGGACCGGTCCGCAGATGGTCGCGACCACCGGGTCGACCATGCCGACGCGAATGCCGAGCTGCATGGCGCGGGAGACGTGCCGGTGGATGGGCATGGTGTCCCCGTCGCAGCGGCCCGCGACGAACGGGCGAACGATCGCGTCCCGCGGCCCTTGCAGTACCGGGTCGGGCCGTTCCCGCCATTCGAGGTGGTGAGCACGGATGAATTGCAGCTCCCGCATCAGCCGCGCTGCCCCTGCGCCATGGCCTTCAGTTCGGCGAAGCGCACGATGTTTCCCGCTGCGCCCCAGGTGCCTTCGGGCTGCTCGTGGATGAGCACCCACACCCGCAATGCCGCGCTCTGGTCGAGTCCGGCGGCGGCGAGCACCTCCGCGGTCACCTGCTCGATCAGGCCCTGTTTGCGGCGATCGGACAACGCGCCTTCGGGCACGGTGACGTCCACCCGGAAGCGCGGCAAGTCGTCCTCCGCGTTGACGAACGCGCCCTCGGGCGTCTCGTCGATCCGGCACCAGGCCTGCGCACGGAAGAACGCCGTGTCGGGCGCGCCTTCCCAGTGCAGCAGCGTGGCGGCGAGGGTCTTCGGCAACCCGCTGCGGGCCTCGGCGGACAGGACGCCGCTGGGCAGGGTGAGCTGGATCATCGGCATGACAACACCTCCGTTATGACGACTGTTATAAGCGGGGACGGTACGCTATGACAGTCGTTATGGGCAAGAGAGGTGTGTGATGGCGCAGTCGGAGGCGCGGGATCGGATGGTGGCGGGTGCGGCCGACATGCTTCGGCGGCGTGGCCTGAACGCGACCAGCGTGCGGGAGCTCGCCAAGCACTCCGGCGCCCCGCTCGGCTCGACCTATCACTATTTCCCCGGCGGCAAGGCGCAGCTGGCCGCCGAGGCGGTCCGCTTCGCCGATGCCCTCACCGCGCGCAAACTGGCCAAGGAACTGCCCGCGGGGCCGGTCGCCGGCCTGCGGGCATTCGTGGATATGTGGCGAAAGGTTGTGCTGGACAGCGACTTCCGGGCCGGGTGCCCGGTCGTTGCGGTCTCGGTGGAGGACCAGCCCGACGAGGACGACGCACCCCGCCGCGCGGCCGCCGAGGCCTTCGATCGGTGGACCGGGTTGCTGTCGGATTCGCTGCGCGCGCACGGCGCGACCGAGAGCGCCGCCCAGCAGACCGCCACCCTGATCGTCGCCGCGCTGGAGGGAACCGTCGCGATGTGCCGGGCCCAGCGCAGCACCGACGCGCTCGATCAGACCGCGGACGCCCTCGAATCGGTCGTCCGCGCCGTCACAGATTCCGCCGGGGACTGAGCGGTCGCCGCTCGGGTCTGATTCAGTACCCGATCACCCGAACGACGGTGTGCGCTTGTCGAGGAAGGCTTGGATGCCCGCGAGGCCGTCGGGCCTGTCGATCACCTGTGCGATGGTGGCCGCCTCGTCGTCGAGCTGCGCCGGAAGGTCGCGACCGGCGGCCGCGGTGACGAGTCGTTTCGTCTCCGCGAAGGCGATGGGCGATCCCGACCGCAGGACGGCCACGACCTGTGCGGCGACGTCGGCGAGCTCGGCGGCCGGTACCGCGCGGCTGATCAATCCCCATGCCGCGGCTTCGGTTCCGGTGAGGGTGCGGTTGGTGAGCGCCAGGTCCAGCGCGCGGGCGGGGCCGAGGCGGTGGGCGAGCGCCCATGTCGAGCCGCAGTCCGGAGTGAGGCCGACGGCGGTGTAGGCCAGGCGCATGGCAGCGTCGTCGGCCATCAGGACGATGTCGGCGGCGAGGGCGAGCCCGATGCCGCCGCCCGCCACGGTTCCGTGCACGACGCTGACAACCGGAATCGGGGCTCGGGTGAAAGTCAGGATCGCCTGGTGCAGTTCGGCGGCGACGGCGGCGACATGGGGTCCGCGGTCGGGGGCGGTGGCGAATTCCCGCAGGTCGCCGCCGACGCAGAAGGTCGGTCCCTCGGCGGCGATCACCGCGACGCGGACGGACCCGTCGACCGCGCCGTGCGTCACCCGATCGGCCGCCTCGCGGAGGCCCTTGGCCGCGGCCATGTCGAGGGCGTTGCCCGCGCCGCGGATCAGGGTGATTCGGGCGATCCGGTCGGTCACCGTCCAGCTCACTCGGTCGTGCAGAATTTCGGACACCGGTGCTACCTCGCTTCTGATTCGTGTCGGTATGGGGAAGGGACGCGGGGGAATTCAGTCGGCCATGGTCAAGCCGCCGCTGACGCTGAGCACCTGGCCGGTGACGAACGCGGAGTAGTCGCTCGCGAAGAACAGCACCGCGTCGGCGATCTCCTCGGGCGTGGCGAGTCGGCGGAACGGTATCGCGCGGATCAGCCCGCCCCGGACCTTCTCGGGAAGAGTGGCGAACAGCGGCGTGTCGGTGGGGCCAGGGCAGACGCAGTTGACGTTGATCCGGTGCCGGGCCATTTCCCTGGCGAGCGATTTGGTGAATGCGATGAGGCCGCCCTTGGTGCCCGCGTACACGGTCTCACCGAGGCTGCCGACCCGTCCCGCGTCGCTGGCGATGTTGACGATCTTCGCCGTTCGTCGCCCGGCGAGGATCGTTTCCAGGAAGGCGTGCGTGAGCCGCACGGGTCCGAGGAAGTTCACGGCGACCAGCGATCTCCACAGGTCGTCGTCGTTGTCCATGAACGGCTCGACCCGGTCGAACCCGGCCGCGTTGACGAGCACGTCCGGAGCGCCGTGCGCGGCCACGATGTCGTCGCGCACGGCGCGAATGGCTTGCGGATCGGACAGATCGGCGCGGTGAGCGGTGGCACGGCCCGCGGTCGCTTCGGTCGTGGCGGCGAGTCTCGCGCTGTCGCGATCGACCGCCGCGACCACCGCGCCCGCTTCGGCCATGCGGAGGGCGATGGCGCGGCCGATGCCGGATGCCGCCCCGGTGACCACCGTGACCTTGTCGTTGAGATCCATGCTCTTCCTCTCGCCGGTCTCGTCTCGTTCGACACGTTACCGACCTAGCGATCTATTTTTCAACCCTTGGGTCGAGAAATGCCCCGATGGGTTGATTGAGCGTGGGGATCGAACGGCGGTTCGGCGTCAGGCGGTGACCAGAAGGGCGGGCTCGGCGCTTCCCGCGCGGGGCCTCTGTCGTCGCGCACGGTCATGGGAAGAGCGGCGGATGGCCGCGGAACGTGCACGGAGGCAAGCGTCGAGAAAGAGACCGTCGCGAAGGCGCGAGAAGGAGCGCGTCGCGAAGGCGTGAGAAGAGGGCGTTGCGAAAGCGCGAGAAGGAGGACGTCGCGAAGGCGTGAGAAGCTATTGCGCGCCGCCGCAGCGAAAGCCGCGAGCGCGCAGCGAAACGGCGCGGGAGCCGGTCAGGCTCGCGCGAACAGGCGGATGGCTTCGTCGACGACGGCGTCGCGAGTGCGGCCGTCGGGATCGGCGTCCGGGCGCAGCCAGATGGAGGCGTGGTTGAGGATGCCGTGCAGGCAGTGCAGCGCCACCGACGGGTCGGGGCAGTCGAATTCGCCGGAGTCGACGCCTTCGTCGACGACCCTGCGGAAGATCCGGTCGTGGCGGCGGCGCATCGTCTTGATCGCGTCGCCGTGCTCGGCTGGCCACGGTGCTGGGAAGGAGAAGAGCGCGCCGACCTCCGGATACAGCACGGTCAGCACGTGCAGCTGCGCGGCTACGAGCGCGCGCAACTGCTCGGTCGGCGACTGCTCCGCGACGGTGTCGAGGACTTCGCCGAGCCGGGTCAGTACATCGGTGGTGAGCTTTTCCAGCGCCGCCGAGACGAGCGCGTCCTTGCTCGGGAAATAGTGGTAGAGAGTCGCTTTCGCGATGTCGGTGCGCTCGGCGACATCCTCGAAGCGCAATCCCTGATAGCCGTTGCTGGAGAGGATCTGGAGCGCCGCCGCGATCATCTCCGCCTTGCGGCGGTCGCGACGCCGTGCCGCGCGCCCGGTGGACGCGCCGGTGTCCTCTCCCACGGTCGATGTCACCGCCCGATCATATCCGGCCGGATCGTCGGTCGATCCACCGCCGAGTGGGGAAGCGAACCCTTGCGTTCATTCTTCGACCTGGCCGAATATTCGATAGTCAACTCGGCATCGCGGAGGGGAACTTCGGCGCGCGCTTCTGCCGCAGCGCGGCGACGCCCTCGACGACGTCCGGTCCGAGGAACGTCAGCATTTCGTAGGCGGCGGACTGATCGAAAATCGGTCCCGCGGTGCGCAACCAGTTGTTGAGACTGCGCTTGGTGAGCCGGATCGCCTGCTGTGATCCGGTCGCCAGGACGTCGGCGACCCGCAGCGCCTCGTCGAGGACTCGATCGCGCGGCACCGCCTTGGCGACCATTCCGAGGCGCTCGGCCTCGGCGCCGGTGAGCATCTCGCCGGTGAGCAGGTAGTAGCGAGCCTTCGCCATGCCCGCCAGCAGTGGCCAGATGATGGCGGCATGATCGCCCGCCGCGACGCCGAGCTGGACATGCCCGTCACCGATACGGGCGTCCTCGGCGGCGATGGCGACATCGGCGAGCAGCGCCGCGACCGTGCCCGCGCCGACCGCGACGCCGTTGATCGCCGACACGATCGGCTTGTCGCAGTTGACGATGTTGTAGACCAGGTCGCTCATCTCCCGCAGCATGTGCGAGACCCGGTCGTAGTCGCCCGCCATCCGTTCGACCATGCCCAGATCACCGCCCGCGCAGAAGGCCTTGCCCGCCCCGGTGACGACGGCGACGCGCACCTCGGGGTCGTCAGAGATGTCGTTCCACACCCGCGTGAGCTCGGTGTGCATCGTCTCGTCGGCGGCGTTGTATTTCTCCGGCCGATTCAGCGTGACCAGCAGGACCCCGTTCTCGCGCCGCGTGAACGTCAACTGCTCGTAGTCGTCGAATCTCGACACCATGGCTCCTCTCGTTCGGCAGCGGCCCGCCCGCGCGGGCCGGACACCGTGAAGTCAACCACAAAGATTGCCACTCGACTAGTAGAAATGAAATTCGACCCGTAGGTTGAATTCTGATGTCCGGTTCCGTGAACCGGGGCCGCAGCACACAGAGAGGTGTTTTCCCTTGACCGGAACGGCCGAACCCGAGTCCTATTTCGAGCGGGTCGATGCCCACTCCTTCGTCCCCACGCGCCACGCGGGCGGCGCGTGGGCCGCCGACGAACAGCACTTCAGCCCGCTGGGCGGGCTCATCGTCCACGAAATCGGACGAACGCGGGCGCGCGAAGGCAGGCCCGATCTACTGATGGGCCGCATCGGCTTCGACGTCCTCGGCCGCATCGCATTCCAGCGGTTCGACATCCACGTCGAGACGATCCGGGCGGGCCGCACCATCGAACTCGTCGAGGCCACCGTCGTCATCGACGGTCGCGCCACCGTCGCGGCCCGCGCGTGGTTCATGACGACCCAGGACACCGGCATCGTCGCAGGCGGCGAACCAGAGGCGCTCGCCGCACCGGAGACGCTGTCGTCCTGGCCGTTGACCTCCGTGTGGCCCGGCGGCTACGTCGCGTCACTGGACACCAGGCCGGTCGGCATCCCGCAGCCCGGCCGGACCACCGCGTGGTTGTCCTCGCCCCTCGATCTCGTTTCCGGCGAGCAGGCCAGCGCTCTCGCGTCCTTCGTGGCCCTGGTCGACACCGCCAACGGCATCGCGGTCAGGCAGGAGCCCGCCAAATGGATGTTCCCCAACCTCGATCTGACCATCCACCTGTACCGGCAGCCCGAGGGGCCGTGGACGGGACTCGACACCACCGTCACCTTCGGTCACGTGGGTCAAGGCCTGACCAGCACGGTGCTGCACGACGTCCGTGGTCCCGTCGGGCAGGCGCAACAGATCCTGACCGTCCGTCCGCAACCGGACGCGTAAGCGAGTTCCCGCCGAGTGCGAACGGTCGAATGTCGATGCGTCTCCGCGAAACTCACACGGCGGACGCGCTCCGGACGAGTCAGTAGCGTCGGTCGACGGTTTCTTGGATCTCCCATTCGTCGGTGATCGCGAAAGCGTTCTCGGCGCGGCTTCGGGCGTCGGCGAGGAGAGCGTGGGAGTGCCTGCTGCGCTTGGTCAGCTCGTAGCGGCGAGCTCCGAGGCTCGTGGTGGTCTGGAGCTCGTAATCGAGATCGTCGACCAGGCGGTGTAGTTGCTCGATCCTTTCCAATGTCGGCTGGTCGTTCGTGTTCTCGAGCTCATCGATGGCGTCGCCGAACCGGTCTTCCAGACTGCGCATCGCGCGTCCTCCCCTGTATCAACCTGTGCCCCTTGCAATCTCAGAGTATGACGGAATCCGTTGTGGAGCTGAACATCGGACCGGTCCGCGGAGCCCCGCAGATCGAGTCGTGCGCAATGGGTCGACCGATAGCGGGTATTGCCCGATTCGGGCGTGCGAGGCGTGCTTTGGTTAGCATCTGACCGAGACGTACGGGTTTTGGTGTGGAACGGGCGGAAGCTCAGCGGCGGTACGGGGGCCCATGAAACAAATACTGTTCTCGGCGATGATCGCGCTGGCGGTCTCGATCATGGTCACGCCTTTCCTGATCCAGGCCTTCGCCACCAGGAATTTCGGTCAGGAAATCCGGGTCGACGGACCGGCCAGCCACCAGGCCAAGCGCGGCACCCCGACGATGGGCGGCATCGCCATCCTCGCCGGTCTGTGGGCCGGGTACCTCGGCGCGCACCTGCTCGTCGGGGACGACGGCGTGGACGGTCTGTCGGCTTCCGCGCTGCTCGTCCTCGGCTTGGCGACGGCGCTGGGCATCGTCGGGTTCCTCGACGATTCCATCAAGCTGCGCAAACAGCGCAATCTCGGCTTGACCGCCACCGGCAAGTACGTCGGACAGCTCTCCGCCGCCGTGCTCTTCGGCGTGCTGGCGTTGCGCTTTCCCGACAGCACCGGGCTGACGCCCGCAAGTCGGCACCTGTCCTATGTCCGGGATATCAACGCGGTGTCGTTGGGGCTCATCGCCTTTCTGCTCGTGGTCTGTTTCCTCGTGGTGGCCTGGTCCAATGCCGTGAACATCACCGACGGCCTCGACGGGCTGGCGGCCGGATCGATGAGCTTCGCGCTCGGCGCCTACGTGATCGTCACGTTCTGGCAGTACACCAACGCGTGCTCGACGGCGCCCGCCGTCGGCTGCTACGAGGTGCGTGACCCGCTCGATCTGGCGATGGTGTGCGCCTCCGGGGTCGGCGCGTGCATCGGATTCCTCTGGTGGAACGCCGCACCGGCGAAGATCTTCATGGGCGACACCGGTTCGCTGGCGCTGGGCGGCCTGCTGGCCGGACTCTCGATCACCACCCGGACCGAGGTGCTGATGGCGGTGGTCGGCGCACTGTTCTGCGCGGAGATCCTCTCGGTGCTGTTGCAGATCGTCGTCTTCCGAACCACTCGCCGCCGCTTCTTCAAAATGGCGCCGTTCCACCACCATTTCGAACTCAGCAACTGGGCCGAAACCACGGTGATCATCCGCTTCTGGCTCCTCGCCGGCATAGCCGCCGCCCTCGGTCTCATGCTTTTCTACGCCGAATACCTCGCGGTTGTCGGCTGACCTCGCAGGCTGTTCGCACGCCGCACAGAGGTTGCGGCCAGTGCGAGGCGTACGAAACCTCTGCGAGGTCGGAGGTCGTCGCTGTGGTGTGCGCGTGGATTAGTGTGAAGGGCGATGACCGACTCACCGCGTAAGGCGCCGCGGCAGCGGCGGTCCAGGGAGACCGTGGACACGCTGCTCGAGGCGGCCGCGCAGATGTTCGGGCGCGAAGGGCTGGCGACGACGACGAATCGGATCGCCGAGCGCGCGGGAGTGTCGATCGGGTCGCTCTACCAATACTTTCCGAACAAGCACGCGCTGTTGCACGCGCTGGCGGAACGACATGTGGCCGAAGGCGTGACGCGACTGGAGGCGGTGTTCGCCGAGGTGCGCTCCACCGAGCCCGGTTTCGACGAGACGATGCGGGCGATTCTGGACGTCGTCGTGGATCTGCACCGGGATCGGCCCGCCCTGCACGCATTGCTGCATCGGGTGGCGCCGCGGTCGGCGGGGGAGCTGGCCGCGCTGCGGGCGTTCGAGGACCGGCTGGTGGAGGAGATCGCCGGTCAGCTCGTGCGGTGCGGTCGTGGCGGCGACGATCCGGTGTACCTCGCGCGTACCGTCGTGCATGCCGTCGACGTTCAGGTACACCGCGTGCTGATCCCGCATCGGCTGGACACCGAGCTGTTGCTGGCGTTGGTCTCTCGAATCACCGCCGATCCGGCGGCGTGACGTTCGCAGTGTCGGCGAGGACGCCGCGCAGCGCGGTGGCCAACTGGCTCAGGCCGGGTTCTTCGATCGGGAAATGGCCGCAGTTCTCCAAGAGGACGGTTCTTGTCGGTGCGGAGATGCGGGCCAGGAACCGCAGGCTCAGCGCCGGTGGCGTCCACCGGTCCGAGGCGGGGTGCACCAGCGTGACCGGAGTCGAGGTGAACTCCTCCGGGGGCGTGTGCCGGTAGTTCATGAAGTCGGCGAGGAATCCCAGCGGCACGTGCACACCGCCGCCTCGGGGATCGCTGCCGCACAGGGCGGACAGTGCGGGATCGAGACTCATGTTCCGCATATCCGCCAACCACCGGATCGGCACCCGCAGTCGTCGAGCCCGCGGCGGAAGCGAACCGAGCAGCCGGGGCGCGAAGCCGCCGGTCCACGACCAGCGCGCCGCCGCGCGCCGGGCCGCGGGGTCGGCCGGATCGAGCAGACAGGTCGCGATCACGTGGGCGACGGCCCCGGTGCGCGCGGCGATTTCGTAGGCCAGCATCCCGCCGATGCTGGCGCCGAACACGATCAGCGGCCGTCCATCGGATTCCCGTTCGGCGCGCACGAATTCGGTGAGCAGCAGCACCCAGTCGGAATAGCGCACCGAGCTCGGCGCGGGTTCGACGGTGTCGCCGTAGAGCGGAAGGTCGATGGCCATCGCGTCGACGCTCTCGGCCGCGGCGAGCGCCGCGAACGGCCACACGAGTCCGGCGTGCCCACCCGCGCCGTGGACGACCAGCATCCGCACGGTCGCCTCGGGGCGCGCCGCCCTGGCGACGTGCACGCGCCGGCCCCGCCACGGCCACCAAGTGGCGACCGGTTCGATCAGTGGTTCGCGCCGGTAGTCGGCGGGCAGGAACTCGGCGTATCGCAGGTATTCCATGTCTTCAGCCTCGGGCGCGGCGGGCTCGCGGACAACTCGCGTTTGCGCCTGCGGTCTCGGCTTCGCGCGGCCATCGTGAGCTGGGGCGATCGGTAGGGAATCGAGACGAAGGAACCGGTGGCTCGCATTCGTGGGCGGCGGCTGGCGCGTGTGCTGTCGAAGGTCTGTCGCATCGCCGGTCCGGCGCCGCGTCATCGCTGCGGAGATCCGATATGGCGCCACCGCGGCGAAAGTCCGGGAGAGCGCCGGAGGCTCACTCGGGCTGCGCGCGGCGGCGTGACGGGCGCAGTGGTCAGCAATATTCCGGTGTGGCGGCACGGTGGGGAAGGCTTGGTGTGGCGGCACCGTGGGGAAGGCAGAGTGTCGCGCCATCGCGGCGAGGAGCCGGTGTCGTGTCATCGCGGCGAGGGCCCGATGTAGCGCGTCCGCACCGAACCCGCGCTCCCGCCGCGGACGACGCGCGCGGGCCGGCGTCACGGATCGAGTTGTCTCACAGCGGGATCGGCGTCGCGCTGCTAGAGTCGCGCCCGAGCCTGAGGGAGGTGAGGCTTGGTGATCGTGGGGCGCGCCGAGCTGCTCGAACTGATCGACACCCTGGTGCGGGTTCCGAGGGGGAATACCGAGACGGCCGGGAATCCCGTGCTGGCGCTGGAAGGATACGGCGGCGCGGGACGCACCACCGTGCTCGAACAGGTGCTGGACCGGTGGCAGCGACGGACGCCGACCGTGCTGGTCCGGCCGCTGGAACGTCCCTACGACCAATACAATCCGGCCCGCCCGGTGCTCGCCGCGGCCATGCTCGGCCTGAGCATGGATCTGCCCGGCTTTCCTATCGCGTTTCCGCGCACCCTGGTGGCGCAGCTCGCGATCAACGAGAACTTCACGGAGGTTCCCGCGACCGAGCATCGGGAGCGGTTGCGCACGGTGCTGAATCGGTACCGGGACCGGGCGGCGCTCGTCGGCTTCATCGGGGATCTGGTCGGGCTGGTCGGCGCACAGGCCGCCAACATCAAGCTGCCCGGCGCCGCGGTGATCGCGCCGACGCTGAGCCAGCACCTGTCGAATCTCGTGGTCGGCAGGCTCACCCGCGGCAGGCTGATCACCAAGATCACCTGGGGTTCGGCGGTCTCGTGGTACGGACACCAGGATCTCGGGCTGCGGGCCGACGCCGAGACCGTGCTCATCGAACTCGCCATCAAGGCGGCCGTCGAGGATCCGGACATCCGGCGCGGCGTGGACGACCTGTTGATCAGCGCCTTCCTCGCGGATCTGCGCAACAGCGCGGCGCGGGTCGCGGGACGGCCCTCGAATGTCGTCGTGCTGCTCGATGACGGTGACGCCCCGGCCGCGGTCGCGTTCACCAGTGCGCTGCTGCGCTCGCGCAAGGCATTGGCCGCCGCCGGATCCTCGCTGACCGATCCGCTGACGTTGATCACCACCAGTTCCGGCGTCCTGGCGGAGGAACTCGACGGGCAGGTTCCTGCCGCCGCGACATGGACGTCTCGGCAGCGCGCCGATCCCGCCGCAAACGAGGCGTGGGCACGATTGCCGCTGAACGATCTGTCGGAATTCGAGGTCAAGACCCTCGCCAAGGACGTCACCGCGATCGAGGCGGATCGCATCGGCGCCCAGGTGTATCGGCTGACCGACGGCCACCCCGCCGCGACGGGCTATGTGCTGAACCGGATCAAGCAGGCGCGGCAGCGGTCCGACGACCTGGAAGCATTGCTGCGCGACAATCACGCGGGACCCGGCACCACCGTCCAACGTCACCTGCTTGGGCTCTTCGCCAGGGACCTGCACCCGCGCAAGCAACTCGACGAGGGCATCCTCGACGCGCTCGTCACGGTGTCCGCGGCGCGCACCAAGGGCGACGCGCTCCGGCTGCTCACCCTGGTGCCATCCGGGATCGGGGACCGTTCGCCGCTGTTCCGATCGCCGACGCTGTGGAGCGCGCCCACCGACGACGGGGTGCTGCCCGCCTTCACGCGGCGCATGGGACTTCGCGATCTCGCCGGGCGAACGGACGACACGCCGCCCGGCTGGGACCGCGTGTTCGGCATGCTGCTCGACACGGTGAGTTCGGAGGATCGCGCAGGCAGGCTGCACTACACCCGGCTGCTGCACGGCGGCGCCGCCATCGTGGACGAACTCGCCGACCTGCTGTCGACCTCGGATACGACGAAGTGGTTGTCGCTGTTCGACGAGATCGTGGAGATCTCCGATCCGCGCAGGCCGGATGCGGGCCTTATCGACGGCAGCGACCATGCCACCACCCCCGGCGAGCACATCGCGGTGCTGCTCGCGGTGGTGCCCGCGCTCGAGTCGGACCTGCGGATCACCACCGTGCAGCGCAGGGAGATCCTGTGCGCGCGGGCGGGGCACAGCTTCGACCGGCTCGCCGATCACGCCTTGGACCGAACCCCGATCCTTGTGCGCGCCAACGTCTATCACGACTGCGCGCGCCGATCCCGTTGACCTGACCTCGATGAGGAGTCCGCTGTGGAGTCGCGTTACTGGGTAGGAATATTCCCGAAGCGACGCAGGCCGATGCCGCGACCGTGGACGGACTGGGTGCGGCTGGGTGCGGTGGTGATTCTGGTGGTGGGCACACTGAGCGGGATCGCGGCCCGCGAGCCGCTGCGGCGGCTGGCCACCTGCAACGACGGGTGGCCGAGCGCGGCGGCGTGGGCGGCGGGCGGCGAATGCGTCGGATTGTCCGAGGGGCCTTACGCTTTCGGGCTTCCCGCGTTCGACCACGTGATGCGTGTGATCGACGAGCAGAACCGCACTTCGGCCGAGGGATGTCTCGGCACGCCGGTGACCGTGGGCGTGCTGCTGACCATGACCGACGAGCTGGCGGGCAGCCGCGCGGTGCACGAATTGGAGGGGATGGCCACCGGTCAGCGCCGGGCCAACGACACCGGATGTGTGCATCCGATGCGGCTCGTCGTCGGCAATCTCGGCGACTACGGCGGCGAGGGCGCCGCGACGGCGGTCGCGCGAGAACTGGCGCAGCGCGGCGATGTGGTCGCCGTCGCGGGCGTCGGGCTCAGCGACCAGACCACGGCCGAGGTCGCCGATCTGCTTGCCGCCGAGAAGATTCCGATGGTGTCCGACCTGGTCACCGCCGAGGGTTTCGATCAGTCCGGCTCCGCGGGCGACGATCCGGATTTCACTCGATGCGACGAGGACATCACCTATCCGCATGGCGTCGGCAAGGACTACTTCTACCGGGTCGCGTTCCGGGTGGCGGTGCAGGTCCGCGCGCTCGGCACGGTGGCGCCTGCCAGGCCGGATTTCGTCATGGTCCCCACCGGCGGGTCGGACCCGTACACCTGCACGACGCTGCCCTTCCTGCACCGGCAGTACGGCGGCGACCCCCTGCTCGAGGTGAAGTTCGACGCCGAGGAGCCGACCACCGTCTTGCAGACAGCCCGGCGCGTCTGCGCGACAGCCAAGGACGTGACGATCGCTTATCTGGCTCGCGGACGCGACCTCGGACGCCTCCTCTACAGCCTGGACGAGGCCTACACCAACGGGCAGTGCGCGGCCACCTCGATCACGGTGCTGAGCACCTCCGACGGAAATCGCCTGCGCACCACGGAATCCGATCCCGCGCTGGAAGACCTGCGCAGCAAGGCGCTGAGCTCGCCCAGCTTCACCGGCGGGCGCGTGCGTCTGCTGTTCACCCGCGTCGCGGGCGCCGACGGACCCGAGCAGGGCAATCCGCAGTGGTCTGCCTTCGAAGAAGCCTATGCCGCAGCGGGATTCGATCTCGCGCACATCGGCGACGGCTGGGCGGTCAACGCCTACGACGCGCTGAGCACCGTCGTGACCGCGGTGCGCGCGCTACCGGCAGCGTCGACGGTGCAGCGCAGTCAGGTCAACATCACCATCGGTGGTTTCACCTCGCCCGAGCTGGCGGTGGCCGGTGCGGGCGGCCCCATCGTCTTCGACAACAGCGGCAACCGGGCCGGTGCGGGCCCCGCGGTCGTCCGGCTGTGCCCGGCGGGCAGCGCAGGCGGTCGGCCGTACGTGCCGACCGTCGAGGCGAAGCCAGGCGAGCCGACCCCCGAGTGCCTGCGTGGAGCGTGATTTAGCAAGGGGCGCTGAGGATTCGACGCCAAACGAAGCTGTCGTCAGTGCGTGATACGGTACGGCGCGGACGGCGAAAGGCCGTCCGTACGGGGTGAGGGGGAGTGGGCGAGTCCGCCGCGTGATCCGTGCTTCGGTTAGTCGATCGTCGTGCGCGTCGGGGCGCGCGACGGTCGGCTCGTCCGAGGACGCGTGGCGAGCCTTCCGCCGATCGGGCGCATCGAGTTACCCGGGCCGACCGCGCCTCGGCCACGCACGAGGAAGCGTGAACATGAACTACCGCAACAAGCTGACGCAGCTCCTGCTGGCGACGGCGTTGGCGACGGGTCTCGGCGCGGTGTTCCCCGCCGTCGCGCAAGCGCAGGGGGTCGCCTATCCCGGCATGACGATCACCACCGGCGAGAGCATCTGCTCGGTCGGCGCGACCGGGCACATGGGTGAGGCGAAGTACGCGGTGACCGCCGCGCACTGCTTTCAGGAAGGGCGGCGCGTCTACGACGAGAACGGCCGCCTGATCGGCTGGTACGAGCAGAGCTACGGTGACGACGCCACCATCGGCGGGATCGGTTTCGCGCTCATCCGGCTGGCCGCTGGGGTCGGGGTCTCGGCCTCGCTCGGCAACTTCGGCATCGAGTCCACCTACACCGATGCTCGAGTGGGACAGGAGGTCTGCCACGTCGGCTGGGCAACCAACTGGACCTGTGGCCGGGTCAGCGAGGTCGGCGACACCTTCTTCATCGCGGATTTCGCTGCCGACAAGGGTGATTCGGGCGGCATCGTCTACTTCCCGACGCCGCAGGGCCGCGCAGCCTTTCTCGGCATCGTGATCGGCACCCTGGAATCCGGTGGCGTGCTGGTCGAGTCGGCCAACTATCTGCGCGATACCATCGACGCACACGCCCAGGGGCCTGACCACTTCCGTTGGTACGTAGAGTGATTCGGAAGATGAGCGGGCTGACCGCCCCGCTCTCCCGCGGCTGTCGCGATCACGTGTGCGCGTTCCGATCTTGGGCGCTTGTCGCCGGTTCCGCCTACCCTCGACATCGGCGGGAAACGGTGGAAGGGGAGTAATCATGGGCCATCTCGAGCACTCGGCGACCGGCCGCGCGCCGGTGGATTTCGCGTTCGCGTACGTGGCCGACTACCGCAATGTGCCGAAGTGGCTGTTCGGGATTCGGCATTACACACCGGTCGGGGAGCAGACCTCCGGTGCCGGCGCGGTATTCGACACGACCGTGCAGCTGGGCCCGACCACCCTGAATCTGCGTGTCGAGATCGTCGAATGGGAAGACGGCGCGAAGATTTCGCTGCACGCGATCAAAGGTATCGAGGGCACCGTCCGATGGGGCTTCGAGTCCGTCGGCGAGGACAGCACCAAGATCGACGTGGTCGTCGACTACCGGGTGCCGGGCGGATTGGCCGGACGGGCGCTGGACAAGATCATTCAGGCGTTCGTTGGCCCGGCCATCCGGCACACCGAGAAGAGTCTGCGCGAGCAGATCCTGGCCGCACATCGGGCGTCCCTGGACAGCACATCCGAGCGCTGAGAACGATCCGGTCCCCGGGACGCCTGTCGTACGCTGAGCCGGGCGCGACGGCAGGAGTTTTCGGTGGGCACATCCTTGGTCAAGGGTCAGAACGGACCTGTGGCGGCGGCGCGGGTCGTGGTGTCGGTGCGCACCGAGGCGGCGGTCGACCTGTCGGCGCTGCTGGTCACCGAATCCGGCACGGTGCGCTCCGACGCGGACTTCGTGTTCTTCAACCAGCCCGTCGCGCCCGGCGTCGAGCTGACCTCGGGATCGCCCGCCGCGCTGGCGATCTCCCCCGGAGCGCTGCCCGGTGAGATCGCGCAGGTGCGCGCGGTGCTCACGCTGGACGATCCCACCGACACCTTCGGACGCTACGCGCCGCCGGTCGCGACCGTCGCGGACGACCGGGGAAACATGCTGTACGAGTACGTGATCGAGGGGCTGGGGGCCGAATCGGTCGTGATCGCCCTCGAGCTCTACCGGCGAGGTGAGCAGTGGAAGGTGCGTGCCGTCGGCCAGGGGTACGCGGGCGGGTTCGCCGCGCTGGTCACCGATCACGGAGTGGTCGTCGACGACGAGCCCGACCCGTCGCCGAGCGCCGATCCGGCATCGGCGCTGCCGACTGCGCCTACTTCACTTCCCGCGTCGCCGCCCGCGACACAGTCTCGAGCGGCTGCGGACGACTCGGCTGTCCGGCAGACATCGAGCCCCCACATCGCGGCGGCCGGTACGGCGCCGTCAGCGACTGTTCCGGCATCCGAATCCGTTCCGACGTCCGGGGAATCCGGATCCGCCCTGACACAGGCCAAGCAGCCTCTCGAGCCGGACGTGCGCACCGTGCCGGGCGAGGCGACGCTCTCCTTCGAGAAGCGCACCGTGCTCGATCTGCGCAAGCGCGAGGTCGCCAAGGTGCTGATCGACCAGGACGCGCTGGGTGTCCGGGCGCGAGTGGTGCTGGTCATCGACAAGACCGGCAGCATGGTCAAGCAGTACCGGAAGAAGGTCGTGCATCGTGTGGTGGAGCGGATGATCCCGGTCGCCACCCAGCTCGACGACGACGGGACGCTCGAGGCCTACCTTTACGCGCTGTCGTACACCAGGCTGCCCGATATCGCAGTGGCCGAGGGCGATCGCTGGTCGGAGACCTACCTGCACCTCAGCGGCACGCACGCGGGCATCGACTACAGCGGGCTCGGCGGCCGCAACGACGAGTTGCCGATCATGCGCGCCGTCATCGATACGCTGCGGCCCGGCGGCCGTCCGACGCTGGTGTTGTTCTTCACCGACGGCGGGTTCGCCAAGAAGCCGGAGATCACCGCCCTGATGCGGGAAGCGTCTCGGCTGCCCGCGTTCTGGCAGTTCGTCGGGCTCGGCCAGGCCAACTACGGACTGCTGCGCAGTATCGACGAGATGGACGGCAGGCTGGTCGACAACGCCGGATTCTTCGCGCTCGACGACATCGACCGCGTCGACGACGCCCAGCTCTACGCCAGGCTGCTAGGCGAGTTCCCGCAGTGGTTGCGCGCCGCGCGGGCCGCGGGCGTGACCAGCTGACCCGCGCCGCCGTGTCTTCCGGAGCGCACCCGATGACGAAGCCCAGCCGATGACAAAGCTCAGCCGATGACGGCGTTCATGATGGTGCCCGCGCTGGTGGCGACCACGCCGCCGATCATCGCGCCCGCCACCATCTTCGGCGATTCGAGGCCGCCGCCCGTCCACTTCTCCCAGGCGAACCGGCCGCCCGCGTAGATGATGCCGCAGACACCCGACAACAGAACGAACCAGGTCAGGTAGCGGACGAGCTGGAGGATCTTGTCGGACACCGGCGGCGCCTCGGGCGTCGGATTACCGATCTGCGCCAGGGTGTCGTATGCGATGGCCAGGATCATCGTGTGCTGCTCATTCCGGGTTCGGGACAAGGAGAATCGCTGTAAAGGATGGTATCCGGTTCTGCGGCGTGGCGCAGAAGCCTCGTGCCGCGACGCGGACGCCGCTCGACCGTGCACACAGACGCCGTTGTCGTCCAGCGTCTTGCGAGCGGACGGGTCCATCCGGATCATGGGTGGAGCGTGGTGGTCGACCCGGCTGCCACGAACCGGTGAATCCCGAGGTAACCAACAGTGAGCATGATCTTGATGTCGGTCGGGGACACGTATTCCATCCTGGCGCAGATCGGTAACCCGACTCCCGAGGCGCCGCCGTTGTCGGACAAGCTGATGCAGTTCGTCCGCTACGGGACCTGGTTCGCGATGCTGTCCGGCGTCACGAGCATCATCTACGCGGGCGGCCGATTCGCCTGGGAGAAATGGTCCGGCGGTGCGCTCCAGTCGCCGAAGATGGTGGCGGGCGCGATGCTCGGAGGCGTCGTCGCCACCAGCGCGGGCACCATCATGAACGCCGTCGTCGGCAGTTGACCTGGACCGAGCGCACATTCCGGATATCCGCTCGGCGACCGGTGCGTGCCCCGGGCAACGGGCCGCTCAGCCCTCCCAGGTCCAGAGCGGCACCGCGCGGATCGGGTGCAACTCCCCGTCGGTCTGCGCGTGCGAGTTCTGCTGCGCCACTTGCGCACCGAACTCCACGTGCGAACGGACCGCGTCGCGGAACGCCTCCGACTCCAGCAGGCCGGCCTCCTCGAACGCCTCCATGTACAACTCGGCGAAGCGCTCGCGCTGTTCGTCGGTGATCTTCAGGTGCCGGTGCACCGCGATGAGGTAGTCGAACCCCAGTTCGCGGCTGAAGCGATCCGGGCCGCCGAACGATTCCGAGGTGAACCAGGTGAGGTGGTCGACGTGGGTCGGGAGACGCTCGGGGAACAGCGACTTCAGCACCGGATCGGCGAGCACCTTGTCGTAGAAGGCGGACTCCACTCGGCGCAGCGCCTCCTCGCCTCCGGCGTGTTCGTACATGCTCGTCATGGGTGACCTCCACTGCGTGCGGGCTGCGCTACCCATTAGAGTCCCGCGCACCGGAGGATGCGTCCGATTTCGCCGAGAGCGGACCCGAAATCCATGTTTTCTCAGGGTGATTCCCGATATCCAGGCCCGTGTTCCGAGCTCACTATCGATGCGACGGGAATCGATCAGGGGAGAAGAAATGACAGATCGGACCAAGGACGAGGCGCTGATCCGCGAGGTGGTGGCGCGCGCCGCGCAGGCGTGGGACGACAACGACGCGACGGCTTACGCGGCCGAATTCACCGAGGACAGCGACTACGTGGCGTTCGACGGGACGCTGCTGCGCGGGCGGGAGGCGAACCGCGACTTGCACGCCGGGCTGTTCGACGGAGTGTTGTACGGCACCAGGATGGACGGCGCGATCGAATCGATCCGCTTCCTCACCGACGACGTCGCCGTCATCCACGGCACCGGGTCGGTGGTGTTCGCCTGGCAGCGCGAGGTGCCCAAGGGACGGCGCTCCCGCAATACCTGGGTGCTGGTGCGCACGGCGGACGGCTGGCAAGTCGCCGCGTTCCACAACACGCGGGTGCGGCCGGTCCCGGGGGAGGGGCCGGTGGTGCGGTTGTTCGGTAACTACGTGCGTTGGCGGACGGAACGGGCGCGCGCGAAAAAGTAGCGGGCGACGGCCGGGGAGAACATCGGTCTGGCAGCCGGCTGACCAACGTTCTGCGCGAGTGTCATCGGCGCACGACCCTGGCGATCGCTGCCTTCGGAGGCCTGCGGCCGCCGCCACAACCCTCAGATCCGCGCGCCCTTCGCGCGATTGCAGGCGCGGCAGAGGATCTGTAGGTTGCTCGCGCTGGTCGCGCCTCCGCGGCTGAGCGGAATGACGTGGTCGAACTCGAGGTAGTGACCGCTGCCGCACTCGACGCATTTGCCGCCGTCGCGCTGCCACACCTCGGCTTTCACCTCCTGCGGGATGCTGCGCGTGTCGCGCTGCCCCGGCGTGAGCACCAGGCGCTTCGCGACCCGCAGCGCGCCTTCCAACGCGGCCGCGACGTAATCGGGGTCGGCGACTTCGAAGCTCGCGCCGCCGCGCGCCGAGGTCGCCGCGATCGCCACGACACCGGCCTCGATGTGCACCGAGACGACCCGCGACCAGGGCATCTCCACGCCCGCGCCGCTGCCGACGAAGCGGAGCTTCTTGTTGCTGGCGATCAGCCTGCCCTCGGTGAGTTTCGGGCCGCGGGCCAGCTGGCGCACGTGCGTGGCGACCAGGTCGAGATGCACCTTCTCTTCCGAATCCAAGTGCAGGCCGGGCGTGCGGACCACCGGCAGATCGCCTTCACGCAGCCTGCACAGCGTGCGCCCGCGATGCATCCGCCTGCGCAGATCCTCGACCAGCGGGCCGGTCAGCGCCAGCTCGCCGACAGCGCGTTCGAAGGTGTCGTATTCGTCCTGCTGGATCGCCCCATCCGCGAACGCGAAGGTGACCAGCCGCTCGATGTAGCTGAGTCCGACCTCGCGCAGCGCCGTGCGGCCGATGTTCTCGTCGATGCGCTGGTAGCGCAGCGACGCCCACAGCGCTTCCCAAGGCTCGCCCTGCGGACCCGACGCGACCAGCACCCGCCAGGCTCGGGTGTGCCAGTGGGTGAGGAACTCCTCGATCTCGGCCTCGCAGAACTGGCAGGGCACTGCGCCGCCGAACAGCTTGCGGCGCAGCGTGTTTCCGCATCGCGCGCAGGCCCGTGGGCCGGCTGGGGTGCGGCGGAAGGTCGCCGAGGTCCATTCGGCGCCGTCCCACCAGCGCAGGCGCGATGGGTCCTCGGGGTCCGGATGCCAGTCGGCGCGTTCGGGATTCGGCGGTGGTGGCGGCGGGGCCGGTTGCCGCGTCTGCCGCGTCAGATCGACGCGCTGGGGAGTGCGCGCGGGCCCGCCCGCGGCGGAAGGCTCGAATGCGGTGGAGCTCACAGGGGCGGGTGTCGAAGCGGCTGCGGCGGATTCACCGCGAGGCGGCGCTTGCCGCGAGACCGCAGGAGGGCGTAGCGCGCCGTCCTCGTGGTGCGTGGAGGTCGCCGCGGCCTCCGCGTGTTCGGCCGCCCGCCGCGGCGCGGTCTCCGGGACCGGCCGCGTCGGGTAGGGGGCTCCCGAGGGCAGATGCCGGTCCTGCGGTGAGGACGGTTCGGTGGCCGGTCGTGCGTTGCGCGGCGGAGCGGTGTCGTGCGCGGCAGGTCGTTCGCGCTCGGCGTCCCGCACGCCACCGGGGTGCGGCCGGGCGAACGGATCCGAGGGTCGCGGGGTGCGAGCCTGCCGGGGCGAGTCGTCGACCGCGACGCCGAACTCGGTGACCAGCCCGGCCAGGCCGCTGCTCCAGCCCTGACCGATGGCGCGGAACCGCCAGCGACCCTCGCGGCGGTAGAACTCGCCGAACATCATCGCGGCCACCGCGTCGGCGTCCTCGATGTCGAAGCGGGCGACCGGTCCGTCGGCGGCGAAGACGGTCACCGTCAAACCCGCTATGTCGCCGAATGTTCCGTGGTCGAGCGAGCCGCTGACCACGATCCGGTCCACGTCGCTCTCGGTGCGCGGCAGCGAGACGCTCAGCCGCGCGGTCCCCGGCGCGGGCTCCTGGTCCACGGTCACCGCCTGTGACATGTGCCGAGGCGCGTTGTAGAACACCAGATCCCGGTCCGTGCGCACCGTGCCGGTGCCGTCGAGCAACAGCGCCTGCGCGTCGACGACATGCTCCGACCGCCATGAAACGACCACGGCTAGAAGGGATGTCGGTACCGGCGCGTGCGCGCCCTTGCTGAGTTTCATCGTGCTCGAATATTGCCACGCCCCTCCGACACGCCGAATTCGTCGGGTCCGCGCGCAGGCGCGCCGAGGCGACACAGACCGGGCGGTCGGGGAATTACCGGTGTTCGGGCGTCCGGTCGGGCACAGTAGTGCCATGACTACCCCGAGGGGGTCGGGCCGCAAGAAGCAGACCCCGAAAACAGCGGGACCGCGCGTCCCCGGCCCCGCGGAGATCCTGGCGGCCGCGCAGTCGGCGGTCGAGGCGGCCCAGTCGGTCGCGGGTCAGGCGCTGGAATCGGCGCAGCTGACCGCGGAACATGCGTTCGACGCCGCGGTCCGGCTGCCTCCGGCCTCGGCCCAGCTGGCCGCGCAGCTGCCCGATCTGCTCGAGAACCTCTCGCTGGCCATCGACCGGCTCAACGCGACCATCGACCGGCTCGACCGGACGCTGGCGCTGGCCGACCCGGCCTTCGCGGCCTACGACCGGCTGCTGCCGCGGTTGGAGGCGATGATCGGCCTCGGCGAGGACGTGCTCGGCAAACTCGCCCGGCTGCCCGGCATTTCGTTGCTCGGCAAGGTGACGGGATTGGGCGGCAGGCGGCCCGGTGACGAGGAGCCGCCGCCCGCGCCGCCGAAAAAACGGCGGCGCTGACCGGATTCAGCGGGCGGCGGCGCGATAGGCGGCCGCCGCTTTCAGCAGCACCTCGCGGTACTCCTCCTCCGGGTCGGAGTCGAGGACGATCGCGCCGCCCGCGCCGATGCGCCACTCGCCGCCGTGCCGCACGGCGGTGCGGATGACGATGTTCAGATCCGCCGTGCCGCCGAGCCCGAGGAACCCGATGGTGCCGGAATAGACGCCGCGTGCCTCGGTCTCCAGTTCGTCGATGATCTCCATGGTGCGCAGTTTCGGCGCGCCGGTCATTGAGCCGCCGGGAAAGCAGGCGCGCAGACAGTCGACCACGTCGACGTCGGGGCGCAGCGTCCCGCGCACCGTCGAAACCAGTTGGTGCAGTGTCGTGTACGTCTCGGTGGCCATCAGCTTGGGCACGTGCACGCTGCCGATCTGGCAGACGCGGCCGAGATCGTTGCGCAACAGGTCGACGATCATCAGGTTCTCGGCCCTGGTCTTGGGGCTGTCGGCGAGCTCGCGGCGCAGGCGCTCGTCCTCGGCGGGGGTCGAGCCCCGCGGCGCGGTGCCCTTGATCGGTTTGCTCTCCACGGTGCGCGCCCGGTCGACCTTGAGGAAGCGTTCCGGCGAGGAACAGGCGATCTCCAGGTCGTCGAAGCGCAGGAACGCCGCGTACGGGGCCGGGTTGCAGCGGCGCAGGGTGCGGTAGAAGTCGAGGCCCGCGGTGTCGGCGGCGACGGTGAGGCTGTCGGTCAGGCAGATCTCGTAGGACTCGCCCGCGTGCAGCCGGTCCAGGCAGACGTCGATGTCGGCGAGATAGCGCGCGCGGCCGCGGGCGAGCAGCCCCCCGACCGCCGTGATATCCGAATCGACCTCGAGCGTAGGCGGATTCGACCAGGTCGGCAGGGCGGCGAGCGCCTCGGCGGTGTCGCGCAGCCAGTCCGCCGCCGCGCGCGGGGTGTCGCCTGCGGGATCGGTGAGGGCCAGCAGATGGGTGCGCCCGGCGACATGGTCGACCACGACCAGCCGGTCGGCGAAGATCCACTGCGCGTCGGGCGTCGGGGCGCGGTGCGCCGCGTTCGCGCCGCAGTCGGCCTTCACCTCGTACCCGAGATAGCCGACGTACCCGCACGCGAAGTCGAACGGCAGATCGGGGATTTCGGCGGTGCGCCAGCGCAATTCGGCGGCCAGGTAGTCGAGCACGTCGCCCGCGACCGTCCGGCGGTCGCCGTCGGCGGTCTCCACCACCACGGAACCGTCGCCGACGCGGTACCGGACGACCTCGGCCAGCGGCCCGCTCGCGTCGCCGAGGAAAGAGAAGCGGTCCAGGCCGGGTTCGACATGCTCGCTGTCCAGCCAGAACGCGGTGGGCGAATCGCGGTACAGCCGCAGGAACGCGGCCTCCGTGTCGACGGCCCGATCGATGATCTCGTGGCGCAGCTGCCACGGACGCTCGGGTTCGCCGCTGCGGTAGGGACTTTCGCTCTCGGGCTCCGGCGACATTCGGGGCGGCGTCTTGACCGCGCCCGGCCCGAGGTCGATCACCGTGCGCTCGGTGGTGAAGCCGGAGGTGTCGGTCGGCCAGGCGGGAGCATCGGTCGCGCGGGCCGGTCGGTGGCGGGTCGCCGCGGCCGAAAGGGATGCCGTCGCCGGGAGTCGTGGAGCCGTGGTGACGTTCGCCGTTTCGGCCGTTCGCGGGAGTTCGACCGTCGCCGCCCGGCCGCGCCCGGCCGGTACGCCGACGGGTCTGAGTCGAGTGCCGGTGGTATCCGATCGTTCGTAGTGCGCCGCGGTGAGTTCGGCGAAATTGCGCAGCAGCGTGGCGCCGTACTCGCTGGCGATGGACTCGGGATGGAACTGCACGCCCCACTGCGGTCTGACGCGGTGGCGGACGCCCATGATCACGCCGTCGGGCGTGCTCGCGGTGATCTCCAGGTCGTCGGGCAACGGACGGATCGCGCACAGCGAGTGGTAGCGGACGGCGGTGAAGTGCTGCGGGAGACCGGCGAACAGGTCGCTGTTGTCGTGGCCGATCTGGTCGAGGTAGCCGTGCCGCGCGATCGGGGCAGGCGCGACGAGACCGCCCGCCGCCACGACGATGCCCTGGTGGCCGAGGCACACGCCGAGCAACGGAAGCTCGGTGGTGGCGATGACGGCGGCGGAGATGCCCACGTCACGGGCGATATCGGGACGCCCGGGGCCGGGGGAGACGACGACATTGGCGAAGCGATGCAGACCCAGCCGGGCCGGGTCGTCGGCCTCGTCGTTGCGCACGACCGTCGGCTCGACGCCGTTCACCTCGCTGATCAGCTGATACAGGTTGTAGGTGAACGAGTCGTAGTTGTCGATCAACAGCGTGTGCATGGTGTGCCAAACCCTACGCCTGGCCCGGCGGCACGAACTGTTGTCACATGCCTTCAGTTGCTGGGGGTGGGTGGTGCAGAATGTGGGGCATGTCTGTTGCGCAACCGGTCGAAGTGGATCGCGAGGTCGTCGATTTCGCGATCGTCGGGAAATGGATGGAAGAGCAGGGCCTGCCCGGCGGCGCGTTCGAGGGGGTGACCTCGCTGGGCGGCGGCACGCAGAACATCATGCTGCGGTTCCAGCGCGGCGGCGGGGACTACGTACTGCGGCGCGGGCCGAAGCATCTGCGCGCCAAGAGCAATGAGGTCATCCGTCGGGAGGCGCGGCTGCTCGGCGCGCTCAGCGGGACCGGCGTCCGCGCGCCCGAGGTCGTCGCCGCCTGCACCGACGAGTCGGTCATCGGCGCGGTCTTCTATCTGATGGAGCCGATCGTCGGCTTCAATCCGCAGAACGAGCTGCCCGAGCTGCACGCGAACGATCCCGAGATCCGGCGGCAGATGGGCCTGTCCGCGGTCGAGGCGATCGCCCGGCTCGGCGCGCTCGACTACCGGGCGCTCGGCCTGGAGGATTACGGCAAGCCCGAGGGGTTCCTGGAGCGTCAGGTGCCGCGTTGGCTGGGCGAGCTCGAATCCTATTCGGCCAATGAGGGTTACCCGGGTCCGGAGATTCCCGGCGTGCAGCAGGTCGGGGAGTGGCTGGACCGCAACCGGCCCGTGAACTGGACGCCGGGCATTCTGCACGGCGACTGTCACCTGGCCAACATGATGTTCTCCTACGAGGGGCCCGAGGTCGCGGCGATGGTGGACTGGGAGATGTCCACCATCGGTGATCCGCTGCTCGACCTGGGCTGGCAGATCGCGACCCGGCCGGAGCCGGGCACCACCGGCGCCGCGCTGATCGGCAAGCTGGGAGCGGTCGGCGATCTGCCGACCCCGGCGGAGATGGTCGAGCACTACGGCCGGTTCTCCGAGCGCGATCTGAGCCACGTCACCTGGTACACCGTGCTGGCCTGCTTCAAGCTGGGCATCGTGCTGGAGGGCACGCACGCGCGCGCCTTCGCGGGTAAGGCGCCCAAGCAGGTCGGCGACTTCCTGCACGCCATCACCCTGGAGCTGTTCGAGCGGGCGCATCGTCTGATGGAGTGACGGACCGTATCTCGACGAAGTCTGGCCGTATATGGATGGAAATTCATATACGGCCAGCTCTATTTTCGACGCATGCCGATCGTTCCCGACGTGAAGAACTGGACCTGGGTGCTGGAGCGCGCCTGCCCCGAATGCGGATTCGACGCCACCGCCACCCCGTACGAGCAGGTGCCCGGGCTGGCCCGGGCGAGCGCCGACCGGTTGCGCGCGGTGCTCGAACGTCCCGATGCGCGGCGTCGCCCGGACGAGTCGACCTGGTCGCCGCTGGAGTACGCGGCCCACGTGCGCGACGTGTGCCGGATCTTCGCCTATCGCGCCGCGGTGGCCGCGCGCACCGCCGCGGTGGATCCGCGGGTGCCCGCCTTCGACGCGTGCGGACGCACCCCGGAGGAGACGCCGGACGGGCTGCCGGTCTTCTCGAACTGGGATCAGGACGCGACCGCGATCGCCGACGGCTACGACACCCAGGACCCCGGCGCGGTCTCGGGAGAGCTGGCGCTGGCGGCCGAGACGGCGGCGCGGGCATTCGAAGCGGTGCCCGCGGCGGATCGCGGGTTGCGGGTGCGGCGCGGCGACGGGTCGGTCTTCACCGTCGACTCGCTGGCGAAGTACTTCGTGCACGACCTCGTCCACCACGTCTACGACGTGCGTGGCTGAGAACCGGGGCCGAATCTGGAACGCGTTCGGGCATCACGCCATCGCGCACCGATGAATTTTCGGACCGGTACTAGAACGCGTTCCACTTTTCTCGTACTGTGGGTGCAGTCACATTGAAGCACTGTGCACGCGAGAGGTCGACAGGAATGAAGACGAAGGGCGCGATCCTGTGGGGGATCGACGAGCCGTGGTCGGTGGAAGAGATCGAGGTCGGCGATCCGGTCGCCGGCGAAGTGCAGATCCGGATGGAAACAGCCGGTATGTGCCACTCGGATCACCACATCGTCACAGGTGCGACACCGATGCCCGCGTTCCCCGTGATGGGCGGCCACGAGGGCGCGGGCGTGATCACCAAGCTCGGGCCGAACGTGCCGGGCGACCTCCAGGTCGGTGACCACGTCATCCTGTCGTTCATCCCCGCGTGCGGCCGCTGTCCGGCCTGCGTCTCGGGCAACATGGCGCTGTGCGATCTCGGCGCGGGTCTGCTGCTCGGCCAGGCGATCAGCGACGGCACCTATCGCATCCAGGCGCGCGGCCAGAACGTCATCCCGATGTGCCTGCTCGGCACCTTCGCGCCGTACATGACGGTGCACCACACCTCGGTGGTGAAGATCGACCCGACCATCCCGTTCGAGGTGGCCTGCCTGGTCGGGTGCGGTGTGCCGACCGGTTTCGGCTCCTCGACGCACGTGGCCAACGTGATGCCCGGCGAGACCGTGGTGATCGCGGGCATCGGCGGCGTCGGCATGAGCGCGTTGCAGGGCGCGGTGCTCTCCGGCGCGTCCAAGGTCGTCGCCATCGACCCCAACCCGTGGAAGCGGGAGCAGGCGCAGAAGTTCGGGGCCACCCACACCTACGCCAGCATGGCCGAGGCCATCATGCCGCTGATGGACGCCACCGAGGGACGGATGGCCGAGAAGGTCATCCTCACCATGGGCGAGATGCACGGCGACTACATCGAAGAGGGCCTGATCCTCACCGCCAAGGCGGGCACCCTGGTGGTCACCTCCATGGGCCGCATGGACGCGGGCGAGGTCAAGATGAACAGCTTCCTGCTGTCCATGCTGCAGAAGACGGTGAAGGGCTGCATCTTCGGCGGCGGCAACGCCCGCCAGGACGCGCCGCGCCTGCTGTCGCTGTACAAGTCCGGCCAGCTCAACCTGGACGACATGGTGACCCGCAGCTACAAGCTGGAGGAGATCAACCAGGGCTACCAGGACATGTTGGACGGCAAGAACATTCGCGGCATCATCCGCTACACCGAAGCCGACTGGTAGATCAGCCGCCGACCCGCTCGGCGAGCCGGACCGCGACCTGGGTGACCAGATCGTGCGGGATCGGCGCGTCGAGCGGGAACCGCAACGTCCCCTTGCCCGCGCGGTAGGGCTCGATCGCGAGCTCGAAAGCCATGTCGCCCTCCGGGATCGGGTAGAGGCTGACGTGCTCCTTCCATCCCGCGAAGTGCACGATATTGCGGCCGTGCAGCTTGAAGGTCGGGATGTCGTAGCTGATCGACTCGACGGCGCCGGGCAGGGCGGTGTGGATCGTCTCGCGCAACTCGGTCAGTACCGCGCGCACGTCCTCGGGGAAGCCCGAGATGTACGCGTCGATGGTCGCGGGATGCCCTGCCACGAGGTCCTCCGATCGGTGATCGATGGATGAGTCCGGCGATGCCTCGCCAGTGTACGCAGCGGGGGTGGCACGGGCGGGTACCCGCGCCCGGCGGTTCAGGCTTTGCAGCGCAACAGGGCTGCGCGCAGGTTGCGGCTGCGCACGTCGTCGAGGACGGCCATGCCGAGGCGATTCATGGTGTAGCCGAAACCGAGACCGGTGCTCGGATCGGCGAAGCCGAAGGAGCCGCCGAGGCCGGTGGTGCCGTAGGCGCGTTTGTCGGAGCCGAACCGGAACGAACCGCGGGACTTGCGGAAGCCCAAGTGGTAGCGACTCTTGGTGTGCAGCACCAGATCCTCGGCGGGCACGTCGTCGGCGGTGTCGGCCGCGGCGAGCAGGCCGAGCAGGTCGTCGGCGATGGGCAGCGCGCCGGTGCGCGCCGCGGCGGCGCCGTAGACCTTGGCCAGCGAGCGGGCATTGCCCACGCCGCCGTGACCGGGCAACTCCACGCCGAGGAACTCGCGGCGAGTCGCGCGCGCGGGCGCTCCGCAGCGCGGATTGGTCAGCGCCGCATAGGAATGCCCGCGTTCCAGGAAGATCTCGGCGCCGATGCGCAGCGGCATGTCGCGCTCGTAGCGCAGGATGTCCAGGCCCTTGGTGGCCGAGAGCACGGCGACGCGCTCGATCGGCTCGTCGGCGGGCAGGCCGATGAAGAAGTCCGCGCCCAACGGCTTCGCGATGTCCTCGGCGAAGACGCGCCCGAGCGTCCGGCCCTCGGGATCGACGCGGCGTACCAGCTCGCCCTGGTAGAGCCCGAGGGTGATCGCGTGATAGCCGTGCCGGGTGCCGGGCTGCCACGCGGGTTTCTGGGCGGCGAGGATTTCGGCGAGGCCGTCCAGATCGGCGATCTGTGACAGCTTCACGATGGTGTCGAGACCGGACAGTCCGGCCTGGTGATCGATGAGCTGGCGCACCGTGATCGCACTCTTGCCGTGCGCGGCGAACTCCGGCCAGTAGTCGGCGACCGGTTTCTCGTAGTCCAGCACGCCCCTCGATACGGCGGCGGCGACCACGAACGCCGCCATGCCCTTCGTCGAGGAGAAGACCGGCACGATCGTGTCCCGCTCCCACGGCTGCGTGCGACGCCGGTCGCGGTGTCCGGCCCACAGGTCGACCACGGGCTGGTCACCCGCGAAAACGGCTACGGCCGCTCCGATTTCGCCGTGCCGGGAAAAATTGCGACGGAACGCGTCGGCGACCGGGCCGAAGCCGGGGGCCACGTCGCCGTGGATCGTGGGTGCACTCATGCCTGTGCCTCGCTGACGCTCGGCTGCGGCATGCGCGCGGCACGCTGGCACATGATTCGCTCACTACGTTCACTCATGGTGAGTCGATGGTACCGGCGGTACCGAGATCTTCCCCGGGGATGCCGCGCACCGGATCGATTTCCGGTCGCGGTGCTACGGCGCAGGCGCGGTCTCGTTAGGCTCGTTTCGTGCGTGCACTCGAGCAGATCAAGGACTGGCCGGTTCGACACGCGGCCGCAGGTGTGGTCACCGGCGCGGGCGCGGTCTCGCAGGGCGACGCCGAGCGCGTCTTCCCGCTCGCCTCGGTGACCAAGCCGCTGGTCGCCTACGGTGTGCTCGTCGCGGTGGAAGAGGGCGCGATCGAGCTCGACCAACCCGTGGGTCCGCCAGGAGCGACCGTCCGCCATCTGCTCGCGCACACCTCCGGCCTCGCCTTCGACACCACCGACGTGCTCGCCGAACCCGGCGCCCGCCGCATCTACTCGAGTTCCGGTTTCGAGGTGCTCGCCGAATTCGTCACCGAGCAAACCGGTATCGCGTTCGACGAATACCTGCGGGACGCGGTGTTCGAGCCGCTCGGCATGAAATCCTCGGTGCTGTCCGGATCCGCCGGGCACGCCTGCCGGTCCACCGTCGCGGACCTGCTGCTGTTCGCCGCCGAACTGCTGGACCCTCGGCTGATCTCCGGGCAGACCCACGCCGAGGCGAGCACCGTGCAATTCCCCGGCGTGAACGGCATCCTGCCCGGCTACGGCTCGAAGCGGCCCAACGACTGGGGACTCGGATTCGAAATCCGCGATGGGAAATCCCCGCACTGGACCGGCGGCGCGAACTCCCCGCGCACCTACGGCCATTTCGGCCAGTCGGGCACCTTCCTGTGGGTCGATCCGGAAATTCGGGTGGCGTGTATCGCGTTGGCGGACGAGAATTTCGGCGACTGGGCACGGGAGGTGTGGCCGGTCCTGAGTGACGCCGTGATCGCCGAAACGAGACTCGCGGGCAACACACGCGCGAAGTAACATACGTAACTTCGGGCACTCCAGTACACTCAGGCAACGCCAGCTGGACGGGTCGTTGGGGAAGACGTCCCTCGTCTGAGCTGGAGGTAGTGGTGCGCGCATCGAGTCAGTTCGCGGACGCGACGGCGGGTGTGGTGTGGATCCACTCGTCGCCCGCCGCGCTGTGCCCGCACGTCGAGTGGGCACTCACCTCGGCCCTCGGTTCCCCCGCGAAACTGCGGTGGACCACCCAACCCGCCGACGGTCAACTGCGCGCCACCAGCGACTGGATCGGGCCCGTCGGCACCGCCGCCCGAATCGCCCAGTCGTTGCGCTCCTGGCCGGTGCTTCGATTCGAGGTCACCGAGGACCCGAGCGACGGGGTGGACGGGGAGCGCTACAGCTTCGTGCCCGGTCTGGGGTTGTGGCACGGGTCCACCAGTGCGAGCGGTGATGTCACGCTGGGTGAGATGCGGCTGCGAGCGATGCTTCAGGCAGCGCGAGAATTGGGGAAGTACTCGGCGTACGACCTGGCCTCGGAGATCGACCGCGCGCTGGGGACGGCGTGGGACGAGGATCTGGAGGTGTTCCGCTCCGGAGAGTGCGGTGCTGGTGCGGAAGTGACGTGGTTGCGGCGGGACGTGGGGTAGGGCTTCGGCTGTCGCTGCGGACCGGTCGGGTTCTGCGCCGCGGTTGGGTGGTCGGGGCGAGAAGCCCTGTGCCGCAGCGTTTCTTCTGATCTGCTCGGTTTCTTGGGTTTCGTTCGGGTGGGCGTTGTGGGCGCGTTGGGTGACGCGGTTCCGGGGGTAGGCCTGCGTTTCATGCGCAGTTGTCTGCAAATCAGCCGTGTTCGGCCCTCGGCGAGCTCGTCGCCTGGTTCGCAGCAGGCAGCCTCGGCGTCGACGCGGAGCGGACCCACGGCCAGGTCATCAAGGCCCACACGACGAGCAACACGACAGCCACGGTCCCCAGGTACCAGGGCCATGGCCCGAGCACGTCGAGCAGCGACAATGTCGAGGGCTTTCGGTTGACGAAACCGTAGTTGGTGTCGGCGAGGGAGTTGAAGACGAAGGTGATCGCGACCCACACCACGGTGACCGCCACGGCGAACCAGTAGCTGCGCCAGTTCGGGTGCATACCGATGCCCCAGGTCAAGTAGATCGCGGCCCAGACCACGGCCAGGTGGATCGCCCAGAAGGCCAGGAACACCTTGTTCGGGAAGTCGGGGCTCTCCAGCGCCGGTGAAATGAGCGCCTGTGTGCTCAGAGTGAGGCACCAGTAGTAGGTGAGCGCGTATGCCCAGCGCTGGTGTGTCAACAGCGCGTAGCCGGCGACGATGGTCGCGAGATCGGTCAGGCGCAGCGGCACTGAGCGTCCGAGGGCCGGAGGGAACAAGGTGGTGATGTAGATGGTCAGGTATATCCCCAGCGTCACCGCGCCGAACGTCCGGCTGAAACGGCGTGCGGCGAAGTCGTTTCGATGCCTTCGTCCGATCACGACGACCAGCACCGCGCCCACCGCGAACAGAGCCAGCACAATCCAGTGCGACAGCCCGTATGCGGAGAACTCCCGCTGCGCCGTGGGTGCGTCCACCTATTTAGTTTAGTGGCGGCGAGCCGTGGATTTCGTGGATGCAGCACGGGGCGAGTCCCCGACCAGCGCCTCGATGCCGCTGCGTTCAGTAGGTCCGGGCCGGGACCCGGTGCCGATCGCGACGTTCGCCAGGATGCGCGCGGTGAGCACGCGCGTCGCGTCCATTGGACAGAGACCGCGACGGCTGCGTCTTCGGCGGGCAGTTAGTCCGGCGTGTGCCACATCGTCGTCGACGAGGCACCGCGGCCGCCGTCTGGCGTCATGTTCGCCGAGGAGGGCGAGTGCGATCCCGGCGCGCGAACTCCGTGTACATCGAGCATCCGCTGCCGACCGGACAGGCGATCAGCCGTGTTGTGGGGAGGTTATCCTCGACCTCCCCGCCGCGGCGGTCGCTCCCTTCGACGGAGTCGTCGAAGAGTACGGGTCGGCGGGGTCCCCGAGGCTCAGGCCGCGACCGCGGTGCGGCGGCGAGCGGCGGTGATGCGGCGGCCGATGACGCCCTGACGTGGAGCGAACAGGTATACGAGCGTGAAGGCGACGCCTTGGACCACAACCACCATGCCGCCCGGCGCGGTGTCGAGGTGGTAGCTGATGTACAGGCCGATCACCGAGCAGAGCGCGGATACCGACGGAGCGATCAGCAGCATGCGGCCGAAGCGATCGGTGAGCAGGTAAGCCGTGGCTCCGGGGATGATCAGCATGGCCACCACCAGGATGACCCCGACCGCTTGGAGCGCGAGGACCGCGGTCAAGGCGAGCAGCGCGAGGAGCGCGGTGCCGAGCAGGCGAGGACGCAGGCCGATGGCGTGGGCGTGGGTGGCGTCGAAGGCATAGAGGGTGAAGTCGCGTCGCTTCAGGACCAGGGCCGCGAGGACGATGACGGCGAGTATGGCGATCTGGACGAGTTCGTCACTGCTCACGCCGAGCAGGTTGCCGAAGATGATGTGGTTCAAGTCGGTTTGGCTCGGCGTCACCGAGACCAGGACCAGGCCGAAGGCGAACAGGGTGGTGAAGACGATGCCGATCGCCGCGTCTTCCTTGACCCGGCTGGTATTGCGCACGACGCCGATGAGCCCGACGGCGAGGAAGCCGAACACGACCGCGCCCACCGCGAACGGCGCACCGACGATATAGGCGAGGACTACACCGGGCAGCACCGCATGCGATACCGCATCGCCCATCAGGGACCAGCCGATCAGCACCAGCCAGCACGACAGCGTCGCGCACACCACGGCGGTGACCAGGGTGGTGGCCAGCGCCCGCACCATGAACTCGTAGCGCAGCGGATCGACGAAGAACTCGACGAGGGACATCTCAACCCGCCTTCGGAAGTGAATCGCGTTCCAGCACATCGAGTCCGAAGGCCAGGGCCAGCTTCTCCGGGCGCAGGATCTCGTGGGTGTCGCCGTGCGCGAGCACCTTTCGCATGAGCAGCACCGATTCGTCGGCGAGGTCGGGTAGCGCGTGCAGGTCGTGGGTGGAGACCAGGATGGTGGCGCCGTCGGCGGCGAGTTCACGCAGCAGTGTGGTGATGGTGGCTTCGGAGCGCTTGTCCACGCCGGCGAACGGCTCATCGAGCAGCAGAATCGTTGCACCCTGGGCGATTCCGCGCGCCACGAAGGCGCGTTTGCGCTGTCCGCCGGACAGTTGGCCGATCTGCCGATCGGCCAGGTCGGTCAGTTCCACTCGCTCCAGGGCGTGTGCCACGGCCTCTCGGTCCGCGCGACGGGGGCGGCGGGTGAAACCCATGTGGCCGTAGCGCCCGGTCATCACCACATCGCGCACCGAGAGCGGGAAGCTCCAGTCGACGGCCTCGCTCTGCGGCACATAGCCGAGCGTTCCGGCGCGCCGTGCGCCGGCGGGATCGGTCCCGCCGATATGGACCGTGCCCCGATCGGGTCGCACCAGACCCATGATCGTCTTGAACAGCGTCGACTTGCCGGAACCGTTCATGCCGACCAGGCCGCACACGCGTCCCGATTGCAAGGTCAGATCGACGCCGTCGAGCGCAAGCACCTCGCCGTAGTGGACTGTGACATCACGGATTTCGATGCTGGGTGTCATGGCCGGGCTCCCGTCAGCGCCGCACTGATGGTCTTGGCGTCGTGCCGGACGAGATCCAGGTAGGTGGGCACCGGGCCGTCCGCCTCCGACAGCGAGTCCACGTAGAGCACACCGCCGAATCGGGCACCGGTCGCCTCGACCACGCGCTGCATGGGCGCATCCGACACCGTCGACTCGCAGAACACGGCGGGCACCCGGTTCGCGCGGACGAAATCGATGGCCGAGGTGATCTGCTGCGGAGTGGCCTGCTGTTCGGCATTGACAGCCCAGATGTACTTCTCGGTGAGCCCTGCGTCGCGAGCCAGGTAGGAGAACGCGCCCTCGCAGGTCACCAGCGCGCGCTCGTTGGGCGGCAGCGTGGCCAGGGTGGTTACCAGTTCGTCGTGGATCTTCTGGAGTTCGGCCTGGTAGGCCGCTCCTGCGGCGTGAAAGTCGGCGGAATGCTCAGGATCGAGTTCGCTGAAGGCGCGAATCATGTTGTCCACGTAGGTCTTCACGTTCAACGGCGACATCCACGCGTGCGGGTTCGGCTTCCCCTGGTACGCGTCCTCGGTGATCGACATCGGCGCCACACCCTCGCTGACGACCACATGCTTCACGTCGACATCCTCGACGAACTGCGCGAACCACGCCTCGAGGTTCATGCCGTTGTCGAGGATGAGATCGGCGGTCGAGGCCCTGCGCACATCGCCCGGAGTCGGCTCGTAGCCGTGGATCTCCGCGCCCACCTTCGTAATCGATTCGACGGTGAGATGCTCACCCGCGACCTGCCGAGCGATATCGGCGAGCACGGTGAACGTGGTCAGCACGACCGGCTTCTCGTTCTGGTTCGCGGATTCACCACAGGCGGCGAGCGCGGCGGTCAGTGCGACGGTGCCGAGCAACGCGGCGAACACGCGAGCGGGAGTGCGGAACAACGGGTGGAGCCAAACCTTCACGAGGCGAATGATAAATTTCGGGTTACCTAAATTTCAAGTTCAAGGGGTCCAAACTGACCTTGTGATTGATGCCACATCGTGCTAGGGCAACGACTTCACACAGCGGATCGGACCCCGCCGCGCCGGTTGGGTTCGCGACGGCGGTACGTCACCAGGGCGAACTCCCGGGATCGTCCAGTACAGTCCGGCACGGTATGGACCGACCATCCGATCGTCGGACGGTGGGCAAGGCTGAGGCCACTTTCTCCGCCCGAGGCGGAACAATCGTTGCGCTGGCGTCCTCGGTGCTGAGTGCGGTGGCGACTCTGCGCGCGGCTTCGTGGAGCGGGGTGCCGAGCACATCGGTCGCACCGCGTCGGAGTCCTTCGCCCTCGATGTCCGCCGCCGACCGGACCCGCCGTCCAGGACCGGCGAGGGAGTCGGCGTACACGGATTCGGGGCGGGTGCTCGATGCCGGGGCTAACCGACGGCGTCGTTGGCGTAGATGTCGCGATTGAGGCCGGGGGGTCTCCGCCGAATCCGTGACGAGGAGAACGCCGACGGACTTGCGCCACAACCATGTCGAGGTCGATCGCGTCCGGCTGCGCTATGTCGAAGCCTGCGGCATCACGCCGCGAAAGACCTGCGGTGTGCGAGGCCGAGCCCTACGCTCGGCCAGTGCACCTGGAACTGATCACGATCATCGTTGCGGAGTACGACCCAGCCATCGAATTCTTCGTGGAGACTCTGGGTTTCGATCTGATCGAGGACTCCCCATCCTTGACCGACGACGGGCGTCCCAAGCGATGGGTCGTCGTTCGCCCGCCCGCCGCCTCCACCGGAATCCTGCTGGCACGCGCCGATGGTGACAGGCAGCGTGCTGCGGTCGGAGACCAGGTCGCAGGTCGGGTCGGGTTCTTCCTGCGGGTCGAGGATTTCGATGCCGCATACCACCGAATGACCTCTGCTGGTGTGGAATTCGTGATCGGCCCGCGCACGGAGCCGTACGGTCGAGTCGCGGTCTTTCTCGACATCTCCGGCAACCGCTGGGACCTCCTCGGCCCTACGGAAACATCTACAGCCTGAGCGCGAATCGAGTAGCCGCGGGCATGGGGGCGAGGATGCCGTCGAAGGTTTGGGGTACACCAGTGCTGAAACCCGCCGGGCGGAGTGTGGGGCTTCGCCTGGTGACCGGATGTCGTGGGTCAGTAGCAGGTTTCGGGCAAGACCGTTGTCCGAGCGCGGTGGGCTTCGTCGAGTTATTCGCGGACTCGAGCGTTCATTGTGGGATGCGCGTCCCCGCTGTCCGCGCCCAGGCCCGCGAGCAGGCGCAGCCCGTCCTCGGTGGGGCTGCCGGGGGCCGCGGACAGCACCAGCAGCTCCATGCCTGATTCGTCCGGTAGCGCGAAGTTCTCCTGGTGCAGTTCCAGCAGTCCGACCAGCGGGTGCCGGTACGCCTTGCGTCCGTGCGTGCGGGCGCACACGTCGGCACGAGCCCAGAGGCGGCGGAAGCGCTCGCTGCCCATCGCCAGCTCGCCGATGAGCGAGGCCAAGCGGGGGTCGTCGGGGTATTTGCCCGCGGACAGGCGCAGGTGCCCGACCACGTCGAGGGTGCATTTCTCCCAGTCGAGATCCCCTCGCTGCACCTGAAGGAGGGACTGGAGCCCGCGGGCTGCACGGGGTTCGGGCTGCACGTGCGCGGCTGACCGCCGATCGACAGGACGAGCTGGGCGGGAACCCGAGGAGCAGCCCGAGGGCCGTGGCGGTGGTGAGGGTGAGCGGCACTTCTGGTATGCCTCCGACCGTGTATCGGCGCCGGGTGGAATGGTCCATGAGTAGCGCCGAGATCGATGCGAAGAAGTCCGCAGCCAAAGGCGCAGCGGGACATGTCTTACGGAGCTGTTCGGCACCGAGCCTGAGGCGCAGGTCAGGGAAGCGCGGCATCCGGGATCGACCGGCTCGGGGCCGGGGTTCCGGAGGCGAAGGGTGGCACCAGGTAGGCGGGCTCGAGGTGGAAGAACGCGGCATCGGGATCGGCGGGCCTCCGGTCGGGTCCGGAGAAGGCGGGACCAGGGGTGTCCCTATGGTTTTGGTCAAGCTGGATCGGTCGTGGTCGGTTGCGCCGCTGTGGCGTTCGGTGTCAGTTCAGCCGTAGTAGGCCGGCGTCGGTGGTTCGGAACCCGCAGGTGTCGCGATAGAAGCTGTTGAGGTGTGGTTCGTAGTCGACGTGGAGCCACTCGATACCGAGTTCGCGTAGGTCGCCGATAAGAGCCGCGACCAGGCTGGTTCCGATGCGCTGATGCTGGAAGTCGGGGGCGACCACGGTGTCGAGGAGGAACGCATGCCGACCTCCGCCCCAGACCGCGTGCACGAACCCGACAAGCCGATTGCCGACGAACGCACCGACCCACGATCTGCTGTGCCGTTCCAGGCGCGCCGTCCAAGGGCTCGGCACGTGGTCACCGCCGAAGGCGTCGGTGTGGAGCCGTGAGAGCTCCTCATCGTCGACAGCGAAACGGATGCGGAGATCCGCGATCATGCGGTGTCCTCTCAGCGCAGGTCGTCATGACGAATGAAGTCACGTCATCGTGGCATCACGTCGATGCTGGGACCAGCGGATTTCGGTAGGGCTGTTTGGTTTTGAGCATGGCGTAGAGGACGTCGCAGCGGCGCCGGGCCAGGCAGACGAGGGCGGTGTTGTGGTTCTTGCCCTCGGCGTGCTTCCGGTCGTGGTAGGTGCGGCTTGCCGGGTCGTGCAGGGCGGCGAAGGCGGACAGGAACAGGGCGCGTTCGAGTTTGTGGTTGCCTGATCGAGCTGGTGATTCCCGCGGATGGAGCTGCCGGATCGGTGGGTGACCGGGGCGATCCCGGCGTAGGAGGCGAGGTGGCCTGCCGAAGCGGAGCGCGTCGGCGAGTTTCGGTAGCACGACCTCGGCGGCTTTCGCGCCGGGAACGGTGACGGTCTGTGCGGGCAGGGCGGCCAGGACCTCATCGACCAGGCGTGTGTCCATCCGGGGCGCGTGCTCGGTGGCGATCGTGGTGAGTTTGCGTTTGCCCGCGGCTCGGATCCCTGCTGGACCGCCGCACCGGGACAAGATCTCCAGAACCGCAGGATGTGAGATCAGGGGCCCCAAGACGCGTTCGAGAGCTGGGTGGATGCTGGTCAGCAGGCCACGGATGCGGTTGCTGGTGCGAGTGGCTTGGCCAGCCAGGTCGTCGTCGAAGCCGACCAGGACGCCGAGCTCGGTGAGGGCTTCGTCGCCGGTGTCGAGCCTGGGAACTAAGCGCGGCACCAAGCGGGCACAGCATGGGATTGTCGAGCCACAGGTCGGGGTCCGGAGAAGAGGGTGGCACCAGGTAGGCGGGCTCCGGGCCGAGTCCTGGTGTGGCATTGGGATCGGCGAGTCCTGGGGTGGGCCCGGGGACGAAGCGCGGCACACCAGGTGGGACGGGCCTGGAGGGGAGCGCGCCGTTGGGATCGGCGACCCTGAGGCCGGGGGTCCGGGGGCGAAGCCCGCCGGGTGGGGCGTGAGGGCTTCGCCCCCACAAAACACGACGAAACGAGAGCGGCTCATGCTCTCCATGAGCATGAGCCGCCTGCGAGTGCTGTGGGCGCAGAGGGGATCGAACCCCCGACCGCTGGTGTGTAAAACCAGTGCTCTACCGCTGAGCTATACGCCCGTCCGCCGCCGAGGGATCGGCGGCAACGGTCTATGAATCTAGCGCGGCGAGCGCTTTCTCCCAAGCCGCCTGGTCACGGGGCTCTCCGGGGCCGTTCATCTCGGAGAAGCGGATGTATCCGTCGCGGTCGACGACGAAGGTGCCGCGGTTGGGATAGCCGGACTTCTCATTGAAGACGCCGTAGGCCTGGGCGATGGCGCCGTGCGGCCAGAAATCGGAGAGCAGGGGGAAGGTGTAGCCCTGCTCGGCGGCCCAGATCTTGTGTGTGGGCGGCGGGCCGACGGAGATGGCGAGGATGTCGGCGTTGTCGTTCTGGAACTTGGGCAGCTCGTCGCGCACCTTGCACAGCTCGCCCTGGCAGATGCCGGTGAACGCCAGCGGATAGAACACGATCAGCACGTTCTTCTTGCCCCGGTAATCCGACAGCGTGACGTCCTGGTTGTTCTGGTCCCGCAGCGTGAAATCCGGCGCGAAGGTGCCCACCTCGAGCGGCATACGCGAATCCTCCATCGGTTCGGGTCTCCACCGGGCGGCGGTAACACCGCCCGGCGAAACCATAGCGAAAGGCTCAGCGCTGCTTCGACGGAGCCTTCGGCTGTACCAGTCTGCTGCCGATCCAGGCGCCGAGGCTGATCGCCGAGGTCTGGGTCAGACCTGCGGTCGGCGCTGCCTCCGCGATCTCGCTCGGATCGACATGGCCAGGCAGGCCGGTCTTGGGAGTGAGGACCCAGATGAAACCGTCGTCGGCCAGGGGGCTGATGACCTCCATCAACTCGTCGGCCAGGTCGCCGTCGCCGTCTCGCCACCACAGCAGCACGGCGTCGACGACCTCGTCGGAGTCCTCGTCGACCATCTCACCACCGCTGGCGTCCTCGACATCGGCCCTCAGGTCGTCGTCGGTATCTTCGTCCCAGCCCAGCTCCTGGACAACCAAGCCGTGTGTAATGCCAAGCTTCTGAGCGTAGTTCTGCGCGTCCGCCGCGGCGACCACGGTGGTGTCCTCCTCAACTCCCGACAGTAGATAGTTGCAAGCGAACATGGTTATCGGCTCGAGCGCAAGCCGATCGGCCGAAATGATCATCGAATGTCGCGTCGGACGCCGTGTCGTCAGCGTTTCGGGCACGCGTCGCGGACCGCGTTGCGCGCGTCGTTCACCCGCTTGCTCGCCTCGTTGAGCGCGCCGACGGGCGCGGTGTAGGTCATGGTGCGGGTCTCCGCGGCCAACGCGCGTGCGGCGGCGACGTATTCGTTGAATTTCGCGGCCAGGTCCGGGGGCAGCGGCTCCGCGGCGGTGTTCACGCCGGTTTCGACTTTCGTCGCCGCGTCCTCGAGGGTTTGCGCGGCCGCGTCGCGCTTCGCGGCGTAGTCGGGCGCGTTGGAATCGTGTGCGTCGACGAAGTCGTTGTAGCTCGACACGCCCGCACCGGTGACGGCGGGGAATTGCGCGCAGTTGTCGGTGATCGCCTGGGCTTGCGCCGCCGCCTGCCGGGACGAGGTGGCCGCGGCCGACGATGCCGCCGCCTCGGTCTTGTAAGCGGCCAGCTCCGACGTGTTCGGATAAGCGCTACCCGCCACCTGCTCGGCGCAGCCTGCGACCGTCAATCCGGTCGCGACGGCGGCGGTCGCGCACACCAGTCCGAACCCGCGTGGGTTCAGCAGTTTCATCGTCCTCCCCGCTCTTGTTCGTCCATCGGCGGTCATCGAAAAACACGTGTTCAGGCGGCTGAGCGACGCCCGGTTCCCGGCGCGTGCCGGGGCAACTGGGGAGTAACCAGTTTCCTGCAAACGGTACTGGATTTCCTGCTGACATGATGACCTGGGACGCATCCTCGGCAAGGATGGAGGGTGCGCCCGAACCTTACGTAACGGGTGGTCCGCCCACCAGCGCGCCCGCCCGGGGAAACAGACGCCACAGCATGTCCACCCCCTGTACGAGGAGCACCTTTGACCGACCTGATCGACTCTTCCACTTCAGCGAAATCCGCTGAAAGCACCGCCGCCCCCGCTCCCGCCGCCGGACGCGAATCGAACGGTTCGCAGCCGCAGTCGGGTGGACGTGTGCGGGTGATCCGCGAAGGGGTGGCGTCCTACCTGCCTGACATCGATCCGGAGGAGACGAGCGAATGGCTCGAGTCCTTCGACGAGATGCTCGACCGCGAGGGCCCGGGCCGGGCCCGCTATCTGATGCTGCGCCTGCTGGAGCGGGCCGGTGAGCGCCGGGTCGCCATCCCGTCGCTGACCTCCACCGACTACGTCAACACGATCCCCACCGAGAACGAGCCGTGGTTCCCCGGCGACGAAGAGGTGGAGCGGCGCTACCGGGCCTGGATCCGATGGAACGCGGCCATCATGGTGCACCGCGCGCAGCGGCCCGGCATCGGCGTCGGCGGCCACATCTCGACCTATGCCTCCTCCGCGGCGCTCTACGAGGTGGGCTTCAACCACTTCTTCCGCGGCAAGAACCACACCGGCGGCGGCGACCAGATCTTCATCCAGGGCCACGCCTCGCCCGGCATCTACGCGCGCGCCTTCCTCGAAGGCAGGCTCAGCGCCGACAAGCTCGACGGGTTCCGGCAGGAGTACAGCCACGGCGGCCTCGGCCACGGGCTGCCGTCCTACCCGCACCCGCGGTTGCTGAACAACTTCTGGGAGTTCCCGACGGTGTCCATGGGCCTCGGCCCGATGAACGCCATCTACCAGGCGCGGTTCAACCACTACCTGAACGACCGCGGCATCAAGGACACCTCCGACCAGCACGTCTGGGCGTTCCTCGGCGACGGCGAGATGGACGAGCCGGAGTCGCGCGGTCTCGCGCACGTGGCCGCCATGGAGGGCCTGGACAACCTGACCTTCGTGGTGAACTGCAACCTGCAGCGCCTGGACGGTCCGGTGCGCGGCAACGGCAAGATCATCCAGGAGCTGGAGTCGTTCTTCCGCGGCGCGGGCTGGAACGTCATCAAGGTGATCTGGGGCCGCGAGTGGGACGCGCTGCTCGGCGCCGATCGCGACGGCGCGCTGGTGAACCTGATGAACACCACCCCCGACGGTGATTTCCAGACCTACAAGGCCAACGACGGCGCCTACGTCCGCGACCACTTCTTCGGCCGCGACCCGCGCACCAAGGCGCTGGTGCAGAACATGTCCGATCAGGACATCTGGAATCTCAAGCGCGGCGGGCACGACTACCGCAAGGTGTACGCCGCCTACGCCGCCGCGATGGCGCACAAGGGTCAGCCGACGGTGATCCTGGCCAAGACCATCAAGGGCTACACCCTCGGCAAGCACTTCGAGGGCCGCAACGCCACGCACCAGATGAAGAAGCTGACGTTGCAGGACCTCAAGGACTTCCGCGACCTGCAGCGGATCCCGATCACCGACGCCGAGCTGGAGAAGGATCCGTACCTGCCGCCGTACTACCACCCCGGTATGGAGGCCCGCGAGATCCAGTACATGCTGGACCGGCGCCAGGCGCTCGGCGGCTTCCTGCCCGAGCGGCGCAGCTTGGCAAAGCCGCTGCAACTGCCGGGCGACGAGGCGTACCGCTCGGTGCGCAAGGGCTCGGGCAAGCAGAACGTGGCCACCACGATGGCGCTCGTGCGGTTGATGAAGGAGCTGTTGCGGGACAAGGAGATCGGCAAGCGGATCGTGCCGATCATCCCCGACGAGGCCCGCACCTTCGGTATGGACTCGTGGTTCCCTTCGTTGAAGATCTACAACCGCAACGGCCAGTTGTACACATCGGTCGACGCGGAATTGATGCTTGCCTACAAAGAGAGCGCGATCGGGCAGATCCTGCACGAGGGCATCAACGAGGCCGGTTCGACGGCGTCGTTCACCGCGGCGGGCACCTCCTACGCGACGCACGGCGAGCCGATGATCCCGCTGTACATCTTCTACTCGATGTTCGGCTTCCAGCGCACCGGCGACGGACTGTGGGCGGCCGCGGATCAGCTCGCGCGCGGATTCGTGCTCGGAGCGACCGCCGGGCGAACCACGCTGACGGGCGAGGGTCTGCAGCACAACGACGGACACTCGCTGCTGCTCGCCTCCACCAATCCCGCGGTGGTGACCTACGATCCGGCCTTCGCCTTCGAGATCGCGCACATCGTGCGCGACGGCCTGCGCCGGATGTACGGCGGCGGCGTCACGCCGCCGCATCAGGCCGCGCTGCCGGGCACCGAGCCCATGGAGCGGCCCGACACCGACACCTTCGGCGGCGAGGACATCTTCTACTACATCACCCTCTACAACGAGCCCTACCAGCAGCCGGCCGAGCCGGACGACCTGGACGTGGCTGGTCTGCTCGAGGGTCTCTATCTGTACCGGCGCGGGGGCGAGGGCGACGTGCGCGCCCAGATCCTGGTCTCCGGCGTCACGGTGCCCGACGGCTTGCGCGCGCAGGCGCTGCTCGCCGAGGAGTGGGGTGTGCAGGCGGATGTCTGGTCGGTGACCTCGTGGGGCGAGCTCCGCAAGGAGGCGCTGGCCAAGGAGATCGCGGCGCTGCGCAAGCCGGGCGAGGATCCGGGCGTCCCGTACGTCACCGAGGCGCTGTCGCGGGTCGAAGGCCCGTACGTCGCCGCGACCGACTGGATGCGCGCCGTCCCCGATCAGGTGCGCAAGTGGGTGCCCGGCGACTTCACCACGCTCGGCACGGACGGGTTCGGCTTCTCCGACACCCGGCCCGCCGCGCGACGCGTCTTCAACGTCGACGCGCAGTCGATCGCCGTCGCGGCCCTGGCCGGGCTGGGACGGACCGGCAAGATCGACCCGGCCAAGGCCGTCGAGGCCGCCGCGAAGTATCGGATCGATGATGTGGACGCCGCGCCGAAGGCGGCGGTGGGTTCGGACGAAGATCTCGCATAGCGGAACATTGGATCGTGGAACGTAAACCGCCGCGGCCCCGTCGGATCACCGAAGGCTCCTCCGAGCACGAGGTGTATCTGCCGACCGGCGCGCTCTCACCGAACCGGCAGAATCGCGACCCGCTCCCGGACACACTGCTCAAACGGGTGAAGCAGTTCTCGGGCCGACTGTCCACCGAGGCAGTGGGATCGATGCAGGATCGGTTGCCGTTCTTCGCCGATCTGGACGCCGCGCAGCGCGCGGGCGTCCAGATGCTGGTGCAGACCGCGGTGGTGAACTTCCTGGAGTGGCTGCAGGATCCCGACAGCGACATCCGATTCAGCCTGGACGCCTTCCAGGTGATTCCGCAGGATCTGGCGCGGCGGCTGACGCTGCGCCAGACCGTCGACATGGTCCGCGTGGCCATGGAGTTCTTCGAACAGTGGCTGCCTGCGCTGGCGCGCAACGACCGGCAGCTGGTCGCGCTCACCGAGGCGGTGCTGCGATACGGGCGCGAGCTCGGTTTCGCGGCCGCCTCGGTGTACGCCAGCGCCGCGGAATCGCGCGGCGCGTGGGACACCCGCCTCGAGGCGCTCGTGGTGGACGCGGTGGTGCGCGGCGACACCGGCCCGGACATGCTGTCCAGGGCCGCGACGCTGAACTGGGACGCCACCGCGCCCGCCACCGTCCTCGTCGGCACGCCGCCGGGGGAGCAGGGCGTCTCGTCCGTTGGTTCGGTGCACGCCATCGCGGCGCGGCACGGGCGGGCGGCGCTGGCCGTCGTGCAGGGCACCCGGTTGGTCATGGTGGTGAGCGGGCATCTCGGCGACGCCGGGTACGTCTCGCCGTTCCTGGCCGACCTGCTCGCCGAGGTGTTCTCCGACGGTCCTGTGGTCATCGGCCCGACCACCCGCACCCTCGGCGCGGCGCACGCGAGCGCGGTGGAAGCGCTGGCGGGCATGGAGGCCGTGGTGGGCTGGCGGGGGGCGCCGCGTCCGGTGCACGCGGCCGAGTTGTTACCCGAACGCGCTTTGTTGGGTGATCGAGGTGCGATCAACGCGCTGAACGAGTATCTTGTCCTCCCGTTGGCCGCCGCTGGATCGGCGCTCGCCGACACCCTCGATGCCTATCTGGATTGCGGGGGCGCGGTCGAGACGTGCGCCCGTCAGCTGTACGTCCATCCAAATACTGTTCGCTACCGACTCAAACGGATCGCGGAGATCACCGGCCGTGATCCGATGAATCCGAGGGACGCGTACGTACTCCGTATCGCGGCAACGGTGGGTCGTTTGACACGAACACGTAACGAAACGTCAACACCAGCCCCAGAGGTAACTCCGATCCCGATCGGTCAAGAAGGGCTGTAACGCGGAAGGCGGGTCGGTCGATCGGGGCAACCCACGTGGGATTTTGTGGGACCTCCACAAAACCCGTCCGGAAGCTTCATTCGCGCCGACATCTCGTGCGGCGGGGCTCACAGTGTTTTCTTAGAAGCGTGATCGCGTTGTTCGCCCCTGGACAGGGGTCCCAGACACCTGGCATGCTCGCGCCTTGGCTCGACCTTCCCGGCGCGAATGATCGCCTCGCCCAGTGGTCCAAGGCTTCCGGTCTCGACTTGGTTCGTCTCGGCACCATCGCGACGGCCGAAGAGATCGTCGACACCGCGGTGACCCAGCCGCTGGTGGTCGCCGCCGCGCTGCTGGCCTACTCCGAAATCGACCAGGATTCGCTTCCGGCCGCTACGATCATCGCCGGACATTCGGTCGGCGAGTTCGCCGCCGCCGCGGTCGCGGGCGTGATCAGCCCCGACGAGGCGGTCGGTCTCGCCGCTATCCGCGGCGCGGAGATGGCCAAGGCGTGCGCGCTGGAGCCGACCGGAATGTCCGCGGTACTCGGCGGCGACGAAGCCGCCGTCCTGGCGCGACTCGCGGAACTGGACCTCGTTCCGGCCAACCGCAACGCGGTGGGCCAGATCGTGGCCGCGGGCAAGCTGGACGCCCTCGCGGAGCTCGCCGCGAATCCGCCGGAAAAGGCGCGGGTTCGGGCGCTGCCCGTGGCGGGCGCCTTCCACACCGCGTTCATGGCTCCGGCCCAAGACGCGGTGGCGGAGGCCATCGCCAAGATCACGCCCAACGATCCGACCCGGGTGCTGCTGTCGAACTTCGACGGGCAGCCGGTGGCCTCGGGTCAGGACGCGATCGACAAGCTCGCCGCGCAGGTCACCCGACCCGTGCGCTGGGATCTGTGCACCGAGACCGTCCGGCAGGCCGGCGTCTCGGCGGTGGCGGAGCTGCCACCGGCCGGAACACTGGTCGGCATCGCGAAGCGGGAGCTGAAGGGCACGCCGACACTGGCGCTGAAAACCCCCGAAGACCTCCCCGCGTTGGCCGAACTGACGACCTCCGGCTAGCTTTCTCCGCGACCGTGCATCGAAATAATGCAAGGTCGTGACCGAACCAACGGTAACTACCGGAGTGCTCGGCCCGAAAAACAAAAAGAAGAAGCCCTACAAAGTAATCAAGAAGGGAGCCACCAAGTGGCCGCTCTGACCCAGGAACAAATCGTCGAGGAACTCGGCAAGATCATCGAAGAGGTTACGGGTATCGAGCCCTCCGAAGTGACGATCGAGAAGTCTTTCGTCGATGACCTGGACATCGACTCGCTGTCCATGGTCGAAATCGCTGTGCAGACCGAGGACAAGTACGGTGTGAAGATCCCGGACGAGGATCTGGCCAGCTTGAAGACGGTCGGCGACGCTGTCGCCTACATCCAGAAGCTCGAGGCCGAGAACGCTGACGCGGCCGCGGAGCTCAAGGCCAAGTTCGACGCCGAGTAGGGCCGAAAAAGTGACCACTCCTTCCACCTTGAACGGGAATTTCCCCAACGTCGTCGTAACGAGCCTGGCGGCGACCACGTCGATCGCGGGCGACGTCGATGCGACGTGGAAGGGACTCCTCAACGGCGAGAGCGGCATCGACGTTCTCGAGGATTCCTTCGTCGAGGAATACGACCTGCCGGTCCGCATCGGCGGCCACCTGAAGGTCAACCCCGACACTCTGCTGAGCAGGGTCGAGATCCGTCGCATGGCCTATGTCGAGCGACTCGCGACTGTCCTCGGTCGCGAGGTGTGGAAGAACGCGGGCAGCCCGGAGGTCGACCTCGACCGTCTGGGTGTGGCGATCGGCACCGGTCTCGGTGGCGGCGACGCGCTCATCGACTCGGTCGACAAGCTGAAGAACGGCGGCTATCGCAAGATTTCGCCGCTCGCTGTTCAGATGGTCATGCCGAACGGCCCGTCGGCCTGTGTCGGACTCGAGCTGAAGGCCCGGGCAGGAGTGGTCACTCCGGTCTCGGCGTGCTCGTCCGGATCGGAAGCCATCGCCAACGCGTGGCGGATGATCGTGATGGGTGACGCCGACATGGTCGTCACCGGCGGCGTCGAGGGTTTCATCGACTCGGTGCCGATCGCGGCGTTCTCCATGATGCGCGCGATGAGCACGCGCAACGACGACCCCAAGGGTGCGTCGCGTCCGTTCGACAAGGACCGTGACGGCTTCGTCTTCGGCGAGGCCGGTGCGCTGATGACCCTCGAGACCGAGGAGCACGCCAAGGCGCGCGGTGCCACGATCCACGCCCGTCTGCTCGGCGCAGGCATCACCTCGGACGGCTTCCACCTGGTCGCCCCCGATCCCGAGGGCACCGGCGCCGCCCGCGCGATGACCCGCGCGATGCAGACCGCCGGCCTGTCCAAGCAGGACATCACCCACATCAACGCGCACGCCACCGCGACGCCGATCGGCGACACCGCGGAAGCGAACGCGATCAACAAGGCCGTCGGCAACCACCCGTCGGTGTACGCGCCCAAGTCGGCACTGGGCCACTCGATCGGCGCCGTCGGCGCGCTCGAGTCCGTGCTGACCGTGCTCAGCATCCGGGACGGCATCGTCCCGCCGACGCTGAACCTGGAGAACCAGGATCCCGAGGTCGACCTCGACGTGGTGAAGGGCGAAGCCCGCCGCCAGGAGATCGAGTACGCGATCAACAACTCCTTTGGTTTCGGTGGGCACAATGTCGCGCTCGCCTTCGGTCGCGCATAGCCGCACGACTGACTGCAACAACGATCCCCGGTGGGGTCGGCCAGCAGGACTGGCCGACCTCACCGGCGGTTCGCCATACGCAGCCGCAGTAGCGGCACTCTTTTGATTGAGGAGAAGACGCGATGACAATCGTGGCTCCCGCGTTTCAACCAGAAACCGCGACCGATCCGCGTGACCCGCTGGGCCGGCTCCAGCGTTTCTTCGATCCCGGCACCGTTCTCCCACTACACCCGCGCGACAAGTCCGGTGTCCTCGCCGCCATCGGCGAGGTGGACGGGGTTCGCACCGTGGCTTACTGCTCCGACGCGACCGTCATGGGCGGCGCGATGGGCGTCGAGGGGTGCAAGCACATCGTCGACGCGATCGACACCGCCATCGATTCCGGTGTTCCGGTCGTCGGCCTCTGGCACTCCGGCGGCGCCCGGCTCGCCGAGGGCGTCGAGGCGCTGCACGCGGTCGGCCTGGTCTTCGAGGCCATGGTCCGCGCGTCCGGTCTCGTCCCCCAGATTTCCGTGGTGCTCGGCTTCGCCGCAGGTGGCGCCGCCTACGGCCCCGCCCTTACCGACATCGTGATCATGGCCCCCGAGGGCCGGGTCTTCGTCACCGGCCCCGACGTGGTGCGCAGTGTGACCGGCGAGCAGGTCGACATGGCGACCCTCGGCGGCCCGGAGACCCACGGCAAGAAGTCCGGCGTGTGCCACATCGTCGCCGATGACGAGGCCGACGCCATGCACCGCGCCCGCCGACTGGTGTCGATGTTCGCCGAGCAGGGTGAGTTCGACCTCGGCGCCGCCGCGCACGGTGACGTCGACCTGAAGGCGATGCTGCCGGAATCCGCCAAGCGCGCCTACGACGTCAAGCCGGTCGTGCACGAGCTGCTCGACAACGTCGACGGCGAATCCACCTTCGAGGAGCTGCAGGCCGGATACGCCCGCAGCATGGTGGTGGGTCTCGGCCGCCTCGGCGGACGCACCGTCGGCGTGCTGGCCAACAACCCGCTGCGCCTCGGTGGCTGCCTGAACTCCGAGAGCGCCGAGAAGGCGGCTCGGTTCGTGCGGCTGTGCGACGCGTTCGGCATCCCGCTGATCGTCGTCACCGACGTGCCCGGCTACCTGCCCGGTGTCGGTCAGGAGTGGGAGGGCGTCGTGCGCCGCGGCGCGAAGCTGCTGCACGCCTTCGCCGAGGCCCGCGTGCCGCGGGTCACCCTGGTCACCCGCAAGATCTACGGCGGCGCCTACATCGCCATGAACGCCCGCTCGCTGGGCGCGACCGCGGTGTACGCCTGGCCGGGTTCCGAGGTGGCCGTGATGGGCGCCAAGGCCGCGGTCGGCATCCTGCACAAGAAGGCACTCGCCGCCGCTCCCGAGGAGGAGCGCGAGGCGCTGCACGAGCGGCTCACCGCCGAGCACGAGAAGATCGCGGGCGGCGTCGAGCGCGCCATCGCGATCGGTGTGGTGGACGAGGTCATCGACCCGGCCAAGACGCGCAGTGTCATCGCCGCCGCGCTGGCCGCCGCGCCCGCGCGCAAGAGTCACCACAAGAACATCCCGCTGTGATGTGAGGACTCCGCGTGGGCCCCGGGAATCTTCCCGGGGCCCACGCTTTTTCCATCCGAAGGAGGTTCGCTGTGCCGGAACGCTACGAGGTCGGCAAGGTGCACAGCTGCGAGTTCTGCGGCACCGAGGAGCAGATACTCGGCGCCTGCTCCGACGTGGCGGACGCGCGGTCGCTCGCCGAACAGGACGCGCGCCGGACGCTGGAGTGGCGCCGTGTGCTCGAGGCGGAGCCGTGGCCGTTGCGCGCCGATCCGGAGGACGGGCATTTCGAGTACGTCATCCATCGGCGCGAAGACGTGTGAGAGACCCAGGCCGCGGGGAGAGCGGCGCTGGGTAGCATCGAAGGGTGCGTTACGAGGATCTTGCCGACGAGCCGTGTTCCATCACGCGGCCGCTGGTGGTTCTCGGTGATCGGTGGACGCTGGTCATCCTCAAGTACGCGTTCTCCGGAATTCGCCGGTTCAACGCCTTCCAGAGCGCGCTCGGCATTTCCCGCAGCAGGTTGCAGGACCGGCTGGACCGGTTGATCGAGCACGGCATTCTGGTGAAGCGTCCGGCGGCGGTCGGCGCGCACGAGGAGTATCGGCTCACCCAGAAGGGGCACGACATCTATCCGATCCTGATGGCGATCCGGGATTGGGGCGATGCCTACATGGCGCCGGACGGGCCGCCGGTGCACTACGGTCATCGCGAATGCACCGGCGAGGCGCACGTCCGGCTCGAATGCGACGTCTGCGAAAGCGAGCTCACCGCCCGCGATGTCAGCCCCGAACCGGGGCAGGGGCTGACCGGGGCGGACCGTCAGGTCGGCTGATTACTCCGTGAGAAGTATTGTCGCGGTGCGGATTTGATCAGTCGGTGAACCAGGCGGCGACCTGGTCGGTCTGCTCGCGGCTGGTGCGGAAGCCGTTCACCGGGTGGTCGGTGTCGGGGTAGCCGAACGAGATGGCTGCCACCACGCGGCGGTTCTCGGTGAGCCCGAAATACTCGCGCAGAAAAGGGGAGTAGGAGGCGAGGGCCGCCTGCGGTGCGGCGGCGAGACCGAGGCTCTGGGCGGCGAGCAAGAACGTGCCGAGGTAGAGGCCGCAGTCGACGGCGCCGTAGACGCCGAGATCGGCCTCGGTGCTGACGATCGCGACATGCGGCGCGTCGAAGAGTTCGAAATTGCGCATCGCCTGGCGCATGGTGCCCGCCTGATCGCCCTTGACGATGCCGACGCTCTCGTACAGTTGCAGCCCGCACTCGCGCCTGCGGTCACGGTAGATCCCGGCGTACTGCCCCGGGAACGCGAAATCCGGTTCGGGCGCGGCACTTTGGACGTGTTCGAGCAGCTCTTTGCGGAACCGATCGGTGGCCGCGCCCTCGGTGACCGCGACCTGCCACGGCTGGGTGTTGCACCAGGAGGGGGTGCGCTGAGCCGCGCGCAGCAGCGCCTCGATGGTGGGCCGCGGGACCTGGTCGGAGCGGAACTGCCTGCAGGTCCAGCGCTCATCGAGGATTCGGGTCAAGGTCTCGAACGCGTCGGTGGGCGCAGTGGTCGGGCTCATGGACCGGCCTCCTTCATTTCGGTTCCATTTCGAGACTGAATGCTAGCCGCTGTGGTCTTTTTTTGTAACCGGCGAACTGGGCGACCGGGCGGTGGCGGGTTGGCGAGACCTCGAAATTGGGGGCGCGCTGGACTCGGGAGTTTGCGCGAAACGGGCGGTTTCGTTGGTGCCGACTTGTAGTCTCCGGCTGAAGTGAAATACGCATGCTCCTGATTTGAGAACGGAAACGACCATGAAGCGTTGTCTCGCGACCGCCCTCGCCAGCGGTGTGGTGCTACTCGGTGCGGCAGGCTGCGGCGGCGAGACGGAGACGCACGTCGACCACGCCCCCGCGAGCACCGCTCCGGCGGCGACCAACACTGTTCAGGAGAGCGCTCCGGCCCCCGTTCCGACCGCAGAGTCGACTCCCGAGGTGCAGGCCCCGGCACCTGAACCCGCGCCCGCCGCGGAACCCGCACCCGCGCAGCAAGTCCCGCAGCAGGCGCCGGCCCCGAAGCCCGCACCGGTGCAGCAACCCGCGCCCGCGCCGCAACCCGCCCCGGCACTCACCGCACCCGGCTTCGAACCCCGGGCCGGTTACTGACGGCGGCTCCGATGACACCGTTTCGAAACAGCGTCCGCCGCAGAGGGTTCGGCGCGACCGCGCTGGTACTCACCGCTGCGGTCGCGTCGTCCGCCACCGCAGGTAGCAGGATCGCTTCCGCTGGGTTCGAGTCCGCCGGAGCCGCGTTCGCTGTGTCCGCACCCGGCACGGCAGCGGCTGCTCGTTCGATGGCTGTGCCCGCTACTTCCGGGGAGGCTGCTCCCGGCGTGGTCGGCACCGCTATGCCCGCCCGCGCGGTCGCTGCCGTCGGGACCGCGCCTGCGCTGACCCGTCACGCCGCGGCCGCCCGTGCGGTTGCGGGCATTGCCAAGGTCGCTCCCGCTGTCGGCTACGTCGAGGCCACGCCTGGCGTTGCGCCTGGCGTTGCGCCTGGCGTCGCCGTGTCCTCCGTGGTCGATCCCGCCGCGTTCGTCCGAACTGCGTCCGACGCCGCCGAGGCTTTGCCCGCCGTATCGGTCGGCACTGTGCCGGCCGTATCAGTCGGCACTGTGCCCGCCGTTTTCGACCCCTCTCGGGCTGCGCCTTCTGCCGGGGTCGCGGCTGTTGGGACCGCACCCGTCGCAACTGGCTCCGCAGGGGCGGCACCGGCTCCGATCGATTCCAGCGAAGCTGCGCCCGTCGGGGCCGTGCCTGCCGTGGTCGACTCCGTGGGAGCCGCGCCTGTGGCGGTCGATTCCGACGGAGCCGCTCGGGTGGTGGCCGACCCCGTCGCCGGGAGCCCCGCAGCGGGAAAGGCGTTAATCGTGCTCGGGGATTCGTTCACCGCCAACGGGTTTCGCTGGGATGCCAAATCCGAGGAGTGTCTGCGGGGGCCGAGTTCGTGGCCGACCCAGTTGAGCGGCTTGATGGGTGTGGCGGGGACCGAGGACTTTCTCGATGTCTCGTGCTCCGGTGCTTCGATCGATACCGGGCCCGGCTACACCCTCTCGCACGAGGCGATCGAGGCAGACAAGGTCGGTGCCTTCGGGCCCGAGACCCGGTTGATCGCGCTGCAATTCGGGCTCAACGACGAGTGGGGCGCGTCCGAGACCACCATGTGGACCTCGCTGCTGCCCTGCGTGTTCAACCACACCGATGGTTGCGGGCTGGAGGCCGCCGAGCAGGGCAGGATCACCGACTATCGGGGCGTGTCCGGGGCGCGCTTCGCCGAACGGATGCGGGCGGTGATCGAGTACCTGCGCTACTTCGCCTCGAACGCGCGCATCGTGCTGGTCGGCTATCCGGAGTTGTTCCCGGCGGGCCAGGACACGGCGTGCGTGAACGTGCTCGGCATCGGCCAGTACGTGCAGCCGCGGGGCCGCGCGGTGGTCGAATACCTCGACCGTCTCGACGCCGCGCAGCGGGAAGCGGCCGGATTGCTCGGCATCGAGTTCTTCGACACCAGGGCGCTGACCGCCGGACACGGACTGTGCTCGCCCGACCCGTGGGTGAACGGTGCGCTGGATCCGCGCGCCGATCTGATCGGATTGCCGTTCCATCCGTCGGCGCACGGTGACGCGGTGGTCGCGCGCGCGATGCATGAACGGTTCGGCCGATGACCGCGCAGCGGGAGTCGCACGTCGATACGTCCGGGAACCGCACTCGCACAGGGGTTTCGGTCGGCGCGAGGTTTACGCTCCGATCGACCGGTAGCTTGCCGGTTGAGGCGGGCCCTACTGGTAGCGAGCCGAGTACGTCGGCTGTGAGCAAGTCGGTAGGTAACTGGTCGACCGAAAGCCCGGCGGAGAACGGCTCGGCGAGACTGCCCGAGCCCAGCTCGGCCGACGCGACGCGCACCCGCCCGGCCCTGCCCTCGCTGACCGGCGCGCGCTGGTGGGCGGCGTTCGCGGTGTTCCTGCTGCACGCCTTGGTATTCCTGCCGGTGTACCCGTTCCAGAAATCGGAGCTGTTCCGGCACCTGCATCAGGCGATGCCGATGCAGCTCGGGGCGGCGGGCGTGACGTTCTTCTTCGTGCTGTCCGGGTTCATCATCTACTGGTCGTTCCGGCCGGGGAGTTCGGTGCGGCGGTTCTATCGGCGGCGGGTGCTGAAGATCTATCCCACGCACCTGGTGGCCGCCGTCGCGTTCGTTCTGGTGGCGAGCGTGCCGCTGACCCGGCCGGTGGTGTGGGCCCCGGACCTCGCGCTGGTGCACACCTGGGTGCCGAAGTGGTCGACGGTGGGCGGACTGAACGTGCCGTCCTGGTCGCTGGGTGCGGAAATGCTGTTCTACCTGTGCTTCCCCTTGGCGCTGCCGCTGGTGCGGCGGGTGCGTCCCGAGCGGGTGCTCTGGGTGATGGCCGGACTGCTGCTGGCGATCGTCGCGCTGCACGCCGCCTACTTCCTCTGGGTGCCCGGCCCCAAAGGCATCGAGAACGCCTTCGCCCCTCGGCTGGTACCGGGTGAGGCGTCACCGTTCTTCGAATTGCACGCCTCGCCCGCGTGGTTCGCGCAGCCGGATATCCCGGTCGCACAGTCCTATTGGCTCAGTTATATCTTCCCGCTCTCGCGGCTGCCCGAATTCTTCCTCGGGGTGTTGGCCGCCCGGCTGGTGCTCGAGGGCCGCTGGCGCAATACCCGGCTGTCGCCGCCGCTGCTCGCGCTCGCGGTGGCGTACGCGGCGACCTGGGTCGTCCCGGTGAACTTCAAGATGTCGGCGCTGTTGCTGGCGCCGATGACCGCGGTGGTGGCGACGCTGGCGGCCCGGGATCTGGCCGGCATCCGCGGCCTCAACGCCTCGACACGGATGGTGTGGTTCGGCAATATCTCCTTCGCCTTCTATCTGATCCAGTTCCCGGTGATGGTGCTGGTGACGAGGCTGCTCATCGGCGGACGCCAGTTCGGGCCGGTCGGCTGGCTCGGCTTCGCCGCGCTGTGCCTGGTGCTCTCGACCGCGGCCGCGGCGGCCATTTACCACGGGGTGGACGCGCCGCTGATGCGCAGGTTCGCCGGGCGACACGCGGGCGAGCGATCCCGGGCGACGCGCGCGCCGGTTCCCGCCATCGGCCCGCCCGCGGCGTCCTGACGAGGCACAATCCCAACCATGGGTTCGCATACCCACGAGCGCAAACGGCATGGGCGGCACTACACCCCGCCCGCGCTGGCGCGGTTCCTCGCGCGGCGGCTGCTCGCGCACGCCCCGCGTCCCGGCCACGGGGGAGTGCTGCGCGTGCTCGACCCGGCGTGCGGCGACGGAGAACTCCTGCTCGCCCTGCACCGGGAAGCCGCGGCGCACCTGCCCGGCGTCCGGCTCCGGCTGACGGGGTACGACCTCGACGAGTCCGGGCTCGCCGCGGCACGGACGCGGGCGGCGGCGGAGCACATCGAGGTCGACTGGCACGCCGGCGACTTCCTCGCCGACGCCGCGGACCTCGCGGACGGCTCCTTCGACGCGATCATCACCAACCCGCCCTACGTGCGCACTCAGCAGCTCGGCGGCGACACCGCGCGGCTGCTCAGCAGGCAGTACGGGCTGCGTGGTCGCATCGATCTCACCCACCCCTTCGTCGCGGTGGCGCCGCGGCTGCTGACCACGGGCGGCGCGCTCGGTCTGTTGTGCGCCAACCGATTCCTGACGACCAAGGCGGGTGCGAACATTCGCAGCATCCTGCTCGGCGAACTGTCACCGGTCGAGCTGTACGACCTCGGCGACACCAAGCTCTTCGCGGCCGCGGTGCTGCCCGCCATCACCATCGCCACCCGCGGCGGCCGCGGCGCGGTGTGCCGCCACGTCTCGGCCTACGAGGTGCCGATCGATGAATCACTCTGCTCCGGAAACCTTTTCGACGCGCTGGTTGCGGATTCCGGTTCGCTCGTCCGGCACAACGGACGGACCTTCGCCGTCGAGGTCGGCACCCTCTCGACAGGTGTGCCTGCAAGCCCCGCCCTCCGGCCCGCGAGCGCCGCCGAGCCCGCGCCCGGCCGAGACGAAGGCGCGAGTACGCCGAGTGGGCGTAGCTGGACGGAATCCGTCGGCAGCGACGTGTACGGCGGGAGCGAAGACGCAGGTGCGCCTGGTGGGCGCGGCGGGGCGGAGTCCGTCGACAGTGGCGTGTACGGCGGGAGCGAAGACGCAGGTGCGCCGGGTTGGCGTGGCCGGACGGAGTCCGTCGATGGCCGCGCGCATGGCCGGACGGAAGCCGGAGCTACGTCGAGCAGACGTAGCCGGACTGAGTCCGTCGACAGCAGCGCACACGGCCGGAGCGAAGCTGGAGGTACGTCGAGTGGACGTGGCCGGGCAGAGCGTGTCGACAGTGACGCGCACGGCCGGAGCGAAGCTGGAGGTGCGTCAGGTGGGCGTGGCCGGACGGAGTCCGTCGATAGTCCCGCGCACGGCCGGAGCGAAGCCGGAGCTACACCGAGTGGACGTAGCCGGACCGAGTCCGACGACGCCCGCGCGCACCGCCGGAGCGAAGGCGGAGGTGCGCACACCGCGTGGCGGATGTCGCGACCGAGCGTTGACGCCTGGCTGAACCGCGTCGGCGCGGGCACCTGGCGGAGTTTCGGCGAGGTGGCCCGCATTCGGGTCGGCATCAAGACGACCGCCGACCGGGTGTTCATCTCCGACCGCTGGGACCAGGCGCGTCCGTGCCCGGAGCCGGAGTTGCTGTTGGAGCTGATCACCCACCACGATCTGGCGCCGTGGCGGATCGAGCGGTCCGCCGACACCAGGGTGCTCTATCCCTACGACACCGCCGCGCCGCGCCGGGTTCCGGTGGACCTGCGCGAATTCCCCCGCGCCGCCGCGTATCTGCGCCGCCACCGGTCGACGCTGGCCGCTCGCAAGTACGTCACCGGGAGCGGTCGCGAATGGTTCGAGATCTGGGTGCCGCAGCGGCCGAACCTGTGGCGGGTGCCGAAACTGGTGTTCCCCGATATCAGCGAGCGGCCGCGTTTCGCGCTGGACCGATCGGGCGCGGTGGTGAACGGGGACTGCTATTGGATCTCGCTGGACGACCTCGGCGGCGACACCGAACGGGCGCAGCGCCTGGCGTATCTGTTGATGGGCGTGGCCAATTCGGCGCTGGGACTGCGCTACTACGACGCGGTGTGCGGTAACCGCCTGTACTCGGGGCGGCGGCGGTGGATCACCCAGTACGTGTCCCGGCTGCCGCTGCCCGACCCGGACCGCCCGGCGTCCGCGGAGATCGCGGCGCTGATCGCCCAGCTGGTCGACGGTGACCACACGCCCGACGACGCCGCGCGGCACCGTCTCGACGAGTTGGTGGACGCGGCGTTCGGGCTGGGCTCAGGCGGAAGCGCGGACGCCGACCATCGGCAGCAGGGTGCGCCGGGCGAACGCGCGACCGGCCTCGGCGTCGCCGAGCGGGATGAGCCCGTCGGGGGTCAGCGCCAGGGAGAGCGCGAGCCGGGCCATGATCTCGGCGACCAGATCGGCGTCGAAGCCGGCGTCCCCGGCGCGTAGTTCGCGCAGCTTCTCCGCCAGGTAGCCACGGCCGACCGCAAGGATCGGACCGCCCTCGGTGGTGAGCCGGGGCAGGATCAGGTCGGGCTCGGTGCGCAGCAGCCTGCGCAGCAACTCGTTGCCCGCGATCGCCGTGATGAAGGCGACGAAGATCTCCACCAGCTGGTTCTCGGTGCCCTCGACGGTCTGCACCCGCTTGTCGATCTCGGCGACGAAGCGCTGCGCCTCCCGCACGCTCACCGCCTCGACCAGGTCGTTCTTGGATTCGTAGCGCCGGTAGAGGGTCGCGGGACTGATGCCGGCCCGGCGCGCGATCTCGCCCATGCTGGTGCGCTTGATCCCGAAGTCCAGGAACGCCGAGAGGGCACTTTCCAGGAGTTTCTCGCCTTCGCCGACGGGCTTGTCGAGAATGCGCTGGAGCATGGACGGGACGGTGGGCATCGGATCTCCAGTCGTTGGCGCGGAAGCCGGTCCGCAGCGGCGCCGCGACGGTGCGGGTGATGGACGTTCATTATTTCATCCGCGCGTGAGCCGGCGGTCGGAGATCACGGAAGCTGGGAAACAGCGCATGATGGAAACTCGCACCCTCTCGGCATGCTCGGGTGACGAGTCGCGGCGCGCGTCGGAGCGAGCGACACGGCGAATCCGGTAACCGATCTTTCCCGGGCGGCTCCGTTGTGGCTAACCTGGTCGGGTGCCCGAGTCGGGCGTGGGGTGAAAGGGGTTGGACCGTGGGGTATTTCGCCGATCGGGTGGTGGTCGTCACCGGAGCGGGCTCGGGGATCGGGCGAGAACTGGCGCTGGCGCTGGCCCAGCGCGGCGCGCGGCTCGCGCTTTCGGACAAATCCGACCACGCCGTGGCGACGACGGGGAAGCTCTGTGCCGCAGTCGGCTTCACGCCGACGGTGACCGTCCTCGACGTGACCGACCGGGACGCGGTGCTGGCCCATGCCGAGCGGACCGCCGCGCGCTACGGGCGGGTGGAGGCGCTGTTCAACAATGCGGGAATCCTGCACGTCGGCGGGGTGGCGGAATCCCCGTTCGAGCACTTCGAGCAGGTCATGGACGTCGACTTCTGGGGAGTCGTCAACGGCACCAAGGCCTTTCTGCCGTACCTGCGGGCGGCCGAGCGCGCCAACGTGGTCAACGTGTCCTCGGCGTACGGCTTGGCCGCGGTGGCCGGGCACGGACCGTACAGCTCGGCCAAGTTCGCGGTGCGCGGCTTCACCGAATCACTGCGCCAGGACATGCGTGCCGCGGGCGGGCGGGTGCGGGTGACCGGCGTCTATCCCGGCGGGGTGCTCACCACCATCGCGCGCACGGCGCAGTTCGCGCCCGGCATCGATGGCGCGGCGGTGGCCAGGCGCTTCGAGGACCAGGTCGCGCGCACCAGTCCCGAGGCCGCGGCACGCACCATCCTGCGCGGTGCGGCGCGCGGGCACGCGAAGGTGCTCGTGGGGCTGGATGCGATGGTGGTCGATCTGGTCACCCGGTTCGCCGGGCCGTATCACGAGCGCGTGCTCGACCTGGTCATGCGCTGAGTTCGATCAGGCGCTGAGACCGCGCCACGGTCATTGCCGGGGCAGGTCCAGGTCCGCCATTTCCTTTTCGATCGCGTTCGCGGCGAAATCGACACCGCGGGAACGCAATTCGTGAACGCGACGCTGGAGCGCCTCGATCCCGCCCGGTTGGGCCGCGATGTCGGCTACGCTGACCCGCCGCTTCGGTCGGTGCATACTCGAGTCCCGGTACGACACCGTGATACCTCCTGCCTGTGACGCATCATGCTCGCCGTCCGCGCGGTCTCTCCGAGCCGCGGGACGCCGGTCATGCAGGCAAAATGCTATCAGTCGTTTGTGCTGGACATTTGATCAGTGTGCTACGTATCACACCACTTTCGCGCTGCGGTGATTGGCCATGTTGTGTAGGTAGACCGCGCCGTTGAGCCGGATACCGTCCTGCTCGGCCTCGCTCAATTCGCGTCGCACCTTGCCGGGCACCCCGGCCACCAAGGAGCCGGGCGGGATCTGCGCGCCCTCGGGAATCAGGGCGTTGGCCGCGATCAAGCTGCCCGCGCCGATCACCGCGCCGTTGAGCACCGTGGCGCCCATGCCGACGAGCACATCGTCGCCGATGCTGCACCCGTGCAGAATCGCGTTGTGCCCCACCGACACTCCGCTGCCGACGGTCAGCGGGAAACCGGGGTCGGCGTGCAGCACGCAGCCGTCCTGGATGTTGGTGCGCGCGCCGACGGTGATCTGTTCCAGGTCGCCGCGCAGCACCGCGCTGTACCACACGCTCACCTCGGCGCTCAGCGTCACGCGCCCGATCACCGTCGCGTTCGGGGCGAGCCACGCGCTCTCATCGATCTCCGGCGCGAAACCGCCGACCTCAATCCTCATGATGGCAACGTAGCCGCGCCGCGCCGGTCCGTGCGCGCGGGGGCGTCAGCTCGCCGCGCGGAAGAGCGCGCGGTGCGCGGCGGGACTGGTGCCGAGGAGACGCCGGAAGTGGTGGCGCAGGCTCACCGCGGTGCCGAAACCGGTGTCGGCGGCGATCCGGTCCACGGTGTCGTCGGTGGACTCGAGCAGCAGCCTGGCGCGGTCGGCGCGCTGATGCAGCAACCACTGCTGCGGACTGCTTCCGGTGCGTTCCCGGAACCGGCGGGTGAAGGTCCGCCTGGCCATCACCGCGACCGCGGCCCACGCGTCCAGATCGATCGGATCGCCGAGATGGGTACGCGCCCAGACCATGGCGCGCTCGATCGGATCGTCCTCGGCGTGGTCGGGCACGGCCACCGGGATGTACTGCGCCTGCGACCCGCTGCGGTGCGGTGCGGTGACCAGCGCCCTGGCCAGCTCGGTGGCGGCGCGGCTGCCGTGGTCTTCGCGGAACAGGTGCAGGCAGCAGTCCAGCGCCGCCGCGACGCCCGCGGAAGTGATGACATCGCCGAGATCGGACCACAGCGTATCGGCGCGCACCCGCACCGACGGATAGGCGCTGGCCAAGTCGTCGGCCGTCGACCAGTGCGTGGTGATCTCCCTGCCGTCGACGAGACCGCTGGCCGCGATGGCCCAGGCGCCGAGGCACAGGCCGACGATCCTGGCGCCGCGCGCGTGCGCCTGCCCGAGTGCGTCGCGCAGGTCGTCGGAGATCCCGGCGCCGCGCGTCCAGCTCGGCACCACGACGGTGTCGGCGTGCTCGAAGGCGGCGAGGTCGTCGGCGACGTGGATGTCGAAACCGGCGGGGGTGCGCAGGGTTCCGGGACGTTCGGCGCAGACCCGCACCGCGTACGGCGCGTTCCCGCCCGCCCCGACCCGGCCGAAGACCAGGCCGGGCACGGAGAGGTGGAAGGGGCTGATCCCGTCGTAAGCCAGGACGGTCACCGTATGCATGGCCCGATATTAGCGATAGGCGGCTCGCGGGCCACTGTTCGCATGATCTCGCAGCGGCGACGATCGACGTCATGAGCGAAACGATCGAACGCACCGCCTTGGAAGTCCTGCACATCGGCGGCCCCACCGTCCGCTTCCGCTACGGCGGCAGCACCTGGCTGACCGATCCCACCTTCGACGAACCCGGCGACTACCCGGGCCCGATCACCTTGCACAAGCTGACCGGCCCCGCGGTGCCGGTCGAGGAGGTCGGTGCGATCGACGTCGTGCTGCTCTCGCACGATCAGCACGCCGACAACCTGGACACCAAGGGCCGCGCTCTCCTCACCACCGTCGGCACGGTGTTCTCCACGACCGACGCCGCCGAGCGGTTGAACGGCGTTCGGGGACTGCGCGAGTGGGAGCGCGTCCAGGTCGGCGCGGTGACCGTCACCGCGGTGCCCGCGCTGCACGGGCCGGAGGGGTGCGAGCCGTTCAGCGGAGCGGTCACGGGTTTCGTGCTGGAGGCCGCGGGGGAGCCGACGGTGTACGTGTCCGGTGACAACGCCTCGGTGGAACTGGTCGCCGAGATCGCCGGGCGGTTCGAGCGGATCGATATCGCGTTGCTGAACGTCGGAGCGGGGAATGTGGGACGGTTCGGCGACGTCGACGTGACGTTGAACGCCAGGACCGCGGTGCAAGCCGCCGAGGCGCTCGGCGAGGCGATCATCGTGCCGGTGCACGCGGAAGGGTGGGCGCACTTCACCGAGACGCTGGATCACCTGGTCCGCGTTTTCGACTACGCGGGGCTGACCGATCGGCTGCGCATTCCGCCCATGGGGCAGGCCGTCGCCGTCTGAAGTTCACCGGGTGTGCGCGCCGTCGTGGCGAACCGTCGGCGGGTGGGCCACGATGGCGATATGAGGATCGGAGTGCCACGGGAGGTCAAGGAGCAGGAATTCCGCGTCGCGCTGACACCCGCGGGCGCCGGGGAACTGGTGCGGCAGGGGCACCGGGTGCTGATCGAGTCGGGCGCGGGTGACGGGTCGGGATTCGCCGATCGTCACTACGCCGACGCGGGGGTCACCCTGGTGGACGGCCCCGACGGCGTGTGGGCGGACGCCGAGCTGGTGCTGAAGGTGAAAGAGCCGATCGCGGAGGAGTACCCGCGGATGCACCGCGACCAGGTGCTGTTCACTTACCTGCACCTGGCCGCCTCGCGGGACTGCACCGAGGCCGTCCTGAAATCCGGCATCACCGCCATCGCCTATGAGATGGTGCGGGCGGCCGACGGCTCATTGCCGCTGCTCGCGCCGATGAGCGAGGTCGCGGGCAGGCTCGGTCCGCAGGTCGGCGCCTACCACCTGATGGCGCCGCTCGGCGGGTGCGGCGTGCTGCTCGGCGGAGTGCCCGGCGTGCGGCCCGCCGACGTGGTGGTGCTCGGCGGCGGCGTGGCGGGAACGAACGCGGCGACCATGGCGGCGGGCATGGGCGCGCGGGTCAGCGTGCTCGACACCAACCTCGCGAAGCTGCGCGAACTGGACGCGCGGTTCCAGGGGCGGGTCACCACCGTGGCGTCCAATGCCGCCGAGGTCGAGCGCGCAGTGCTCGCGGCCGACCTGGTCATCGGGTCGGTGCTGGTGCCGGGTGCGCGGGCGCCGAAACTGGTCACCGAGGAGATGGTCGCGGCGATGCGGCCCGGCTCGGTGCTGGTCGACATCGCCATCGACCAGGGTGGTTGTTTCGCCGGTTCGCGACCGACCACGCACGCGAATCCGACCTTCCGCGTCGCGAATTCGCTGTACTACTGCGTGGCGAACATGCCGGGCGCGGTCCCGCACACCGCCACTGTCGCCCTCACCAACGCCACGCTGCCGTACGTGCGCGCCATCGCCGACCACGGGTGGCGCGACGCCTGCCTCACTCACCCTGACCTCGCGCAGGGGCTGACCGCGGATCGCGGACGATTGCTTTCCGCCGAGGTCGCCGCCGCCCACGGCTACCCGCTCGCCGAGTCGGTCGGGCTCGCCGGTTGATCGGCGCGGCGGTGGGGTAGCCGCCACCACAGCCGCTCCGCACGCCGCACAACGACGAGATCTCTGTGCGGCGTGCGGAAGGCAGCGCGTCGGTGGTCGGGTTACACGTCGGGGTTCGCCTCGTTCAAGAACCAGTCCGGAGCGTCGGTCTCCGGCAGTTCGCGCAGCTTGTCCGGGTTGCGGACGATGTGCATCGCGACGATGCGGCCCCCGTCGACGGTGAAAGAGAAGACGCCGGTGTGGTTGCCGTCGAAGACGACCAGGCCGGGTTGTCCGTTGACCAGCACCGAGCGGCCCCACGCGCCGTGCGCCGACGGCGCGTTGTACCAACCCAGCAGAAGCTTCGCCACCAGCTCGGCGCCGCTCACGCTCTGGCGGATGGCAGGCACCTTGCCGCCGCCGTCGGCGGTCAGGCTGACGTTGGCGTCGAGCACGCCGAGCAGCGCGCTGAGATCACCCGACCGCCACGCCACCGCGAACGCCGACACCACCTTCTCCTGCTCGTCGGGCGACGCGGGGAATCGGGGCGTGCCGTCCTCGACCCGTTTGCGGGCGCGCGAGGCGAGCTGGCGGACCGCCGCCGGTGTTCGCCCGACCACCTCGGCGACCTCGGGCCCGCTCATGCCGAACACGTCCTGCAGCACGAACGCGGTGCGCTCGGCGGGGGAGAGGGATTCCAGCACGATCAGCAGCGCGGTGGTGACCCGCTCGTCCTGGGTGATGCGGTCGGCCGGATCGTCCACGGTGGTGACCTCCGGCTCGGGCAGCCAGTCGCCGACGTACTGTTCGCGGCGGGCGCGGGCCGAGCCGAGCTGATCCAGCGCCAATCGGCCGGTCACGGTGGTCAGCCAGGCGCGCAGGTTCTCGATCTCGCCCGCGGCGCCCGCCTCGTGCTGGCGCTGCAACCGCAGCCAGGCGTCCTGCACCACGTCGTCCGCGTCGGCGAGGCTGCCGAGCGTGCTGTAGGCGAGCCTGCGCAGGTACGGCCGGTGCTCCTCGAACCGGCGTGCCAGCTCGGCGGCGTCCAGGGACTCGGGTCCTGGCTTCTCGGATGTCACTGGAACCACCGTTCGGTCGTGCGGGCCCCGGTGCAGGGGCGCAGCGGGTGTCGTAGGTATGACGAGGCAGGACCACAGAGTGTGACATCCGGACGATCACGGCGGCCGAGCGCCCGATACTCTCGCCCGGTGCACACGGGGATCTCGGCGGGCGGCGGGCTGCTGCTCGGTTTCGCGCTGGATCGCGCGTTCGGCGATCCGCGCCGGTGGCATCCGGTGGCCGGATTCGGTTCGGCGGCAAGCGCGCTCGAGTCGCTGACCTACGCCGACCGGCGGGTGGCTGGAGTCGTGCACGAGGCGGTCGCGGTCGGCGCCGTGCTCGGCCTCGGCCTGGCGGCGCGGCGCGGCGGCATGGCGGGCACGGCGCTGGCCACCTGGACCGTGCTCGGCGGGCGCAGCCTGGCCCGCGCCGGACGCGCCATGGCCGATCATCTGGAGTCGGGCGATCTGGCCGGCGCCCGCGCGTTGCTGCCTTCGCTGTGCGGGCGGGACCCCTCGGTGCTCGACGCCGACGGATTGGCTCGCGCCGCACTGGAATCCATCGCCGAGAACACCTCCGACGCCACCGTCGCGCCGCTGTTCTGGGGTGCGGCGGCTGGTCTCCCCGGTCTGCTCGGCTATCGCGCGATCAACACCCTCGACGCGATGATCGGCTATCGGAACGACCGCTACCACCGTTTCGGCTGGGCGGCCGCCCGGCTCGACGACGTCGCGAACCTCGCGCCCGCCCGCGTCACCGGACTGCTCACCGCGGCCTTCGCGCCGCTGGTCGGCGGCAGGCCCGCCGCGGTGCTGCGCGCCTGGCGACGTGACGCGGCCAAGCATCCCAGCCCGAACGCGGGGGTCGTCGAGGCGTCGATGGCGGGCGCGCTCGGCGTCCGGCTCGGCGGCCGGACGCAGTACCGGCACGGAACGGAACTGCGGCCAACCCTCGGCGACGGGCCCGCGCCCACGGTTCCCGATCTGCGGCGGGCCGTGCGGATGTCGGAGGCGGTTCAGGTGGGGGCGGCGGTTCTCGCCGCGAGCGCGGCCTTCGCCCTGCCTTCGCTGCGCCGAAGGCTGTCGGTCTCGGGCTGACGCACGCTCGAGGGCCACGGGGCTGTCCCGGGCGGGGAGTCAGCTGCCGAGGAGCGTCCACCGGTCTCCCAGCTACCTCGCCCGTGGTGGCGTCGCTGAAGGACCTGACCGCACCCGAGGAGGTGACGCGGTGGCGCCACTCACCGTCGCGTCGGTAGCCGGTGACGGTGAGCAGTTCGTCGGGCTCGCGGTCGTTGGGTCGGATGCCCGGCCGCCGCGGCGGTGCACTGGGCAGGGCCGCCCGCAGTTGGCGAGATCGGTTCGGGCACCTGTTCCGCGGGCCGGGGTGGGCGCCCGCTGACCGATGAGCCGACCGGTCGCTGGAAGGGCGGTGAACGCGACGGACGTTCGGCGGTTCACAGTGCAAGGCGAACGCGGGTCAGGAGCGGTTGCGTCCGTATCGGTCGGCGAGCTTGGCCTCGGTCGTCGGCGGCGCCGGGGTGGTGGCGGGTTCGGTCGCGGCGGGTTCGGTCGGCGCCGGTTCCGTCGGTGCGGGCTGGGTGGCCGCGGCCTTCTCCTTGCGGCGTTCCCGCAGTTCGGCGTAGACGAAGTAGCCGAGGCCGAGCGGCGCCATGACACCGAAGGCCAGCCATTGCAGCCCGTAGGAGAGGTACGGTCCCGCGTCGAGCTGGGGGAGCGGGGTCGGCGTGAACGCGCCCGGCTGATTCTCCGAGAGCTCGAGATAGCCGCCGCGCTCACCGGCGGGAATCGGGGTCAGCGGTTGCCCGAGCACCTCGGATTCCTGCGCGGTGTCGATCGAATACACCTGGCGGTAGCCGTCCTGGGTGAGCGGCGTCTTGTCCGCACTCACGCCCTCCGACATGCGAATTCGGCCCTCGAGGCGCTGCTCGCCCGCGGGCGCTTCCTGGATCTGCGGCGGCCGCGAGGTGCCGTCGACGCCGGCGACCAGACCGCGATCGACGAGCAGCGTGCGCCCGTCCGTCAGGCGGAAGGCGGCGAGCACCGCGTAGCCGGGCGCGCCGTCCAGGTGACGCAGGCGGACCAGCACCGTCGAATCGGGCAGGTAGCTGCCGGTGGCGGTCACCCGCCGCCATTCGGTGCGCTCGTCGTCCGTGGCGGCGAGCACCGTGGTCACGTCCACCGGGTCGGCGCGCACCGAATCGGCGATCAACTGGTTGCGGTGCTCGGTGGCGGTGTTCTTGCCGAGCTGCCACGGCGCGAGCACGGTGAAGCACAGGTAGGCGAAAGCGGCCACCAGCGCGGCGAGGATCAGCCAGCTGGGGCGGAACAGAAACGTCAGGCGGCGCATCAGGGCAGTCCCTCGGCTACGGGCGCCAGCGCCAGTTCCGCGCGTACCCAGTCCAGCAGGCCGGGGATCGCCGCCTCGATCTGCGCGCGGACGAGTTCGAAATCGGCGTTGCCGCCGTAGTACGGGTCGGGCACGTCAGGGCCGTCCGCGTCGGGATCGAAACTGCGCAGCAGCCTGCGGCGATCGGACGGGACGCCCAACTTGGCCAGCGCGCGCTCGTGCCCGGTATCCAAGGCGACGAGCAGGTCGGCGTCGCGGTGATCGGCGCCCACGACGGCGGCCACATGCCCGGTGGGGTAGCCGTGCCTGCGCAGCGTCTCGGTGGTGCGCGGGTCGGCGTCGTCGCCGATGTGCCAGGAGCCCGTGCCCGCGCTGCTCACCCGCACCCGGTCGGCCAGTCCGGCCAGGCGCAAGTGGTGCGCGAACATCTTCTCCGCCATCGGCGATCGGCAGATATTGCCAGTACAGACGAACGACACGTGCAGGTCACCCACGACAGCCATTCTGGCCGGTCGCCCTGCTCGCCCGCCACGTAGGGTGTGATCCCGTGCCCTCCGACACAGTCGATCACGCGCTGCTTCGCCATCACGGCGACGTCGACGCGCGCCCGGGCATGCTCGATTTCGCGGTCAACGTGCAGGGCAGCGCGCCGCCGCCGTGGCTGCGTGAACGCCTCGCCGCCCGGCTCGCCGACCTCGGCCGCTACCCGAGCGCCGCCGAGGATCTGGCCGCCCGCATCGCCGTGACCGCACGGCACGGCCGCCGCCCGGACGAGGTGCTGCTGCTGGCGGGCGCGGCCGAGGGATTCGCGCTGCTGCCGAAGCTGGCCCCGCGTCTCGCGGCGGTGGTGCACCCGTCGTTCACCGAACCGGAGCTGGCGCTGCGGCAGGCCGATGTGCCGGTCGTCCGGGTGCTGCTCGAACCGCCCTACATCCTCGACCCGTCCGCCGTGCCCGACGCGGCCGATCTCGTCGTCCTCGGCAACCCGACCAACCCGACCTCGGTCCTGCATTCCGCCGACACCGTCCGCGCGCTGCGTCGTCCGGGCCGCGTGATCGTCGTCGACGAGGCCTTCGCCGACGCCGTCCCCGGCGAACCGGAATCCCTGGCGGCCCTCGCCACCCCAGACGTCCTCGTCCTGCGCAGCCTCACCAAGACCTGGGCGCTCGCGGGCCTGCGCTGCGGCTACGCCCTCGGCGCCCCCGACCTGCTCGCCCGCCTCGACCACGGCCGCGCGCACTGGCCACTCGGCGCACTCCAGCTCGAGGCGATCGCCGCCACCGCCGAACCCGCCGCGGTCGCCGAATCCCAGCGCCACGCGACCGCCCTCGCCGCCGCCCGCGCCGCGATGATCGAGCGCCTCACCGACCTCGGCCTGCACGTGCACACACCTGCCCGCGGGCCTTTCCTTCTCCTGCACGTTCCCGGTGGCGAGGTGCTGCGCAAGCACTTGGCCGAACAAGGCATCGCGGTGCGCCGCGCGGACACGTTCCCCGGGCTGGGGCCCGACCACCTCCGCGTCGCGGTGCGGGACGAGGCCGCGGTGGACCGTCTGTGCGCAGCGATCCGCACCGCGCCCGGTTTCCCCTGACGTGCGGCGCTGACTTCGACCGCCCGTGTTCGGGACTGCCGCCGGTGGCAGTAGGTCCGGTCTCGGCAGGACGCACGATACGCAACCGCCATTTCCTCCCGTCAGTAGAGAAAAGGCGGTCGCGTGAGGAGCTAGTTCCAGGCGGTGTCGCATGAGGGCAAACGGGTGCACCACGCCGATGACCACGGCGAGCCGGTGCTCGACTGGTCCCCGCGCCCTCTTGCGCCGGTGGGATAAGACCGGAACCAGGTGCGATGTCGGGCGACGACAGACGCGGCGGGATGATGGGACGGCCGGTATGCGCCGGGACAGGAAATACGGGAGGAGCGAGGTAGGCGGATGGTGACGACGCTGGCGGATCTCATCGGGGTGCTGGACGCGGCGTATCCGCCGAAGCTGGCGGAGTCGTGGGACTCGGTCGGGCTGGTGTGCGGTGATCCGGACGACGAGGTCAGCAGGGTGTTGTTCGCGGTGGACGCGACCGCCGCCGTCGTCGACGAAGCCATCGAGTGGCGCGCCCAGGCATTGGTCGTGCACCACCCGCTGCTGCTGCGCGGCGTGGACAGCGTGGCCGCCGACACCGCGAAAGGCGCTCTGCTGCACCGCCTCATTCGTTCCGGATGCGCCCTGTTCACCGCCCACACCAACGCCGACTCCGCCGATCCCGGCGTCTCCGACGCGCTCGCCGCGGCCATCGGGCTGACGGTGACCGGTCCGCTGGACCCGAAACCGACGGCTGCCGTGGACAACTGGGTCGTCCAGGTGCCGCGCACCCACACCGACGCCGTGCTCGGCGCGCTGTTCGACGCGGGTGCGGGCGGCGTCGGCAGTTACGACGAGTGCGCGCTGCGGGTGCCCGGCGTCGGCCAGTTCCGGCCCATGCCGGGCGCGAATCCGGCGATCGGCGCCATCGGCGAACTGCAGCGCGTCGACGAGGATCGCGTCGAGGTCATCGCGCCGCCCTCGGCGCGCTCCGCCGTGCTGGCCGCGCTGCGCGCTGCGCATCCCTACGAGGACCCGGCCTACCACGTCACCGAACGGGCCGCCCTGCCCTCCGGCCTCGGCATCGGCCGCGTCGGCATCCTCCCGGAACCGGAACCGTTGCGCGACTTCACCGCTCGCGTCTCCGCCGCCCTGCCCGCCACCGTGTGGGGTGTCCGCGCCGCGGGCGATCCGGATCGCGTGATCGAGCGCGTCGCGGTGTGCGGCGGCGCGGGTGACTCCTACCTGTCCACCGCGGCCCGGCTCGGCGTCGACGCCTATCTCACCTCCGATCTGCGCCACCACCCCGTCGACGAACACCTGCGTACCGGCGGCCCGGCCCTGATCGACGCCGCGCACTGGGCCACCGAATTCCCGTGGTGCGCCCAGGCGGAAGGCATCGTCACCGCGACGCTGCCCGATCTGGAGACCCGCGTCTCGACGCTCCGCACCGACCCGTGGACCGTAGGCGCGGCGGACTGACACCGCCGTCGGCCTTCGACCGGCAGGGCGCGCGGCTCGCCCGCCGCCGAAATGGGTTGCCGTTCGGCGAGGTTCCCCGGCGTTCGCCGGAATCGAAGGGCCGCAACCGGGTACAACTACCCCATGAGTTTCCCGGTGGATTTCGGGATCGTGCAGATCGGTTTGATCCTGCTGATCCTGATCGCGGTCGCGCTGCTCGTTTCGGCGCTGGTGAAGATGCGCAGGGTCGGGCCGCGGGTGCTGCTCGGCCGAGGCGCGGGCGGTGTCGCGCTGCTCGTCGTCGCGGTGTTGCTGCTGTGGGTGGCGACCCTCATGCAGACGTACCTGGGACTCAGCGGCGAGATCAAGGCCGCGCACGTGGTGGTGCGCGAGGTCGCGGGTGACGACCATCAGCTCGAGGTCGACCTCACCCTCTACGGGGACGACGACCACTCCGAGCGTCGCGAGAAATTCCGCGTTCAAGGCGATCTGTGGGTGTTGCAGGCCAATATCGTCGAACTGGAGCCTTGGGTGAACGCCCTGGGCTTCCACTCCGGCTACAAGGTCACCCGCCTGTACGGTCAGCGCCTCGACGGCGTCGCCACCACCCAGAACCAGATCTTCCTGAACGGCGACGACGCCGACTTCTTCGCCGACATGAGCGATGGCGCTTGGTGGACCAGCCCCTTCGTCCGCTCCGCCTACGGCAACGCCGTCATCGGGACCCCGGGTGAATACGACGTCTACATCTCCCGCGATGCGATCAAGGCCCGCGCACCCGGCAGCTGATCCGCCGCCGTCCCGGCGACTCGCCCCTCGGCCCGGTCTCGGAACCAACCGGCCCGTAGCCGGGGTACGGTTGAGCACTGGCGTTCGCCCTCCGGCGGATACCCCCGACCCGTCGTCCACAGTGTTCAGGAGTTTGTCCGCGTTGAATGTCGAACCACCGATCCAGGCCAAGCTGCTCCAGCTCGCGGCTGTCGACGCCGAACTGACGCGGATCGCGCATCGGCGCACCGTGCTGCCCGAGCAGCAGGAAGTGGCGCGGCTGGAGGGGGAGCGCAACAAGCACAAGGACGCCGCGGTCGCGGTGGAGATCGTGCTGGACGATCTGGATCGCGACATCCGCAAGCTGGAGGGCGAGATCGACGCGGTCCGCAAGCGTGAGGAGCGCGACCGCGGCATGCTGACGGCCGGTTCCGTTGGCGCCAAGCAGCTTTCGGAGATCCAGCACGAACTGGGCAGCCTGGAGCGGCGGCGCGGCGTGCTGGAGGACGAACTGCTCGAGGTGATGGAGCGCCGCGAGGCGTCCGCCTCCGACCACGATCACGCGGGCGCGCGGCTGAGCAAGACCGAGGAAGAGCTGGCCGACGCGCAGCGGGTGCGCGACGAGGCGCTGGCGGATCTGGATGTGGCGCAGGGGCGCTGCGCCGACGATCGGTCCAACCTGCTCGGCCTGTTCCCCGCGGAGCTGCTCGCCGTCTACGACAAGCAGCGCGCCGAGCGCGGCGTCGGCGCGGCGCTGCTGCAGGCCCGCAAGTGCGGCGCGTGCCGCATCGAACTGGACCGCGGCGAGATCGCGCGCATCGCGAAGACGGCGCCCGACGTGGTCGTGCGCTGCCCCGAATGCGGCGCGGTCCTGGTGCGCACCAAGGAATCCGGTCTGTGACCTGCGGGTTCGATCGGCCGGATGCCGAGGAGGTCCGGTGAGCAACGAGCACGTGATCGTCGAAGCGGACGGCGGTTCGCGGGGCAACCCCGGCCCCGCGGGGTTCGGCGCGGTGGTCTTCGACGCCGGTCACGTCGCGGTGCTGGCCGAACGGCGCGAGAGCGTGGGCATCGCCACCAACAATGTCGCCGAGTACCGCGGGCTGATCGCGGGCCTGGAGGCCGCCGCCGAGCTGGGTGCGCGCACGGTGGACGTGCGCATGGACTCCAAGCTGGTCGTCGAGCAGATGTCGGGCCGGTGGAAGGTCAAGCACGCGGCGATGATCCCGCTGGCCGACCGAGCCAGGCGCCTGGTCGCGGACTTCGACCGGGTGAGCTTCACCTGGATTCCGCGCGCCCAGAACTCGCACGCCGATCGCCTGGCCAACGAGGCGATGGACGATGCCACGCTGGTCGGCGAGGTGCGCGCGGCCAGCGAGGCCGAGACGGCGACCGCCGAAGAGCTGTCCGCCCGAGACACCGCGCCTAGCACCCGAGTCGCCGAGCCCAGCGCCCACGGCGCCGAACGCACCGCGCCCAGCTGGATCGACGAGGCGCGCGCCGCCCAGGTCGACCCCGCGAACACCGAGGCCGTCTCCGGGAGTCCGGGCTGGACCGGTGCGCTCGGCCGTCCGACCCGCCTGCTGCTGTTGCGCCACGGCCAGACCGAACTCTCCGTACAGCGGCGCTATTCGGGTCGCGGCAACCCGCCTTTGACTCGGCTGGGCCGCGAACAGGCCGCGCACGCCGCGAAAATGCTTGCGGCCAAAGGTGATATCGCCGCCATCCTGAGCTCGCCGCTGGGGCGCGCGCGGGAGACCGCCGAGGCCGCAGGCGCCGCGCTGAACCTTCCGGTGCGCACTCACGACGGACTCATCGAGACCGATTTCGGGGCCTGGGAGGGGCTGACGTTTCTCGAAGCGGCGCAACGCGATTCGGAGTTGCACGCGCGCTGGCTCGGTGACCCGTCGGTGGCCGCGCCGGGCGGGGAGAGCTTCGACGAGGTCCGCGAACGCGTCGAGGCGGTGCGCCGCGACCTGGTCGCGCTGTATCCGGGCCAGAACGTGCTGGTGGTCAGCCACGTGACGCCGATCAAGACGCTGCTACAGCTGGCGCTCGGGGTGGGGCCGTCGCTGCTGTACCGCCTGCATCTGGATCTGGCGTCGCTGTGCGTCGCGGAGTTCTATCCGGACGGCGGTTCCTCGGTGCGGCTGGTCAACGACACCTCCTACTTGTCCTGAGTGCGTTCTGTCCGCAGGCCCGGGCCGCTTCGCGTCGCCGGTCGGCCCCGCTCACCCTCGCCATGACCCGGCGCTCGTCTCCGGGTACTGTGGCGCGGCACACATCGCATCGCGCGCACCGGCCGCTACCCCTACGTTGAGGTAGCCGACAGTCGACCGAGGCTGCGTACTCGGTTCGCTCCGCATCGGCGCGGAAGGGGCCGGAACGGGCATCGGCGGAGGTTTCTGTCGGTGCGGTGCCGCACGATGTGTGGGGTGGGTCGATCCCTCGATCGAAATCGAGTGTCGGCCTGTGTCTTTCGAGAAGGAGAGTTACTGCTGTGAGATTCAGGTGGATGGCGGCCGCGACGGCCGTCATCGCGGGTGTGGGCGCAGCTGTCGCGGGCGCCGCGCAGGCTGCTCCGGGGAATGTGGTGCTGGGTGGAAGCTCCGGCCTCGTCTTCGAGAACAACTCCGCGTGCTCGCTCACCGCGATCGGCTACGACAACGCCAATCGTCTGGTGGGTCTGACCGCGGGCCACTGCGCGCCCGCCGGTGCGCGGCTGGCGTCGGAGACCGCGCTGGACGCGGGCGCGGTCGGTGTGGTGGCCTACTCCGACAACGGGGAGGGGCTGGATTTCGCGGTGCTGCAGTTCGATCCGGCGAAGGTCACGCCGGTCCGCACGGTCGGCGCCACCACCATCAACGGGATCGGCCCGACGCCGGGCCCCGGCACCACGGTGTGCTCCAACGGCCGCACCAGCGGCCCCGGCTGCGGCGTCGTCTGGGGCAACCTGGACGAGACCATCACCCTGAACCAGGCGTGCTCGAAGCCCGGTGACTCCGGCGGCCCGGTGACCGTCGGCGACCGTCTGGTCGGCATGAACCAGGGCAGGCTGACCGGTCTGGCGGGCATCGGCTTCGACGTGCCGTGCACCACCGCGGCCAACCCGATCCACTCCCCGGCGTTCTTCGCGCCGATCGACGTCATCCTCGCCACTGTCAACGCCATCGGCGGCGTCGGCGCTGGATTCCGTCCGGTCTGATCCCGTCTCGGCCGAACCTTCACCGTCGCGCGCCCGCGCTGCTTTCGAGACAGCGCAGGCCGCGGCGGTGAATTCGTCTGAGGGGTAAATAAATTCGACGGCGCGTCCCCGGTCGGCACGGTGGCCTCGCGTCAGACGGAGATCAGCGGCTCGCCGGTGTGTGGACGCCGGTCGGAGCGCGGCCGAACCCGCTCTGGTTAGCTACCCTCGTGGACGCTTCGCGTGAGCCGACGGCGTGGACGTCGAGCGAGGTCGCCGATGATTTCGTCCGGTGGGACGACACCGTCGGGTGGCTGCTCGGCTACCCCTTCGTCTTCGCCGCGCTGCGTCTGGAGCAGCCGGACGTGACCGCCCTGCTGGATCTCGGCTGCGGACCCGGGCACGTCGCGCGCCGCGTGGCCGAGGAGCACGATGTCGACGTCCACGCCGTGGACATCTCACCGGCCATGCTGGCCATCGCCCGCACGCACTACCGCCACCCCCGGGTGACCTGTCACCTCATGACCGGCTCGAATCTGGCTTTTCTGCCCGACGCCTCGGTGGACGCCGTCATGTCCTGCTTCGTCTTCGTCTGCGTGCCCGAACGGCAGCAACTCCAGGACATGGTGGCCGAAGTGCGTCGCGTGCTGCGGCCGGGTGGTCGCTTCGCCCTGCTCAACGCCCACCCAGGACATACCGGGGTGGCCTTCGACAGCTTCCAGATCGGCCGACCGGGCGTCGACTACCAGCCGGGCGATCCGATGCCCGTCCGGCTACACCGGACCGACGGCGAGTGGATGGACATCGTGGACACCTACTGGCCCGGCGAGACGTATCACGAGCTACTGCACGACGCGAACTTCACCCCAGTGTGGCAGCAGGAGCCCACGTTGGACGACGCGCGACGCCTGCTGGGCGCGGCGGCGGTCAGCAGGAGGGAGTGGACGGCCGAACGGGAAACGCCTCCGTTTCTCCTGGTGGTCGGGGAGAAGTAAGTCCTCCCCGCCACCGAATTGTCGCGCTGACAGCAGGACTAGCTCGCGACGGCATCCCGGTCGGGCCCGAGGACGGCCTCCAGCTTCGTCAGGAAGCGGGCGAAATGCGGATCGGATTCCGGCACCGCGAAGCGATCGACGTCCCACCAGCGGCCGCCGCCGAATTCCCGGGGGTCGAGGCGGTATTCGCGCGTGCGATCACCCCGGATCACGTACCAGAGGCTCACGTCTTCATCGCCGCTGTGCATGCCGATGGTGGTGGTCACGGTGAGGAACAGCGGCGCGGGGCCGACCACGTCGAATTCGGCGGCGATACCCAGTTCTTCGTGGGCCTCGCGCCGGGCCGCCGCCAGCGGATGCTCGCCCGGGTCGAGGTGTCCGCCCATCGGCAGCCACAGCCCGGCCAGCCGGTGCCGTCCGAGGAACACCGCCCGCGCCGCCGGATCCACCAGCACCGTGTACGCCACCAGATGTCGCTGCGGCACTGCCGGTTTCTCCCTGCGGAACACGTCGTCGGTCGACGCGAGCCAGTCCAGCGTGGTCGCGATGTGCTCGCGCTCGAGCTCGTCGCAAGGATCGATCCCTCGCACGATGTCGGCAACCGCGGCAGTCGCAGCGTTCATGGCCCGCGACTGTAGCCCCGGGCACCGACAACCTCGCCCGGGCATTTGGTCCCGACCGTCTCGGGTACGCGACTCCGAGCACTCGCGACGAGGAGGTTACCCATGGACCCGCGACGCCCGATCGCCCCGGACACCGACAAGCTGCACGAACTCGCCGACACCCTCGGGGATCCGCTGACGTTTCCGACCTGTCTCCGCTAGCAAAGCCCCGCGAGCTTGTACAACACCAGCGATCCCGCCACCGCCACATTGAGACTGTGCCCGGTGCCCACCATCGGGATCTCCACCGCCACGTCGAGCAGTTCGAGTCCCTCCGGCGGAATCCCGTCGGTCTCGTGACCGAGCACCATGACCGTGCGCTTGCGCGCCGTCGGCAGATCGGCCAGCCGGATGGATTCGTCGGTGAGCTCCACGCCCACCACGGCCGAACCGCCGGCCCGCTGTCGTGCCAGCCAGCGGTCGACGCGGCCGTCCACCCAGTGCACACACTGCCGGTGGCGCAACGTGTTTCCCTGGTTCAGCGCGTCCGGTACCCACGGTCGGCGGGGGACGGCCAGGCACGCGCCGACCGCGTCGCAGGTGCGCAGCAGCGTGCCGAGATTGGCGCTGTGTTTGGGCCACAGCGGCGCGGCGATCAGATGATTCCAGCAGCCGTGCGCGCGTTGCCGCCGCTGGCTGCGCAGTTCCGGGCGGCTTCGCAACCGCGCGGCGGTCATCGCTGGACGGGAAGACCCTTCCCAAGGGAGACAAGGAGTTTCATCGAGACGATGCTTCGCGGCGCATCGGGGCCATCGCAGAAGGAATCCGGTACCCGCTACGATACCCGCCCCGGCGCACCGGAAGTGCGCCGGGGACGGTGGTCACGGCCGTAGTACCGAGACCAGGAATTCGGTCTGGTCGTACACCGCCTGCTCGAAGACATCGTCGAAGTACACGTCGAAATGCCCGACGGGATAACGCTTGACGACCGCGTGCTTGGTGCGTTCGGCCGCCTTGAGCGTCGGCTTGGCGGGCGCGATCGAATCGTTGTCGGCCACCGCGTAGAACACCGGCACCTTCAGCGCCTTGGCGTGCCTGCCGGGGGAGTCGAACAACGCAGGAAAAGCGATGCGCGCGGCCACTTTCGGCTCGTAGGTCTCGCTCTCCTCGGCCAGCCTTCCGAAACCCTCCGGCACGTCCGCCGCGCTCATCAGCGCCGCCGACCGCTTGCGCCCGGCCAACCGGATGCGCACCGGCTTGCGCCGCAGCGGGCCGATCAGCAGGTCGGTGGCGGCGATGGTGGCGACCTTGGTCAGGCTGATCGGGCCCTTGGCCCACGCCGAGGCCCATCCGCTGGTGAACGGCACCTGGGCGACGACGGCGGCGAGGTAGTCGTCCTCCGGCGCCACCGTCAGCACGTGCCCTCCGCCGAAAGACGTGCCCCACAGCGCGATCCGGGTCTTGTCGATGCCGCGCAGCGTGCGCGCGTAGGAGATCGCCGAGCGCCAGTCCTCGCGTTGCCGCGCGATGTGCAGCAGCTGGCGCGGATCGCCTTGGCTCGCACCGAAATGTCGGTAGTCGAACACCAGCACCGCCATGCCTGCCGCGGCGAATCGCCGTGCGTACCTGTCCAATCCCATATCCCGCGTGCCCCCCAGACCGTGCCCCATCACCACGAGTGGCCGGGGCTTGGGGACGCCTGCGGGAGGATACAGCCAGGCGGCGCACTGCTGGCCACCTGAGGGAAAACTGACCTCGAGACGTTCCATGACGTCTAACCGTACTGGCGCGAGCGGCTGTCCACCGGACGGGGAGTATCCTGGCACGCGCGGACGAGTTGGTCGGGCGGCCGCGGCGATGGGAACGGGCACACTGTGCCGCCGCCCGTCGCCGAGGAAAGTCCGGACTCCACAGAGCAGGGCGGTTGCTAACGGCAACCCGGGGTGACCCGCGGGACAGTGCCACAGAGAACAGACCGCCCGCGTCCCTTCGGGGGCGCGCGGTGAGGGTGAAACGGTGCGGTAAGAGCGCACCAGCGCCTCGGGTGACCGGGGCGGCTCGGTAAACCCCGCCCGGAGCAAGGTCGAAGGTCGCACTCCCCGGAGTGCGGCTGCGCAGGCGTTCGAGGGCTGCTCGCCCGAGCCTGCGGGTGGGCCGCTCGAGGCACCCGGCGACGGTGTGCCCAGATGGATGGTCGCCGCCCGGTGTGAACCGGGAACAGGATCCGGCTTACAGACCAACTCGTCCGCCGCACTCGGCGCCCGCGATTCGCGTGATCGCGGGCGCCGAATGCACTCGCCAGAACTCGGTGAATCAGACCAAGCAGACTGGGAACGCGGGCGGGACCAGGACCGTGGGTATGCAGAGGAAGCCCGCGACGACCGGCGCGAGCGGGCCGAGCCACGCGAAGGTCAACCCCAGTCCGGCGGGCTGGACCGGTAGTGCGGGAGCCAACTCGGTCACGGGCGCGACGGGCGCGTGATCTGGGGCCGCGATCGCCCCGCCGGAACCGAGAATCAGAGACGTCGTGATGGCCGCTGCTGCGAAAGCAGTGCGCAGGCTGGTGCGTTTCATACTTCTCCCCTCGACTCGTCGATCAACCGGGTTGCCGCTACTTCGCGGGCAGGTTGTCACTCGCGGAGCGAAGCGGCGTCTCGATTAAGCACTGGCAAGGGGATCGCTGACCATCGGTCGGTCCGCTGAGCGGACCGCGCGCCGGGACGTGCGGCCCGCATCGAGGGGTCAGCAGAGGTACTTGGCGGTGGTGTAGATGGCCTGCGCTTCTTCCTTGGTCGCGGCGGTCTGGCCGGACTTGGTGCGGTCGACGATGTTCTGGACGGCGGCGTCCTCGGCCTTGCCGTCCTTGATGTCCTTGCACGTGCCGGTGAAGATGTCGGCGACCTGCGCGTCGCTGCGGCCATCGGCCAGCTTCGGGAAGGCGCTGCGGTAGCTCACCACGAACATGCCCGCCTTCGCGCTGTCCGGCACGGCGGCGCTGTTGGGCTGGCCTGCGGGGGAGGCGGCCGCGGAGGTGGCGGCGGGCGCGGCGGTGTCCTTGTCGTCGCTGCCGCAACCTGCCACGAGCAGGGCGAAGAGGGTCGTGCTGACCGCGATGGCGGCGGAAGTTCTTCTCACGGTGCGGGATGCTAGTGGCACCTGACGAAAGCCGCCTTCCGTGCGGTTAACGGAAGGCGACCGGCGTGTGTCGTTCTCTGTGAGATCAGGTCGGATCGACCATGAAAACCTGCGCCCAATATGCGGCCTGCTCGGGACCGAGCAGGGGCATCAGGTAGTCGAAGATGATCGATGACATCAGTGCACAGCTCCCAATTGTCGACGTACGGTGTCATTTCGGAATGGGCGGTGAGATCAGCGCCCGCACCGGCCCCGAACAGTAGCAGTCCGGCGCGACACGACGAGCCGGGCCGGGTGATTTGTACGTAACTGGCCTAGACGTGACCGACGTCATACAGTAGTCGCCGTTGGCAAGGCCCGGTGCCGGGCACCAGCGGGCCGATTCATACTTCGATTGCGGAAGCAGGTCTCAACTCTATGCGGGTAGTTCGTTCATTGGTCGCCGGCGCGCTCATCGCCGGGGCCGCATCGGTTTTCGCCGCCCTCGGCGCCGGGTCCGCCAATGCGGTCGCGCTGACTCCGCTTCCCGGCGGGGTGCAGGTCGACCTCAGCCCCGCCGACACCAAGTGGGTGGCCGAGAGCAATTTCGGCCTGGCGATCGCCGGTCTTCCGCACCCGTCCGCGGCATCGTTCGGTGAGGCGCTCGACGCCGCGGCCGACCTGTCGTCGACCTATCCGACCGGTCGGGTGACGTTCACGGTGTTCGGTCCGTTCAACGAGCTGAACGGCACGATGCTGGCATTGCAGTAACGTATTTCCACGTGGAACTGCACCAGCGGATCATCTCGGCGCCGGTGGATTTCGGCGCCATCCGATCCGAATTCGGTTTGGCCTCGGCGTACCCCGCCGAGGCCTCCGTGGAAGCCCGCGACGCGGTGGACGCGTTCGCGGGCGACCGGATCGATCGCACCGACATCGAGCTGGTGACGATCGACCCCCCGGGGGCCATGGATCTCGACCAGGCCCTCCACCTGGAGCGCAACGGCTCCCGCTTCACCCTGCACTACGCGATCGCCGACGTCGGCGCCGTCATCGCCCCCGACGGTGCGCTCGCCAGAGAATCGAGCGCCAGGGGCCAGACCTTCTACCTCCCGGACGGCACGGTGCCGTTGCATCCGCCCGTCCTTTCGGAGGGCGCGGCGAGCCTGCTGCCCGAGCAGACCAGGCCAGCGGCCCTGTGGACCATCGAACTCGACGAGAACGCCGAACCACGCGACTACTCGGTGGTGCGCGCGACCGTCCGCTCCCGCGCGCGACTCGACTACGCGGGCGTCCAAGCCGACGCCGACGCGGGCACGCTGCACCCCTCGATCGCGGCCCTGCCGGAATTCGGCACGCGGCGCATCGAGGCCGGGCTGGCCCGCGGCGCGATCGGGCTGCGACTGCCCGCCCAGAGCGTCGTCCGCGACGACACGAACCACGGACATTGGCGGCTCGTCCTCGAGCCGCGCACGGCCGCCGACGACTGGAACGAGCAGGTCTCCCTGCTGACCGGCATGTGCGCGGCGCGCATCATGCTCGACGGCGCCGACAGCGAAGGGCGGCGGATCGGTCTGCTGCGCACCATGCCGCCGCCCGCCGAATCCGCCATCGCGTCGCTGCGCCGCACCGCCGCCGCGCTCGGTGTGGCGTGGCCCGCGGATCAGCCGGTGGGCCGCATGCTGGCCGGGCTCGACCCCAACTCTCCCGCCGCCCTGGTGCTCATGTCGGAGGCCACCGGTCTGCTGCGCGGCGCCGCCTACACCGTGGTGAACGGATCGGCGCCGGAGAGCTTGGCGCACAGCGCGATCGGCGCCCCCTACGCGCACGTGACGGCCCCGCTGCGCCGCCTCGCCGACCGCTTCGCCACCGAGATCTGCCTGGCCTACTGCGCGGGCGTGCCGGTGCCGCAATGGGTTCGGGCCGGGCTTGATCCGACCGTCGACACCATGCGGCGCACCGACGGCGTCGCGGGCAAGGTGGACCGGGCCTGCATCGACCTCACCGAGGCCAGCCTGCTCGCGCAACGCCCCGACGCCGAGTTCGACGCCGTCGTCGTGCGCGAGGCCAACGGCAACCGCCCCGCGGAGGTCTTCATCGCCGACCCGCCGGTGCTCGGTCCCTGCACCGGGACACCGCCCGAAGGCGCGGCCGTCCGAGTCCGCCTGACCCGCGCCGACCCGGTCACCCGCAAGATCGGCTTTGCCTTCGTCGCCTGAATCCTGGCAGACCGTTTCCGCGGTGCGCGGCGGTCGAATCCGCTGCGAGGCGTGTGGACGGGCCGCGCGGTCACCAGAGGCTGGTGGACAGGGCTTCCGCGGATTTGGGGTAGCGGGCGAGGGCGTGGTTGGCGGCGGCGGTCTCCGCCGTGATGAGGCGGCGGTAGCTGGCGGTGTCCTCGCGCGCCGCTTCGGCTTGCGCCGCCCGTTCGATGATCGCGTCGGTGGACTCGATCGCGTCGCGGTGGTCGCCGAGCACGGTCTGGAGGCGCTTGGCACGCGTGCCGAGATCAGCGGCGGAGTCGCCGATGACCTCTTCGGCGGCCTCGCACGAATACCGTAGACGCTTGGCGCTCTTGCGGATATCGTGCAGCGTCTCGATGCGTTCGGCGCCGGGCACTGTCGGCTCGTGCAGGATGAGCGCGGCCAGCCGCTCGTGGTCGCGCAGCAACACCACGCCGAAGAAATCCGTCGCGGGCGCCGCGGCGCGGGCGCGACGCAGCGGCGGGTCGGTGCGCCACTGGGTCAGGCGTTCGCGCAGCGTGCGGTAGCGGTCGGTGTCGAGCGCGGCGAGCACTTCGGCGTGCGCGTCGTCGTAGCGCGCGCGTTCGGCCGTCACCAGCCGGTCGGCCACCGTCTCGGCGTCCGGCACGTCGCCGAGGTCGTGCAGCAGGTCGGCGAAGCGGTCGGCCCGCACCTCCGCGTCGCGGGCGACACCGAGCAGACCGGCCAGCCATTTCAGCTCCGCGCCGACCTCGGCCGCCGGATTCTTTTGGAACAGACTGCGATACGAGCGCAGCACGCTGCGCAGCCGCCGGGTGGCGACCCGCATCTGATGGACCGAATCCGGTGCGTCCGCGCGCACGTCGGGCTCGGCGGACAGCAGCCGGTCGACGTCGTCGCGCAGCGCGGCGATCAGAGCGTCCCCGGCAGCGACCACCATGGCTCAGCCCACCTTCGCGAAACCGTCGGTGGCTCGGACCAACCGGTCGACGATGCCGGGCTCGTTGGCCGCGTGGCCCGCGTCGTCGACGATGTGCAGTTGCGAACCGGGCCACGCGCGGTGCAGATCCCAGGCGCTCACCGCCGGGCAGACGATGTCGTGACGACCCTGCACGATCACGGCGGGCAGATGCGAGATGACGCCGATATCCCGCAGCAGCTGCCCATCCGTCAGGAAACCGCCGTGCCGGAAGTAGTGGTTCTCGATGCGCGCGAACGCCAGCGCGAACCGCGGCTCACCGGTTTCGGCGACCCGATCCGGGTGCGGCAGCAGCGAACTGGTGGCGCCCTCCCACACCGACCACGCGATCGCGGCCGCCGTGGCGACCTCGGGATCGGGGGAGTGCAGCAGCCGGTGGTACGCCTCGACCAGGTCGCCGTCGCGCTCGGACTCCGGCACCGGCGCCAGGAACTTCTCCCACTCGTCCGGGTAGACGTTGCCTGCCGCGCCGTTGTAGTACCAGTCGATTTCCTTGCGTCGCAACAGGAAGATGCCGCGCAACACCAGTTCGGTGACGCGTTCCGGGTGTTTCTGCGCGTACGCCAGCGCCAGCGTGGAGCCCCACGAGCCGCCGAACACCTGCCAGCGGTCGATGCCGAGATGTTCGCGCAGCGCCTCGATGTCGGCGACCAGGTGCCAGGTCGTGTTGTGCGCGAGATCGGCGCCGTCGGCGATGTGCGGCGTGGAGCGCCCGCAGCCGCGCTGGTCGAACAGCACGATGCGATAGGCCGAGGGATCGAAGAACTGCCGGTGGAACCCGGCGGTGCCGCCGCCGGGGCCGCCGTGCAGGAAGACCACCGTCTTGCCCTCGGGATTGCCGCTGACCTCCCAGTACACCGACTGGCCGTCGCCCACGTCCAGCAGGCCCGACTCGTACGGCTCGATCGGGGGGTACAGGGTGCGCATCACAGGCCCACGATGATCGAGGCCAGGTCGGGCGTCTCCAGCGCTTCGATGGCCTGCTGGCGCACGTCCGGGCAGCTCTTCAGGGTGACGGTGTCGACGACGGCCTTGTTGCCGAGCACGTCGATGCCGTTCTGCAGACCCCACGGGTGGACGATCAGGTTGAGGCCGACCCGCCCCAGCGTCGGACCCTGCACCCGGAAGTTGGACAGCTCGGGCCGGATGGCGTCGCACAGCTGCTTGGCGGCGGCGTCGGTGACCTCGACCGTCGGCTTCTGGGTGCCGGTGCCCTGGGCGCGGGTCGTGGTGGCCGAGGCGGGCGCCGACGTGGTCGATCCCGTGCTACCGGTGGGCTCGGGGTTCCCGTTCGTCCCGCACGCGGCCAGTGTCGCGGCGGCGAACACGGCGGCCACCAGCGGGGTGCTACGGGAAATCCAACGGCTGTGCGGCATCGGTACCTCTGATCGAGTCGGGAATGTCGGCTTCGAGTCTGCCATTGTTTGCCCGAGGCGGCCCGTGCACTGCGTCCCACGAGCGGGCAGGCAGGCCGCCTCGCGGCAGTGACACCCGCACCGCGTCGCGGTCGCCGTCGAAGGCTCGCACCGTAGGGCGAAGAACTAGAATATGAGTACCCAAAGCCCCCGTGTATCGGTAAAGGGAATGGCCATGACCTGGGATTCTACTGAGCCGCGCCTCACATACACAGACGATCATGGGCATCGCCGAGGTGTGACCCTGTCCGGCGATGTGCCGCGGGTGACGGTCGGCAGATCGTCTCTGGCCGATATCGCCCTGACCGCTGATGGACAGGTGTCGAGGCTGCACGCGACGGTGGAGCAGATGGGCGGGCAGTGGACCATCGTCGACGACGGGCTGTCGCGGAACGGCACGTTCGTCAACGGGGAACGTCTCGCCGGCCGCCATCGGCTGCAAACAGGGGACAGCATCCGGATCGGCAACACGGTGCTGACCTATCTGGATCTGGGCCGCCGGGCGACCAGTGCGAAAACCCAAGCCGATTCTTCCCAACGCATGCCGACGCGACGGTCGTTGACGGACGCGCAGATGGCCGTGCTGGTCGCGCTGTGCAGGCCGTTCAAGCACAACGCCACGTATGCCACTCCGGCATCGAATCAGCAGATCGCCAAGGAACTCTTCGTGACCGACCAGACGGTGAAGACCCACATGCGAGCGTTGTTCGGAAAGTTCGGTGTCGAGGATCTCCCACAGAATCAGAAGCGGGCCAAGCTCGTCGAGCGAGCCATGAACAGCGGAATCGTCAGCGAGCACGACTTTTGATCTCGGCTTTGCGGCGATAGCGTCGACGCTGTCCGATCCGCCAGGCGCCGACGGCTCCCGCGACGCCTGCCAGCGCTCCGAACACCGCCGCGGTCACCAACGTCGCGATCGTCGGCTGCTTGCCGAGCAGAATCCACACGGCGCCCACCATCCCGACCGCGACCAGACCCGCGCTCGCGGGAACGCCCACACCGCCGGACACTCGACGTCGGCGGTGGCGTAGCGAACGCAGGAACGACTCCAGATACGCGAGCGCGAACAAGATGAGCGCCGCGACGCCGACCGCGGCGGCGGTGGATATCGCCGGCTGCGTCGTCCTGACCGGGAAGCTCGACGTGGCGGGCGGCACGCCCGCTTCGGTCAGCGCCAGTTCACCGGTGAGTTCGCCTGCGAGCAGGTACCGGCCGCCCAGCGGGGGCAGCGTGGCCACGCTGCGGCCGGATTCCGGGACCAGCGGGGCGCTCTGCTGAGCGACCGTGGCTCCCAGCGCCTTCAGCCGTAGCTCGGCCGTGGTGGCGGAGGGCGGCCCGGCCGCGCTGACGACCACCGGTTGGTTCAGGTCGATCTCGATCTTTTCGCCGGAGGCGGGATCGACGCCGCCGACCGTGGCAGCTCCTGGCGGCAGGGTCCCGCCGGTGCTCGGCGAGCCGAGGCCGATCACCGCGACGGCGAGCGCGATCAGCGTCAGGCCCGCCGCCGTCAGCAGTGGCACCCGGGGCGACCGCAGCTTCACCACCTCCTTGACCGGGATCAGGTCGGCTTCGGCGACATCGGCCAGGCGCGCGCCCTGTGCACGCTCGGCCGGCACGGGCCGCACGGTCGGCGTGGCCGGCGCGGTCGGCCCGTGTGCGAAGGAGCGCGCAGCGACGGTCGTGGCTACCGGGGCGGTCGTGCGTGTCGCCGCGGCGGAGATCGTCTCCGCACCCATCACCGGAATGCCCTGGGCAGCAAGCCAACCCGGCCCCCATGGCTCGGTGGACGCCTCGGCGAGGGCGATTCCGAACGCTTCGGCCGTCGGATACCGCTGCGCCGGATCGGTAGCCAGACCGCGCATGACCACATCCGCGAGGTGCTCCGGGATATTCGGAGCGACCTCACCCAACGGCGTCGGCTCGTCGAAGGCGTGCATGAACAGCGTCGCCAGCGCATCCGTCCCTGCGGGGAAGGGCAAGGAGCCGGAAAGCAATTCGTAGAGCATCGTCGCCAGGGCGTAGACGTCGGTGGCCGGGGTCAACTCGCCCCCGCGAGCCTGCTCGGGGGCGATGTAGGACGGTGTGCCGATCACCTCGCCGGTTTTGGTGGCCATGGTCTCGTCGCCGCCGACCACCTTCGCGATGCCGAAATCGGTCACCTTGAGCGCCCCGGAGGCGGCGAACAGCAGGTTCTCCGGTTTGACATCACGGTGCAGGATGCCGCGATCGTGCGCCGCCTTCAGCCCCGCCGCGCACGACAGCGCGACGGCGACCGCCGACGGCGCGTCGAACCCGTCACCGGTGAATCGACTCCACACGGTGCCGCCCGGCAACAATTCCATGACCAGCAGGCACAGCCCGTCGCTTTCGACGTAGTCATAGACCGGAACCACGTGCGGATGGTCCAGCGAGGCGAGCATCCTGCCCTCGGAGGCGAATCGGCGGCGCACGATCGGGTCGGCGGCGAAGGTCGAGGGGAGTTGTTTGATCGCGACCGCGCGGTCGAGGCCGCGGTGCCTGCCTGCGAGGACGACACCCCAGCCTCCCTTCCCCAACTGGCCGCCGATCTCGTAGGCGGGCAGCGCCGCGGCGATCCGGTCGACATCGGTTGTTATCGGATCGGTAGTCATCGGCCCGATACCTCGAGACCGACCGGCACGGTGCGCTGCTCGCGCTCGTCCTCCTCCTCGAGTTCGGCCTCTTCCTCCTCCCGCTCGGCCGCTTCCTCTTCGGCGGTCGTCGGGGTGGGGGTGAGGTAACCGAGCACGAAGAACCCGCCCGTGACGACCAGTGCGACGAGCACCCACCGTTCGGCGCTCGGCACCCAGAATCGCAGCGCCGACAGCGAGAACACCAGCACGAGTCCGATGCCGAGTCCCGGCCCCATGAGGCGCATGCCGCGCTGCCAGCGGTTGGCCGACATCCGGTGCCGGGCAACCATCAGTGCCGCATCGGCGATCGCCACCAGCGTGAGGACCAACAGCGCCAGCCCGAACAGGCCGTATACCGAATGCAGCGAGCCACGCACGTCGGTGACGGTCGCGGTGCTACCGAGCACAGTGTTGCCGGAGTCGAATGCCGTCACCGATCCGCTGATCAATCCTGTTGCCTGTTCGGCCAAACCGGACATCTCGAGCGAATAGCTGAGTCGCCCGGTCGATTTCGGTGGGACGGTCAGATTCACCGAAGTGCTGAAGGAGTAGAGCGTGAGCCCGGCCACTTGGCCGGACAGTTCGATGCGCCGGACGGTGACCGGATCGTTTCCCTCATTGGTGACATCAACGTCCACCGCCGCGGAACCGTTGGGGTCCAGGCGAATCGGATCGGCCTCGGTCGCCGTGGCGATGTCTCGGCCGTTGATGCGGACCGCAAGGCCGACGGAATCGGCTGCCGCCTGCGCCGGTGCGGATGCGGGTGCGAGCACGCTGAACACGACCAGCGCGATGAATATGCCAAGGGTTTTCACTATCGCTCCTCTGGTCGCGGCGGCGGGCTCAGCAGCCGCCGTGTATAAACGAAGACCCCGATCAGCACGAAGAACGCGATCACGGCGAGCGTCGAGGTCGCTGCGTCGACATTGCTGGCCAGCACGACGTCCAGCGCCGCGGTGAGTACCGGTCCGCACGCCGCGGTGACCTGGTGGTGGCCGACCGGGATCGAACCCGTATCCAGCCGGGATTGGAATGCGCCGGTCTCGTCGGCGACGGTCGCGCCGGCCGGTGCGCCGCCGACGGCCATGTCCACTGTGGCTCCGGCTGGGCAGCCGTAGCCCGAACCGGAAACGGGCTCACCCGGGGCCACGGCCGGTGCGCTCAGCAGCAGCGCACCACCGGGCTGCCGAACCGGCGGCAGCGGCGGGGGGACCGCCTGGCTGGTTTCCTGCTGCGGCTGCGGCGGATCCTGGGGCTGTTGTCGCTGCGGCTGGGGCTGCGGCTGCTGCGCTTCCTGTCGCGGCTGTTCCTGTTGCGGCTGTTGCTGTTGCGGCTCTTGATGCTGTTGCTGACGCGGCTCTTGCACCGGCTGCGGTTGCGGCGGCTGCGGCTGCGGCTGCGGTTGCGGTTGTTGCTGCGGCTGCGGCTGCGGTTGTTGTTGCTGCGGTTGTTGTTGCGTTTGCGGCTGCTGCTCCGTGCCGCGACCACCCGGTGGTGGGTTTTCGACGACCGGTGGAACGACGACCGGATCCTCCTTGGGCGGATCCTTCTTTGGATCCTCCTGCGGCGGATCGGCCGTGTCGTCTGGGGGACCCACATCGTCCCCGCGCGGACCATCCGAATTGCCCCCGCCTCCGCCGTCCTGGCCGGGCGGCGGCCATGCTCCGCCTCCGCCTCCGCCTCCCTGGTCGGGTGGCGGGTCGGATTGTCCTCCGCCGTTCTCGCCGGGCGGCGGCCATGCTCCGCCTCCGCCTCCGCGTCCCTGGTCGGGTGGTGGGTCGGATTGTCCTCCGCGTCCCTGCTCGGGTGGCGGATCGGCCTTGGCGTCCGGGGGACCCACATCGTCCCCGCGCCGACCATCCGGATTGCCCCCGCCCCCGCTCGACGGATCGCTCGGGTTTGCCCACGGCGAATTCTGTTGCTGTTGCCCTGGCTGCTGTTGCCCTGGCTGTTGCTGTTGCCCGCCCGGTCCCACCGGTTCCGGTCCGGCGGGCGCCGGTCCGACGGGTTCAGGTCCGCCCGGTCCCGGCCCGGGCCCACCCGGCTGTCTGGCCGGCTGCTGCGGCCACTGCTGGTGAAATGCGGGCGGAGTGGGAGCCGCGTGCGCCTCGAGGTCCGGCGTGAGACCGCCGAAGACCGCGAATCCGCCGATGACGATCAGGAGGCAGGGCCGTGCGACTGCACCTATAGGAGTGCGTACATCACCCATCCGTCTCACCCCCGAGCGTGTGCCCGTACGTCCGAGTAGTGTTCGCCCACCCGTACGGGACGACAGTGGGGCGAGTCGCGGCGGAACAGTCCGCCAACTGCCGAATCGTGCTCCGCGGTCGACGAGCAATGCTCGCTTCCTGTGGAAGCGGCAGTGGACGCCGTCCGGTCGCTTCGTCGACGGCGTCGGATTCGGCCAAGACGTTCGGGATACTCACTGGGATTATGCCTTCCGAATGGAGAATTGCGGTGCGTCAATCGTCCATCCCGCCGACGTCCGATGCATCACCCTCAGGGGTGGAATGACATCACCTTGGGGGGGTTCAGCAAATTGTCAAAGTGGTTGATACTACGGATTATCGAGCTGGTTGAGATCGCAACGGTAACCGCGATATCAAACCTCGGGCGGTGCACATCCGACAGCCACGACGATCTTTCCGCGGGTATGACCGGCTTGGCTCTCGCGAAAACCATCGACCGCATTCTCGAGCGGATGGACGGCCGATATCTGCGCGTGCATTGTTCCCTCTTCGGCAAGCGCGACCATTTCCCGGATATCGGTCGAGATCGGCTGGGCGAACACGTACGTGCCGCCTGCCGAGCGCACCGCGGGATCGGCAACCGATGCCAGCCTCCCGCCCGCCTTCAGCAGCGGTGCGACGGTGCGCAGCGTCCGCTTACCGGACGCGTCGAGCACGGCGTCGACGCCACCGGGAGCGAGTGCGGCGACCGATTCCGTCAGTCCGCGGCGGTAGCCGACCGGCTCGGCTCCCAGCGAACGGAGGAAGTCGTGGTTGTGGTGGCCGGCCGTTCCGATGACGCGGGCGCCGAGACTCAGCGCGTACTGGACCGCCATCGAACCCACTCCACCTGCGGCTCCGTGCACCAGCACGACCTCACCGCGCCGCACGGCGAGGTGCTTCATGCTCTGATACGCGGACAACCCGACCAGCGGGAGCGCGGCGGCCTCGAACCAGTTCAAACACGACGGCTTTCGGACCACGCAGCGCGCGGGGGCGGATGTCAGTTCGGCGAGGGTTCCCCGAGACAGGTACTCGTCGTTCGGTACACACCCCATCACCTCGTCGCCCGGCGCAAGGCCGCGGACACCGAATCCGACGCGCTCGACGACGCCGGAGAAATCGATGCCGGGGATCACGGGAAATATCGAGTCCATCAACCTGTCGTACAAGCCTTCGCGGGCCTTCCAATCGAGCGGGTTCACCGACGCCGCCGCGACCCGAACGAGTACCGAGGAGGGACCCATTTTCGGCTCGGGCAGGTCGCCGTACTCCATGACATCCGCATCGCCGAAGGTGCGGTAGAAAATTGCTTTCATAGTCGTTCCCTCGAATCGTGGGTTGGTAGCGAGAATTTTTGATCCGAATTGCTCAGCGCCCGCGCGGCACAGCGCATCTGGTTCCGCTCGGCCGCGAAGAGGATTTTCGGATAGGTCGAACGCATGAATGCTTCCCGCATTCGAACCAGGGCCGGATGCTCCACCGCCGCCATTCGTCCGAGCCACCAGGCGGCCCGCTGCAGGCGCGCGGTCCGGGCCCGGCGTTCTTTCTCGTAAGCGCGCAGCGCGGATACCGGATCGGCCGGTGCCGAGGCGAGGCATTCGGCCAGCACCACGGCGTCCTCCACGGCCTGGCATGCGCCCTGCCCGATGTTGAACGCCATGGGATGTGCCGCGTCCCCGAGCAGCGTGACCCGGCCTGCGCCCCACCGCCGGTCCGGCTTTCGGTCGAGCGCCTCGCTGCGGATGATGCCCGACGGCGGTGTCGCCGCCAGAATGTCCCCGACGGGTGCGGCCCAATCGCGATGACGTTCGGTGAGCGTCCGAAGGACACCCGGGTCGTCGTGGCCTGCGGCAGGCCCGTTGGCTACCGACATCCAATGCACGACTCCCGGCGCCACGTCGTAGTAGACGAACCGGATGCCGGGACCGAACATGGCGTTGAAGCTTCCCGGTGGAATCAGGTCGTGACGTAGAAAAGCCTTGCCACGCTGCGCGATATAGCCGTTGTACCGCGGTGGCCTCGTTCCGTGTAGCCCGGCGCGCACCGCGCTGTGGATGCCGTCCGCGCCGATCAGGAGGTCGCCGCGTTCGACTTGCCCGTCGGCGAGCCGCACCGCCACGCCGCGCTCATCCTGCGTGCAGCCGATGACACGTGCTCCGGCATGGATCTGGCTGCCGCCCAGCGCATTCCGCAACGCCGCGTGCAGAGCCGAGCGCTCGACGCCGATCGTGGGCTGGCCGTGCCGTTCGGCGAACTCGCCCACCCGCCAGGCGGCCATGACCTCGCCGCGCCACGTGCTGAAGTGGCAGAACTGCTGCGCGACCGTGCTTTTCAGCAGGTGGTCGGCAACACCGAGCGAGTCGAGCGCGAGCATCCCGTTGGTCCAGAGGTGGACTCCGGCGCCCCCGTCGCGCAGCGCCTGCGCCCGTTCGAAGACGACCGAGTCGAATCCCTTGTGTTGCAAGGCCAGCGCCGCGGCCATCCCGCCGATGCCGCCGCCCGCGACGATGACTCGGCGAATACCGGTCATCGTTGTGTCCCTTCGGCTCGCCTGCGCGCTCGCGCCGACCGGAATTTCCCGGCCCGCAGCCGGCCGCGAGCCAGCCACCCCAGGCCGAGCGCGGGCAGAATGCCGGATCCGATGCCCAGGTCCCAGCGGTCGGCGATGCGCCCGTCTATCAGGCGCCACTCGGCGACGCCCTGGTACTCGATGGAGCGTCCGGTCGGTGCGATGCCCAACAATTCGCGCGTGTGGGTGCCTCGCCAGGTGTAACGGATGACCACGCGGTCGGCGTATGCGTGGCTCTCGTCGATCGTCACGTGCAGGTCGGGGAAGCTGTCGCGCAGCACGGCGATCGTGTACCGCACCCCCTCGCGTCCGGCGGGTGCGCCGGGTAATGGCTGATGATCGACGACATCCGGTCGATAGATGTCGTCCACCACGGTGAAATCGCCTGCGTTGACCAGTTCGTGGAACAGTCTCCGGATGACGCTCTGGTTCAGCTCTTCGGTGGTGGTCATGGCGTCGGCGCCTCCCACGGGAGGGTCAGCCCGGCATAGAGATACCGGCTGGCCTCGATCGCCATCAGCGCGACGGTGTGGCCGGGGCTGATCTTGCCCTTCACCCAGGCATCGTCGAGCGCCAGCGGCACCGCGGCCGAACCCGTGGCGCCCACGTCGCCGAGGTTCTCGGTGATGCTCTTCTGGAGCGCCGCCTGGTCCTGCGCCGAGATGCCCGCGGCCGCGAACTCGCCGGCGAAGTAGTCCGCGTTGCCTTCCGGCAGGACGACGGAGTCGAGGTCGCCCATCTCCAGTCCGGAGCGGTCGAGCAGGTCCCGAAGACCGGCGGCCAGGACCTGCGGTCCGAACCGGGTGGTGCCAGGAATGTCGATCCGAAGTTCGACGGGGCGCTTGCGGCGCATCTGTTCGGCGGCCGAGGCGTGCGATCCGCCACCGATGATCTGCATGCCGGGTGTGCGGTCGCCGCCCATGCACTGGGTCGCGAAGACGTATCCCGGTGCGGCGGGCTTCTGGGTATCGCTCGCGCGCAGCAGCACCGCGCCCGCGCCATCGCCGAAGGTGTAGATCGGCAGCCGGTCGCGCATCCGCACTCGCTCGGGGTCCTGGTCGAGGTACAGCGGGGCAAGCATCGGCGAAATCGATTCGGCGCCGATGACTACGGCGCAGTTGTACGTGCCGTCCGCCAGGTAGCGCCGGGCCAGATCCAGGCCCTGCACGGCGCCGACACAACCGGCGCGCAGCTCGATCACGGCGCAGCGGTCCAGTCCGAGGTACTCCTGGACATAGGTGCCTGCCACCGGAAGCGGGTAATCGGGGCTTGCCGTCGACATGACGATCAGGTCGACGTCGCCGGGCTGCAGGCCCGCTCGGTCGAGAGCTTGCCGTGCCGCGGCGGCGGCCATCGCGGCGGTTCCGGTCCGGTGCTCGCCGGTTTCGGGATCTATCATCCAATGACGTTGTCGCACTTGGATTCCATCGAGGACCTCGTGCGCCAGTGGTCCGCAGAGTCGTTCCAGATCACGGTTGTCGATGGGAGCGCCGGGCAGGTGCGATCCGGTTGCCAGGATCGATACGTGGCGGTTGGTCGGGTGAGACATGAGGTGGCTCCGTCAGTTCTGGGGCGGTCGGTTCTGGGGTGGGTGAAGGACGAGGCTGGTGTGCGTGCCACCGAGCGACGAGCTGTTGATCAGGACGGGTCCGGCGGAAGTGTCGTGCCGGAACGACGCGGTCGCCAGGGCCGCGGCCAGCTGAGCGCCCGCGCCGATCGGTTCGCCCAGTACCCGTTTGGGCGCTTCCCTCCGGCAGCGCTCCGGGGGGCCGAGACGGTCGATGGCACGTATTTCCGGCCCGTCGACAACCCGCAGTCCGGCGGCGTTCGTCCAGATCGCCGAGAGCTGCGCGGCATCGATCCGGGCGTCGGCCAAGGCGTTTCGCATCGCGCGCTCGATACCGTGGCCGTAGCGATCCCAACGTCCGATTCCGAGGGCGTCGGAAGTGGTTGCGTGTCCGGCGAACTCGGCCAGGATCGGGGCCCCGCGGGAGGCCGCCGTCGACGCTCGCTCGAGCAGCAGCGTGACGCTGCCCTCCGCGAGCAGGTAGTCCCATCCGGTCCGGCCGCCGAACAGTGGCATGCCCCGGTAGGCGTCGATGACATGTTCGGTCAGTTCGTCGACGGCGGGACAGAGGATGGCGTCCGCCTTACCGGTGCGCAGCAGGTCGAACGCGATGGTCAGGGCGGAGGCGCCTGCGGCGTGCGCCGCCGTCGCGGTGGACGTCGGACCCTTGGCTCCGAGCACCATGGCCACCTGGCCCGCCGCCGCGTTGAAGACGGTGTTGGGGAAGATGGCGGGACTGGACATCGAGGGACCGCCCGCCAACATCGGCAAGAAGAAGTCCTCGATGCTGCGCATCGGGCCGATTCCGGTACCCAGTACGACGCCGGTCCGCTCGTCGGGCTCGAGCCCGGCGTCCTCGAGAGCGATGCGGCAGGTCGCCACCGCGAGCCGGCCGAATCGGTCCATTCGGCGTCGCTCGCGCGGCGTGGTGTACGCATCGAGATCGGCCTCGAGCTGCGCGACGCGCAGCCCGCGCTCCTCGCGTCCGAGCCGGCGCCCAGCCCGAAAGGTCTGCCACAGCTCGTCTGCGCTCGTACCTCCCGGCGCGAGCACACCCAGCCCCGTCACGACGACGGCGTCGGTGTCACCCGCCGCGGGGTCTCCGCACAGCTCGCCGGGCCTGCGGAAGGCGACCGTCGCGTTGGCTCCGCCGAATGCGAAGTTGTTCGACAGCGCGACGCCGATAGCGGCGGGGCGTGCGGTGCCCGGCGCGGCATCCAGGCCGCAGCGCGGATCGACCGCGGTGAACCCGGCGGTGGGCGGCGCGAGCTGCTCGCGCAGCGCCAAGACCGTGACGATGCCCTCGACCGCGCCCGCCGCGCCGAGCAGATGCCCGATCATCGATTTGGTGCTGCTCAGGACGACCTTGTCGGCGGCGTCACCGAACGCCGCGCGGACCGCATTGCATTCGGCCGGATCGTTTTTCGGTGTTCCGGTGCCGTGCCCGTTGATGTAGGCGACATCGGTGGGTACGAGCCCGCCGCTGTCGAGCGCGGCGCGGATGGCACGCGCGGCGCCTTCGCCCTGCGGATGCGGCGCGGTCGGGTGATAGCCGTCGGCGGACATGCCATAACCGAGCACCTCGGCCAGGATGGGCGCACCGGCGGCACGCGCGATCGACTCTTCCGCGAGGACGAGCATTCCGCTGCCTTCGCCGAGGGACAGGCCGTCGCGGTCCCGCGAGTACGGCGCGCACGGCCGCTCGGACAGGGCCTCCACGCTGTCGAACCCGGCGAAGGCCGACTCCGTGAGGGCGTCACTTCCGCCGACGAGCATCGCGTCGGCGCGTCCGGCGCGAATGATCTCCGTGGCATGCGCGATCGCGTGCGCCCCCGACGCGCACGCGGTGTTGACCGACACGACAGGTCCGGCGAGTCCAAAGGCCGCACTCAGGGCCTCGGCCAGGCCGTGCGGCGGTACGAGCAGCAGGTGCCGGTCGCCGCCCGGCGTCGCGGAGCCGTGGCGAGCTCGGCGCAGTGCCTGCTCGCCGCTGAACGTTCCACCGTTGCAGGTTCCGAACGCCACACCCCAGCGGTCCGCGGGGACCGCTATCCCAGCCGCCGCCATGGCCTCCTCGGCGGCGACCAGGGCGAAGTCGAGCGCAGGTTCCGGGTGCTCGATGCCGAGTTCGGTCAGGTAGTCGTAGGTGGGGCGGCGCATGTCCGGCACCTGCCCGCCGATCGACGTGCGGTATCCGGTCAGCGGAAGGCCCTGCACGGGCCGGATGGCAACCCGGCCGTCGCGCACGCCCTCCCACAGGGCCGCGACGCCCGTTCCCTGTGCGGTCACCGCACCAACGGCCGTGATGACAACGCGTCGCGTCGCGGTGGTAACTTCGTTCATTTCGTCTGTCCTCCTGAGGTTTTCAGCCGTCTTCGCGTCAGTCGGCTTTACGCAGCGCGATGGCGACGGCCTGGCCGTGCAGCCCACGCGCGAGAGCGAGCGCGGTCTCGGGTCTCGATTCCCGTGCCGAGCCCGGTATCCAGTCCAAATCGCATCCGGCGGCGGGGGTTTCGAGATTCGGCGTCGCCGGAACTACGCCGGAATTCAGCGCCAAGGCGGCGACAGCGACGTTCAGCGCCCCGGCGCCGCCCACCAAGTGACCGGTCTGTGGTTTGACGCTGCTGATCTGCGCGCGGTATGCGGCGGCGCCGAGCGCGTCATGGAGCGCGCGGGTTTCGCTGATGTCGCCCTTCGGTGTGGCGCATCCGTGGGCGGCGATGTAGTCGGGCGCACCCTGGCCTGACGCGTCCGTGAGAGCGCGGCCGATCGCCCGAGTCAGACCCCTGCCGCGCGGGTGGGGCGCCGCGAGACGTGCGCCGTCGTTCCCGGAACCCATGCCGGTGACCTCGGCGTAGCACCGCGCCCCCCGCCGCAACGCATGCTCGCGTTCCTCGAGGACGAGCACCGCCCCGCCCTCGCCGAGCACCGAACCGCTGTGCTCGCGGTCGAAGGGCCGAAATGCGCGTTCGCGCAGGTCGTTCCGTGGGCTCAGCACCCCGAGCCCGTCCATCTTGGACATCGACCACCAGGTGACCGCGTCGTCGTAGCCGCCCGCAACCACCCGGTCGGCTTCACCACGACGTATCGCGCGCATCCCGCGGCCGATGCCGGTGATCCCGGACTCCGCCGTGCCCGCGAAGAATGCGTTGGGCCCGCGCATGCCGAACTTCTGCGAGATGTGAAAGACCGCGGCCGGTTGGAGCGCTTCGACATACACGAGCGGTGAGACGAATTCCGATACGCCCTCGCCGATGCGGCGCAGCGATACGTTGCCCTCCGTGTCGCGCAACCCGGCAATCTGGGTGAGCGGCTCCAGCCGCGCCATTTCCTTGTTTCCGCCCAGGAACAGGCCCGTGCGGTAGCCGAGTTCCGCGTCGTCGAGACCGGCGTCCTCGAGTGCGAGTGTCGCGGCGGCGATGGCGAATTGGTCGCCGCGGTTGGCCATGCGCAGCGATCGGCGCGAGACGAAACGGGCCGGGTCGAAGCCGATGATCTCGGCGCCGATCCTGGTCCGCAGCGGCGCGGGGTCGTAGCCGCGCAGCGGACCGATCGCCGTCCGTCCGTCGACGATCGCCTCCCACGTCCTGGCCCAGCCCTCGCCCAGCGCCGTGATCAACCCGATTCCGGTCACTACTACGCGGCGCTCGTTCACCGGTTCACCTCCAGTTCGCACCGGTCCATCTCCAGCGAGCGCGCCGCGGCGACCAGTCGCCCGTCGACCCGGGATTCCGCCTTCCATCGACTCGTGTCCCCCGTATGGGCGAGCAGGTCGACGGTGATGGTGACCTGGTCGCCGGGCACCACGAACTGCCGGAATCGCAGACCGCGGACCGAGCGCAGCCGCCACGAGCCGCCCGCGGTCACCGCCGCGAGCGCGGCCATGCTCTCGAGCATCAGCACGCCCGGCAGGATCGGATAGCGCGGAAAGTGTGTGCTGAACAGCGGCAGGGTCGCGGGGACGTTGCACAGCGCGACGCCGCGCCTTCCCGGCTGTAGTTCGAGGATGCGGTCGAGGTCGGCACTGAGATCCGACTCGGCGAATGTGGTGGTCATTGCTGCTCCTTTGGTCATCGGCCTCGGCTCGGCGCGCCGACGACGAGACTGGTGTTGGTTCCGCCGAAGGCGAAGGCGTTGACGAGAGCCGCGGCGACTTCGGTGTGCCTGGCTCGATGCGGGACGTAGTCGAGGTCGAGGCCGCGGTCGGGCCGGTCGAGGTTGACCGTCGGCGGTATCAGCGAATCGCGCATGGCGCCGATCGCGACGAGGACGTTGAGCGCCGCGGCCGCTCCGGTCAGATGGCCCGCCATGGACTTGGGCGAGCTGACCACGAGACGGTAGGCGTCATCGCCGAAGACCGTCTTGATCGCGGTGGTTTCCGACGCGTCGTTGCTCGCGGTTCCCGTGCCGTGGGCGACGATGTAGTCGATTCCGGCGATGCCGAGGCCGGACTCGGCGATCGCCGCCTCCATCGCCTGGATGGCGCCCGACCCGTCCGGCGGGGAATCGGTGATTCGCCACGCGTTCATCGTCGAGCCGTAACCGAGGACTTCGGCGTGTATCCGGGCGCCCCGGGCGCGCGCCGACTCCAACTCCTCCAGGACGAAGACGACCGCGCCCTCGCCGATGACGAAACCGGAGCGGTCCGCGTCGAACGGACGCGAGGCCGACCGGGGATCGTCGTTGTGCCGGTCGGTCATGGCCCCCAGCAGGCTGAAGCCGAGGATGTCGATCCAGCTGGTGAGCGAGTCGTAGCCGCCCGCGACCATCAACTCCGCGTCACCCTCTTGAATAAGGCGGAAGGCCTCGCCGATGGCGTGTCCCGAGCCGGCGCAGGCGGTGCTGATGCCGACCATCGGCCCCGTCGCGCCCGCCATTCGCGCCATGGCATCGAGCGGGGTGTTCTGATCGCTGGCGTAGACCGATTTCGGCGGTTGCACCAGGAACGCGTCCGGCTTGGTTTCCCGCAGGCGCCCGATGTCGATCAAGTACTGCAGATCGGGACGTCCCATGGTGGCGCCCATCGCGACACCCATCCGGTCCGAGTCGTAGGTGTCGCGGTCGGCACGGGCGTCGAGCAGGGCCTCGGCCACTGCCGCGAGACCGAAAGTCCCCGCGCGGGAATAGATCCGGTGGTCGACATCCCCGGGTAACGCGGCCTTCGGGTCGAAGTCGTCCGGAACCTGGCCTGCGATGCGGACCGGGAAGCCGTCGGTGTCGAAGGTCGTCAGCGGGCCGATTCCGCTGACGCCCGCCGCCAGATTTCGCCAGGTGGTTGCGGCGTCCGTGCCGAGCGGCGTCACCGCACCGACGCCGGTGATCACGACGCGCCTCATCCGATCGGACCTTCCCCCAGCAGCTGCCGCGCCATGCGCCCGGTGTCGGCCGGGTCGTCGAGGCGTTCGGCATCGATCAACGCGCACATGATGTTTCGTGCGTCGAGGACAGGCCGACCGGCCACCTCCACGCGGCCGTCGACGATCGCCGCATTGCCTTGGATGGAGACGACCTCGGCATGCAGCCGCAACGTGTCGCCCGGCGTGATGTCGCGATGCATGGTGACTTCACCGACCGTCAGCAAGGCCGCGCGCAGGCGGTGATCGGAGCTCAGCAGCACCAGCCACGCCCCCGCCTGGCACAGGGATTCCAATGCCATCCCGAACGGCATCGCCGGTCCGTGCTCACCGTGCTGCCAGAAGGACTCGCGCGCGGAGGTCACCTTCCTGGCCGTGATCCGCCGCATCGGCTCCCAGGATTCGATCCTGTCGATCAGGTGAAATCGCATGGCCTGCTCGACTCTCGGAGAAAGGACAGGGCGGTCGCACCGGCGAAGAACGCCACCTGCGCGCCCATCCCGCCGTCGACGTGGACGAGTTCGCCGGTCATATACTCGGCGTCCGGGCCCGCAAGGAATGCCGCGACGGAGGCGAGTTGTTCGGCCGTTCCGTACTGGCGCATCGGAATCTGTACCGCCGCCTTGCCGTTGTCGTGCGCCAGGAGGCCGCTGATCAGGTCGGTCGGGACAACCCCGCCGAGTACGGCATTGACACGGACGCCGAAGCGCGCCAGTTCGGTTGCCGACGCGCGGGTGAAGGAGTTCAACGCACCCTTCGAGGCCGAATACGCCGACAGGCCGGGGCGCGCCGAGACCCCCATGACCGAGGAGATGTTCACGATGGATCCGCTGCGCTGGGCCATGAGATGCGGTGCGGCGGCGCGCGTGCAGTTGACGGTACCGCCGAGGTTGACTCGCAACACCTCCCACCAGGCGTCGTCTGCCATCTTCCAGAGCAGGCCGTCGTTGGTGATTCCCGCGTTGTTGACCAGCACGTCCAGGCCGCCGAACGTGTTCATGGTGCCGGCGACCAGATCCTCCGCCGCCGCGGGATCGGAGACGTCCGCGCGGAGGGCGACGGCGCACCCGCCGAGCTCCTCGATCTCACGCACGACCTCCATGGCCTCCGCTTCGCGCGTGCGGTAGTTGACGGCCACTGCCGCGCCACGCCGCGCCAGGGTGGAGGCGATTGCTCGCCCGATCCCGCGGGAAGCGCCGGTGACCAGCGCGACCTTTCCTTCGAAGGGCTGCATCTGTTCTCCTTGCTCTCTCTGGGTGATCGACCGCCGTCAGGCGGCCGCCGCTCGGGCGCGGTCGAGGACCAGATCCACGAGGTTCTGGACCGTGAACAGCCCGACCACCTGATCGGCGGTGAGCGGGCCCGACAGTTGAGTGCGGTCGAATTGGGGTAGCGCCCGTTCCAATTGCGCGAGCCCGGCTTCGGTGACGACCTCGTCCTCGTCGAACAGGTCGGCGCCTTCGGGGCCTCGCATCAGCGCCTCGATATCCGATACGGCGACCTTGATTCCCGACTCGCGCTGGATGCGGAACAAGATGTCGAGCATGTCGATCGATTCCGCGCCGAGATCCCCGATCAGGCTCGCCTCTGGGACTACCTCCGCCTCGTCGACGCCCAGTGCATCCGCGACGGCGAACTGGACGATCGGGAGCAGGTCCTGGTGGGTGTGCTGTGTCATGTGAATTTCCTTTCTTTGGAGGGTTTTTGGATCAGCAAGCTTGCAAAAGAGCTGCCACTCGGCGTTTGTCGTTGGTGCTGCGCACCGAGGCGCCGCTGATCATTCGATTGGCAAAACCGCTGAGGACCCGTCCCGGCCCGATCTCGACGTAGTCGGTGATGCCGTGTCGCTGTGCGGCGGTGAGCACATCGACCCACCGCACCGGTCCGGCCAGCTGGCATCGCAACAGCCACTTGGCCTGGTCCGCGGTGGTCACCGGCGCACCGGTGACCGAGCTGAGAACCGGAAGCCGCGGGTGCGCGAAGTGATACCGGTCCAGCTCGGCCGCGAACTCGTCTTCGATCTCGTCCATCAGCGAGCAGTGGAACGGCGCGCTCACGTCGAGCAGGAGAACCCGTTCCGCGCCGTACCGGAGGGCGATCCGCGCTGCCTGGGCCACGGCGTCGCGGGTACCGGAGATGACCGTCTGCCCGGGCTCGTTGTGGTTGGCGACCTCGGCGACTCCGTCGGCGCGGAGGCCGGCGCAGATCACTTCGATCACTTCCACTGCCAACCCGAAGATCGCCATCATCGCTCCGGGGACCTGGTCGGACACCCGTGCCATCAGCTCACCGCGGCGGCGGACCAGGCGGAATGCGTCCCGCGGCGTCAGCGCCTGAGCCGCGACCAGCGCGGTGTATTCACCGAGGCTGTGTCCGGTCACCAGCGAGGGGCGAAAGCCCTTCTCGCTCAGTACTTCGAGAACCGCCAGACTCGTCGCGACGATCGCGGGCTGCGCGATCTCGGTGCAGGCGAGTCCGATGGCCGAACCCGAAACACACCATTCGGTGAGCGAGAATCCGAGCGTCCTGTCGGCGAGGGCGAATACTCGGCCAGCGGTTTCCGGATATTCGGAGAGCAGAAACTCCGCCATACCGACGCGTTGTGAGCCTTGGCCCGGAAACATCGCGAGCGCTTTCGGTGTGCTGTTCAACGCAGTTTCTCCTTCCCGCTTCGCCGTGCTGCGAACAACTTCAAGCTTGTTCTGCGGAAGCGTGGGAAACATCGACCGCGGGTACGGTGCGGACCGGCAGTGGGGGTGGCTCTCTTCCCCCCGAGGGGTGAGGCCGCGGCCCGGTCCCCTCCACAACACTCGATATGTCGTATTCCGCTGGACGATCCAAGGGGTTGATGTTGTGTCCGACCGCTTTCGAACGAACTCGAGCACCGCTCTATCGACACATGCCGGTGTCGAGTACAGATTCGGGCAAGTGTTGCCGCGGCATGCCCGGCTGACGCTGGCAGTCGTGTGCATGAGCATCTTCATGCTCTTGTTGGACGTCACGATCGTGGCGACCGCACTGGCGGAGCTTCAGGTGTCCTTCGATGCCTCGCTCGATGATCTGCAATGGGTGATCGACGGGTACACACTGCCGATCGCGGGGTTACTGCTGATCGCTGCCACGATTGGTGACCGGATCGGCAGGCGCCGACTCTTCCTGATCGGATCGGTTCTCTTCACGGCATCGTCCGCCGGTTGCGCGATGGCGCCGAACATTCTCGCGCTGAACGTGATTCGCGGTGCGCAAGGTGCCGGCGCCGCGGTGTTGTTCGGGGTGGCGCTACCGATCATCGGGGCGACATTCCCGGAAGGGCGGCGCCGGGCGGTGGCGGTCGCCGTCTACGGTGCTGTCGTCGCGGGGGCCGCCGCCATGGGGCCGCTCATCGGGGGCGCTTTGGTCACGAGCGCCGGATGGCGATCGATCTTCCTGGTCAATCTGCCCGTAGGTGTGCTCGCCATCGCGCTGACCTGCCGGTATATGGAGGAGTCGCGTGATCGTGAACCTCGCTCGACCGACTGGGTTGGCGCAGGCGCGATCAGCACCGCACTGTTGGCCGGCGTGTTCGGACTGATCGAAGGAAGCCGGTTCGGCTGGACATCCCCGATGATTCTCTGGTCCGGCGCGCTCTCGCTGGTCGCCCTCGGCGGTTTCGTCTGGTGGGAACGGCGCGTCGCCGAACCGATGCTGGACATGCGACTGCTCGCCAAGCCGGACTTCGCCGCCTTGGCGCTGGTCGGAGTCGCTGTCGGCGGTACCGTTTTCGCCGGTATCAACTACCTGGCGCTCTACTTCGTGAACACGCTGATGTTCAGCCCCTTCGAAGCGGGCGTGCGCGCCCTGCCCCTGACATTGGCGGCATTCGCGGCCGCGCCACCAACCGCGATGTTTCAGCATCGAATTCCGCTCCGATGGTCGCTGCCGATCGCGCTCGCCCTGGTCTCGTTGGGCTTGTTCCTCTGTACGGGCGTCGACGTGAACACCGAATGGACTCACTTCGCACCCGGCTCGGCTGTCGCGGGACTCGGGCTCGGCGCGGCAACGGTCATCGTCTCGCAGCGATCGCTCACGCATGCTCGCGGCGGTCGGTACGGCATGGCGACGGGAACTGTCTTCACCGCCAGGCAAGTCGGCACCGCCATCGGCGTAGCCGGGGCCGGTGCGGTCTTCTCGCATGTCGCGACAGAAAGTGTGGAGTCTTCGCTGTCCGGCCTGCGGACGTCAGGCGTGACAATTCCGGCCGGCCGAACCGCGGAGTTGACCGAGGCGCTGAGTTCCGGAATCGGGCAGAGGGTCGTCGACTATTTACCCGAGCAATTCGAATTCTTCGCGGGCACAATCGGAAAGATCGCCGTGGCGGCTTCGGCTTCCGGTATCGACAAGGTCATGTGGTCCGGTGGCTTCGCCGCCGCACTATTCGCGGCAGCGACCTTCGTCCTGTGCCGATTGCCTGCAACGGAGAGCGCGGCCGAAAAGGAGAGACAGCAGTAGCCTCTTCCGCGGACCCGGTCTCGAGCCTCCGGGCTGGCGAGCGGGGCCGGCGGCTGGTCGAGCAGCGCCGGCAGTGCCTGCGCCACTCGACCGGTCTCATCCGTGCCGGATCAGAAGCTGTGCTCCGGGCCGGGGAAGACACCGCGGCGCACCTCGTCGGCGTACGTCGCTGCCGCCGTGCGCAAGTGGTCGCCGACCTCGGCGAACCGCTTGACGAACTTGGCGGTCTTGCCGCTGGTGTAGCCCGCCATGTCCTGCCAGACCAGCACCTGGGCGTCGCAGTCGGCGCCCGCGCCGATGCCGACGGTCGGGATGGTCAGCTTGCGGGTGACCTGCCCGGCCAGCTCGGCGGGAACCATCTCCATCACCACCGAGAAGGCGCCGGCCTCCTGCACCGCGATGGCGTCGGCGATCAGCTGCTCGGCGCCGTCGCCGCGGCCCTGCACCCGGAAGCCGCCGAGGGTGTTGACACTCTGCGGGGTGAAGCCGATGTGCGCCATCACCGGGATACCGGCCGCGGTGATCACCGCGATCTGCTCGGCGACCCGCTCGCCGCCCTCCAGCTTCACCGCGTGCGCGCCGCCCTCCTTCATGAACCGCGTCGCCGTCGCCAGCGCCTGCTGCGGGGAGGACTCGTAGGTGCCGAACGGCAGGTCGGCCACCACCAGCGCGTGCGGCGCGCCGCGCACCACGCCGCGCACCAGCGGGATCAACTCGTCGACGGTGATCGGCACCGTGGTGTCGTACCCGTACACCACGTTGGCGGCCGAGTCGCCGACCAACAGCACCGGAATGCCCGCCTCTTCGAACAGGCGGGCGGAGGAATAGTCGTAGGCGGTGAGCATCGCCCAGCGCTCACCGTCGGCCTTCATCTGCTGAAGGTGGGGGACCCGCGTCTTGCGCCGTGCCTTCTTGGTCTCGGCCTGCGCCGCGCCGTAGGCAGGGGTTTCCGCATCGGATACGGACATCATCGTCCCTTTCGGAGTTGTCGCCTCGAGGCCCTGGCGGGTCCCCGGGTTGCCTGACGCCTCCAGTGTGCCACCCGTCTCGACGGTCGCTTAAGAGCGCTGGACGGTGCGATTGGTCACAGGTGCGGGCCGGATCGCGACATCCGGACATGCCGCCGCACCTGGGCCCGTCGCGGCGTCCGCCCGACGACCGTCTTCGCGTAGTGCCGGACCGAAGTTCGGGTAGTCGGACACGCTAGCCCGGTTACGCGGACCGCCGGACGATCGGTGCGTGGCGGATCCGGAGACGTCACGTCACGAGTAGCCCCCGAAGGAAGGCAGTGCAGTGACCGGATACTCCTTGCATATCGGATTGAATCAGGTCGATCCCGCCGAGTACGACGGCTGGGACGGCGCCCTCGCGGGCTGTGTGAACGATGCCAACTCCATGGCCGCGATCGCCGCGGCGGAGGGATTCGCGACGACGAAGAAACTGCTCGACAGCGACGCGACCTCGTACGCGATCATCGGGGAGATCGGCAGCCTGGCCAACGCCGCGCGGCCGGGTGATCTGGTTCTCATCACCTATTCGGGGCATGGGAGCCAGGTGTGGGATGTCGACAGCGAAGAGGACGACGACAGGGACGAGACCTGGGTGGCTTACGACCGCCAGATAGTCGACGACGAGCTCTATCGGATGTGGGCGCAATTCGCTCCCGGCGTCCGGATCGTCGTGTGCTCCGACAGCTGTCACAGCGGCACGGTGGTGCGCGAGATGCTGAGCCGCGGCACTCGCGATGCCATCGTTGAGAGAGCCGCCGCCCTGCACAGTTCCGGTGAACACGGCGCCGTGCGGATCGTCCAGGGCGCCGTGAAGGCGATGCCGCGTGAGGTCGAGCTCCAGGACAACAAGCGACGGCGCCAGCTGTACTCGTTCGTGCAGCGTCTGAGCGGGCCGCAGACCCGAGCGAACATCCAGGCGGGCGTGATCCTGCTGTCCGGCTGCCAGGATTCGCAGGAGTCCTACGACGGCGCTGTGAACGGGCAGTTCACCGCGGCGCTGCTCGACATCTGGGCGAACGGATCGTTCGCTGGTGGGTATTCGCAATTCCACCGCAAGATCGCGAACCTCATGCCGCCCGACCAGACTCCGAATCTGTTCACTCTCAATGCGGGCGCCGACTTCACGGCCCAGCGTCCGTTCACGCCGTAGGCGGACCGGGAGGGGCATCGCCTATCCGACGCCCCTCCCCGGCCATTCGGTCTCCAGAGCACTCCGTCAGGCGTGCCATTCGGCGGGCAACACGATCGTGCCGACGAAGACGTTGCGTTGGGTGAGCTCGGGGGGCAGTTGCGGATCGCTTGGGCCGGAGAGGTTTTCGGTCTCCCGCAGCCGCAGGCGCAGGCGTCCCGTAGCCGCGACGGGCAGCGGTAGCGGCGGTATGGATCCGTCTTGGGCCCGCAGGACCGCATGCCCCGGCACGGGCCGCCAGGCAGGCAGCGCCGGTTCCAGGTTCGGGTCGTCGATGACGATGTCGACCTGTTCCGGCACCGCCGTGGCCGGGCAGGTCTCCAGGACGACCTCCAGGCGATTGAGCGGGGTGGGCGCGGTACCTGTCACCGCGATCTGCAGGTGCGATCCGTTTCGGTCGACGGTCACCCGGCGGTCGGGCAGCAGCGGGACACTTTCGGTGACGACCACAGGGGACAGGTGGAGCCCCTCGATGCTGTCGCGCTGATACCGTGCCACGGCCAGCCGGACGAACGGGTTGTAGGACTGACGGTTGCCAGGGACCGCGAGTTCCACATCGGCGAACCAGTGGTCTCCGCTCGGGGTGACCTGATACGGCACGACGGTGACTTGCTCGCCCAGTTCGGGCAGGTCCGCGAGGGCAGGCGGCGACGCCGAACGGAAGAACGACGACGGTGGGAACGGTTCGGTGGCCGGTGTCCCGAATACCGGGTCACGGCCCATGCGGCTGACCACACCACGCAATGCGTCTGCCGGGCCTCCGGCGGGGGCGACGACGACAGCGAGCTGTTCACCCTCGCCCGTCTCGTACCACGGGCGGGCCAGCTCCACCCGCAGGCGCTGCCCCGACCTCGTCAGTTCGATCCGGTTCACGCCGACCTGTTCCTGACGCCACCGGAACGCCGGAACCACGCCGAGCACCGTCGGCGCGGTCGGCCGCGCGGTGGACGGGATGTCGACCGGCGCCTGAGCGCGAGCGACCTCGAACGCGGACTCGGGTTCGCCGGCCTTGAAATACTGGCGGTACCGGCTGATCGCTTCGACCGTGTAGGTGACCGTGCGGTGTTTGGTGTCGCCGAACTCGTGCCGGAACCGCAACTGCGGTGCCGCGCCTGGCGGGATTGTCTGGCCGTGCACCCGAGCTACGGTGACCGGACGGGCACCCGGACCGGCCTGCGGCCCGACATCGGCGAATTCGGTCCACTCGGCCGCGATGTCGATCCGGCCCGTGCTGTCGGCGTCGAGCCCGGCAACCGGACCGGCCGACGCGAAGCTCGGTTCGAGCAGCGCGGTGGTGTCGTGGTGGTTCCGGATCACGGCCTCCGCCGGGAGATTCCACCGTGGTTCGAGCAGTGGACGTTTGACCGCGTGCACGACGAGGACGCGCCGCGGCGGCGTGACCACAGGGTTGCGGCCGCGTTTCGTGCTGTCGGGTGAGATCGCCGGTTCGCCCCCGGCGCCGCCCGCGAGAAAGTCGCTGATCGCCAGGTGGTTCGACAGCTCGCCGTCGAGCGTGGAGGTCAGCTCGATCGTCGCCTGCTTGCCCTTGGCCAGTGTCACTTTCAGTGTGTTGCCCGACCAGACCATCGTGATCGGCTTGACGCCGGGTTCCTCGTCGAGCCGAATCGTCTTCGGCGCGTGGTCCGGCCAGGACGACGACCAGCCGCTGACGTCGCTGATCGAGGTGGCCAGCCCGAGCTCGGTCTTCGCCACGAACGCGTGCACGCCGTCGGCCACCGGATCCGGGAGCCCCGCGCCGCTGCCGTCGGACTGCATGGCGCGCCGAGCGAGCGCGAACGATTCCTCGTCCGTCAGGTCGGGGTTGTCGAGCATGCGGTGTTGTTCGATCAGCGGAAAGGGCACCGTCGGCGGGCGCAGGACGCGCGATTCGGTGGCCGGGTAATCGGGGTCCGCGTCATGGATCTGCGCCACCGTCCTGTTGTGGTCGCTGCGGATCACGAGACGATCGATGGCCGCGCCCACCGCGAAGCTCGCGGTGCCGTGCAGCGTTGGCGGTAGGACGGGGTCGTGGCGCAGGTAACTGACGCTCACACTCGCGACCGTGGGGTCCTGCAATTCTTCGCGCGTCAGCCCGCCGCCTGCCATGTCGGCGATGCGCACGCGCATCTGATAGAGGTCGGCGAACCGCAGGGCAGGCAGGCTGCCCTGCGGTGTCTTGAACTCCCATTCGAAGTGGAAGGGCATGGGCTGGGCGGGATTGCGGACCGGTCCGGGGCTGTCGCCGGCCAAGTTCGGATGAGAGACAGCCAGGCTCCAGCCGTCCCAGCGCAGCACGACCTCGTCGGCGCGGAGCTGTCCGTCTGCGCCCCGCACCGCCGCGAACGGTTTGACATGCCCTTCTTCCTGGCCGCTGACGATCGGGATGTCGTTGACGCTGTAGGCGGCATCGCGTCCGCACACCGAAAGCCACTCCGCGCCCTCGCGGCGGACATCCACCCGGTAGCCGAGGACGAGATCGTCGGCCGAGAACACCGCGTCGCCGATCGAGGCGGCGCCGCGGCGACCCGCCGCGCCGCGCCGCTCGGCGAATTCCGCGCTCCGGCCGGGCCGGATCAAGGCGATGCCCGACGACCGGAACGGCGGCACAGTGGCCTGTTTCGGCGGGTTCAGCGCGAAATCGTGTGCGGCTTGGCGTAATCCGTCGGCCGCGCCGTCGACGTCGAAGGTCGCGATCGCCCAGTGACCCGGATCGTCCGGGGCGGTGGGGTCGGTGAGCGACACGGAGCTCGACAGGTCGAGGACGCCCGCGCGGATCAACGAGGCGGAGCCCGGGTCCGGTGCGGGCCGGAAGACGGTCTCGGTGAGTTCGTACCGCGTCCACGGTGCGGTCACGAGGTTGCGCAGGAAGGGTGGGTCGACACAGCGGACCGACAGCAGCCCGCTGCCCGGTTCCAGGTCGGCGACGTCGATGTCCAGCTCGAACACCAAGCCGAGCTCGAGCAGCACGGCGGGGTGCTCGCGCAGAGTGGCGACCGTGCGGTGGAAGTCGGTGATCACCGGCGGCGGCGGTTCGGCGCCGTCCGAGGCAGGCGGCGCGGTGGCGTCCGCCCACGCGGCGACCTCGGTCTTGATCGCGGCCTGGGTTTCCTCGCGCGTCTTCTCGGCCCCGGTTCGGACGAGTGTCCGCGCGGTGGTCGCGGCATTCCTTCCGACCTGGAATGTCTCCGACATCTCGGGCGCCGGAACCGTCTTCTGCTGCCATTCGTTGGCGAAACCCGCCTCACCGCCGAAGAATTCGGCCCACAGCTCCGATCTCGCCCGCGGTACCAGACGAACGTCGTGTTGCGCGATCCGTTCACCCGCCGGCGTGCGGAGACGCAGCTGGAACTCGGCCACATCGTTGAGAGTCGACGGCCAATCCCCGAGTCCGAGATCGGTGAGGGGGCCCTCCGCCAGCCGCGGAACGACGAGCACGCGCAGCGACGCTCGTTCCCCGTGCCTGCCGTCGGGGACGGCCACCCACAGCAATTCGCTCATTCTTCCCTCATCTCGTAGACGCGGGCGACGTTGTCGGCGCAGGCCGTGGCGAGCACGCTGCGATCGATTCCGGATGCCAAGTGGCTCACGGCTTTCGGATGGATGAGCCGCTCGATTTCGCGACCGGTGCCAGGATCGACGATCGCGACGACCTGATGCTCGGTCGCGATGGCGAGTTGCCCGTCCGCCCCGAACGCGAGGTCGTTGACGACGGCGCGGGTGGCGAGGCGGTGCAGCAGCACCGGTTGTGCGCCGTCGATACGCCAGAGATGACAGTCGTTTCCGGTCCCTGCGGTGGCGAGCAGCGCGGCATCGGGCGACACTTCCGCGGCAGTGACCTTGCCGGGATGTTCGAGCCGGAACCGGCGTTGCCCGGAGACGGCGTCGATGACCAGCGCGCTGCCGTCGTCGCTGGCGGTGACCAGGGTTGTGCCCGCGACCGCAAGGGCGCGGATCTTCCCGTCGTGCTCGAACGGGCTGTGCAGTTCGTCGCCGGTCGAGCCGGAGAGGATGCGGACCTTGCGGTCGAGGCAGGCGGTCGCGAGCCAGGCCGCCGCGGGCCCGAGCACGACATGGCTGACGCCCTGAGGATGCTGATGCGACCACAACGCCGTCTGATCGTCGGGGTTGGCGCCCGGTGTCCGGTCGAACAGTCGAGCGGTGCGGTCGGCACTCGCGGTCGCCACCCGCTTGCTGTCGTCGCTGAAGGCCACGGCGTTGACCGGTGCATTGTGTTTTCCGGTCCACCGGTCGCCGGTCAGCGTGTCGAAGTGCCTGCAGCGGCCGTCGCTGCTCGCGGTGACGACGCTGTGCCCGTCCGGACTGACCGCGACGTCGCCGATGGTTCCGGGATGGTCGCGCTCCAGCATCGCCTCGCCGGTCGCCGCCCGGAAGACGATGAGGTTGTTGTCTGCCGCCGCGGCGACGATCCCCGCCGCCGCGGCGCTCGTCGCCACCGCGGAGACAGGCGCTCGACAGTCGTGTCGTGAGCGTGCCGGGAGGCCGAGTTCGTAGACGAGCAGGGAGGTTTCGCCGACAGCGGCGAGGCGGGCGCCGTCGGCGCTCAGTGCCAGGTCGACGCACTCCAGACCGGGATCGGACCAGAGGGTCGCACCCGTTCGAGTATCGACGACGCTGATGCCTGCGCCCGACATATCGGGCGGCGCAGGTGGAACCGGGATGTTGAGGACCAGCTGCTTGTCGTTCGCGCGGAATGCGGCCGCGATGTTGATGGCGGGCCTGGTTTTCGGGAACCGATGCAGGACGCTGCCGTCGATCACGGAGATCAGGACCAGCTCCTGCTGACTCAGCTGCAGAATCATGCCATGGCCGGGACTGAAGGAGATCGCGCCGATCCATTGGTCGGCGCTGAAGAGCTCCGGCGCGTCGACGACCGACCGAACGACGGCGGAGCCGTCGGGGCCGGGTTCGAGCTGGAAGACGAAGATCGTCGCCTCGGGAGCGGTGGCGAAGAGGACGGCATCGTCGTCGTCGGTGAAGACCGCGGCGGACGCAACGTTCTCGTGATCACCCTCCGTCCACCGCAGCGTGCCCGTCGATGCCTCGACGAGCGAGGGACATCCTGTGCACATCAGCCGTGAATCGGCGGTGAACCCGGGAACGGCCATCGAAGAGCCCTGTTTGTGCAGCAGAGTGCCGCTGTCTGCCGCGAGCACGAAACTGTGTGGTGCTTCACCAGGTTCGGACACGCCGTCGACGCCGAGCAGCGTCGCATCCGGGCTGAACGCGAGGAACCCGGCTCCTGGGACCTCCCAGAGTTTCTCGCCGTTCGAGACCCGTAACAGCTGTATTCGCATGCCGTTGTTCTGGTCGAGCACGCTCACCGCGAGCCGCTGCGCGTCCGGTGTGAACGTCAGGTCGAGGCAGTTTTTCAGATCCGCTGTGGTCCAGACGATCTCGCCGGAGTTGCCATCGACGATGCTGAGGCCGCCCTCGTTCGCGCCGAAGAGTCGCCACCCTGCGCCGACGGCGAGCCAACGACCGTCAGGGCTGAAGGCGACTCGTTCCGCAAGGTGCGGCAGGTCGACGTGCAGTGGGATGTGGAAGTACTCGGATTCGTTCATCGCTCGTGACTTTCGGTCGTGACGGCAGCGAGCGGCGGCTGCTCGCGCCGCACGCCCGCGAAGGCGGATCGGTATTCGCGCCATTGCGCGAGGGCGGTGTCGGTGTCGCGAGCCATGAGGCGGCGACCAGGCGCTCCGGCGAGCACCCACTCGCCGCTGTCGAGTTCCACGCTGTCGGACCAGAGCGTCAGATCGATCTCGATCACCAGTGTCGCCCGTCCGACCAGCGCGTTGCGTTCGGACTGATAACTCAGCGAAAGGCACAGCTCGATCGACACGCTGATCAGACCGAGCACGTCGACACAGCCGCCGATGCGCAGGTATCCCGTCAGTGCCACGGCGCCGCTGGGCTCCAGCGTGTATCGCACGCCGCCCAGCGCGTGCACCTCGCCCGACGCGACGACGAAGTCGACGGCCACGAAGGCGCCGAATTCGAGCGACGCCTCGAGGCGTTTCAATCCGTCCCGGTCGAGTTGGATCTCGAGATAGCCACCGCCGCCGAACATCAGCACGCTGAGCTGGAAGGGATTGGCGCGGCTCGCGAAACCGAGCGCGACGCCGACCGGGTCACCGTTGAAGGGGATGTCGATGCCCGCGGTGAGAGCGATGTTGCGCATGACGAACGCGCCCGCGGCCACCGGCGGCAGCGGTAGCGAGTACCGCACCGCGACACCACGCGGGGACACGTCGAGCAGTTTGCCCGCCGAGCCGAGGTCGATCACGTCGCGCAACTTGTCCAGCAACTTCAGCTCGCCGAGGAACTCGGCGTCGACGCCGTCGACGGCGACGTCGGGCGCACCGCCGTCGCGCTGCGCGAAGGTCAGAGTCGCAAACGTCAGGCGCAGCACACGTTTCGGTCCCGGCGGCAACTCGAGCGTGAAATCTTTGACACTGCATACGGTTTCGTTGCGCTCGGCGCTCGCCGTGACGGAAAGGTCGAGTCGCGTGCTCGGTCGGGCGACGAAGGAACCCGCCGAGCGCAGCGTGATACCGCGCCACTGCATCCGGACCTCCGGCGGCGAACCCGCCTTCGGGATCGCGGTGATCTCCGGCGGTACCCGTAACTGGGTCAACAGCGATTTCAAGGGGAACCCGAGCAGCGCGGCCTGGTCGGAGGGAAACAGCGCCGCCGGATCGATCAAGCCGGTCGCCGGATGCGGCATGGCCTGGAGGTTGACCGGTCCCAACGTCCGCGAGATCGCGTTGGTGACGTACTTGGGGGCGACCAGCCCGCCCGACCTGTCGGCGCTCTTGGCGAAATCGATCTCCCTGCCCTGGTCCGGCAACATCTCCAGCAGGACGTCCTCGGATCCGTTGCGCAGGTACTTCTCCGTGAATCGCACCGACGAGAGCTGTGCGTCACCGCGCAGTACCCGCAGCGCGGGCAGCGCGATCTCCAACTGGGTGAGCGCCGGTCGGTATCCGCCGGTGAGATCGGCCTGCTGCGCGATGCCCGCGATGGTCACGCCGTGTACCTCGTGGACATCGCCGGGTCCGCGGGCGCGGGCGCCGACCAGGTCGACCGGTGTGGGCGCGAACCGGACCTGCGCGGTGCCATAGTCGGCGGCAAGCCGCTGAGCGAGTCCGGGATCGGTGAGCGAGGTCGACGTCGGGTTCATCGCGATCCGTGCCACGAAAAGCAGCGGCATGGTGAAGGTCGCGTTCGCGCCGCCGGTGGCGCACCGGATCGGAAACAAGACGGGTGCACCGGCGCTGGTCGTCGGACGGAAATGCGTGGCCTGCGTGCCGATTCCGGGCAGTGCGGTCATGCGCCACGCCGCGCCGGGAACGGTTGAATGGGGAGAGGCGATATCGGTGAAGGTCGTCTGGGTGATCTCGACCTCGCCGAGCGGGAATCGGCGGCGCATCGCCTCGGCGGCGGGCTCGCGCCGTATCGGCTCGACGATGGTGAGGATGCCGATTCGCCGGAGCACCGCGGCGCCGCCTGCCGTGGGGTGCGCGTCGAACTCGCGCGTCACCACCTCCAGGTATTCGGCCTCGTGGCCCAGCGGATACACGACACCTTCGAATCGGGCGCGAACCTTCATGTCGCGGCCGAGCGCCGTCTGCTGCTCCCATTCGAAGCCGGGCCACGCGCCGGCCGCGTACAGCGTCCCGCCGAGGGAACTGAGCTCGAGGCGAGTGGCGGTCGCCGGCCGGCTGTTCGTCTCCAAGGCGAGCCGGGTGCGCGCCGATCGAGGTAGCGCGAGCGTGTTGTTCGGCGCTTGCGGACCGAAGGCGGGATCCGCCGTATCGGCGAGCGCGGGATCGGCGACCCGCAGTGCGAGCCGCGCATCCGGCGCCGCACTCGTCGGCGACAGCGTGGCGTCGACCAGCCGGGTGCGCCACAGTCCGCTGACCTCTCCGTCCGAGACGGGCGCGCTCGGATGGCGGCACACCACAGCGCTGCCCGGCGTGTGTGTCGCGGGCGCGAGCAGTACCCGCCACGGCAACTCGATCGCGGTGTCGTTCGCCCCGGGGACACCGGAGGACACCACCAGCGGAACATTGCCGACGGCATCCAGAATGCCGCTCGCCGTCAAGGCGATCCGTCTGCCCTGGGGGACCTCGATCACGATACGGCTGGATCCGGAAAGGACCGCGCGCCAGCCGGGGACCGTCGTCCCCGCGGTTCCGGCCGGAAGCGACAGCGGCGCCGCCGAGGCAGGCGGCGAGCACTCCTCGCCCACGTGCTGCGGCGGAAACAACAGGCTCAGCCGCGCCTGGTTGCCTGCCGTCAGGACAGGTACGCCTGCCGGGCCCGCGCCGTCCGTCGTGAATCCAGACCAGCGGACACCGATCAGTAGATGGTCCGCGGGGCGAATCAGCAGTACCGACCCCATGGCGACGAACTCCCTTCGCCGCGCCTTGCCGACAGTGGCGCACGGCACCGGATTTCGATTACAAGCCTTGCCATTCTCTCGGCGAACGCAGCCGTGGGGACGCGTAGTGGACTACTCGAATCGAGGCGGCGGCGTCTCGAACGCCTGTGGGTTGCTCGATGTCGGCCACCCTGCTCATGGCTCCCTGGCCCGAAGTCGCGGCGTCGGATGCGCCGGTGAACGGGATTGCGGGCCCGCCTGTGCGGCATGGTCGCGGGGGCCGCGGGCACTCCCTGGCAGGATCGAGGCATGGAATGGCGTGGGCGTGGTGTGCTGGTAGCGGCGGTGCTGGCCATGGTTGCGGCCGGGTGCACCGTCGAGCGGGCGGAGCCGAAGGCACCGATGCCTGCGCCGGAGCAGGGGTTGGAGCGGTTCTACGAGCAGACGCCGGCGTGGGGGGAGTGCGCGGGGTTCGGGGATCCGAACGACCGGTTCCCGCCGAACGCGCAGTGCGCGAAGATCACGGTGCCGATCGATTACGCGAACCCCGACGGGCCGACAGCGCAGATCGCGTTGAGCAGGATCCCCGCCTCGGGGGCGAAGATCGGGTCGCTGCTGTTGAACCCGGGCGGGCCGGGGGTGTCGGGGCTGTCGATGTCGGGGATCGCCAATCGCACGCCGCTGTCGGAGCGCTTCGATCGGGTCGGGTTCGATCCGCGCGGTGTCGGCGCGTCGACGCCGTCGATCGCGTGCCTGACCCCGCAGGAGAACGACGCGGAGCGCGCCGAGCGCCCGGAGGAGAACACTCCCGAGGGGATCGCGGCCGCACAGGCCGAGAACAAGGAGTACGCCGACAAGTGCGTCGAGCGCAGCGGTGACGAACTGCTCGCGCACGTCGGCACCCGCGAGGTGGTGCGGGACATGGACGTGATCAGGGCGGTGCTCGGCGACCCGAAACTGACCTACCTCGGCTACTCGTACGGCACCAAGCTCGGCTCGCTGTACGCGGAGCAGTACCCGGACCGGGTGCGGGCGCTCGTGCTGGACGGCGCGGTCGATTCCTCGAAGGATCCGGTGCAGGAGTCGCTGCGCCAGGCGGCGGGTTTCCAGACCGCGTTCGACGCCTACGCCCGGCAGTGTGCCGAGGAACCGGACTGCCCGCTCGGCACCGATCCGGCCAAGGCCGTCGCGCGTTTCCGCGACCTGGTGAACCCGCTGTGGGACACGCCTGCCGCGACCACCGACCCGCGCGGCCTCAGCTACAGCGACGCCATGACCGGCGTCACCCAGACGCTCTACTCCGACGACCTGTGGCAGGTGCTCACCCTCGGCCTGGACGAACTGCGCGACGGCCGCGGCGACACCCTCCTGCAATTGGCCGACATGTACGACGGCCGCCGCGACGACGGCACCTACAACAACACCCAGGACGCCTTCAACGCCATCCGCTGCGTCGACGACCCTCGGGTCACCGATCCCGCGGTGGCGGGACGCCAGGACGCCGAGTACCGCAAGGCCGCGCCGTTCCTGGACGACGGCCGCGGCACCGGCCAGGCCCCGCTGGAGGTGTGCGCGAGCTGGCCGGTGCCGAACAGCGGCAACCCGCACCGGATCTCCGTGAACGGTCTGACGAAGGTCGTGGTGGTGTCCACGACCGACGATCCGGCGACGCCGTATCAGGCGGGCGTCGACCTGGCCGCCCAGCTGGACGCCGCGCTGATCACTTTCAACGGCAACCGCCACACCGCCGCGCTGGTGGCGGGCGATCAGTGCCTGGACGACGCGGTGACCGCCTATCTGGTCGATCTGGAGGCCCCCGAGCCGGGATTGACCTGCTGACGGCTCGCCGAAAGTGCTCACCGTCACACCGCCGCGGCGGTGAGCTTCGTCCCGAATAGTCCCTCGCGCACCCGAAACGCAATCCCGAGCACGGATGTAACACGGATTTAACGCCGGATGCTTACGCTCGCGGACATGGATCGCCAGAAGGAATTCGTGCTGCGGACGCTCGAAGAGCGGGACATTCGCTTCGTGCGGCTCTGGTTCACCGACGTCTTGGGCTACCTGAAATCCGTCGCCATCGCCCCCGCCGAGCTCGAGGGCGCCTTCGAAGAGGGCATCGGCTTCGACGGCTCGGCCATCGAGGGCTTCGCCCGGGTGTCGGAGGCCGATATGGTCGCCCGTCCCGATCCTTCCACTTTCCAGGTGCTGCCCTGGGCCACCAGCAAGGGGCATCAGCACTCCGCGCGCATGTTCTGCGACATCACCATGCCCGACGGTTCGCCGTCCTGGGCCGACCCGCGCCACGTGCTGCGGCGGCAGCTGAACAAGGCGGGCGATGTCGGGTTCAGCTGCTACGTGCACCCGGAGATCGAGTTCTTCCTGCTGAAGAACGGCCCGCAGGACGGCACCCCGCCGCACCCGGCCGACACCGGCGGCTTCTTCGACCAGGCGGTACACGACTCGGCCCCGAACTTCCGGCGCCACGCGATCGACGCGCTCGAGTCGATGGGCATCTCGGTGGAGTTCAGCCACCACGAGGGCGCGCCCGGCCAGCAGGAGATCGACCTGCGCTACGCCGACGCGCTGTCCATGGCCGACAACGTGATGACCTTCCGCTACCTGATCAAGGAAGTGGCCATCGACGAGGGCGTGCGCGCCACCTTCATGCCCAAGCCGTTCGCCCAGTACCCCGGCTCGGCGATGCACACGCACATGAGCCTGTTCGAGGGCGAGAACAACGCGTTCGCCGACCCCGACGACCCGATCAACCTCTCCGAGACCGCCCGCGCGTTCATCGCGGGCATCCTGGAGCACGCGCCGGAGATCAGCGCGATCACCAACCAGTGGGTGAACTCCTACAAGCGGCTCATCCACGGCGGCGAGGCCCCGACCGCGGCGTCGTGGGGCCGGTCCAACCGCTCCGCGCTGGTGCGCGTGCCGATGTACACGCCGAACAAGGCGTCCTCGCGTCGCGTCGAGATCCGCAGCCCAGATTCCGCCTGCAACCCCTACCTGGCGTTCGCGGTGCTGCTCGCGGCCGGCATGCGCGGCATCGAGAAGGGCTACACGCTGCCGCCGGAGGCCGAGGACGACGTGTGGTCGCTGACCTCCGCCGAGCGGCGCGCGATGGGCTTCCGCGAGCTGCCAGGCACGCTCGACGAGGCGTTGCAGGCGATGGAGCGCTCGGAGCTGGTCGCCGAGACCCTCGGTGAGCACGTCTTCGACTTCTTCTTGCGCAACAAGCGCCGGGAGTGGGCCGACTACCGCAGCCAGGTGACTCCGTTCGAGCTCAAGGAGTACCTCGGACTGTGACCTGGGCGCGCGAGCCGGGCATGTAGTTTTAAGACTATGGTCCGGCCACCGTCTGCGCGCTCCGCTGTCCCCGGTGTCGGTCGGCTCGGATTGCTCGAGCCGACGGCCGCAGCTTCGCTGCGCGAATTGGGCTGGGACAACGTCGAAAGCATTCCGGTCCTCTGGGCGCTGTCCAGGGCGCCCGACGCCGACCTGGCGCTGAGCACCCTGATGCGCCTTCGCGAGGGACTCGGAAGCGACTGGGCCGCAGTGGATTCCGCGCTGCGCACCGACAAGTCCTTGCGCGGCAGGCTTTTCGCGCTGGTCGGCTCGTCGAGCGCCTTCGGCGACCACCTGGTGGCCGAGCCCGCTTCGTGGCAGCTGCTGCGCCGCGCCGAGCTGCCGACGCGCGAGGACGTGCTCGCCGACCTGCTCGACGTCGTCGACGCGGTGCCGGAAGAGGGGTCGCACACATCGAACGCAGCGACGCATCGCGACTCGATGGGCCGGGGGACAGGCGGGCTGCTGTTCCGCGCCGGCATCGCGGGGCCCGAAGCGGTGCCGCTGCTGCGCAGGCGCTATCGCGACCAGCTGATGGTGCTCGCCGCGCTGGATCTGGCGGCCACCGTCGAGAACGAGCCGGTGCTGCCGTACCAGGTGGTCGGCATGCATCTCACCGATCTGGCCGACGCCGCGCTCACCGCGGCGCTCGCGGTCGCGGTCGCGCGGGTCTGCAAGGACGGCCAGGTCCCCGTCCGGCTCGCGGTGATCGCGATGGGCAAAAGCGGTGCGTGCGAACTGAATTACGTCAGCGACGTGGACGTGGTGTTCGTCGCCGAACCCGCCGACGCGATCGCGACCCGGCTGGCGGCCGAGACGATGAGCGTCGGCAGCCTGGCCTTCTTCGAAGTCGACGCGGCGCTGCGCCCGGAGGGCAAACAGGGAGCCCTGGTGCGCACCCTGGAGTCGCACCTCGCCTACTACAAGCGGTGGGCGCGCACCTGGGAGTTCCAGGCGCTGCTGAAGAACCGTCCGATGACGGGCGATCTCGAACTCGGGCGCCAGTACCGCGACGCGGTGATGCCGATGGTCTGGACCGCCTCGGAGCGCCCCGATTTCGTCGCCGACGTGCAGGCGATGCGCCGTCGCGTGGAAGACCTGGTGCCCGCCGATCTGCGCGAACGCGAACTGAAACTCGGCCACGGCAGCCTGCGCGATGTCGAATTCGCCGTGCAGCTCCTGCAATTGGTGCACGGCAGGGTGGACGAGTCGCTGCACGTGCAGGGCACCGTCGAGGCGTTGACGGCGCTCGCCACGGGCGGTTACGTCGGCAGGGACGACGCCGCGAATCTCACCGCCTCCTACGAATTCCTGCGGCTGCTCGAACATCGGTTGCAGCTGCAACGGCTCAAGCGCACCCACACGCTGCCCGCCACCGACGACGAGGAGGGCATGCGCTGGCTGGCCCGCGCCGCCCACATTCGTCCCGACGGCAGGCAGGACGCGGTCGGCGTGCTCGGCTCCGAGATCCGCCGGAACGCGGTGCGGGTGCGGCGATTGCACGCGAAGCTGTTCTACCGGCCGCTGCTGGACGCGGTGGCCCGGATGGACTCCGACGCGCTGCGGCTGAGCCCGGACGCCGCCGTCCGGCAGCTGGCCGCCCTCGGCTACGCGGCGCCGGAGAACGCCCTCGGCCACCTCAAGGCGCTCACCGGCGGGGTCTCTCGCAAGGGTCGCATCCAGGCGCTGCTGCTGCCCACCTTGCTCGAATGGCTCGGTGACACACCGAATCCCGACGCGGGCCTGCTCGCCTACCGCCGGGTGTCGGAGGGACTGGACGACCAGATCTGGTTCCTGCGCGAGCTGCGCGACGAAGGCGCGATCGCGCAGCGGCTGATGATCGTGCTCGGCTCCTCGGAATACCTGCCCGATCTGCTGATCAACGCGCCGGAAACGATCCGCATGTACGCCGACGGTCCCGGCGGCTCGCTGCTGCTCGTCCCGCAACCCGAGGACGTCGCGCGCGGCATCCTCATGGCATCGGCCCGCTACGAGGACCCGAAACGGGCTGTGGCGGCGGCCCGTTCGCTACGCAGGCACGAACTCGCCAGGGTGGCCTCGGCCGACCTGCTCGGCATGCTCGAGGTGCCAGAGGTGTGCCGGGCGCTGTCGTCGGTGTGGGTGGCGGTGCTGGAGGCCGCGCTCTCGGCGGTGATCCGGGCGACCGAAGCGGAGACGGGAGCGTCCGCGCCCGCCGACTTCGCGGTGATCGGCATGGGCAGGCTCGGCGGGATGGAGCTCGGCTACGGCTCCGACGCCGATGTGCTGTTCGTCTGCGATCCGCGCCCCGGCGAGGACGAGACCAAGGCCGTGAAATGGGCCATCGGCGTCGCCGAGAAGGTGCAGCGGATGCTCGGCGCGCCGAGCACCGATCCGCCGCTGCACGTCGACGCGGGCTTGCGGCCGGAGGGACGCAACGGCGCGCTGGTGCGCACCCTCGCGGCCTACCGCGCCTACTACGAACAGTGGGCGCAGCCGTGGGAGGTGCAGGCACTGCTGCGCGCGCACCAGATCGCGGGCGATCAGGGGCTCGGGCTGCGCTTCCTGCACGTCATCGACAAGGTGCGCTACCCGGTGGGCGGTGTCTCGGCGGAGGCGGTGCGCGAGATCCGCCGCATCAAGGCCAGGGTGGACGCCGAACGCCTGCCCCGCGGCGCGAACCCCGCGACGCACACCAAGCTCGGCCGCGGCGGCCTGGCCGACGTCGAATGGACCGTGCAGCTCATGCAGCTGCGCCACGCTCACGAGGTGCCCGCGCTGCACAACACCTCCACCCTGGAATCGCTCGACGTCATCGAGGAGACGAAACTCCTGGACGCCGAGGACGTCGCGCTGCTGCGCGACGCCTGGCTCACCGCGACCAAGGCGCGCAACGCCTTGGTCCTGGTGCGCGGCAAGGCCACCGACCAGCTGCCCGGCCCCGGCCGCCTGCTCTCGGCGGTCGCGCGGGTGGCGGGGTGGCGCAACGACGACGGCAGCGAATTCCTCGACAACTACATGCGCATCACGCGGCGCGCGAAAGCGGTGGTGGAGCGCGTCTTCGGGGCGTGAAGCAGGCATGCCGCGCTGGAGAGCGGGCAGGGTCCCGCGAGCACGGCGCGGTGAGCGCGGCGGCCAGTGGGAGGCATTCCACGATGCGTGCGTCGACGCCGCGCCGGGAGATTCGTTCCGCGCGATGCGGCCTCAGCGGCGATGCAGTCTGTCGACGAACGCGCGCAACGCGAGCCGATCCTCCTCGGGTCCGCGACGGCCGCCTGTCACCGTCACCGTCACGGGGCTGCCCGCTGTCATCGGCAGCACGTCCCACGCCACCGGCAAGACCAGCGCGTGCACGTCGCGTCCGCCGCAGCTGACGGTGACGCGTGAGGTGTAGCGGCCCGCGAGCATCGCGAGTTCCTCAGCGTCGTCGGCCGATAGCGGTCCAGCGGCCGTGAACTCTTCGATATACATCGTGGATACCCTCGTGTCCGCGCGGCATCGGCGCCGCTCTCGCCAGTGTAGGAATTGTGCGGATCCTGTGGCGTTATGGATCGCACAAGTTTTCCGCAGGCGAAGCCGCCTAGGGTCGATCGCATGCGTGTATGGGTGAACCGGGTGCTGCTCGCTCTGGGGTGGTGCGCTCTGGCCGTCGGAATCGTGGGCGTCGTGCTGTATTTCAGCACGTGGCAGCGGCGGTTGCCGGTGCTCGTCGCCTCTGGGGCCTCGTATCTGATGCTCGGCGCGGTGGTGGGGCTGCTGCTGTTCGTCGTCGCCAGGGGATGGCGCAGCGCGGCGGCCGCGGGCGTCGTCGCGGTCGCGGTGCTGTGGACGCAGCTGCCGTTGTTCGTGCCGGACGGGCGGGCGGCGAGCGGCCCGGAGATCCGGGTGCTCCAGTCGAATCTGCTGTTCGGCGGCGCCGACCTGCCCGTGGTGGTGCGCGAGGTCCGCGAGCGTCGGGTGGACGTGCTCACGCTCGAGGAGCTGACACCCGAGTCGGCCGCGCGGCTGACCACCGAACTGGCCGGCGAGCTCCCGTACCACTACCTGGAACCGGGGAGCTGGGGATCGGGGAGCGGCATCTTCAGCCGATACCCGTTGCGCGACACCAGGAAATACGACGGCTTCGTGATGGCCAATCTCTCGGCCACGATGGAGCACCCGCAGCGCGGGCCGGTCGCGGTCTACGCCTTCCACCCGATGCCGCCGCCGCTGGATTTCGCGGCGTGGAGCGCGGAGATGCGGCATATCCGCGAAATCCTGGACGCGCAAACCGGTCCGGCGCTCGTCGGCGCGGATTTCAATGCGACACGCGATCATTCGGCCTTCCGTGATCTGGTGCGTGACCGATTCGACTCGGCCGCCGATCTGGCCGGAGCGGGCCCACTGCCCACCTATCCGACCGACCGGCCGTGGGGACCGGTGATCGGCATCGACCACATCCTGATCGCAGGCGGCACCGCCGAAGAGATGGAGAGCCTGTCCATCCCGGGCTCGGACCACCGCGCGGTGTTCGCCGTGCTGAGGTTCGACGCCTGACCGGCGCGCGGTGCGCTCGGCCCAGGAACCCAGGGCGCGCAACGCGATACGCGCGCACGGATGCCAGCGATTACCATGTGAACGCTCGACCGGCGGTGTGGGTAGACCACCGTCCGGCGGCGCGGGCGAGTGCCCGCAGGACCGGGGAGGAAGACCTGATGAGGACCAAACGGCTGCGGTTCGCCGCGATCGCGGTGCTGACGGCGGTCGGCGCGACGCTCGCCGGCTGCGGCAGTTCGCAGACCACGACGAGCTCGGAGGGCGTCACCGCCGTCGATCCGAACAACCCGTGGATGGCGGCGGGCGCGGCGACCAGCACCGGCCCGAGCGGCCCGCGCCCCGGCGTGCCGGACGCGCCGCTGACGGCGGAGAACGGCGACGGCGGACGGGTCGACCGGCTCGCCCTCAACGCCATCGGCGACATCGAAGAGTTCTGGAAGGCCGAGTACGCCAAGACTTTTCCCGGCGCCTTCAAGCCGGTGGACAAATACATCTCCTGGGACGCGCGCGCCCCCAAGGAGCAGTCGGTGAAGTTCTGCAAGGCTGACACCTACAAGCTGGTCAACGCGGCCTACTGCGGGCTCGACCACACCATCGGCTGGGACCGCAGGGTGCTGCTGCCGCTGCTGGAGGACAAGTACGGTCCGATGTCCGTGGTGATGGTGCTCGCGCACGAGTACGGGCACGCCATCCAGGGGCAGGCCAAGATCGCCGGGCTGTTCACCGGCGCGCTGGTCAAGGAGCAGCAGGCCGACTGCCTGGCGGGCGTGTTCCTGCGGCATGTCGCCGAGGGCGACGCGCCGCACTTCACCATGAACATGACCGACGGACTGGACGGCGTGCTCGGCGCCACCATCGCGGTGCGCGACACCGATCCCAGCGACCCCGACAACGTGCACGGCTCGGCCTTCGAGCGGGTGACCGCCGTGCAGCTCGGCTACACCGAGGGCGCCGAAGCCTGCAAGAGGATCGACAAGAAGGAGATCAAGCAGCGTCGCGGCGACCTGCCGGTGACCTTCGAGGTGGACGACGAGGAGAACCAGCAGCTTCCGGTGGACCAGGCCTCGCTGACCAGCGTGAGCCAGGCGCTGGCCAAGAACTTCCCGCTCACCGCCGCACCGAAGTTCGACTACTCCGGCGTGGTGCGCAACTGCTCGAAGGTCACCGCCACCGAACCGGTCTCGTACTGCCCGAGCACGAACACGATCGGCACCGACGTACCGAAACTGGCCCAGCGCGGTGGTCCGCTCGACGGCGACGCCGAGCCGCTGTCCGCGGTCGTGCAGGGTGACTACAACGCATTCGTCGTGTTCGTCTCCCGCTACATGCTCGCCGTCCAGCAGGAGCGCAAACTCTCGCTGACCGGTGCGGCGACCGCGGGCCTGCGCACCGCCTGCCTCAGCGGCGCCTTCACCACCAAGCTGAGCGAGCCGACAAGCGACCCGCGCCTGTCGGCGAACGACCTCGACGAGGCTGTCTCCGGACTGCTCGCCGACGGGCTTGCCGCCGCCGACGTGGACGGCAAGGTCGTGAAGAGCGGCTACCAGCGGCTCGAGGCGTTCCGCACCGGTGTGCTCGACGGCGAGCAGGCCTGCATGACCAAGTTCCGGTGAGCGGGTCCGCCGCGGCCGGAGTTATTCGGCCGCGGCGGGCAGCGCGCGCAGCGAGCTGAGCGTGGTCGCCAGCGCGCGGGCGGCCTCGGCGCCCTTGGTCACGAAATGCCCGGTGAAGTAGTCGACGTGCTCACTGTGCTCGTGGAAGTGGTGCGGGGTGAGCACGACGGAGAAGACTGGCACGTCGGTGTCCAGCTGCACGCGCATCAGCCCGTCGATCACGGCCGAGGCGACGAAATCGTGCCGGTAGATGCCGCCGTCGACCACCAGCGCGGCCGCCACGATCGCCGAGTACCTGCCGGTCTGGGCGAGCCGCTTGGCGTGCAGCGGAATCTCGAACGCGCCGGGCACTTCGAAGACGTCGATGGTGGCCGGGTCGAAGCCCAGGTCGGTGTATTCCGCGGTGAAGCCCTCCAGGGCCTTGCCGACGATCGAGCTGTGCCAGGTGGCGCGGACGAACGCGACGGATCTGGTCGGTGTGGTTCCCATGACCGGATCCTACGGCTCGGTGATGTGCGCCTCCAGCCATGTCACCACGTCGGTGAGCACCCGGTCCTGCTCCGGCTCGTTGAAGATCTCGTGGTAGAGGCCGTCGTAGCGGATGACGGTCAGGTCCTTCGAGGCCGCGCCGCGTTCGATCAGGTCGGTGCTGGACGGAGCCGCGAGGACGTCCGCGGTGCCGTGCAGCACCAGCAGCGGGACGGTGAGCTTGTCCAGCCGTCGCTTGACCGTGTCGGTGGCGTTGAGGATCTCGGTGCCGGTGCGGGCCGGGAGCTTGCCGCGGTAGACCAGCGGATCGGCGTCGTAGGCGGCGACCACCGCGGGGTCGCGGCTGATCATCGACGAATCCAGTGTCAGCACGCCGAGATTCGGCGTCAGCCGGGACAGCACCGGCGCAAGTAGTCGCTGTGCCGGATTGCCGACCGGAATGTCCAGCGGCGGGGCGGAGAGCACGATGCCCGCCACGTCGATCGGCCCGCGGGTGGCCAGATACAACGTGATCAGGCTGCCCATCGAGTGCGCGACCAGGAACTTCGGCACGCCGGGCTGCTCGCGGGCGGCGATGTCGAGCATGCCCTCGACGTTGTCGGCGGAGCCCGCCATGGAGCCGATGTTGGCCTTGCTGCCCGCCGACTTGCCGTGGCCGAGGTGATCGAGCGCGTAGACCGCGAACCCGGCGTCGGCCAGCCGCTTTCCGACGTGGCCGTACCGGCCGGAATGTTCGGCGATGCCGTGCACCAGCACCACCACCGCCTTGGCCGTGGTCTCGGGAAGCCATGCGCGCCAAGCGATCCGGCTGCCCGTGCCCTCGAAATCGCCGTCCTCGATGCGGGTCACCTGCGCTCCTCTCGGGTAGAACCATGCGCGAGTTCCTCGATCAGCCGCCGATTGAACTCGATGAGCCGAGCGTAGTTCACCCGGGAGATGCGCTCGTCGGTTCCGTGGATTGTCGCCAGGTCGGCCTCGGTCAGCACGATCGGCGCGAAGTTGCACCGAGTAGCGGCGAGATCGTCGTAGTGGCGCGAGTCGGTGGCGCCGGGCACCAGGCCGGTGGTGACGGCGATGCCGGGGACGATGGTCTCGGCCAGCCGGGCGACCAGCTCGAACGCGGGGCCGGGCGCAGTGGTCTGCGACGGTTCCGACGACATCCCGACCAGCTCCAGCTGCACGCCGGGATCGCGAATCACCTTGCGGCAGTGCGCGAGCACCCCGGCCACCGAATCGCCGGGCAGGATGCGGAAATTGACGAGCGCCTCGGCGCGCTGCGGCAGCACGTTCGCCTTCACGCCGCCGCTGATCACGGTGGGGGCGGTGGTGGTGCGCACCAGCGCCTCGGTCTGCGGGCGGGCGGCCATGATCCGGGTGATCATCGGCCCAGCGAGACCGGCGATCCCGAACAACCGCCTGCGGGTCTCCGGCATCACCGCGCGCAGCCGGGTGAGCATGTCGGCGATCACCGGCGTCAGCCGCAGCGGCATCGGATGATCCTGGATCCGCCCCACCGCCCTGGCGATCCGGCCGACGGCGGTCTGCCTGCCCGGCATCGAGGAATGCCCGCCGGTCTGCTGCACCTGGAGCCGCACGGTGGCATAGCCCTTCTCGCCCAGCATGATCGAGGCCACCGGCCGGTCGACGCCGTCGGCGACGCCCTCGGTGATCACGCCGCCCTCGTCCAGCAGCAGCTCCGCGCGCACGCCGTGGCGGCGCAGATGATCCGCCATCCGGACGGCTCCCTCGTCGCCGAAGATCTCCTCGTCGTGCCCGAAGGCGAGGTAGACGGTGTGCCGGGGTCGCACGCCTTCGGCCAGCGCGGACTCCACCGCTTCCAGAATGGCGATCAGCCTGCTCTTGTCGTCGATGGCGCCGCGACCCCAGACGAACTCGTCGTCCACGACGCCGTCGAAGGGGGGATGGGTCCAGCGTCGTGCGTCGTCGACCGGCACCACGTCCTGGTGGGCGAGCAGGATCGCGCACACAGGTCCCGGTTCGGCGCCGGGCCAGCGGTAGAGCCTGCTGTGGCCGAACAGCTCGAGCTCGAGCTCGGCGTGCACCAGCGGGAACGAGCGCTCCAGGTGCGCGGCGAGCTGCTCGAAGGCGGCGTCGGCGGCGTCGGCGGCGCCGGTCGAGTCCTCGGTGGACACCGTGGCGCAGCGCAGCGCCGCGGCGAGCCGCTCGGCGACGAGGTCGTCGACCCCGGCGGGGGTGGTCTCTGGCGTCATCGGGCACCGGTCGGGGGCGGCGTGTTCGTGAACATCACTGCATTCTTCAACACGGGCGGCGGCGACTGGGACAGGTCGGTCGGCTCGCCCCTTCGCGCGACCGGGACGGACGGCTCGCTTCGTCACCGCGCGGCGGGCAGGTCGACGGAGGTCGCCGGGTCGTTCAGGATGTCGGGACCGAGCTGGAAGCTCTTCTCGACGCGCCACCTGGCGTGCATGTCGGGCGTGCCGCCGGTGAGGTCGGGGCTGCGCGGGGCGGTGAGCACGGGCAGTTCCACGTAGGCGGCGTGCACGGTGACCGCGGCATTGCTCGGCGCGTGCGACCAGACGTCGTCGACCACGTCGGTGATCTTCGCGCCGAGCCGATGGCCCGCGGCCAGCGGCCAGTCCTGGGCCAGCAGCCGGAGATCGACCTCGGGGCGCACCGGGGCGATGCCACGGGTGACGATGGTGGCGCGTCCGTCCGGCGCGATGTCGTAGAGCTCGACGGCGACCGTGGCCGACTCGGGACCGGTGAGCCGCAGCGCGGCCGTCGCCATGCCGGACAGGTGCGTCGGTTCCGCCGACGGCTGTGACACCGACCAGATCTCGCGATCGCGGCCGGGCAGCAGACCGCGATCGATATAGGAACCGGTCCGCAGTGGCAGGACGATGCGCGCCGAATCCGCAGGCGGCCACGCCGTTTCGGAACGCCAGCCGCCGTCGAACTGGCCCACCCTGACCCGGGGGCCCGGCACCTCGACGTCCTTGCCCGCCACGTGCCGGTCGAAGAACGCCATCAGCTCGGCGTCGAAGAAGGATGTGCCGCATTTGGCGTGGCAATCGGTGTGGCCCCACTGGCCGAACCAGGCGCGGTGTTCGCCGGGGCCCAGGCCCTGCCACATCTCGAAAACGCGGTCCGGCCGGGTGTTGGCGTCGAGGAAGCCCTGGCTGACGAACAGCGGAATGGTGGTGCCGCGCAGGTCGTCCACGAGGTCGCGCTCGCGCCACCCGGGGTTGGCCGCGTCGTGGTCGGTGGTGAGGTCGACGTAGCGCTCGGCGCAGCCCGGCGGCATACTCACCGCGTTCGCCTGATACTCGGGCGAGTCGTCCCAGTGCGCCGGGGTGGAGGCGATGGCGAGATGCTCCAGCCCGACCTGGTCGGCGGGCCGGATGCCGTTGTCCGTCACCGGTTTTCCGGAGAACTTCCACGAGACGCCGCGCATGTACAGATACGAGTACGGGTCCACCACCGGCGCGAACGCGGCCACCGCGGCCAGGCCCTTGGGTTTCGCCGCGAGCGCGAGCATGCCCGTCCACGCCTCGTAGGAGGTGCCTGTCATACCGACCCGCCCGGTCGACCATGGCTGCGAAGCGGCCCATTCCACCGCGGTGACCACATCCGACCGTTCGCCCGGCCCGCCGTAGTCCGGGCAGCCGTTCGAGCCGCCGAACCCGCGCAGATCCACCAGCACGTAGGTGTAGCCCGCGCGCAGCGCCTCATCGGCCGGCAGGTTCTCGACGGACGGGCCGCCTTCCGGGAGCGGGTGGGTCAGGTAGGCCAGGTGCGAGCGGTACGGGCTCACGGTGAGCAGCACCGGCGTCTTGGCGTCGTCGGCGAGGCCGGGCGGGCGCAGCACGTCCGCGTGCAGGCGGGTGCCGTCCGGTGCGGTCAAGTAGGTCTGCCACCACGTGAACGGCACGCTGGGCGGTTCAGCCGCCACGGGCGTCGCCACCCCCAGCATCAACGCCACCCCGGCCGCCACCCGCGCCACCACAGAACCCACTCGCACCAGAGGACTATGGTGCGTCACCTGGGCTGCCGTCCAGCCCCGGAATCTGGGGTGCGATCGGCCGGTCGTCGCGAACACTCCCCAGGCTCTGCCCGCCACGAGGATTCGCCTGGTGTCTCAGGCAGGTCGGCGTATGATCGGGCCCTAGTGCGATCGACCGGGGGAAATATGACCGAGCCGGTGACCACGGATTGGGACCGATTCGTGCAGGCGCTGGCCCGCTGCCTGGCCCAACTACCCTCGCGCGCCACGCTGATCATCGCCGCACCCGGCAATCGCTACGTCCAGTTCGTGCAATTCGACATCAAGTTGTCGGCCGAACTCGCGGGCAATCGCTATCTGGCCCAGCCGATGTCCGCCGACGCCGAGCGGATGCTGCGCGAACTCGGCTGGCAGGCACCGGTTTCCCGGCTCGAGATCGACAACTGGCAACGCAGCCTGTTCTGGCCACTGGCCGAGCACGTCCTGGTCGAATTCTCTCGATCCGTCGCTCTCGGCTTGCAACACGCGCTCGGCGTGCGCGCGCCGAGCGAACTGCGCGCCATGGGCTGGACCGAGGCGTCCGGCGATCTGGATCTCACCGTCCTCGGGCTCGTCCCGAAACCGAGCACCGACAACTGAGACCTCGGAACAGCGCCGAGCCCCCGCCACCTCGGGTGGCGAGGGCTCGGATCAGAGGTTTCAGCTGACCAGGTTCTTGCGCAATTTCAGGATCGTGCCCGGATCCAGCCCGAGGCCCTGGGTGAGGAACTTTCCGAAATCGCCGTAGCTCTGTTCCATCTGCTGGATGGCGGCGTCCAGGTAGGCGTCCCGCACCTCCTGCAACGGGATCAGCAAGTCCGGATTCTGCATCAGCCCGGCGCGTTTCACGTCCTCGCGCAGCTTGGCGTCCGCGGCGGCGCGGTACTGGTTGGACAGCAGATAGTCCTGCCGCGCGGTGCCTTCCGGCACGCCGACGGCGCGCAGCACCACATAGGTGAGCCAGCCGGTGCGGTCCTTGCCCGCCGTGCAGTGGTAGAGCGTGGCGCGGTCGGAGTTCGCCAGGTCGCGGATCGTCTGCCCGAAAGCGTTGCGCGAGGCCTCGTTCAGGAAGCTGCGATACACCCCGGCCATGATCTGCTCGGCCCGCCCGTTGCCCAGCAGCTCCTCCTGCTTCTGCGGATCCCGCGACTGGATCGCTTGCAGCATCTGCTGGAACAGCCCGGTGTCGTCGATCGGTCGTGCGACCGCCGAAACACCCGCGGGCAGCTTGTCCTTCCCCGCGAACTGCACCTCGGCCGGTGTCCGGAGATCCACCGCCGCCCGCAGATTCAGCGTACCGAGCTTCTGCACGTCCGCATCGGTCAGCTTCTCCAGCGAATCGGCCCGAAACGCCTTGCCGGACTTGACCCGAGCCCCGTCATACGTCCGATACCCGCCGATATCCCGGACATTGACGGCCCCCTGTAACTCGATGCGAGCCGCCGCCTCCACGGTCGGCTCGGCCATCGCACTGGGCGCAGCAGGGGTCGACACCAAGGCCAGCGCACTGAGCGCCGCACCGATGAGAGCAATGAATGAAATCTTCATGCCGGGCGACACTAGAACGTGTTCTAAGGGAGTTCTCAGGTTCGTCTCGGTCCACCCGGTGAGCGGGATTTCCAATCCGCCCAACGGGATCCAGGGTTTCCGGCCGCAGCTCCCGCGAATTGCTTCGGCGCAGCTGTCGGCAACCTCTTGCTGCACAAGGCGATTGTGTGGTGAGCGGCCCGTAGTCGTAGTTGCCACCTCGTTGCCGGAGCGTTCGAAGTCGAGCGCGCACTTGGTCGAAATCGTTGCTGCTGAAGTCGATCACGTACTTTTCCGGCTCGACGCTGCGGGCATCTTCGGCGCGTTCGGTCCGTCTGCCGAGCGCTCGGGCTGCGATGCGACAGCAGTACGCAGTAACTGCCGGTTACGGCGTCAACAGCACAAGCGGGATCTCCCTGGAAGTCCTTCGCTGGAAACGGTCGTACCCCTTCCATGTCTTACACACGCGTGGCCACAGCGCCGCGCGTTCGTCGGCGGTGGCTACGCGCGCGGTCATCGACTGTTCGGGACCGTGCTGCACGGACACCCTGACCGCCGGCGTCTCACGCAGATTCAGAAACCACTCCGGATGCGCGGCATCACCCGCCCGCGACCCGACGATCACGATCGTGTCGCCCTCGACGATCGGAGTCATCAGGACCACGGTGTGCTCCCGCCCGGACTTGCGCCCGATCGTTGTGAGCTCGAGCGTCGGCATCCCCGCCACTTTTGTTCCCGCCCGTCCGTGGCTGAGCGCGAGCAGGCGGCGGTGCGCCCAGTTCTGGACCTTCAGTCGAATTGTGTTCGCCATGGCAATCGGGGATTCCGGCAGACGGAGGCTCCCCCTCCTCACTACGCTCTAACACGTCCGTCCCTTCACGGTACCGAAACGGGCCAAGCCCCGGCGTCGAAGCATTGCCGAGGCGCGCTCTCCCGTTCTCGCCGGGCTTTCGGCATGGCATGTGCCCCCGATTGGCGGCCCTAGCGGTTCTCGAGGATGGAGAGATACAGGCGGGTCGCGACGGCCTCCGCGTCCTCGGTGCGCGGGTCGGCGTAGGTCTGCGCGCCCGGCAGATTCGCGGCATAGGTACGGGCAGCGGCGGCGAGAACGGACATGAGGCCGGAGGACCGCTGAATGGGCGACTTCGCAGCCCAAGCGAGAGACTTGACCTCGGCGGGCAGCTGTCGATCGGCAGCGATCCGCAATGCGAGCTTGTCCACCTGCCGGCCATCATGCGCGCCGAAAAGCACTGGCGGCGCGAACTGTTCGGCGGCATGCCACCAGCGCACGGTCTGGAAGACGTGGACGAGCCGATCGGCACGGTCATCGAGAAGCGCCGAATAGAAGTGCGGAACCAGACGCGCTTCCCGGAAGTTCGCCGCCGACTCGGCGCGGATGAGCTGATCGAGCTCCACGCGCGCCTCATCGGATCCCACCGCGTACGACAGCTTCCGTCCTCCACCGAAGATCGCGTCCGCGCCACTACCTGTGAGGATCGCCCCGAGATCGTCGATGATGTCGAGGCGGCGGCGGGCAGCGAGAATCGGTATCCCAGCGGTGACTTCCCACAGTTCCGACGTCCCGAGTCGCGCCATCACATCCCGCGCGAGATCGACGACCTCAGCCGCCGAAAGCCGGACGATATCATGGCGAAGCCCCAGCGCCTTCGCCGCGGCGGCCGCATTGCCTTCGTCGGACTGCCCTTCGGTCACGATCGTGATCGCGATCGGTCGCATCCCGAGTGAAACCGCCACGGCCGCAACGTATATCGAATCAACACCACCGCTCAGCAGCACCATCGGTGTGCCGACGAACCTGTCCAAAACCGCCGCGATGCGTGAGCGAGTCTCAGCGGCAACGATCTTCGCGGCTTCCTCTGGATCGGTGACGACTCGCGCCCCTGGATTCGGCTGCGCGATCACGTCACCGAGCAGATCGGTGACGAACTGAAGCGGTTCGGAGGTCTGCGGCGCCCAGCTGGCTACATCGGTCATGCCACCGTTCTAGCTGCGCCGACCCAGAAGTGCTTAAGCTGTCGTCGAGTGGTTCCGAACTGAGCTCTCATCATCACTACGCTGGAGTTATCTCGCGGTTCCGGCGTGTCGGCGTGGTGGTCCAGGGTGTGTCTCAACATTCGCTCCCAGTTCTGCGACTACTAGGTATGACGCTAAAGCGGGTTACCGGAAGGCGGCGTGCAACGGCGCGCCAGCCAGTGTGGTGTTCTACGTGCGTTCCACTGCCGACCGTGGCCGGTGCCCAGTTAGCACGCTGGTTCCAGCGTCTAACGCCACATGACCGATCCTGGAGCGTCGACGTCCGGTATCACTACCCCCAACGCTTGGGCGCTAACCACACATCTCTCCTTGAAGGCTGGGAGACGACAGGTGTCGGTTGGGGGATGTCTGCAAGATGACCGATTCTTCAGTCAATCGAGGATCCGCCGAAGCGCAGCAGAGATTCGAGGAGATCTTTCGTCGCCATTCGCCCGCCGTGTTCCGGTATGCCCTCAAATCGCTGAGCGGGGACGCAGATCGTGCCAACGAGATAGTTCAAGAGGTTTTCACCGCAGTTTGGATTCAGCTCGACCGCGATTTTTTGAAAATGTCCGACTACTCGACGCTACCAATGATAATGAAGATTGCCACGCGCCGAGTCGCAGATTGTGTGCGCCGGCGCCGAAAGAACGTCATTCTTGTACCGGATTATGTAGACGATCAAGTCTCACTGCTCGCGCCACATGGAAGAATAAATCCGCTCGACCTGATGCTTAGTGAGCTGGATCTCGAACACTTCCGAGACATGCTGCTAAATGAGCTTACCGATAACGAGTATCAGGTAGCGCTCATGTCGTGGGAGCTCGGGTTCAGCGACTCCGAGATTGGGGAGGTCATGGGAATTCTTACCGTGACCGTGCGATCGCATAAAAGCAGGGCGCGCGCCAAAGTCCACGCCATCGTTGAACGAGGTGACCATCGTACAGACAATTCAAAAGAAAATTTAGGAAGAAATTCCTCAAATTTGAGGAAGAGTAGCGGAGGTGAAGTAATAGCATGAATATTGGAATGGAAAGGAACTGTAACGGTTCGGTTGACGATTACGAAACAAGCCAAGCGTGCGTCGATGATGCACAACACAATACGGAAGTGCAGTACGACGTTGAGGCCGGCCTTAAGCAGCTACGGCGACGGCTCGGCTTTCATTACCAGCCAGAGAATTTGTGGGCAGGCCCCGCGCGGAATGCAAACGGGAGAACTGTCGAATCGGTGCCGACGGTTGCAGCTGACACTCCGAGAGAATCAGCGGACAGTCGACGCCGCGAGGTCGTTGAACGCATCGAGGGCCTGATTATCACTCCTCTCAAGATATCGAGCGTGATCTCGCCGGAAGTGGCCGTCCGTCTGGGCGATGGGAACAATGGAGAGCGGTGGGCTCTCAGTTGGTTACCTAAGACAGTTCTCACTCGGCGGCAGGCGATAAGCGCGATGGTTATCGATGAAATTCTTGCCGATCCGAAGGAACTTGACAGTGCCGCGATCATTTCTATTCTTCGTGAGCTTTCAGAAGACCTGGGGATGTCGCTGGAGAATATGCTCTTGAAACTCTCATCAATAAAGACTGATTGCTATCCTCGTATGCCTCGCAATGGTGTTTCGAGGCAGTCGCTGTCGTTGACGGTGGATGCGGAATCGGAGATTGCGCAATAAGGCCATTGGTAATTTCACTAACGCGGTACTGTGAATAGTGGCGGGGAGCCGATAAAAAGGGTCATGCTCACGAGAGAATCTTGCATTTTGTCGCGCGCAGCAACGAAATCGTCAACGTAACCTGCCACGTTTGCGCAAGAATATCGGATATTCTCAACCTTTCATTTGCAACCAATAGAAATGAGCGCCAAGCGATGCCGCACTCTTCTAATAATTTCTTGCCCACTTTGCCGGCTGCCGGTAGTTGCTGTCCGGAAATGCGCGGCAATAGTCCGGTTCTTGATCTCATCGTCTTGGTTTTGACTATCTCTGCGTCGGTTACGATCGTCGTGGTGGGTGATGCCGATGCGACGGTCGTAGCGGCAGTCGGTGGGCTCATTGGCATTGTTTTCGGCGTGTGGCGGAAGCGCGATGCAAAGGAGTCTGCACCGGTCCGCCCGCCGAGCAATCGCGGTCGAGTTGACGCGCCTTGAAACTCAAATGCACTCGGTTTGATAGAAATTCGATTACATTCGCTGCTTTATGTAATTGTCGAACGCTGGGTGCGCTGACCGGGGGGGTCGGCTTCCCGCCAGGTGCGCTTGGGGTCGGTGCGGCCCTCGTCGGTGATAGCGTGGGTGGCCAAGTTGAAGAAGGCGCGCCCCCGACGCCGATCTCGATCCCGCGTGCGCTGACGTTGCTGTTGTCGGCGGCGCACAAGAGGTGGCCGAATGATCACATGGTGAGCAACCGGGGAAGGCAAGCCGTTGCCGCCGTGGATCATCGAACGGCGGTCCGCGAATTGTGACAGGCGGGGCGGTGCCGGGTCTGCCCGATGAGTTCAGCTTCCACGATCTGCGGCACCTCTCCGCGTCGCTGCTCATCTCCAAGGGGCCGACCTCAAGACGGTTAAGGCACGGGTTCTCCACGCCAGCGCCAAGACGACCCTCGACACCTGCGGGCACTTGTGGCCGGACGCAGACGAGTCCACGCGCTTCGCAATCGGTGAAGTGATCGCGAAGCGGGCGGACTCGTTGAAACCGACTGCGGACGAGCTGCGGACGGACTGCGGACGGCGAGCCGGAGCTCGATTCTCTGTCCCAAAACGGGACGAGCCCTCCCGCACCGAAGTGCGGGAGGGCTCGAAACGCCTTGCCGTACGACGACTTACACGTCGAAGTAGAGCTCGAACTACTCACTAGGCGTTTGCCGTTGCTGGCAAGGTTGGCCTGACGCCACCGACCAGCGGGTTTGCCGCTGGTTGCGTTGGCTGGCGAATACTGTTCGCGGAGCTACTGCGTACCTACTGCGTACCAGACGGGGCTACTCGACAGGCGGCGCTGTCGGCAGGAGCTCGTGCGGGGACCGTGCGCGACGTCTGGGTCCAGGATGCCGCACTCAAGAAGCCAGGGCACGGCGACGTCTACGCGATTGGTTGACATGCGCAATCAAGTGCTTCATCGAGTTCGACAAGCAAGCTCATCAAGTTGTCGATGACCAACCACTCTTCCTGAGGCTCGACTAGTTGTCTGGCGCGATTCACTCTGGTGTGGGCCGCCGGATTTCGATTGTCGGCCACGGAGTCCAGACGGTCGAACAGTTGAGCATGCTTGTCGAGGTCGCCATTTCGGAAGCCTAGCGGTATCAGGAGCCCTTTGAGCTTACTGCCATTGATGCCGTGGTTCTTACTCACAAGGTTTCGATACCGTTCAATCGCTTTGTCGATACTGTCAGAGCTCATATATTCCGAATTTTCGACGGGAATAGGAGATTGGCTACTAACTGCATTCCAGACCAGCAAGCACTTTGAGGCGCGGGTGGGCCGACGCTTTCTGTGTTCGGTTGCAGCGATAGCAGCAGTCTCTGCGCATCGGCTTTCGAGGAAGTGTTCCAAATGAGCGCTGGCAAGCAGTCGAAAACCTAACGCGCGCTGATGATCAGCCGCGGTGTATCGAAAGTCGTCCCTTCGTTCAGCGATAAGGCTTGTTTTCAAGACTGAAATCTGCTGCTTGAAAGATATAAAGAGCGGTGATGGCACTATTTCACCGATCCCGCATTAATGCTTCGGAGCATGGGCGATAAGGGTCTCGGCCCTCCTTACTACACTTAGACTGAGCCCTGTTTCCTCTTCCACGGCGCGGCCAAAAGAAATGATCCGTCGCGCAGTAGCCCGAGGGGTCTTCGTCGTCGACTTCAGTGCATCGGAGAATTCGGTGTCCCGGAGGCAGAGTTCTTCGAACCGGTGCTTAAAGGTGTCGCGATGATCTTCTACGATGCTATCGGTTACCTCGGGCGACGAAAGGACCATGCACATCAGGTCGAACACTGCGACATTAAACCGACGAACATATTCAGGATGTTCGCCGTCGATGTAGCGGAGGAAGGTGTTTCCTGCGCCGAAAATCATCTCAGTTCGTTCAATCGACTTTTCGGTAGCCGCGGCATGCTTCTGATACTCTTCTCTCCGGCTCGCCCAATTAGCGTTTCCGTTTTCGCACATTCGATCAAGAAATTCGCGCAGGTTTCCGTCGTAGCTCTCGATTGCTTCCTGGAAAGCGATGCTACGGAGCAGTAGTTCGGCATCTCGCATGCGGAAATCTTCTCGCTTCAGTCGCCGCGCTCGTTGAATCGCCGAACTGTTAGCGGACGTCTCATTAATCCAAGTTGAGAATTCGCCAGGGAAGAGAGCTTGGCGCAGTTCTTGCGGCGACAATGGCAAGCTTCCCTGGTTCAGTCGGCGGAAAACTTCATACAGGACTTCAGTTTTACCCCAATTTCTAACGACGATAGTGCGCACTGGTTGATTCAAGAAGCTCTCAGCCCATTCGGCGGTTTCACTCGATTTTTGGATCTGGTCAAACTTCTTGCCGTTAAGCTGCTCCAGGAAATTCAGTTTGCGGAGCCTGAACGCCCGAAATTGGCCATCAGGTGCCCCAAACTGTTTCATTGTAACGAGGCGCTGTTTTCCATCCAAGACGATGAATCGTTTAGAGTGCTTGTCTTCCGCCAATACCACTTGAGGAACTGGGAGGCCAAGCATCAATGATTCGATGTACCGACTCTTCCGCTCCGCGTTCCAGGCATCACGTCTCTGGAAAGCGGGGTTGATGTCGAAAGTGCGTCCGATTCGATCTAAAAGACTTTGAACGCTCCAGTCCAGTGTGTACAACAGGACATCCTGAACGTCCTCTGCGGTAAGTTTGCCATCACCCTCGGACTCGTCGACGAGCTCGTCAGGGAGTTCGTCCACGGCATCGCTCTGTACGTCGTCGCCGTCGAGGTCCAGTTCGGTCACAGCCCCACCTTCCTATTATGTTGCGCTCTGTCGCAACGACAATAACTCTGATCTCCGGTCAGCTGTAGCGGTTTCTTTGCGCGCACCAGCAGCCTGATCGGCCCCCTACGTCATGAACGGCGGTCCCTACTCTGAGCCGGCGCATGCGAGACTGGCGATCGGTCGAGGCGGCGGGAACACGGGTCTTCAGCTCGTTCGCCCTGGACGGCTTCGCCTCGGCGGCAACTCGTTACGGGGCACTCGACCCGAGGGGGCCTTCCCCACGGCTGTCGGTGGCAGGGGTGTACAGTCTCGAAACATGTTGGGGGATGGTCTCGATGAGGTGCTAAAGCTCCAAGCCCACCGCACCGCTGCGCTCGCTGATCTCTCCATGCAACGGCGAACCGCGATCGTTGAGCGGGAGATTCCACAGCTGCTCGAACCGTGGGTCGCGGCGGTTTTTCCGACATGGAGCGCAGAGGGCAGCGGCGGCAAGGGTAGCGCCTCGGAGGTTCCATGGAGTCGTTACTTCGATCCGGAACTTAGTCCGAGTGCAACCGTCGGCTGGTATGTCGTCTATTTGTTCAGCGCGACGGGCGACGCTGTATATCTGTCATTGAATCAGGGCACCACCACATGGAGCACCGCGATCAAAGACTTTGTGCACCGCCGGCCTGCCGATCTGCTACGGCGGGTGGAATGGGCCCGTTCGGTACTTGCCGCAGATAAGGCTGAGCTCGGTGAATTCGAAGATGTCACCGACTTGGGTCGCAATCGGCTGGCACGTGGCTACGAATTTGGTAACGTTCATGCGATCCGATACGCAGTTGGAGAGATCCCGCCCGATGAGAAGTTGCGTGCAGACTTCGTCGAGATTGGCAAACTGCTTGGGAAGTTGTACGCAGCGGATGCGGCGACCGCATATCTTCCGGGTGACGAGCCTCCGGAAATTGCAGATGCTGATCATGCTGTCGAGGAAGCTGCCGGCAATGCTCGTCATCGCCCAAAGTCCGGCCAGGGTTACCGTCTGAATACTGCTGAAAAATTGGTGATTGAGAAGCATGCAGTCGCCGTTGTCCGAGAGCACTTCGAAGATTCGGGATACAAGGTGCGCGACACTGGCGCAACTAAGCCTTACGACCTGCTAGCTACGAAGGAAGGTGAGACGGTCTACGTCGAGGTGAAGGGCACTACCTCGCCTGGTGACGAGGTAATCCTTACTCGTGGCGAGGTGGAACACCACCGAGAACACTATCCGAACAATGCTCTGGCGGTTCTGCATTCGATCCACCTTGACCGCAATGGTCTCTCCCCAATCGCTTCGGGTGGTATTCTCGCCGTCACGCACGAATGGAAGATCGAAGACGATGCCTTGACTCCGATCTCCTTCCGGTATGAAGTCCCGAAATCGTCACTGCCTACCGATACGGAGTAGGGCTCAGTTCTCTCGGTTCTTATAGATAGACGGCAAGGACTGAATGGTAAACCATACTCTGAGCGGTCGCGACTGACGAATACCGGTTGACCAGGGGCGCGTGCTCGCTACGGTCTGCTCCGGAGGCAGGTCAGTAGTTGTTGGGCTGGTCTTGGCCGGTCAGTTGGCTTCGGTGTTCTCGCGTTTCAGTTCGCGTTGATCCAATGGTGTCTGGAGTGGTTATATCACTAGTGTTTCCTCGACCTCATGGCTGAAAGTAGCTCGCTTCACTCGACCTACGTGAGCTGGCTGGCAAGGCTCACCAGCATTCCAACGACAGTGATCGCGCCGCCCCAAATTGCTACCTTGAAGTCCTTTCCAGCGCTGACGTTCAGATCCGATTTGAAGGTCTCCAGCGCGTCAGCGACAGCAGCGTCCACGTCGGATGCACTAATGCGCGGTGCTCGTTCGACTCTGGCGACGTATTCGTGCAGCTCTGTGATGGCTTCTCGCATGTTACGGGTCTCCGCTGCGAGGCCTTCGATCTGCTGGTCGACTCTCCTCTTGGCCCTGGCGTGGGTGTGCGCGGGACTCTGCCGGGACAACGCCGGGACTGTGCCGGGACTCGCCAACTCCCGGCGCAGTCCCGGCGGCATTCGCACGAAACCCTAGATGAGCTGCGGTGTTTGGCGCTACCCCTCCCCGCTCGGCTTCCCAACTCTCTATGGCTTCGCTGTTCATAGAGAGTTGGGAAGCCGAGCGGGGAGGAACAACACCAAACAAGGGGGAAGTGAGGAAGAAGTGAGAAGTGAAGGGGAGAGAACCACAAAGAAGTAACCACAATGAGGGGCTGGGCTGGCAGAGTGGTTGCGCTGGGGGAGCGCCGGTTGCGTTCTCGACGCGCTTGGGTGTGTGGTTGCGGTAAGTGGGGCGGCTGCGGTTGGGCACGCGACTAATCGAGCGGGGCAATTCGGATACCGCAGTCCGTCCTGTACGCGACCGAGCGCCCGGGGCCGGAAGGTGGTGCAGTGCGGTCAGCGGGCGTGTCGATGGGGACCACAACGAGGAAGTGGTGCCCGTCAGCGTCGACTCGCGGCCTACCCCTGACGGCGCAAACCGACGCCAGTCGGCGAAGCGCCGACCTCCGCTGTTCCAGCAACCCCTGTGGGCCGCAATCGGCACAATCGACCGTGTGACGGGATTCCTACTGACGCCAGAGCGTCGAGACGAGCTAGCCGAGCTGCTCGACGACCAAGAACGTTTCCGCACCGAGCATCCGAGGGTCGCCGACTACCTCGAGACCTCCCCGAGGTTGCCGGGGACTGGCGACGATGACGCCGATCGGGCGTTCGATCTGCGAATGCTCCACTACATGACCGGCGGCGAGAGCGAAAACCCGTACTGGGACATCGTCGCGCCGGCCGTCGTCGCGCCAGCCGGAGGTCGGCAGCGCCGAGAAGTCAACGGGGGGAGGCCAAGCGGGAGTGCCCGTCTCGCGTTCGCACAGACGGTGCTCCAGGAGGCATATGCGTATGCGATCCCATCTCCTGAAACGCTCGCGTGGATAGGCAGGGTCCGCAATGGCCGCAGCCTGCTCGAGGTTGGTGCGGGGCGCGGGTACTGGGCAGGCCAGCTACGGCGACTCGATATCGAGGTGCTTGCGTACGATTCGGAGCCGCCCGACCAAGTGGATAACGTTTCGTTCCGGGGCGGCGCCGTGTGGGGCCATGTCGGCGATCTCGACGAACTCGCGGCGGCACGCACGGAGGGTGCCGAGTCCGACTGCGTGCTGTTCCTCTGCTGGCCGCCCGGTTGGGGCGATCCGATGGCGCTCGAAGCGCTTGAGTCGTATGAGCGTGCTGGCGGGGATCGGCTGATCTACATCGGCGAGGCGCGCGGCGGAAAGACGGGCACCGACGGCTTTTTCGACAAACTCGCGACGGAATGGAATCTCGAAGACGAAGACACTCAGTTCGTCACATGGTGGAACTTGCAGGACCATGCTCAATGCTGGTCGCGCCGAGGGTAAAGGAGGGTAACTCGGCAAATAGCCCGGAATAGTTGTCTGTATACGCAGTTGCGTATACAAAGAGTGGGCGGTTTTTCGAGTTCTCAACTATTGAAGGGGTTTCATATGTCAGAGCCAGCATATGTACGGATTGCGGGGGAGTACGCCCGGCAGATCCGATCCGGTGAGCTCCCTCCTGGGACGCAGCTGCGTAGCTACTCCGAGCTGGGGGAGCGCCACGGCGTTTCGCAGATCGTGATCCGCAAGGCGGTCGAGCTGCTGCTCGGTCAGGGGCTTGTCCGGAGTGTGGCGCGCCGCGGTGTGTTCGTCGCGGACCGGCCGAACCTCACCCGGGTGTCGCCTGAACGGCAGTTCGAGAGCCCCGAGACGACGTTCGAGAACGAGTCCGTCGAACCCGTGGAGGTCGAGCGGGATACCGCGACGATCGCGGCGACGGACGCGCTGGCCGAAGCGCTTGGCATCGAGGCTGGCGCCGACGTGACGCACGTGATCACGCGCGCGAGTGAGGGAGGGCGCCCGATCTCAGTCTCGGACAGCTATCAGCCGTTGGGTGCGGCAGATGTCGAGACCGCCGCATTCCTCGAGGAAACGATCGCTGACGCTCTGCCGGAGGAGCGTCATGCCGAGTGGCTCCGCACCCCATCTGGTGAGCTGGTCAAGTCCGTGTATCAGCGCTACCTCGACCGTGACAACCGTGTGCTGATGATCTCCAAGGTCTCGTACCCGCGCGATCGCTACGACTCCTTCCTCTTCCGGATGGCGCTCGACCCCGAGGGCGCCGCCTCCTAGCTCAGGGATTCCCTGCCAAAGGGCCCGATCGGGTAACTGATCGGGCCCTTTGTCATGTCCGACGGGCGCTGTGTATACGCAATCATTGTGCGTATACACAACTGCGTATACAGTGATGCGTATACACAATGACAAGTCGCCAAAGGAGTGACACATGAGCAGGCGAAACCTCTCCAACAGCAAGACACTGATCAGCCTCCGAGACGCCGCCCAGCTCGCCGGTGGGGTCCACCCCAGGACCGTGCGGCGCTGGGTCGACGGTGGTCTCCTGGAGGGCTTCCAGGTCGGCCCGCGCCTCATCAAGGTCGACCGCGACCAGGTCCTCGCGTTGGTCCGGCCGCTGCACCAGGGCGGGGCAGCGTAATGAGCCTCCGAATGGTCCTTTTAGCCGTGTCGGCTATGGCCGTTGGCTACCTCCTGCTGACCGCGCCGGAGCTGATCGGGTTCACGTTGATGCTGTTCGGCGCGGTCGCGCTGTGGCGGTCCTCGCGTCGGTGGGGGGTGCGGCGATGAACCAGGACCAGCAGCCGACGCACGGGTACCTCGTTGCCCCGCACGAGCGGGACAGCATCGGTCGGCACACCCTGAACTCGCTGTCGGGCCCGGAGTTCACTGGCGCGGGTGCTGTTTTCGCGCCGCTGCGTGCTCTTCCGCCGGGTGGGCAGTTGCTCGTGTTGGCAGTGATGCTTGCGGTCGGTATGGCCGGGTGCACCGCCGCATGGGTCGACTACCAGGACTACACGCCTTCTCCGAACGTGTGCCGCGCCGCGGACGCCGGAGTTCCGGCGGAGCGGCCGGGGTCGTGCATCCCGCGTGAGCGGTTGACGGGGGTGCCGCGATGAGCGCGCCGGACCGCCGCCGGGAGCACGCCGAGTTGGAGGCGGAGTACCAGCGGTTGGACACCGCCCAGGGCGTGCTGTTCGACATGGTGTACGCCGCTGGGGACACGTCCGCAGCGAAGGGATTCCGCGACAACGACTTCGAGTCATCGAGGACCCAGTACGCCGGGTGCAAGCACACAGAGGTGTATGCCGAGAAGTCGGCGGTATGGGACCTGCTGCTCGATTACCGCCATGGCTCGGAGATGGCCGCGAAGATCCGCGCCAAGATCGCCGCTGGCCGGGCCGACCGTGAGCAGCGGGAACGTTCCCGCGGGATCGAGCGGTCGCGATGAGCAGAAGCCGTTTTCACGATCCGGAGGGCCGCGAGTTCGGTGTGCCGACGTGGCCGTGGGGTTTGGCGCCGCAGCATCTGCGGACCCGCCGCCAGCTGGCCCGCGAAGGGTTGCGGCCCGCCGGTGAGCACGAGGCGCAGGTACTGCGCGCGCGGAGCGGGTCGCGTGGCCCGTTGACAGCGCATCTGTTCGACGCGGAATCGGCTGTGCCGAAGCGGGTTCCGAGCCGAGCGCAGCTGGAGGCGCTGGAGTTGGCGCGGTGGATGCGGTCGGCGGACGCGTGCGAGCGGCGCGGGATCGACGCGACGGATATGCGCGAGGTGATCGAGCAGGCCCGCGCCGATATCGCCGCCCGCCGCCGCAGCGCCGGTCGCAGCCGCGAGCAGCGGCAAGGAAGGGAGCGAAGCCGATGAACCACAACACGAAGGCCCGCTACGCCGAGCTGGAGTTGCAGCACCGGCCGCAGGTGGTGGAGGGGCTGCGCTGTGCAGGGATGTCCTACAGGGAGATTGCACGCACGCTGGAGATCTCGGCCCGCAAGGTCGAAGCCGTCCTCGGCGAGGCCGCCGCGCTGCGCGCCAGCGGGCACAGCCACGCCGAGATCGGCCGAGTCATCGGCCTGCCCCGCACCACCGTGCAGGACATGCTGCGTGAGCCGAAAAGGGCGCAGCTGACCGAGCGGAAGACGGCCGCAGCGGTGGCGCTGGTGGAGATGCACGCCATGCAGATCGACGTGCTCGCCCACTTCCTCGGCATGGGTCGCAACCACACCTACATGCTGGTCGCCGAACTGGAGCGAGTGAAGTTGGTGCGGCCGTTGCAGCAGGTGCAGCCGGGCGCGAAATGGGTTGTGCCGACGCGGGATACCGCAGCGCGGTATCTGGGGTGGCGGCCGAAGGACTGGACGCCGCCGCTGATGTACGCCAACCACTACCGGGCGGTCGCGCAGGCGCGGATCATGCTCGTCGGCTCCGATCCGGCCCGCTGGGTCTCCGAGCGTCGTTTGCGGCACGAGGCCGAACAGATGGGCCGCGATGGTGTGGTCAGCACCGGCCGGGCCCCGCGGTCGGACCGCCCGCACGTGCACGACGGCCGGTTCCTGCGACAGACACGCGCTGGGCGTGAGTGGTGGGCGGTGGAGGTCGAACTCACCCGCAAGACCCGCGAGGCGATGGATGTCGCGTTGCGGGGCGCGATCCGCGCGGCGCGCGATGCCGAGCCGGAGCCGTGTGTCGGCGTGTTGTACCTGTGCCGATCGGCGCAGGTGATCGATGGCGTCAACGCCGCAGCGAACCGTCTGCCCGTCGAGTTCCTCTCGCTGGCAATGGATTTGGTGGTTCAGGACTTCGACGACCGATGGGTCGAGTTCCTGGCCGAGCAGCAGAAGAAGCGGGCCGCCGAGTCGGTCACCGCGCGGGCCCGTCACGGGCTGCACGTCACCAGGGAAGCATCATGAGCTGCACTCCTATCCTCACCCCAACCGACTGCGGGCCCACCGCCACACCGGAACCCGCGCCGCCCGCGATAACGATCTCACCGGAGCCGCCGCCGGGCTTGCCGGAGCTGCCTGCCCCGCCGCCGGTCACCGAATGGAATCTGCCGGACGCATCAGGGCTGGTCGACGTTGCGGGGACGTCGGCGGTGATCGCGGTCGCGATCATCGCGATCCTGATCATGACCGTAGCGGTCGCCGCCGCGTGGCCGCTGGACCCGGGCCGGTTGCGCAACTTCGCGACCGCCGCTCTGGCGCTGCCCGCGTGCTCGGTGGCCGCGGGCGGGTCCTGGACCACCCCGCTGGCCCTGTTGTGGTCCGGCGCGGAAACCCTCGCCGAGGGCGATTGGTCGGGGCTGGCACCGATGCTCGCGGTGACGCTGCCCGCCGGGATGCTGCTGGCGACATGGTGGTGGGCGAACTTCCTGATCAAGAACGCCTCGGTAGGTCAGAAGTCCCTCGCCCGCACCGAACAGGTCCGCGCGGCGATGGCCGAGCGCCGTACCCGTGCGGCGGCGCGCACCGCGAAGGCCGGCGCCCCCTACACCGAGGGCGATTCCATCGTTCTCGGGGTGCTCGCCGAGCAGGTCTCCGCGGCGCCGCTGGGCATGTGGCGGTCGCTGACCGCGCGGCACATGCAGTGGCTGACCGTTCCGCACTCCGATGTTCGCCGCCACCGCGCAATGATCGCCACGACCGGCGCGGGCAAGACCACCATGTTGGAGCGTGACGCGCTGGCGGTGCTGACCACCGAGTGGCGGGCCTGGCACCGCTGGCGCGACGTGCCCGGTATGCGCGCCAGGCACCCGCGCCCGCAGCTGGTGATGATCTCCTGCAAGGGCGGCAAAGACGACCTGGCCTTCGGCGAGACGATCCGCGATGACGCGCTCGCGCTGGGCTTCGACCGGAACCGGATCGGCATGGTCGTGCCCGGCGGGGACCGGCTCGACGTGTGGGACATGCCCGCCCGCGACCTGCGCGCGGTCCTGAGCGATCTGATGGTGGCAGGGGAAGCGAGCACGTCGGAGGGGCAGCACTTCGACGAAATGCGCAAACGCATCGTCTCCCTGGTGGTCGACGCCCCGGCCGGGCCGCCGCGCAGCTCGACGGAGTTCCTGGCCCGGCTGACCGAGCAGACCCTGATCGACGCCTGGGGCGGGGCACCCGATGTGATCCGGCAGGTCGCGGCCTTGCAGGCGGAGAAGGTGCCCCAGCTCGACGACGCGCTGATCAAGATGTCGAACCTGTTCGACCAGCTCAAGGACCACAACGGGCAGATGGTATTCGACGGCGGCCGCGACCTCGACGAGCTGGACGTGCTGTTCGTGACCGTGCCCGGCATGGACCCCGACGCCGGGCGAGCCCAAGTCGCAGCGATCATCCGCATGGTCATGCAGCGCGCGGGCCGCACCGCCGCCGCCGACCGCCGGTCGGTATCGCTCTACATCGACGAAGCCTCCGCCGTCGCGACCGCGCAAGGCTCACTCGGGTTGGAGCAGGTCGCCGAACGTGGCCGCTCCCAAGGGGTTTCGGTCACCTTCGCAGCCCAATCCCCGGAAGGGCTGGCGCGGGATCAGTGGTCGCTGAACCGGCTGTTGAAGGCGTGCGCGGGCGGGGTGATCCTCGGCTACTGCGAGAACGCAGGAGATCTGTGCAAGCACTTCGGGTCCATACGCAGGGCGCTGCCGTCCCGGCATCTGATCAAGGGCCAGCGCCACGGCGACGAAGGCCAGATCAGCTACGGCGAGGAATGGCTGGTCGACCCCGACCGCGTCCGCCAGCTCGCCACCGGCGAAGTCGTCTACGCCAAGGCCGGACACGCCTACTACGGGCGCGTCGTGCCCGTCGACCGCACCCAGCTGCGCCCGCTGCCCGGCACCCACCCGACCCGCACCACCTCGACCGACGCGCCGAGCGCCACCGGCGAAACCGCCGCCGCCTGAACCACTCTCACGAAACGGAGACCCCCTGATGCGTATCGCCCGCAACTTCGACAACGACCCCGACGATAGCCGCAACGAGAAGGACCAGGTCGAGCAGGCCGTCGAACAACTCCTCGACGAGGCCGAGGACTTCCTCGCCGAACACGCCGCGGCCAACCCGTACCACCCCGACACCGGATCGACTGCCGCGGTGGAGCCGCAGCCGCAGCGTCCGGCACCGCGGTTGCGGCTGGTCAAGAACCCCGACCCGACAGTGCCCGTCGAGGACGAGCACCTGCCGACCGTCCTGCGCCCCACCGTCACCGCCCCGCCCCGCCGACGGGTCCCGCGCTGGATGCCCACCGCGCTGCCCGGCTCCCTGATTGTGGTCCTCGCCGCCGCCGTGCTGGCCAACGGGCAGCCGGGTGCAGTGATCGCCCCGATCGCCGTCTACGCCGCCGGGTGGGTCGCGTTCCTGGCCTGGAACGCCGCCTACCGGCCCCCAATCGCCCAGGTCGCCGTCACCACGATCTCGCTGCTCGCCCGCACGATCGCCGCCGTCATCGGCGGCACCGTCCGCACCGCCCGCGCGGTCGTCGACCGGATCGACACCGCCCGCCAGCGCACCGAAACCACCCGCACCGCCCGCTGAGAAAGGAACTGAAACCTGATGCACGACAACGAATATGGCCGAACCAGCACGGACAGGAGTGACTCCGATGGCTGACCAGAACAGGAGGATCCTGCCGATCCCCAGCGATCTGGACGAGCAGCTGTGGGAGTTCGAGGAGCGCATCGAAGAGGTGCGCCGCGACCTGCGGGCGATGCAGCAGCGTTACACCGAGCTGTCCCAGGCGCCCGAGGCGATGCGGGTCGATTCGCTCGGCGAACTGATCACCCCGGAGCAGGCGACCGAGCAGGTACTGATCGCGCTGGTCGGTGCTGACGCGCGCCTCGCCGAGACCGCGGGCACGCTCTCGCGCTCTCGCCGCTACTCCAGCCGACTCAGCCTCACCGACGCGGCCGCCGAGCGGCGTGAGCAGCTGCTCAATGAAGCCGACCGCCGCCAGCGTCCGCACCGTTCCCGATAACCCACTCCTGGAAAGGAATTCACCATCATGACCGACCGTAGCGTCGAAGACGAACTCGCCGCCGAGGCCCGCAAATTCGGCCACGCCATGGCCCAGCTGCTGCGCCTGCACGCCCAGGCCGGAACCTGGCTGGAACGGCGCAAGCTCCGGAAGGAAATCAGCCGCACGCTGCGCGAGCAGCGCCACACCGAGCAGGTCGACCGTGATCACCAGTTGTCGTGGACCGAGCAGATGATCGACCGCTACCGCGCCCACTCCCTGGCGGTCACCGACCGCGCTGCCGACCCGACCGTCGATCACGACCGCCGCTACCGCGACGCCCAAGCGCTGGCACGTCACGGCGACGAATTGCGAGCCCGGATCGTCACCAACACCAGGTTGACCCCGATCGAGCAGGGCATCGCCCTCGACGGTGTCGATGCCGCGACCACCTTCCCGCACTTCGAAACCGGTGGCGGACGACTGTTCTCGAACGCCCACAAGGTCCGCGGGGTCGAGGCCCTGCGCTACCGGGCCCAGGTGGCCCGCGAGACGGTCGTTGTCAACGAGCGTGCCGCCGCCGAGCGGACGCAGTGGCGGCAGGAGGGATTGGACGACGCGCGCCGCGCCAACGCCGAGGAGGCGTTGCTGGCTCGCATCAACGCCGCCCAAACGCCTCGCCACCGGTACCGCGCCGAAATGACGTGGAGCAACCCGGACGGTGGGGCGCTCATCGAATCCCGCGAGTTCGCGACCGAGCACACCGCTACCGACTGGATGAAGGCCAACATCAGCCGCGCGGCGTGGAACGACGGCACCGCCCTCCACGTCCAGACCATCGACGGCCACAGCGGTGCAGTGCAATACAGCGACTGGGGCCCTCCCGAGGCCGTCGCCGACCAGCTCGCGGTACGGAAGAGCGTGTTGCGTGAGCGGACGCTGAACATGTTGCGTGAGCGGACGCTGACCGGGCGGGTGCACCGCGAGTACCCCGCGGAGCGGACCGGTGAGACGGTCGCCGACCGCGAGCACGAGATGCCGCAGCGCGGCGGCATCGAGCGCCCGCCGGACCAGCCGACGACCAGACGCACCGAGCAGGACGCGGGAACCGCGGCCGCGGTCGGGCAGCAGCGGTTGGCCGAGATCGAACGCCGCTTGCGGGAGATCTCCGAGGACCGTGACCGCCTCACCTCGCGTGTGGGGATGTTGCAGCGCGGGATGGACGCGGTCACCGCCGACCGTGACCAGATCCGCAAGTCCCTGGCCAGCGCCGAGGGCCGCATCGAGGAGCTGAAGAACCGAAACATCCGCCTGGCCAACGAGATCGGCGAACTGCGGGACCGGCCCGACGCCGCCCAGGTCGCCGAGGAGCGTGACCGCTACAAGCGCGAACGCGACGAAGCCGTGGCCAAGCTGCACGCCCGCACCCCGGCCAAGGACCGCTACGGCAGCGCCGAAAAGGTCGCCCACGAACGGCTCGGCGACACCCAGGCATGGCCCGCACCCGAACGCCCCACCGGCGCCCAGCGCAACGGGCACGGCCGCAACGGCATCGACAGGAGCCGCTGACATGCAGCGCGAACACGAAGAAGCCATGCGCGTCGACTACGCCGAGCACGACCGCCTGTCTCGGGCGATGTTCGCCGACGGGGTCACCGACACCGACATCGACCGAATCGACCAGCAGCGCATCACGATTGAGCAGCGGTGGCGCTCGGGCCCGCATGTCGAGCACTGGGACTACCTGTCCGACGCGCATGAGGATTGGCGGGGCTCGCCGAAGGTGATGCACCGGCTGCTCGCCGACGTCGACCACAACGGCGGAGCGGGGATGACCGATGTCGAACACCGCAGCCAGCAGCAGGCCCGGCAGCTGACTGGCAACGACCGGCCCGCCCGGTCGCAGGTAACGCGGGAGCGCTGATCATGGATCCGCACTCGCACCACCAGGCCGGCCGGAGCTGGGAGACGATCATCACCGCGTTGGAACGCGGCGGATACGGTCCCGGCAAAGGCAACGGAGCCCCGGAGTCCTGGCAGCGGTACCTGTGCCCGGTCCACGAGGGCGACGGCCGACACCACACCCCGAGCCTGGGTGTCCGCTACGACCCGCGCCAGGCCAAGACCATCGTCCGCTGCTTCTCCGGCACACGCTGCGACGACGAGCAGGTGCTGTCCCGGATCGGTCTGCGAGTGCGGGACATGTTCGACCGACTACCCGAACGCACTCAGGGATCAGCCCGCCAGCCCACCGCTGGCGGGCGCCCCGCCCGCCCGGCCGGGCAGGTCGCGTCGCCGGTCGAGCGAGCGATCCTCGGTGCCCGTTTCCCGATCCCCGCGAAACGGGACCTCGGCGCTCACACCGGCCGCCCGGAGGTCGTCGACTCCTACATCTACCGGTGGCCGAACGGGCGCGTCGAGGGGGCGGTGCACCGCGTGCACACCCCGCGCGAGAACGGGCACGCCAAGTCCTTCTGGCAGGCCCGATGGACCGGAACCGAGTGGGAGAAGGGCGGATTCGCCCCGCTCCCGTGGAAGCTCGCGGACATCCGCGAGGCCCTCGACACCGGCCGCGAAATCTTCGTCGTCGAGGGCGAGAAGGACGCCCAACGCGCGCGGCAGGCCGGACTGATCGCCACCTGCAACGCCATGGGCGCCGGGAAGTGGAGCCCCGAGCACGCCAAATGGTTGCGCGGCGCGGCGCGGGTGGTCGTGGTCGCCGATCGCGATCAGCCCGGCTACCGGCACGCCGACAAGGTCGCCGCCTCGCTGGCCGGTCGCGTCGGCGAGGTCCGGGTGCTCCAGGCCCGCGGCGGCAAGGACCTGGCCGATCACTTCGACGCCGGATACGACCTGTCCGACCTCGACCCCGTCCCGTTTCTCGATCGCCACTACCGCCAGATCACCCCACACCCGCCGCAGGAGCGGTCCTTTCGCCGCCCCGACCGAACCCGAACCCGTTGAACCACAACACGAAGGAGACACCCCCATGACCAACACGCTCACCAACCGGTTCCGTCGCGCCGCCCGACCCCCGGCCGCGTTCGGCAAGAACACCCAGCCCGGCACCACCGTCACCGGCTACATCACCGCCATCGCTGAAGAACCCAAGCTCAAATTCGGCGGCGCCCCCGACGAGGTCGAACTCGACGAGAACGGCCAGCCCATTACTCAACTGGTCATCACCGTCCACACCCCGGCCGGGCCGCGGCTGCTGTTCGTGTCCTGGCGTATGGAACAGGCCATCGGCCAAGCCCTCGAAGCCGCCGGGGACGCCGAGTTCGAGACCGGCGCGACCCTGTCGGTCACCTTCACCGGACCCGACCCGGACTACCCGAAGGCCCGAATGTTCACCGCCAGCTACACCCCCGCACACCACACCAACCGCGGCCAGTAGCACCGTCACCCACCCGAAACGGCCGGGGACACCGCCAGCCAACGCGGTCCCCGGCCCCAGGGGCACCCGTTTCGACCGGCCCGATTGGAGAGGACCACCCGATGCCCGCGACACCCGCGTCGCCCACGACGACAGCAGGCGACAACCGTGCGACACATCCCGCTCGACCGGCGACACCCCGCGACAGCGGGGCGACGGCGGTGTTGCCTCGCCGGTTCGACCCCGCCGAAATCACCGCGCTGCTGATGACGATCGTCATCGGCGCCGGAGCGTTCGCCTGGTCGTTCGCAGCGCTGTCCGATCTATCGGACATGGCCGGAATCACCCCGAAACTCGCCTGGATCGGCCCCGTGTTCGTCGACGGCGCGATCATCCAATCCACCGTCGCCTTGGTCTCGCTGCAACGCCGCCGCAAGACCGGCGTCACCGTCCCCACCACGACCACCGGGTTCTTCTGGACGCAACTGCTGTTCGCCGAACTGGTCTCCATCATCGGAAACGGCCTGCACGCAGCCGAATCCGGCGAACGCATCCTGCCCGCCACCATCGCCGCCTGCGTCGCCGGCGCCGCCCCCGTCGCCGGACTCGCCGCCACCCACGGCCTCACCGCCCTGCTCGAAGTCCCACGCCACACCGAACCCGCATCGACCACCCGGGTCGAACAAGTCGACACCGTTCCGGAGACGAACGCCGATAGCTCGGCAACGCCAGGCGACACCCAGGCGACGGGAAGTGACAGCCCAGCGACACCAGGCGACACCCAGGCGACAGGCCCCTCCGACACGGCGACAGCGGGCGACACCTCGACACCGGTCGACCGCGACACCCACATCCTCGCCCTCGCCGATGCTGGGCACTCGACCCGCGAAATCGGCGCCGCTGTCGGCCTGCACCACGCCACCGTCGCCAAGATCATCGCCCGCCACCGTGCCAACGACGCCGACTCCAGCGCCGACGCCGGACTGCGCCTTATCACCGGCAGCCACTGACCAACTACGAGATAGCCAAGGAATAACGATGGTCGCTACGACCCCGCCCGCTGATCGCGCCCTGATCACCGTCGTCGCCGAAGCCTCGGCCACGACGCCGATGCCGCCGCATAACCACAAGGAGAGGAAGACGACCCCGATGACAAACAACAGCCGACCCGCACCTGAGCGTTACCTCCAAGCGATCGACTGCGAGGTGCTTACTGGAATTCCCGCTGCTACATGGCGTTACTGGGCGCACATCGGCGCCGGGCCCGCCAGCTTCAAACTGGGACGCCGCCGAGTGTGGCGCCTCAGCGTCGTCGAGGCGTGGATCGCAGAACAGGAAGCGAACACCCAGACCGGCGGTGCTGCCTAACAATGGCCATTCGACGGAACCGTCGGGCCGGAGTCGAAGACCTCTGGACGAAGGAGATTCGGGACGAGGGCGGCACGGTCCGGCGCGTACCGTCGAAGCTCCACGGTAAGGGCAAGCGCTGGCGTGCACGCTATGTCGACGACGCAGGCAACGAATACACCAAACGCTTCGCTCGTAAGACAGACGCACAACGCTGGCTCGACAACCAGGTGGCATCGCTCGTCCAAGGGACCCACGTCGCGCCGCGGGATGCCGCGATGACAGTGGGGGAGTGGTGCGACGAATGGCTCAAAGGCTATGCGGTGAATCGCGACGGCACCGTTCGGCAAGCGCGGGTCCATATCGCACAGATCAGGGCCGAGTTCGGTCATATCCGGATGTCAGCTGTACGTCCGTCGGCAGTAAAGACGTGGACCGCGAAGTTGAAAGACCGTGGCCACGAGGCAAGTTACATCTACGCCCTGCACGGTCGGTTGTCCCAGATCTTGGAGGACGCCGTTCTGGACGGGATTCTCGCCCGGAATCCATGCTCCAAGCGCACGTCGCCCCCGATGGGTAAGCAGAAGGTCTATTGTGCTACTACTCAACAACTTTGGGCACTGTATGACGCGATGCCGGAGCACATACGCATTGCAATTCTTCTTGGTGCCTTCGCCGGACTTCGTGTTTCTGAAGTCAGCGGGCTTCGCGTGGCCGAGGATGTCGACTTTGTCCAGTGCGTTGTGCACCCGAAGCAGCAATGGCCAGCGCGACCGTTGAAGACAGACGGCTCGGAGGCGCCCATCCCGATCCCCGAGGAGTTCGCGCTCATGCTCGAGGAGGCGGTGACGGCTCGTTCTGGCGAGCGCGTTGTGACTGACGATTTCGGGAAGCCGGTCCCGCCGTGGCAGATCGAGCGGGCGCTCCGGGCGGTGCGGCCGAGCATTCCCGGTCTGCCGGAGGAGTTCACGTTTCAGGATCTGCGCCACTACCTCGCGTCACTTCTGATCGCGAACGGAGCGAACATCAAGGTCGTCCAGGCGAGGATGCGTCACGCGACCGCCAAGACCACGCTGGACGTATACGGCCACCTTTGGCCGGATACGGACGAGTCCACCCGCCTGGTGATCGCTTCTGTGATCACCGAACGGGTGGACTCGTTGTCCGCCTAGTGCGTACCGACTGCGTACCGAATGCGGTTTTCAGCCGCATTCGCGCAGGTCAGGCTTACACGTCGAAGTAGAGCTCGAACTCGTACGGGTGCGGACGCAGGTTCACCGGGGCGATCTCCTGGGTGCGCTTGATGTCGATCCAGGTCTCGATCAGGTCCGGGGTGAAGACGTTGCCTTCGGTGAGGTAGTCGTGGTCCTGCTCGAGGCGGTCGATGACCGACGCCAGGCTGGTGGGGGCCTGCGGGATGTTCTTGGCCTCCTCCGGCGGGAGCTCGTAGAGGTCCTTGTCGACCGGGGCCAGCGGCTCGATCTTCTTCTTGATGCCGTCCAGGCCGGCCATCAGCATGGCGGCGAAGGCCAGGTACGGGTTACCCGAGGAGTCCGGCGCGCGGAACTCGATGCGCTTGGCCTTCGGGTTGTTGCCGGTGACCGGGATGCGGACCGCGGCGGAGCGGTTGCGCTGCGAGTACACCAGGTTGATCGGGGCCTCGTAGCCCGGAACCAGACGGTGGTAGGAGTTCACGGTCGGGTTGGTGAACGCCAGCAGCGACGGCGCGTGGTGCAGGATGCCGCCGATGTAGTGGCGCGCGATGTCCGACAGACCGCCGTAGCCGGCCTCGTCGTGGAACAGCGGCTTGCCGTCCTTCCACAGCGACTGGTGCACGTGCATGCCCGAGCCGTTGTCACCGAAGAGCGGCTTCGGCATGAAGGTGACGGTCTTGCCTTCCTGCCACGCGGTGTTCTTCACGATGTACTTGAACAGCTGCAGGTCGTCGGCAGCGTGCAGCAGGGTGTTGAAGCGGTAGTTGATCTCCGCCTGGCCCGCGGTGCCGACCTCGTGGTGGCCGCGCTCGAGCTCGAAGCCCGCGTTCTGCAGGTTGGTCGAGATCTTGTCGCGCAGGTCGACGTAGTGGTCGTACGGCGCGACCGGGAAGTAACCACCCTTGTTGCGGACCTTGTAGCCGCGGTTCAGGGTGCCGTCCGGGTTGAACTCCGCGCCGGTGTTCCAGGAGCCGGAGATCGACTCGATCTCGTAGAACGCGCCGTTCATGTTCGACTCGTAACGGATCGAGTCGAAGACGTAGAACTCGGCCTCGGGGCCGAAGTAGGCGGTGTCGGCGATGCCGGTCGACCGCAGGTACTCCTCCGCCTTGCGCGCGATGTTGCGCGGGTCACGCGAGTAGGCCTCGCGGGTGAACGGGTCGTGGACGAAGAAGTTCAGGTTCAGCGTCTTGGCAGCGCGGAAGGGGTCGATACGCGCGGTGCTGTAGTCGGGGAGCAGGAGCATGTCCGACTCGTCGATCGACTGGAAGCCGCGGACGGACGAACCGTCGAACGCTAGACCCTCTTCGGCGAGGTCAGCCGTGAAGGCCTTGGCCGGGATCGAGAAGTGCTGCTGCACACCGGGAAGATCGCTGAAGCGGATATCGACGTACTCGATGTCCTCTTCCTTGATGTACTGGATGACCTCATCGGCCGTGCTGAACGTCACTTGTTCTCCTTACGGATCGGTTCCCAGCCAGTGTCGATTGCATGGGTTCGTCGCGACCAGACGCTATGGATGCGGTGTTTCCCTACAGTCAAGGCTGTGTTTCGCCAGTGTTACACGTGCGGCTGGTCGGGTGGCGATGGCCACCCTGTCTCGCCAAGCATGGTAATCCTCCCATCCGCCGCGCGCCCCGTGACGTTGAGCTCCCCCTTTGCGGTGCTGGGCGCACCAGGGTAGCCGCTGATCAGGCGCTGTCGGGCGTGGTCCGCCGTCGAACCCGCGCCGGGCCGAGTGGAGGCGAGACAGCCGCCTATTCTGGAGGCCATGGCGCGTATCACCGGATCCTGGCTTTCCGGACCTTCTGCGGACCCCGGGGACTCGGCTACGTCCGAGTTTCCTGGCGAACTCCTCGGGCTGCCCCGCGACGGAGCGGGCTCGCTGGCCGGGATGGGCCGCCGGATCGCGGCGCTGTTCGTGGACTGGATGATCGCGGTCGGCATCTCGGCGCTGATCGTGCGCGGTGTGAACGCGAACCTTCCGCTGCTCATCTGGTTCGTCATCGGCGTCGCCGCGGTCTCGCTGTTCGGCTTCACGCCGGGGCAGTACTTCCTCCGGTTGCGGGTCATCCGGGTCGACGCGGCGGCCCCGGTCGGCTTCGTCCGGGCATTGGCGCGCCAGGTACTGCTGATATTCGTGGTGCCCGCGCTGTTCACCGACGGCGACGGCCGCGGCATGCACGACCGGGCGACGGGCACCGCGCTGGTCAAGTCGCGGTAGGACCGCCATTCGAACCCTGCCCGCGGGTTGGGGCGATCGAGCGGAGAGAAATGGTGGTTCGACGCGGCGCCATTTCTCTCCGCTCGATGTGCTGTAGCCGCGTGAGAGGGGCCCGCTACCGGACCGTGCGCCCCAGGAAGTCGCGAATCAGTGCGGCGATCTCGTCGCCGTGGGTTTCCAGGGCGAAGTGCCCGGCGTCGAGGAGGTGCAGTTCCGCGTCCGGCAGGTCGCGGAGGTAGGCGCGGGCGCCGTCGGCTCCGAAGATCTCGTCGTGCTCGCCCCAGGTGATCAGCACCGGCGGCCGGTGGTCGGCGAAGTACTTCTGGAAGTCGGGGTAGGAGTCCAGGTTGAACTGGTAGTCCCAGAAGAGCTGGAGCTGGATCTCCTTGTTGCCGGGACGGTCGAGGTAGGCCTGGTCCAGGGTCCAGGTGTCGGGGCTGACGCGGTCGCGACGGTCCTCGGGGACGCCGTGCAGGTACTGCCATTCGGTGGCCTCGAGTTCGAGCAGCTTGCGGACCTCGGCTTCGTTGGCGGCGCGGTCCTTCGCGTGCGCGAAGAGAATCTCCCAGAACGGCGTGAAGCCCTCGAGGTAGGCGTTGCCGCTCTGCGTGACGATCGCGGTGACCCGCTCCGGGTGGCGGCTCGCGATGCGCAGTCCGATCGGCGCGCCGTAGTCCTGGATGTAGAGGGCGAATCGGTCGACGCCGAGGGTGTCCAGGAGTTCGGCGGTGATCTCGGTGAGTTTGTCGAAGCTGTAGTCGAATTCGTCGACTCGCGGCATGGAGGACCGGCCGAAGCCGATGTGGTCGGGGGCGATCAGGTGGTAGTCGTCGCCGAGGTCGCGCAGGAGATTGCGGAACATCGCCGAGCTGGTGGGGAATCCGTGGAGCAGGACGAGAGTGGGGTTCGCGGGGTCGCCCGCCTCGCGATAGAAGACGGTGAGGTCCTGGATCTGGGCGGTCCGGTGGTGCACGACGGTCATGACTCTCTCCTTGGGTCGGTGTCGAACGGGCTTTAACCACTCAAATCAATTTGAACAGTTAGATACGGGCCGACTGTTCCCGCCTCGGAGAGGTTTTTTCGACTTTTCGGCGGCCGATCGCCTGACCAGGCCTGTCCCGGAAAAGACGAAGGCCCGCGTCCCGGAATGTGGGACGCGGGCCTCGTGAAAGCCGTACTCAGCGCCTGCGGATCGTGCGCTGCACGCCGCGCATCTTGGCGCCCGCGGGCATCGGGCCCTTCGGCAGCGCGGGACCGCTGCGCGAGCTCAGGGCGGCGAGCCTGCCCTCGATGTTGTCGATGCGCTTGGTGTCGATGTTGCGCGGCAGCTTGGTCAGGTAGCGCTGGAGTTCCTTCAGCGGGACCTGACCCTCCTCGTTGCCGACGATGACGTCGTAGATCGGGGTGTCGCCGATGAGCCGCGCGGTCCGCTTCTTCTCCTGGGCGAGCAGCCCCTTGAGCCGCTGCGGCGAACCCTCACCGACGAAGACCACGCCGGGCAGGCCGATCACCCGGTGCACCGCGTCCAGCTGGGTGGTCGCCGCGACGCCGTTGCTGACCCGCCACTTGCCCTGCAGGTTGTCCAGCACCCACGCGGCCGCGCCCGCCTGACCCTCGGCCTTCGCGTAGACGTTCTTCTGCACGCGACGCCCGAAGAGGATGAACGCCACCAGCACGCCGAGCAGGATGCCGATCGGAAGCAGGAACCACTGCAGATCGAAGATCAGCCCGATCACCAGGAACAGCACGGTGATGCCGAGCACCGCGCCGATCATCAGGGGCAGCAGGAGCTTGTCTTCCTTGCGCTGCATCTGGAACGCCTGCCAGAGCTGCTGGCGCCGCTCCTTCGACGCCTGCTTGCGCGCCGCCTTCGCTTCGGCCTTCGCTTCCTTCGACGGGTTACCGCCCTTGCCTGCTGCCATGTGTTTCAGAATAGTGGCCGCCGAGCTCATCATTTGCGCCGGGACGGTGGACAGTTTCGAAGGGTTGATCAGCCCTTGCCGTTTTCCCGGAGCGCACCGGCGAGCTGCGACGGCATCGGCTCGTGACGCGCGTAGGTCCTGCTGAAATCCCCGGTCCCGTGCGAGAGCGAACGCAGGTCGATCGCGTAGCGGCTGAGTTCCAACTCGGGCACCTCGGCGCGGATCCGCGTGCGCCCGGTCCCGTGCGGTTCCGTGCCCAGCACCCGTCCGCGACGACTCGACAGATCGCTCAGCACCGGCCCGAGGTAGTCGTCGGAAACCACGACCCAGACCTCGGCGAACGGCTCCAGCAGATCGATGCCCGCCGTGGCCGCCGCCTCGCGCAGCGCCAGGGCGCCCGCGGTCTGGAACGCGGCATCGGACGAGTCGACCGAATGCGCCTTCCCGTCGAACAGCGTGACCCGCACATCCACCAGCGGATACCCCGCGGCGACTCCGCGCGCCGCCTGCGCGCGCACGCCCTTCTCCACCGAAGGAATGAACTGGCGCGGCACCACACCGCCGACGACCTTGTCCACGAACTCGAGCCCCGAACCGCCCGGCAGCGGTTCCACCTCGATCTCGCACACCGCGTACTGCCCGTGCCCACCCGACTGCTTCACGTGCCTACCGCGCGCTTTCGCCGTGCCCGCGAACGTCTCTCGCAGCGCGACCTTGTGATCGACGGTGTCCACCTGCACCCCGAACCGGGTGCGCAGCCGCTCCAGCGCGACATCGCGGTGCGCCTCGCCGAGGCACCACAGCACCAACTGGTGTGTCTGGCTGTTGTTTTCCACGCGCAGGGCGGGATCCTCCGCCGCAAGCCGGGCCAGACCCTGTGAGAGCTTGTCCTCGTCGGACTTGCTGTGCGCGCGAATCGCGATGGGCAGCAAGGGATCCGGCATCGGCCATGGCTCGATCACCAACGGCTTTCCTGTGCCCGACAGTGTGTCGCCGGTCTCGGCGTGGCCGAGCTTGGTGACGTACGCGATGTCGCCCGCGATGGCCTCGCCCAGCGGGCGCTGCTGCTTGCCGAACGGCGCCGTCACCGAACCGACGCGCTCGTCCACGTCGTGGTCAGGGTGCCCGCGGTCGGCCAAGCCGTGCCCGCAGACGTGCACGGTGTCGTCGGCGTGCAGGGTGCCGGAGAAGACGCGCACCAGCGACACTCGGCCCACGTACGGGTCCGAGGCGGTGCGGATGACCTCCGCGGCCAGCGCGCCGTTCGGGTCGCAGGCCAGCGGGGTCGGCGCGGCGCCGTTGGTCGCGGGCGCCGCCGAGACGACGTGTTCGGTCGGGGCGGGGAAACCGCCCGTGATCAAGTCGAGCAACTCCATCGTGCCCAGCCCCTGCCGCGCTTCCTCCGGCGCGGGTGCGCCGAACAGCACCGGGTGGAAACTGCCGCGCGCCACCGCGCGCTCCAGATCGCCGACCAACGTGTCCAGTTCTATGTCCTCGCCGCCGAGATAGCGCTCCATGAGCGACTCGTCCTCGCTCTCGGCGATGATGCCCTCGATGAGCCGATTCCGCGCCTCGTCCAGCTCCGCGGCCTGCTCCGCCGACGGCTCGCCGCGAACTCCTTCACCAGAGGCGTAGTCGACCACGCAGTGTGGCAGCAACTCGATCAGCCCCGTGACCGGGCGGTGCCCATCGACGCCACGCGGCCCGTACACCGGCAGATGCAGCGGCAGGATGTTCTCCGACGCCCCGCCACCGAGCACTTCCCGGCACGTCTGCACCATCTCCTCGAAGTCCGCGCGCGCGGTGTCCAGGTGCGTGATGACGATCGCGCGCGGCATGCCGACGGCCGCGCACTCCTCCCACAGCGCACGAGTCGCCCCGCTCACCCCCTCTGCGCCCTCGGCCGCCGAGATGACGAACAGCGCCGCGTCCGCCGCGCGCAACCCCGCCCGCAGCTCGCCGACGAAGTCCGCGTATCCCGGCGTGTCGACCAGGTTGACCTTCATCTCCTGCCACGCCAGCGGCACCACCGACACCTGCACCGACCGGTGCTGCCGATGTTCGATCTCGTCGTAGTCCGACAGCGAGGTGCCGTCCTCCACCCGCCCCGCGCGATTCACCGCGCCCGTCGTCAGCGCCATCGCCTCGACCAGGGTCGTCTTCCCCGCTCCGCTGTGACCGACCAGGACCACGTTCCGAATGCGTTCCGGCCGATCCACCGTCACTGCTCTGCCGTTGCCCCCGGCAGGTCCACTCGATTTGTCCACCATGTGTCACGCTTCCTCGCCTCGACACCGCGGTCATATCGAGCTTCCCACCATCGGTAGCCGTGCGTCCACGAATCGGGGGAGAAGGGCGAGGAGCTGGGCCGACGGTCCGTGGGCGCGCAATGGCCGAACAAGATCGTCTCGGCAGATCTCGATGGAACCGATTCGACGGCGCTCGCGTCAGAGGAAGAAGGCGACACCCACAACGTCGTGAGAGCTGCACGTCGCCCGCAGGGATGTAGGAGTTCGAGTAGGAGGGGTTGATGACCGTATTCGATCCGAGCCGTATCGCGGAGGACATCGCGCACATGGCAGCGGATTTCGAGCGTCAGGCCGAGCGATTCGAGCAGTTGCGCGAGCGCATGGCGGCGCTCACCGCCACGGAGTCCAGCAGCGACGGGCGCATCGCTGTCTCGGTGAACAACAACGGCGTCCCCACCGACATCGTGCTTGCTGTCGGCACCCGGGGCATGGATCCCGCGGCGGTCTCGGCCGAGATCATGTCGTGCATGCGCAGAGCTCAGGCGACACTGCGCGCGCAGGTCGCGGAGACCGTGCAGAACACCGTGGGCGACGATCCGGCAGGCGCGGCCATCGCTGATCAGTACGCGAAGAGTTTTCCGGATGTCCCGGCTGGCGACGTTCCGAACTACGCGCTGCCGGAGCCACCGGCTTCCGCGCCACCGCAGCTGTCGGCGTCCCCACAGTCGGCCGTGAGCGTCACGCCCGCCCCGTGGGAATCGGCCCCACAGCCGCGTAACCGCAAACCCGATCGCGATCAGGTCGTGCGGCCGGACGAGCCGGACGAAGACGACGCGTACTACAACCGCAAATCCTGGCTGGTGTGATCATGGGAAATCCTGATGCGATCTCGGTGGATCCGGATGAAGTTCGCAATCATGCGGGCAAAGTGAAGCAGCTCATCGAAAGTCTGACGCTGTCGCTGGAAGCCGCCTCCTACCTCGGTGCCGCGGACGACGGATTCGGCGCTATTCCACGGCCTTTCGTGCAAATGGTGCTGGACGACAATCATCAGAACACCATCGAGGTGCTCCGCAAACTCGGTGAGGACGTCGCACAACTGCCGGACAAACTGAAGGTCGTCGCGGAGACGTTCGATGACAAGGACACCGCTTTCAGCAAGTCGTTGGGAGAGCTGCGCGAGGAGATCGCCGCGGCGAACGGGGAGGCGAAGTGAGCACTCAGATTGGCAACTGGTTCAACGAGCACACCGCGGGTTTCGATGACGAGAAGAAACCCACCGACAACCGATTGATCGCGAACGGAACCGACTACCGCGAGGAGTACTTCCAGGAGACGGTCTTCTTCCTGTCGGACGTCGGGCTGAAGCAGGACGAGGAGACCAAGCGCCCGGGATTTCTGAACGGCACCATCGCCGGTGACGCCTGGGAGGCATACGCCAACCTCAGGAACGGCAAGACGCTCGAGGCGATCACCGGTGGTGTGGCAGCCGGCGTAACGGCCTTCGACGCGATCAAGGACCCGTTCGGTTTCGCCGGCGAACAGATCGCAGGCTGGATGCTCACCCACGCCGAGCCGTACCGGAAAGTGCTGGACGCGCTCGCAGGCAACGACAAGATGGTGAAGGCGTATTCCGAGAGCTGGACGAACATCGCCAACGAACTCACCGGCATGAGCGAAACCTGGAAGAAGAGCCTGGGCGAGGACATCGCGACATGGACCGGTAGCGCCGGTGACGCCTACCGGAACCGTGCCACCGACATGATCGATCAGATTCTCGGAGCAGGCGGTGTCGCGGCCAGCCTCGGGGAGGCGATGCAAATCGTGGCGGACATCGTCAAGGTTTTCCGGAAGATGGTGCAGGACATCCTGGCCAGTCTGCTGGGCGCTCTGATCGGATACACGATCGAACTCGCGCTGACGCTGGGTGGCGGGGCCGCGCACGTCATCGCGTCGGTGTATGGCCGATTCGCGCGCGACGGTTTCAAGATCTCGATGCTGCTTGTCGAGATGGCGAAGGCCTTCGGAGACCTGAACACCCTCATGCAGGCTGTCATGGGTGTCATCAACGCCCTGCTCGGCAAGCAGAACCAGCCGCAGACGGCATAGCGGAGAACTTCGGCTGTTCGCGGGTGTGTGCCTCGAACAGCCTGCGCATACGGAGAGACGAAACCTCATGAGCTACGAACCACAGCCCGGCGCGCGCTTCGGAACACCCGACACTGGCTCTTCCTCAGGTGTCCCGCCGACCAGACCCGCGGGTCACAACGGACTCGCCGCGTATCCGGGTCGCAATATGCCGCCGCACAACGGGATTCAGCCGCAGCACGGTTTTGCGCCGCCCGGCGGCGCCTATATGACTCCGCCGCCCGGCACTATCGGTCCACACGGGTTCCTGCTGAAGCACGGGACCGCTGTGGATCCGGTCGACGCCTATCGCCCGGAGCCCGGAGAGACAGGAATCCTGGTGGATGCCAGCTACTTTCGATGGTGGATCGCCGCCGGTGCCTATGCGTCGGCCCGACCGAGGATCTTCGTGGACGGCGTCGAGGTACCGGATGTGAACTGGGGGAGGACGCATATCCCGACGACTCCCGGACTGCACCACGTCGAGGTCTCGACCAGTAAGCCGAAATGGTGGTACGAGTGGATTTTCCAGTCTTGGGTGCGCGATATGGGGTTCGCCGATACGGTGGTCCCGGTCGCCGCAGCTCACTGCACACTGGTCCACTATCGCTCCCCAGGGCTGTACGTGCTGCGCGGTGCGATCGGCCCCGAGCCCATGCGATGGCCGGGGTTGAACTGGATCCGGTTCAGTTGGGTGATCACCGCAGTATTGGCAGCATTCGTGGGGTTGATGCTTGTCGGGGTCGTCCTCAACATCCTCGATTGACTCTGGCGGTGTAGGGGTTCGGTGCACGTGGCCGCCGGGCTAGCCGCACAGCGGCGGCCCGGCGGCGTGAGTCGGTGGCGGCGTGAGTCGGTGGCGGCGTGAGTCGGTGGCGGCGTGAGTCGGTGGCGGCGTGAGTCGGTGGCGGCGTGAGTCGGTGGCGGCGTGAGTCGGTGGCGGCGTGAGTCGGTGGCGGCGTGAATCGCAACTTGACGCGCCCGGTCTTCACAGCAAGAGTGCGCGGGTGGCTGTCACGACCGATGTGTCCCGAACTACGTTGCGCAAGGTCACCCTTCGGCTGGTGCCCTTCCTAGGCCTGCTGTATTTCGTCAACTACCTGGACCGCGTCAATATCGGATTCGCGGGCCCGAGCGGCATGAAGGCCGATCTAGGGCTGACCGAGACGGCGTTCGGATTAGCTTCCGGCATCTTCTTCCTCGGCTACCTGCTGCTGGAGGTGCCGAGCAACCTCGCCCTGCACCGGTTCGGGGCGCGGCGCTGGATCGCCCGTATCCTCCTCAGCTGGGGTGCGGTCGCCACCGCGATGGCGTTCGTGCCCAACGAAACCGTGCTCTACGTCTTGCGTTTCGCGCTCGGCATCGCCGAGGCCGGATTCTTTCCCGGCATTCTGCTGTACCTCACGTATTGGTTCCCGCAGTCGCAGCGGGCGAAGATCGTGGCGTTGTTCATGGTCGCCGTCCCGGTGTCCACGGCACTGGGCTCGACGGTTTCCAGCCTGATAATCCAATACGGTGAGGGCATTCTCGGCCTCAGCGGGTGGCGGTTCATGTTCCTCGTGGAGGGCATTCCCGCGATCCTGCTCGCGGTCGTGACGTGGTTCTATCTCACCGACAGTCCCGCGTTGGCACGATGGCTCACACCCGACGAACGCCGCTGGCTCAGTACTGAGCTCGCCTCCGAACACGAAGCGGTAGAACAAGCCGAGCACTGGACGGTGCGCAAAGCGCTCACCCATCCCCGCGTCTTCGGCCTGGCGCTGATCTACGGCGGCGTCGTCTACGGGTTGTACGCGCTCGGCTTCTTCCTGCCGACCATCATCAAAGGATTCGAGGAGCAGTACGGAGTCAGCTATTCGATTGTGCAGCGCGGGCTGATCAACGCGGTGCCCTACCTCATCGGGGCCGTCGTGATGGTCTGGTGGAGCAGGCACGGAGATCGCACCGGCGAACGTGCTTGGCACGTGGCGCTACCCGCACTCGTCGGCGGCCTCGCCATTCCTGTCGCGCTGTATCTCGGCAACCCGTTCGCGGCCATGACGGCGGTAACCATCTGCGCTATAGGGGTACTCGCCGCACTACCGACCTTTTGGGCGCTGCCCAGCGAGTTCCTCTCCGGTGCTGCGGCGGCAGGCGGGATCGCGTTGATCAATTCCATCGGAAACGTCAGCGGGTTCGCCGCGCCGTATGTGACTGGCTGGCTGAAAGATTGGACGGGAACGCAGCGTGCCGGATTGTGGGTGGTCGGCGGGTGCATGGTGGCATCGGCCTTGGGCGTGCTGGCGCTGCGCGGTCGGGGCGGTCGACGAGGTGAGGTGCAGCCGGTGTAGGGCCAGACACGGATGGGTGCCGAGACACTCCGTGATTCAAAGAACCCGCCCGTCCTTGATCTTCACCGCCTGTGAGTGGGACGACTTCACTGCCAGTGTCTCCCACGGCGCATTCGACGGCCCCTACATGTGGTCATCGCGCGGCCATGCTCCAGCTCCACTCCATGTCGGAGCATGGCCACTGTCGCGTCCGGGTCTGTGCCGAGGCGGGCTTCGTGCCGTTCTCGGCTTCGGGTTACTCTGTCGCTTCCTGCTCGACGCAGGACGTTGCGTGAGATCACCGCCGGTCGTATCGGCGAGTGCGGTTTTCCGTCCAGGCTCGAATGTTGTTGGCTTCTGCCAGAATTGATCCGTTCTTGTCAGGAGGGGGAAGACATCGTGGTGTTGACCGCGCGATTTCAGCCGGGGGCGGCGAGCCGCCCGTTCGTCGACCGTGAGCACGTGCTGACTCGGTTCGACGAACTGCTGGTCGAAGCCGCCGAACGTCCGCTGGTCATGCTGCTCAGCGGTGTCGGCGGAATCGGCAAGTCACGTCTGGTCACCGAGTTGCGGGCGCGCGTCGAGAAGAAGCATCCGGCGGCGGTGCTCGATCTGCAGGTGCCGAGTCACCGTCAGGCCGCGGACGGGCTGGCCGTGCTGCGCGTTCAGTTCGGTGCCCGGAAGATCAAATTCCACCGCTTCGACATCGCCTGCGCGGTGCTGTGGCAGCGCATGCATCCGCATCTGCGCCTCACCTCCGAATCGCTGACGCTTGCCGAGCACAGCGAGATCCTGACCGAAATCCTCAACGACGCCACCGGGATTCCGGTGTTCGGTACCGCGACCCGTCTGCTCGATCTGGGTGCGCGACGAGCGGTGCGCACCCGCCGGATACGCCACGACCCGATCCTCCAAGAGCTCGACCAGTTGAGCCTCGCGAGCCTGGAGACAGCTGTTTCCTACCTGTTCGCGCAGGACTTGAAGAACGGCACGGAGGGTAAGGGGCCCTACGTGGTATTTCTCGACGCCTATGAGGCCCTGATGGGTGGTACGGACCGCGAGGGCCGCGCCGCGGCTTCCGATGCTTGGTTGCGGGATGTGGTCGCGCAGCTGGACACCGGGCTGGTCGTGATCGCCAGCCGTGAGCCGCTGGGTTGGGAGCGGCATGATCCCGAATGGGGCTCGCGATTGCGGACCGTGCGGGTCGACGACCTTCCAGAGGACGCCCGATTCGAACTGCTCGATTCGTCGGGGATCGAGGACGCCGCCGAACGCGCGGCGATCTCGAGGTCGAGTGCGGGCGTGCCGTTCTACCTACATCTGGCGATCGACGCCCGCACTCGCGCGGGCTGGGTTGCGCCCGCGGAACTGGTCTCCCCGGAAACGATTCTCGAACGCTTCCTCCAGCACGTACGCCCCGACGAAGTTCGGATGCTGGAACTGCTCGGGCTGCCACGCACCTTCGATCGAGACATCTTCACCGCGGTGACTCGGCAATTCGAGCTGCCCGGTCATATTGCGGCATGGAAGTCCTTGATCGCGTACTCGTTCGTCTACTCCGCGGACGAGAGTGACGGTGCCGAGTACTACCAGCTGCACCAACTGATGGTCGCCGCATTGCAGCGCCGCCTGGACCCTGATGTCCGGCGAACGTTGCACGAGCTGCTGCATGACGTATGGTTCGCGCGCGCAGAGGGGCCGGCCGGTCGAGTCTCGGCGTTGCGCGAAGCCGGATACCACGGCGTACGGGCGGGGATTCTGTCCGCCGTGGCACTGCTTGCCTATGTCGATCGGATCGAAGCAGCTGGCGGGAGCCAGGGAATCGGCGGAGTGATCAGCGATCTCGACCGCTACCTGACCGAATCGCATGAGAATCTGGCAGGTATGGCGGAACTCTCGGAACTGAAGAAGTGCCTGGAAGCGGAAGCCGCCCTGCTACTCGGCGACGCCAAGCAGGCCGATCGGCTCACCCGTGATACGCCGCTGGAAAGGACCGGGCCGATCGCCGAGCGCCTTGCAGTCGCCGCGGCGAATGCGCGCCGCATACTCGGTGATACCGACGATGCCTTGGCGATCTATCAGGACGTGTGGTCACGGGGGTCGGGGCGGGCTCGGCTCGAAGCCGGGCTATGGGCGGCGGACCTGCACATGTGCCAAGGCCGATTCGGTCAGGCGCTGGCACTGTGCGAGGAACTCGTCACCATGGCCGATGACGACGATCATGCGTTTCTCGGGGATGTGGCGCGCTTGCGTCATCTCGCCTATCGGCTGGCGTTCGATACCGAGCGCGCCGCACAGTATCTGGCCGAGGCCGACACCCACTATCGAGCGGCGGGCAGCGTCGTCGGTCAGGCCAATATCGCGACGAACGTGGCCGAACTCCAGGCTCTCACCGACCCGGTCCAGGCGATCGAGGCCGCCGGAACCGCTATCACACGGCAGCGCGAACTCGGTGCCATGCACGAGCTCGGAAAGGCTTACACCGCCTTAGGTTTGGCTCGACTGTCGCTCGGTGAACTCGACGCCGCGGAGCGTGCGCTTGCCGAAGCGTGCGAGATTCTCGACAGTGTCGGGTATCGGTCGGGTCGTGCCAGGGCCGAACTGTTCCGCGCTGGGGTCTTCGCACGCCGCGGGCAGCGCGACGATGCGGTACGTAGTGTGCGCTGGGCGATATCCGAATTCGAAGGCGCGAACGTCTATCCGGGGCTGGTTCTCGTCGCACGGGCTGTGCTGGCGCTGTTCGGCTGGATCGAACCCGACGTCTCACGAGCAGCCGCAGCCGCCCGATTGCGTATCCAACCGCCGACGCCCGGACCGAGCATGGACCGTGACGCGGCGCGACTGATCTCGCGGGCACTCGGTGTGAACGCGAATGCGGTGTACGCCCAAGCTCTTTCACTTTCGCAAGCCGCCGCCGGGTACTACAACCACAATGTCCGAGTCGACGGCCCGATGGGTGCGGTGAATGTGCGGATCGCCGTCGAAGGTGCTGACGTGATGGACCTGCGCCAGTGGCCTGAGCCGGCGGTACTGATGGCGATCGAGCCGTTCGTCGCTTCGGCGCCGAGATTGCGCTGGGAATCGGCGCAGCCCGCCTATCAGATCCATGACCATATCGACGGCGATCTGTTGGACGATATTGCGCCGCGAGGGATTTCGGTCCCAACTCACGTGCCGGGGAATGTGGCGCAGCTTTTCGCAAACCTGCGGAATATCCCGCGCGAGTTGCTGCCACCGGTCGAAGACGGGTGGAGCGAGGAGCCCGCAGCCTTCGCTCGGCGACTGTCGGCAGTCACCGAACGTGTGCATGGTGAAAGCAGCGTCGTGTTCGGCGAGTTGTACCGCAGGCTTGGCGTCCCCGATCACCCCCTCGACCGTGTCCTCAATTCGTGGAATGCGCTCGAACCGAGGCCGTTTCGGATGGTGCACGCCGACGTACACCGCAAGAACATGATCGTGCGGAACGGGCAGGTCGTATTCATCGACTGGGAGCTCGCGCTGTATGGCGACCCGCTGTACGACGTGGCGACACATCTGCACAAGATGGGCTACTTCCCGCGGGAAAGGGAGTCGTTTCTCGCCGCGTGGGTTGCTGCCGAGCCCTACGCCACGAGTGGAGAGTGGCGGCGTGACCTGCAGGTCTACCTCGACCATGAACGGGTGAAGTCCGCCATTGTCGACTCGATTCGTTACCACAAGGTTCTCGCGCAGGGGCACGCGAGCGCGGAGCGGGAGTCGGCGCTGGTCGCCAGCTTGATCGGGAAGCTCCGGTTGGCGCGAGAGGTGTGGAGGCAGAGCGAGCCGGTCGACGGCACCGTCGTAGAAGCGGCTTTGCGCGACCGGTATTGAGGTGGGCAAGGCTGAGGAGGTCGCTCATATCGCGGCGGAGTGCGTGGTAGCGCTCAGTTGTAAGCCGCAGGGCTTGTTGGTTGGTGAGGTGTCGGGCCAGCGAGTGACAGGCTCGGGTGGGGATCGCTAGTGCGTTGACCACGAATGTCCGCCGGGTCGGGTGGCACGCCGCTGGGAATCCGGCACATCCGGTACTTCCATGGCTGCTACTCCCTCGGCGACGACCAGTTGTGGGGCGTCACCCGCCACCGCAAAGGCGGCGACCACAGCCTGGCCGTGCTGAAGTCGATCCTCGGCGCACGACCCGACGGTGCCGATCTATGTAATCCTGGACAACCTCTCGGCGAACAAGACACCTCGAATCCGTTCCCGGGCAACGGAAAATAGTGTCGAACTATGCTTCACCCCGACCAGCGCCTCGTGGGCGAACCCGATCGAGGCGCAGTTCGGGCCCGCGGCTCACCTTCGTCATGGGCGACTCCAACCACCCCAACCATCCGGTGCTCGTCGGCCGCCTGTAGGAATACCTGCGCTGGCGCAACGTCAACGTCCGACACCCCGATGTGCTGGCCGCCCAACGTCGAGAACCCGCATCCGCGGCGAACGCCAGCGGCGCTGGGGCCGGCCCCGAACCCACGCCACCGCAGCCTGACCGGTGAAGGTCGTGGTCGACGCGCGGGTCGGGCCGATGTCCTGATGCAGGGTGTCGGATCAGCTCGTCTTGATGGTCCCGCCGTCGATGACGAGGTCGGCTCCGACGATGTTGGCAGCCTTGCCCGAGACCAGGAACGTCACGAGGGCCGCGACCTCTTCGGGTTCGGAGATTCGGCGCGAGGCGATGCCGAACTGCTCTGGCAGCGCCGCCAGCAACTGTTCGTGCGAGATGCCCTGTGCGGCGGCGAGCTTCGCACCCACCCATTCGGAACCGCGCCAGATCCGGGTACCGACCACGCCCGGTGAGACCGTGTTGACGCGGACTCCCTGCGGACCGAACTCCTCGCTCAGGCGCTTGCCGAAGGCAGTGAGCGCGGCCTTGGCCTCGCTGTAGCCGACCGGCCCGGCGGATGGCATTCGCGCGTTGATCGAGGAGACGTTCACGATCGCGCCGCGACGGTCCAGCAGGCTGGGCAGGGCGGCGCGGGTCGCCCAGACGGCGCTGAACAGGTTGACATCCAGGAAGTGCCGCCACTGATCGTCGGTACTGTCGAGGAACCCGCCCAGCGTCAGTCGGTCGGGGTCGCCGCCACCGACGTTGTTGATCAGGATATCGATGCCGCCGAGCTCTTTCAGCGCGGTATCCACGAGCGCGGTGGCACCGTCTTGCGAGCTCGAGTCCGCCGAAACAGTAGCCACGGTGGCCTTTTCGAGTTCGGGTGTGATGGTGCGGGCAGCGCCGACCACGCGTGCGCCCGCGGCGGACAAGGTCTCGGCAACGGCCAGGCCGATGCCGCGGCTCGCTCCGGTGACGACGGCGGTCTTGCCGGTCAATTCGAGATCCATGGAGATTTCCTTTCTTGAACTACAGGTCAAAAATTGGGGCATACGAGAGCCATTGCAACGTGGCGTATGGGTCAGAGGGAGGTCAGGGCGACGTCGATGATGCGATACAGCGCTTCGGCGTCGCGGGTCTTGGCCATGATGCGCAGGCCGACGCTGGTGTTGAGCAGGAACTCGGCCGTGGCCTGCGCATCGACGTCGGGACCGATATCGCCGTCGCGTCGGCCCTGTTCGATCCGGGCGGCCAGCACCGCGACGATGCGCTCCTCGATGCCACGCAGGGCTCGGGTGATCTCCTCGTCGTGGCCACCGAGCTCGGCGGCCGTGTTCACGACCATACAGCCACGCCGAACCGGCTGTGCGACATCGGAATCCACGGTCTCACGCAGGTACGCGCCGATGCGTTCACGGGTGGTTCCCGGTTGGAACAGCACCTCCTCGGCGTGCTCCACGCCCATCCGTCCGTAGTGGGCCAATGCCCGGTCGAACAGTTGCCGTTTGCTGCCGAATGTGTGGTACAGGCTGCCCTTGCCGACGCCGGTGGCCTCGGCGAGTTGTGCGGGAGAGGTGCCGCCGTACCCGCGGGTCCAGAACTCCTCCATCGCGCGCTCGACCACGGTATCGGTTTCGAAGTTCCGCGGCCTGCCCATGCGAAGAACTCTAAATGTTCTTGACCCACAGGTCAAGAAAACTGGCGGTTGCGTCCGTTCGACCGTCCGCGTCGCTCAGCCGACAGGCTCGAACCGGTTCCGGCACACACCACCCCACACTCTCGACAGCAACTGCCGTCGTCGAAAGTGTCCGGACTCCCGGCCCGCCGCCTGGACCCGGCGGCGCATCACCCAACCCGGCGGTAGTTCGTTGTCAACGCACTAGGAAAGGCCGGCGACGGGTTGTGCGTCGCTGGAGAGGGCGCGCGGACACGACGGCTAAGAGACGCAACAACGGAGCGGGATCGTGGTATCTCACTCCGCTGTTGCGGTCCAACACTTTCGGTCAGGCCGAGATCGTCCCGCTCCAGGACGTGAACGACCGCCCCTTCGACCGACAGCTGAAGCTGCCGTGGAAGCCGGACTCGCAGCGCGCCCCCGCGTGCTCGATGTAGGAGCCCCACTGCCCGTCCCCGGTCTTCACATCCCTGAGCAGCGGGTTGCCGCTGGGCCGTGTGTACGGCGTTCCTGGATCGAAGGTCGGGTGCGCGGGCAGGAACGGCTGATCGATGACGATCTCGTTCACCGTCAGCAGGAAGGGCAGGAAGCTGTACTGCAAGCGCGTCGGTGATCCGAGATCACAACCGACGGTGCCGTCGTCGTAGATCGCGCAGTTGGTGCTGCCCGCGCTGAAGAACACCGGCCCCGATTCGGCCTGCGCGGTCGCGGCCAGCATCACCGGCGCCAGCGCGGCCGCCGCCACCCCGGCGATCTTCCCCACGATGCGTTTCATACGTACTCCTCGGACTCGATGTGGCCGAACAGGTCATTGGGTCTGTCGAACTCGGGAAGGTATTCGTTTCGGTTCGGTAGCTTCGGATCGGGCCGCCGTGCCTGCCGCCACGCCGGACACGCCAGCCCTTGTGTGGCCAATCCCCTGTTCTTACAGTGCCTTTCGATTCGCGAGGTGCCCCGGCGGCGAATAACGTTGAGCCGTCGATTGGCGTGGACGCGATGGAGGTGGCCGTCGATGCTGGTCATCAACGAACGAACGGCGATACCGAGATCCGAGCAGCGAGTGCTCGAGTGGATGCGGACATGGACGGGCCAGTACGTCATTGTGGGCCTGGCCATTTCAGGCTGCTACATCTCCGAGCGCGATCACAGAGGTCGAGCGCAGGAAGCGGATCTGGTGGTGATCACACCCCGAGCGGTCGTGGTCCTCGAGGTCAAGGGCATGGCTCCGGACGCGAGCGCAGGAACCCTCACCGTCCAGGCCAACGGCCGCTGGCGGCTGTCGGGGTTCGAGGGCGATCCGATCCACGTCCGAGAGCAAGACACGAGCCCGTTCGACCAAGTCACGAACAACGTCTTCAATCTGAAGGCGCTGGTGGGCAAACGCCATCCCGAAGCGTTCGTCGACGGCTTGGTCGTCGTCGTGCCGCCACGGGAATCGACCGTGACGTTGAACGTCGAATCGCGCAGGCACGGATGCGGCGTCGTGCTCGGCTCCACGCCGGGCGAACTGCGTGCTTGGTTCCACCGCACCGCGGGCCGGCGGTTCGTGTGGACCGCCGAGGACGTCCACGCGCTGCTGGAGGATCTGAACTTCGGCGAGCGGGTGACGATCGAAGAGCTTGTGGCGGAGGGGTTTCCGCGAGAGCGCAAGCCACTTCTCGACAAGGTGCCCGACCGACGGCCACGTGAACAGCCGCCGCCCTGGATCGAACCCGACCCCGACGTCGAACCGATCCCGACACCACGCAGGTCCGAGGGCGGCGGACACGCACCCTTGATCGAACCGGAGGATGCGGTGACGACGGAATCCGCTTTCCCGCTATCGGCAGAAGCGCCCGCTCCTACTCCGGAGGACGGCGCGGAAACCTCACACTCCGCGGTGGCCCTGGAAACCCAGCGGTCCTCGCACTCGGACGAGGCCGCCACACAGACATCGCCGGAAGGCTCGGTTCTGGTCGAGGACGACACCGATCCGCCGCACTCCGAGCGGGTCGAAACACAGTCGTCGGGACACGTGGTGCTGGTCAAGGGCGACCCCGAGCCCGCACGTACCGAGCATCCGTTGGCCACACTCCCCGACAGCGCCACGGAATCGCAGTTCACCGACCGTTGGTCCTCCTGGATACTGCCGGAGACCGAAACTCCCAGCCCGCGTGCCACTTCGGCCGCAATTCGCGAACCAGTTTGGCTCACGCCGGAGGTCGAGCCGCAACCGCTGCGTCGCCTCCGACCGGCACCCGTCCCGGAAACTCGGCACAGCGTCGCGATCCTCGGGCGGACGATTTCTCTTCCGCAAACATTGGAGGGCACCGGGGTTTCGGTGTTGCGCGACAACCATCGCGTCCAGCAACTGGCTGCCTGCGCCGTCGTCGCCATCACCCTCTGCGCGATCTGGCTCATGGCGTCCACCTGCTCGGCGAGGCCCGAGAGCGCGAACGAACCGCCCCGACCCGTTTCGCAATCCGAAGTCGTCCCGCCGCCGGCGCAGGTCGCTGAACAGTCCGACGCAGGGCCGATGGCCGTGCCGCCCGTGTGCTTCCCACTTCCCCCAGAATGCTGACGGGCGGTCGAGTCGAGACTTGCCGGTAGGGAACGCCGCGAAAGGTGCATGCCATCACATCGGCTCTTTTCTAGGGTTGACTCGCACGCGACAACCGTCGCACCGATGGTTCTCGCGTCTGACACGACGCTGCGGGTCGCTGGTACCTGGTTCTTTGCTCTTCTTTCCGTTGACGTTTCCCATAGCAAGGTTGGACGTGCCGACCTGCGATCGGGTTCCCTTCGGTTCGAGATCGGTTCGCACCGTCCACCGATCATGTCGAGTCTGCTCTCGCTCTCCGAGGTCTAGTATCTGAACGCTGTCTGCTGGTGACTCACGGACGCGGCTCGGCCGTCCTCAGAAGTTGCAGGAGGCCGTTGACGACGGCGTACTTCTCCGCCGACAGGGGATCGGTGGCGAGGTGCATGAGGTAGTTGCGGACATTGCGGACCTGTTCGAGAAAGTCGACAACCTGCTCGCGGTCGAGTCGTCACCCAAGTTTTGTTCCAGCGGACGGGGTCTCGCAGGAGAAGGCGTAGCTGCCGAAGGTGAGGTCGGAGCGTTCGAGGCGGGATTCCTGGTGTTTCGGGACAGCGTCTTTCAGTGAGCGGTCCCCGACGACGAGACCACCCAGGAATAGAGCCAGGTGATTTCGTATCGTGTTCAGTCGGTCCCGCAGGCCATCGGATGATGGGTGTGGGTGCAGGCCGCAGCGTACTCGGCCGGGGTCAGATAGCCCAGCGCCGAATGCCGGTGCCGCCGATTGTGGTCGACCTTGAAATCGCCGATCACCACCCGGGCCTCGAGCAATGTGGTCCAGTGGTTGCGGTTCAGGCACTCGGTCCGCAGCCGCCGGTTGAACGATTCGACGAAGCCGTTGTTCCAGGGCGTGCCCGGAGGAATGTAGGAGATCCCGACCCTGTCGGCGCAAAAGCGTTGCAGGGCACGGGAAATCATCTCCGGACCGTTATCCATCCGCAGCACCCTCGGCGGGCCGCCCGCCTCGGCGAACACCTTCTCCAGCTCGGCGACGAGCCGGTCGGCGGTGATCGACCGTTCCACGAGGTGCAGCAAGGATTCTCGGGTGTGTTCGTCGATCATCGACGCGATCTTCACCGCCCGACCGTCGACCGTCGAGTCGAACTGGAAATCCAACGCCCACACCACCTTCGGCGCATCGGCCTCGACCGGCGGGGCCGAGGAGACCCCGGCTCGTTTGCGGGGATGGTGTTCGCGGACCTGCAGGCCCTCCTCGCGCCAGAGACGGTGGACCTTCTTGATGTTGACGCCTACACCCTCGTCGAACCGCAGGACGGCCCAGGCACGGCGGAACCCGTGCCCCTGATGTTTGACCGCGTACGAGCGCAGCCACGCACGCAAACCGGCATCCGGATCGGTCGGAGTGTCCTTGATCGGCAGCCGCCGATAGGTCGACCGATTCAGCCCAACGACCTTGCACGCGAACCGTTCCGACACGCTCTTCATAGTGCGAAGCATGTCCACGGCGCGGCGCTTGGCTGCTGGGCTCAGAATTTTCCCCGTGCGATCTCCCGCAGAGCGTCCTTCTCCAGCTCGGCATCCGCGAGCAGCCGCTTCAGGCGGGCGTTCTGCTCCCGCAGCTCCTTGAGCTCTTTCGCCGCGTCGGTGTCCACCCCGCCGTACTGGCGGCGCCAGTTGTACAACGTCGCCGTCGACACCCCGATCTCCGCGGCAACCTCCTCGCCGGTCTTACCGGCGGCGGTCAACTCGTCGGCACGGCGCAGCTTCCGCACGATGTCCTCCGCGGAGTGCCGCTTGCGTCCTGCCATGTCCCTCAGTGTCCCTTCTCGGCCCTCACCAGGCCAAACAAGGACTCTAATACCGAACGGTCTCATCTATGGGGGACGGCCCATCAGGTCGTCGATATTGATGCTTGCCTCTCGACGCAGACCAGGCGGGGGTCCTCATAACGGCGGTCGTCCTGGACGCGGATCACGCGGCTGAGGACAGTTCAGCGGACCGGCTCGGGCATCCGAGGTGTGCTAGGCTCCGCCCACCAATGGGTTTAGGGGGATGCCATGGTCGTTGATCTCAGATTCGCGGGCCGAATTAGTCTGTGCGGCAGCGGAGTCCAGCGATGACCAACCCTGGTACGTCTTTCGTGACGGACATCCTCGGCAATCCGGTGGCGGCCCTTCAGCAGAAGGCCACGACCTCTCAGCAGAACGCGCTGAAGCAGGACCAGGAAATCGGGGTCGGCCAGGTCGACGCACCTTATGTGACGAATCAGGAAAATCCTCCTGAGACGATGACACACCAGGAGATCTGGGATGCGGTGAACAGCATCGACAAAGAGGCGATGTGGAAACTGGTGACCGCCTGGTCGAATGCGTCCACTACCGCGACGATGCTATTCCAGATGCACCGCATGGCACTGACGCGTGCGATGCAGGACAAGTGGGAAAGCGCGGGCGCGGATGCCGCACGCCAGGCATCGGAACGCTTCGCGAAGGCTGGTGAACAGGCCGGGGAGATCGCGCAATCGGTCGGCCTGCGTTTGGACTCGATGTACAACGCCGCCGTCGCGCTGGCTGCCGCAGTGCCTCCGGTACCGACCAGCGCGGCGCCGAACCCTGACAATCCGAACGAGTCGGTGCTGCCTGGCCTTACCGGCGGGGAGAAGGACCGTTCGGACACCGAGGCGGCGACCAACGCCCGAAATGAGGCGATCTCGGCGGTCAACCGGATCTACCTGCCGATCTTCCCACCTGCTGGTGAGAACGTCCCGACCTTGATCGCCCCGCCGTCGATCGGAAACGACGACCCAGGGACACCGAACTCCGGCGTCCCGAACAACCAGCCGTCGGCGAATACCCCGAACCCGAATAACGGCAACCCGACTGCTCCGTCTCGAGAGCAGCCTGTGCAGAACCCGAGCGAGCCTGGCAGCACGAAGCCCGCCAACGCCACCGACCAGGCGAGCACGAACCCGGCGGGCACCACCCAGCCTCAATCGACCTCGCCGGCGTCGGTGAACCAGGGCAACCCTTCCTCGCCGACATCGAATCAGCCGGGCGCTCTATCGAATCCAGGAACCACACCCGGGACTCCCAATCAGAGTCCAATCGGCAGCACCCCCGGTCGCCCAGGCTCGAGCACCACCGCTCCGGCACCCCGGCCGGGCATGCCAGGAACGTCAGTGCCGGGGAACCCGAACTCGAGCACACCTGGATCCGGTGCCGCGGGCAATTCCGCAGCCTCGCGTGCCGCTTCAGGTAGGCCAGGGACGATGGGACCGATGGCGCCAGGAGCAGCGGCACGGCGTAAGGATGATGACGCTCAGACTCGCGGCGTTCCCGACTATCTGAAGGGCGTCCAGTCGGAGCTGGCTGATCTGCCGCCAGCGCCATCGGGTGCGATCGGTAGCGACTACGACGCCTGGACCAGCCCCGGTGGTGCGGCCACCCCGAGTGCGTCCGTAACCACATCCGCCGCGCCCTATCACCCGGCCTCCGCGAGCGCCGCACCGACGACGCCGAGCGCCGCGAGCGAGGGTGAATCGCCGAGCGCGCAGCGCCGTGCACCGGCACTTCCAGTCCGATACTCCGACGGTGACGAGCTCCCAGCCGCACCCTTGTCGACCCCCGCGTCGTCCGCTACCGCGCCGGTAGCACCACGGGCAGCGGCACCACCACCGCCGCCCAGCATGGCCGCTCCGTTGCCCACACCGCTTGCCGCCACTGCCCCCATCGCCGAAGATGCCGGGGCGGGGGCCGGGACGGACGGCCAGCCAAGCGATGGTGTGGAGGCCACGCCCGAACCGGAGGACTTCAGCTTCTCCGGGGAAGGTCCGATCATGGACGACGACGAGCCCACCGACCTCCCGGGTGCTGGTCGGTGAAGACTCGTACCGTATGGGATTTCACTCCCGATGAGTTCGTATGGATCTGGGCCGAGACCGGGCACGACTATCCGTACCCCATCAGCATCATCGAAAGCCCCACCACTCCAGACGAATACGCGAATCGCCGCGCCGAGATCAGCGCCCGGTTCCCGCATCGCGCCGACCCGGACCTCACCGGCCCGCTACGCGCTCTGGCCGACCCAGACCTGCGTCTGATTTGTACTGGCAAGTCGCACGGCTCCCATAAGCGGGTTCGTACCCTCGCCGCTGCCAGCGCCAACCTCGGCGTGATCCTGTTCCAAAAATCGGGCAGCACCGCCGAGTTCGGCGGCACCATCAAACTAGTTGTCACGCAACGGCACCTGCTCGGCCGCCATCTTGCCGCGACCATGCCCCCCGCCCAGCCCGGTGCGATCGCTCCGATGCTCGGCTACACACCACGTGTCCGTGGCGAGCAACCACCGGCCTCGTGGGGAATCACGGTCGATGGCCAACAGCCCGTCGAGGAACGTATTCGAGCTCTCCTTCGTGCGCCACGCACGGCCGATGGACATCTATGTATCGAACAGCACCTCCAGGCTCGGCACCCGCATCCTCGGATCTACCTGAACTGGATCGACGTTCGAGACGACCACCCGGCCGCTGGCCGCTATCTGATCTCGGTAGACGACAACGACACCTCGGTTATCCCTGCCAGCGAGGACGTTATCGCTGACCAGCTGTACCGCAAGGCTCAGCTCGACCACCTGTAGGTCAGGCATGCACTTCTACTATCGTTCGCCACAGAGGTTTTGGCCTATTTGCCGGTGCCGTCTCGCGCAGCCGGGCCGTTTGTTGAAGGGGGCAGCACGCCGTGCTCGAAGCCGACATCCAGGAACTGAAGAACCTGGCGACCACGCTCGATGGTGTCGCAGCCGAGGTCGACAAGATCGATGTCCGAACGACCGGCGACCAGATCGCTGCCGCCCTGCCCGGATGCTCGGTCGGCGGCGTGTGTGCGCAAGCGGGTGAGTTGACCGAGGGCGCGTGGCTGCGCGTGGCGCAGCGTATCCAGAAGCTGTCCGGAATTGTCCGGCAGAGCGCGGAGACGTTGACGACCACCGATGACGAGTTCAAGAAGAAGCTCGACACTATGGACTTCACTGTGCGGGGGGATCGCTGATGCCGACACGACCACAAGTCACCGACTGGAAACCCTTCAAGCTCTCCGAATGGGCCGCCGAGATGGAGACCGATACCCAGGGGTACGAGACTCAGCTGGCTCGGATGATCACCCACTTCACCGGCACCACCTGGTCCGGCAAAGCACACGATGCTGCCGCAGACCGATTCACCGAAGAACGCACTCAAGGCTTGCGGCTCGTCCAGGAGATCAAAGACATCGCCAACGCCCTGCGCGCGGCCGATACACGGCTGTCCGATGAACGCGCCACTCTCCTCGGCCGCGTCACCGACGCCGAAAACGATGCAGAATGTCCGCTGCCCCTTGTCGTCACGGAGAAGTGGGTGGTTTCCGCCAACGCCAGCGGGTTCCACCTCTCCGGTGAGGACCAGCAGAAGGTCAAAGACCGGGTGCTACACCACCAGGGCTTGATCAACGCCGCCTACTACGCCATGCAGAACGCGGCGAGCGAAGCCTCCGCAGCCATTTCCGCTGCCGCCCAGGAGGTCCGCGTCCGCGGCGACCTCATCGGCAGCGGTCTCGACGCCGAAGTCGCTCCCTCCGACGCTGGCAAACTCGGCAACCAGGACGGATCGAAGCTGGCGGAGTGGGCCAACACCCCTGAGCACCAGCGCAACCCGGCATTGCTCGCCGAGGTCGCCAACCAGCTCCCCACGCACGCGCTGACAGATGAACAGCTGAAGATCCTGTCCGAAGGCGGCGAGGTCGACACACTCCCGGCGTCGGTGCAGGAGTACTACAAGGAGCTCTACAAGACTGGCGGCAAGGAGGGCATCCTCGGCCTCAGCGAATACCTCCAAGAGCAGGAAAAGGTCGGAAACCCCGAGGCCGCAACACAACTCGATTCCCTCGCCAACGGCCTCATGGTCATCAGCAACGAAGACATCGGCACCGGACGCGGCGACGACGGGAAACTCACCGGCACAGGCAACTACGAGAACGTGCCCAAAGAGTTCCGCGAACTCCTCGAAGCCAAACGCACTGATATCAACCCCATCGGCACCGACCCCAGCAAGGCCCAGTCGCCGACCGTGCTGCTCCAGCAACAACATGAGGACACCAGTGCGCTCGCTGCACTACTCAGTGAGTCCAATCCCGGATACGAGCCAGGTACCCAGCTCGGCACCAAGATGTATGAAAAAGCCGCCGACATGGTGCAGGACCAGTACACCTGGAACGACCGCGACGAAGCAGCCGCAGCGTTCGCGAACCTCGGTGGACGCAACGACGACTCCGCACACCAGATCTGGACTGGTGAGGGAATGGGCGACAAGTACGACCGGGACGAGACCGTACGCACTCTGCTCGGCTACGAGAAGTGGCCCGACGAGGGCAAAGGCGCCTCGACTCTGATCGACCGAATCACCGAAGAATCCCAGCTCCCGGCCGACGACCCTAGATACAAGCGGGCCCAAAACGATCTGGCCGAGATGAACGCCGTCCTCAACCCCGACAACGAGACTTTCGAGAAGATGAAGAAGAGCTTCTCCGAGAACGATGAGCTCTCGAACGCGATGAGCCGGGCCGTCGCCAACAACCTCGAGGCCGTCAGCTCGCCCGGGAACCAGCAGGGGTACTCCTTCAAGACCGATGTTTACGACGGGAAAGCGCTCTGGCATGCCGAGACAGCCGACAGATTCCTCCAGCTGAGCAGTTTCACAGAGGAATCACGGCTCAACCTGACCACTGCGGTCGAGCAGTACCACCAGTCCCAGCTCACCCAGGCGTTGAACGGGGATCCGAACGACCTCGCTGGAGTTCTTTCAGCCAGCGATGTGGGATCTTTGACCGGCCGAATCGACTCAGCCATGATCGAATCGCTCGTCTACCAAGACAAAGAAAAAGGCGATGCCATAACCAATCCCGAGGATGCCGTGTACAAGGCCAAGATGATGGGCATCGGCCTTGCCGGCGGTCTCCTGGATGAAGGGATTGGCAAGATCCCTGGTGCGACCACTCTCGGCGGCATGATCGGGCTGGAACCTGGCGAGCTGCTGAGCGAGGGGTTGGAAGAGTGGATCAAGCCTGATTACGAATACATGGAACGACCGCCCAACTCGACCCTGTACGCCGACGCGCACAAGAACGCGCAAATTGCGATCTTGAATGCGGCATTCGACGCCAATCAGCTGCCACCTACGCTTCACAATGGCGGTCAACCATTCAGTATTGAGGCAATACAGGCGGACAGAACAATGTGGTCCGATTTTACTAGATTCCTAAACTCGCACGGACTCAATCAGTATCTAACCGACTACGGCCAGTCGTATTCGATGCATAATGATCAGGCAAATGCGCCTGGTGACGATAAGGAAGGCAAGTGATGCGAGCCGAACTCAAGGCCGCCATTTCTGGCTTACTTGCGGTGATGCTGACTGCGTGCGGCGGATCGGATGGCGACAAGCAATCTAATCCGACGACTTCAACGACGATCCCGTTTCCGTATCCCCCTGAGCAATCTTTCACAGACGTGGCGGTCCCGCTGGATGAGAATTTGAGGGCTGCGGCCGAGTTCGCCCTTGAGATGAGAGCTGACCTTTTCTCCTTGCAGGACGAGCATGAATGGGATAACCGCCATTCCAAGTACAGGAGTCGAGTCGACCCTGAAGTATTCGTACCTGAGAAAGAGGCCACCCCGCCCGGCTGGGTCGACACCACCGGTGGGAATACCCTGCGGGTAATTAGCGCCAAAGACGTAGGCAATGACACCATCGAAGTTGTAATCTGCTCATACAACGTTCCAGGAAGGTACATTTTAAAGTGGAATGGGAAGATCGATCCGCCAGATCCAACCATTGGCCTGTACGGACTGACTCGCCCCCGCATTCAATGGACCGATCGCCCAGCCGCTGATGGCTCGGTTTCCGCTGGGCAAAGGTGGCTATTGGTGGACGATGGCATAGACCTGAGCCCGAACGCGCCACGCAATCTCGCTCAACAGGTATGCGAGCCGTTCAAACCGGAACCGTTCGTGCAGAAGATGCCTGACCCGACAACGACCATCGCGACACCTACGCGCTAGGCGGATCGCTACGACGCTGGGCCAACTCCCGAAACCGGCGAGCCCTCACCTCGGTAGGTCACTCTGAAGCTTCTCGGCTACTACGCGCACACGAACGCACGGGTCACCGGGATCGCGATCGACGTATCCAAATAATGACAGGTTCAGCACGCCAACCGAGGAATCCATCGCTAAGAAGCAGCCGCCCTGATAATCCGACTCTGACAGCCTGTAGGTCATGGCGGGCTGACCGCCGATCGTGTATTCCTTCATTGTCTGCCGATACCGGTCACCAAACTCCGTCATGCTGATATTGGTCGCGTACATGTCCAACGACCACGTTCGACGTCCCTCGGCGTTCTTCTGCTTGAAGTTGCAGCCGAGGAATGTGTAGGTATCCCCGGCCAGCTCGGATTCGGACCTGGCCCGGGACTTCGGGTCGAAGCCCATCTGCTGGATCACATCATCGCCGACATCGACGCAGGGGTCGAAGGTCACGGCTGGGCGACCATTCATGTTACGTTGCGCCGGAGCTGGTGAAACGGGAACTGCGACGCTAGGTCGAGTTGAGGATGGGCTACTACTGGCTGATGCCGAGCCGCCGTCCCCTGATCCGCCGCCGCACCCGGTCACCAGTGCGGCGGCAGCGCCGATCGCCAACATGGCCTGCGCAAGCTCGACCGATTTCACTTTTCCGCTCCGAGATACTGAGTGGCAATCTCTTGCGCTCTGGCATACTTCGAATCTGCCTCGTCAAGGCGATTCCCAGCAATTAGGTATGCCTCTTGGAGACGAATCGCTCCCTCGATCGACTGGACGAGAACCTCGATGTACTGCTCGGCTTTGCCAGCAAAGCCTGCTGCCAGCTGCTGTGTAGACGGGAAGCCTCCAAAGCCGGATATGTTAGCCGCCGTCCGAACACGTTCGAGCTGCTCCTCCAACCCGCGGATAAGGGTGTCGTAAACCTGCACAACATCAGTGACTGCCTGGGGATCGAACTTGATGGAGCCGCTCTGAGCGCCTTGTTTGAAGGCTGCGATGTCGGCCTGCCCGTAATCGAACGCAGTCTTTGCCACGTTTCCCCCTTCGGAGTGCTTATGCGAGAGGCTACCAGCCCGAACACGGCAGGACGTCTCGCCACTGCTGGCCGCGACTCCAAATCCACACTCGCACCCTCGCAGAAGGCTCCGAGTCCGAGTGCATACCGCTCCACGGGCAGTGTGGGCCAATCGGCCAAGGGGAACGTCTCGACGACAACTTTGCGTTTGTCGGCAGCGGCGGCGACCTGGGTGGCGATAGTGGAACGATCGCACTCGCCGATAGCGGTTAGGAGATCGGTGGTCGTGTGGCCTCGCTGAGAAGACATGGGCGTCAGACGTTTGCCGAGACGCGATGGTGGGACAGGTGGGTGAGAATGGCCTGGTTGGCTTCCCAGCCGTCCGGAAACTTCACGGGAACGCCCAAGTGCACGGGTTCGGCGGAGGGGTGGGCGTCGAGGAGTTCTGGAATGCCGGCGCGGCCGACGAGGATGCAGGCGTGACGGTGACGGGAGGCGAGGACACAGAGACGTCCCGCTTCGAGGTGGAATGCACTGGCGTCCCGGCGGCCGGACAGTGGGTGCAGGACCACGGTGACATCGTATTCGCGGCCTTGCAGGCGGTTGGCGGTGTCCACGGTGACCGATTCGGCCGGGGTGCCGCGCAGCGCGGTGCGCACGGCATCGGCCTGGTCGCGGTGGGCGGTGCCGACGGCGACTCGTTCGGCCGTCACGGGGCGGGAGCCTTGTTCGGAATGGGCTGTCGCGCTGCGTTCGAGTACGCGGCAGGTGATCTCGGCGATCGCGCGGACGGCTTCGCTGTCGGTGCGCAGGGTGTGGCGGGCGGGCAGTTCGTACCAGCCCCAACCGTGTTCGGCCGCTTCGTCGAGCACGTCGTCGATCGGGCTGCGCAGCCCGGAAGCGGCGAATTCCATTCGGCGATCGTGGATTCCGGTACCTGCTCGAAATTCGTTGAAGGGGTAGAACGCTTTCGAGATCACCGGCGCCGCGGTCGCGGACAGCCGCCAGGACACGGGCAGGCTGTGCACGGGGATGTCGTCGTTGTTCGCGAGCATCACGCTGACCGCGCTCATCGTGGGATCCCAGTCCAGGCCTGCCCACCGACCGACCTCGACGGTCGCGAACGGATCGAGCTGACCGGGGTCACCGACGAACAGCCCGTGGTCGAAGCGATTCGCGATGCGCAGCAACATATCCGATCGCATCTGATACGCCTCGTCGACGATCGCGTGCGGCCAGCGCCCGTCGTCGATCGTCGCCCATTTGGCGGCGGTGCCGATGAGAATGGTGCTCTCGGTGAGGTCCGCGATCTTCTGGCCGACGGTCACGTTCGGCCGGTCGATGCGATCCGGCTTGAGGTACCCGGTGCGGGAGAGCCTTCCGATACGCAGCGCGGGATCGGCGGTGGCGAGGCGGTCGATGAGATCGTCGACCTGCTCGTTGGTCTGGGCGACGACGATGTGTTGCCCACCGGATTCGGCGAGCTGTCGCGCCGCACGCACCACGAGCGTGGATTTGCCCGCCCCGGGCGGTGAATCGACCACGACCGCGCGGTGCGAGGTGTCGGCGAGGTCGGTGAGGATGCCGTCGACGGCCGCGTCCGCTGTTCGCATCACAGTTCCTCGATGGGTTCGGATTCCGGTGTCCACTCCGGCGGCGGGCCGCCGTGTGTCCACGGAGTGTCTTCGCGGGCAGGAAGCTTCGCGGGCGGCCCGCCACTCCCGATCTTGAAACCGGCGAAGCAGACGATGGCGCCGAGATCGGGGACAGACCCTGGACGGGCGACCTTCCCGGTGCCCATCCCACCGGACAGTTCCAGCACGATGTAGTCGTGATCGCCCTCCACCGGCAACACCGTTCCCGTCTGGGTGGGATTGCCGACGTTGCAGAACTCGTCGCCCTCGGCCGTGACGATCGGATCGGCGGTGCGCACCTGCAGAATCGGTCGCAGCAGGGGACGATTCTTCTCACTCATCACCACACGGGCCGGATCGACACCGATCACGGTACCGACGAAAGCCGTTCCGGCCAGCCGATGTTCGAGCATGGCCCGAGGATCATCGAAAGCCTTTTCCGCCTCGTACTTTTCGAGCGCCCGCTCGCGATCGAGCAGTTTCCGCACGGCCGACACCGCCGAATCCCGCCGCGCTTGCGGCACACCTTCGGCCACCGATCCGGCGAAGTAGGAGAACGACCCGACGTCCTCGTTCCACCGCCGGGCGACTCGAGAACCGGCCGAGAGTTCACGTAGCAGCGCGAGCCCCTGCCACATGAGCTGCCAGGTCGGCTCGACCTGGGCGTGCAGAGCGCGCTCGATACGTCGTGCGGCAAGGGATTTCGCCTCGTCGTCCTCGGCGGTGTCGTAGGTGGCGATGAGCGGGGCGAGCTCTTCGTTGTCGAAACCGGGGTCGGTGGCGGGACCGGCGGGCGGCACCGAGAGCGGGTCTTCGGCCCGCGCGGCGGCCTCGGCGCCGGTGCTGCCGGGCGTGGGAGCGATCCACCCGAGCAGCGCGGCGAGGTTGGCATCCTCGAGGGCGGATTGGCCGGTAGCCCAGTGCGCTGAGAGCACCGAGGTGAGGGGGACCAGCGTGCTGGAGCCGGGATGCTCGGCGCGATCGCAGAACCAGGTGAGCCAACGGCCGAGCAGCGGGATCGATTCGGGGACAGGGTTGTCGCCCTCGGTTCGGTGAAATCGCACCGAGCGGCCGAGTAGCTTCAGGAACCCCACCCCGCCCGAGTTCGGCACCCACAGCTGAGGTGCGTCGAGGCACCGTTGGTAGGTTTCGCCCGACTTGGTGGTCAGCTCCTCGGTGTTCTCGGCGTAGGCCGCGAGGTAGGGGAGCACGAGTTCGGCGAGTTCGGCGAGGAAACGTAGGCGCAGCACCCGGTCTCGTGGCTGCGGCACGGTCAGCAGTGTCGGTGCGGCGGGGTCGGTTCCCACCATGACCGCCAGCGGTGCGGCGGCCTCGCCTGCCAGCTTCAGTGGCACCAGTACCAGCGGATTGTCCGACAGGTGCGTGTGGCGCACGTCGGCGATCGGTTGGGCGCGGCCCGCGCGCATGGCGTGCAGGCGGGCGAGGGCGGTCAGAGCACTCATGTTCGAGGCTCGCCGTCGCTCAGCGTCAGCACGCGTTTCACACACCAGCGAGCGATGCACTTGCTCCGCTTCTTGATTGGTTCGCTCACGCCTGCTCCTCGCTGACGCTCGGCTCGGGCATGTGCGATGCGCGCGGGCACATGATTCGCTCACTTCTTTCGCTCATGCCTGCACCTCGCCGACGCTCGGCTCCGGCATGTGCGAAGCGCTGATACACAATTCGCTCACTCGGTGCACTCATCCCGCGATCTCCAGCCGAAGCCGGTCGGCTTCCCGCAGCATTCGGGTGATGTCAGCGAACTCGGGCCCGAGATCGCGCGAACCGTCAGCGACGGCGAGCACGGTATCGATGTCGTCGAGACCGCCGAGGTCGTCGCAGACACCGCGGCCGAGTGCATCCACCGAGCCGTTCGCCCGCGCGGCGTCGCGGCAGGCGAAAGCCAGCTCGCACGACGACATGCATTCGGGGGCATAGCGGGCAGGGATATCGGCGATCGTCTTCGCCAGGTGCTCGCCGGGCGCGAACGACGCACTCTCCGGCAGGGTTTCGATCAGCTCGCTGATGGCCGTCAGCCGCGACAACTGACGCGAGATGACCGCGATCTGCTTGCGCAGGTCGACAAGCTCGGCGGTAGGCCGGTTGGTGAAATTACTGGTGCAGACCAGGATCACATTGTGCGACACAAGATCCGGTGATTCGCCGATCTCGGTCATGAGTTCGCGCAGCGCGATGACGTAGACGGCGGACTGCCGCGCCGCGGCGGCGACCTGCACCGGATCGGCCTGCCCGTCAACCACGGGGAACGACTTGATCTCCACCACATGGAAGCGACCGCCGATCTGCAACGCGACTACGTCCGGCTCCAGATAGGCAGGGGCGCCCGCGATGTCGAGCCGCAGCATCGGATGGTCGAACAGGGTGCCCTCGCCGGAGCTGATCGCGTGCGCGAGCAGCTGACGGGTCCGCTTGTAGCGCACGGCATTACCCGCGTTGTCACCGACCGAATTCAGGTCGTGATAGCCGGCCTCGGGAAGGGGGAGGTTCAGCTTGTCGCGCAACAAAGCGAGCAGCTCGGCACAGCCGTTCTCCTTCACCATCGCCTCGAACGCGTTACCGCGCGTGATCGCGAACTGCGACTGACCGAATCGGGGTGGAAAACCCAGCTCCCTGGCGATGGCGGCCTTGTCGGCCGCCGCTGCGTCCAGCAGCGCGCGCCGCGCGCAGCCAGGGTTCGCCGTCAACGCCGCGATGGTGCGGGCATTGTGGCGGCACGCCGGCGCTGCACCTCGCAGCTCATCCAGCCGTGCCGAAAGTGTGTTCATCCCACCTCGTTTCGTCTGCCAGCCACACCGAGCCGGACACCGAATAACCGGGAGGCCTCGTCGAGCTGCTGATCCGCGCGTCGCGCGGCCTCGGCGCGGCGGCGGGCGTCCTCCTCGCGGTGGACCGCGAGCTCCCTGGTGGCGGCGTCGATCACTGCGCCAGGGTCGATGGTGTCAGGCGAACCCTGCACGCCGGGAACGGAAACCGAGAGCTTCCACAACACTCGTCGTGCACCCGGTCCGCTGTCGGGCTGAGCGGCGATGTGTTCGGCGAGCCGGATGGTCGCCGTGAGCAGATCCACGCGCGGACTGAGCGGCCCGATCATCCGCTGCGCCAACGGCCAGGAACTCACCGCCATCAGCCCGCGCGCCGGGGCGAGGTGATCGGCGGTGAGGGCCGCGCAGATGTAGTACGGGCGCGTGAACGGCGAAGCGCGGAACGACCGCTCCTCGTCGCGGCGCAGGCTGGTCAGACGCATGGGAGCGATCCCGCCGGAAAAGAACGATTCATGGACCGCCAGAACCAGTTTCGGCGACGCAGGCGCACCGATCAGCGTAAGTGCGCGATGGACGTGCTCGCGGATCGGCATTGCGTCCGATTCCGTTCGCTCCGCGGGCGCCTCCGCCTGCGGCGCTTCAGCGCCGAGGACGGCCGAATCCCAAGCGTCCTCGGTGCGCCGCAACTCGGCCCGAAGTTGCCGGGCGCTCACGCGATCCCCGGCGGTCACCGCACGCCGAACCTCGGCGCGCAGCTCGGCGATACGCGCTTCGAGTTGCTCCGCGGTGTCGGTCACGGCGCGAGCGTATCCATACATTCCAGTGAAGTCCAGTATTTTCCAGTATTTGCCCGCAGGTGGCGGGCGGTGTCGGCGGCAGTGCCGCCCGCACCGTATCCGCCGGGGCCGACAACTTGATTCCTCCGGTGTGCGAGGAGATCGCCGTATCGGGTGTGCGGGGTGCCCGCGCCGGGGCGGGCACCTCTTTCGTTCACTCGCAGCCGATGCCGTTGCCGTCGCGATCGAGTCCGTACTCGTCGGGTCCGATGACCTGGACGCGCCCGGTGTAGACGGGGCCGTTCCCGCTACCGCCCTCGCAGTCCACGTCGCTGACGATGGGTAGGCACGGGATGTAGGAGGCGTGGCAGTTGGAGGGGGCGGCGGTGGCCGTCTGTGGGGTTGCGAGAGCGAAGCCGAAGGCGGCGATCGCGGCGGAGGTGAGGGTGACGATGTACTTCATTGTGCTCCATCCAGTTGTATTGCGGACGACAGTCTGCCACGGACCTGAACGCGAATTGCGCAGTACCAGACGGCAATTCACTTGCGATCACCGAGGAAATCGGTGTGCTTGCTTTCGTATCGAGGGCTCGTCGGCGACGGAGGCGTATGGGTTGTCTGAAATTTGTCTGTAGCGGGGGCTACCGCGGCGGTTAGTGGTTATGGAGTGTGAGAGCTGCCTCGCTCTGTCGGCGGGCCTATGTACGGCCCTTCGAAGAGGCAGTCGACCTAGCTTGTCGTAAGTGATAGTCGGAGATGGATGGGAAATTGTGTGGCCATAGAGAGGGCGGATCATGAGCGCATTCCATGAGATATTCTTGCGAGCTGAAAAGAGTGACGCAGAAGCAATTCGGGATATCGGACTAGCAGCTGGCGCCAAGCTGAATCTCGATGCTTCTTCGGACGATGCAATGATTCGCCGGGCTATTGTCGAATACTGGGTTGTCGAGGTAGAAACTTCGCATGGTTACGAGGATGACTTCGGAATCCCATTCTCGGAATATCCGATCGCTATAACGATTCGCGACCTCGAGGGAGATAAGCAGCGAGAAGAATCAGCTGCCCGCTCGATCTTCGATAATCTGGCGAGCGTCGGCGGATACAGTCAGTTGCTGGTATTCGACCTGCAGAAGCTCCTGGCCGCGTCGGGCAACCATTATCCTTTTTCGGCTGTATCTACCTTTAAGCAACTGCGGACCTGACCGAGGTGCCGTTGGTCGATGAGATCGTCGATACCGAACTCGCTGTGGACGATACCGAACTCGCGGCGGACGGTGCCAACGACGGTTCGAACCGCCTCGGAGAATTCGGCAACTCAGGCTCTCGATCACCGATGAGCTAGGCGTGGTCGGGTGGCCGGGCTCGCTGTGGCAGATGATCCACCGGCGCCCAGGTCGGAATGAGGCGAACTTTCTTTGATCCGCAAATTGTCCCGGACGTGCGACAAGGAGTTCGCCGGTCGCGAGTTGAGACTGCGAACCTTCAAGTGCTGCAACGCACGGCGGAAGCAGCGAACGGGCCCGCCGGTATGCTCTGTCATCGAAATTGACATAGCAGGGGGGATCTCGACATGAGCGGCGGCTGGGCAACTCGGCGGACGGTGACAGCGCTGGTACTGGGTATGGCGGCGCTGGCGGCGTGTGCGCCGCCTCCTCCGGACGAACCGCTGCGTAAGCCGGCGCCGCCGAACAGGCCACAGGCCGCCTATGGCGTGATGGTCCCTTCCGGCGACTTCCAGAAACTGCAGGTCGCCGATCAAGTTCGTGCCGTGGATCCCTGTGGGCTGATCGACCGTGAACGCCTCGCCGCCCGTGGTCAGATCGCCACGGTGGGGCCGGATTTCGCGTTCGGTGACTGTGCGGTGGGTGTGGCGCTGCCCGAGCGGGCGCGGCTGCTGGCCCGTGTGAGCATCGACTTGTCGGTCGGCGAACCGGGCTCGAAAGACACCGAAACCCGCCAGATCGCCGGGGAGACAGTGCTTGTCGACGGCATCCGCAACGACCACCTCCAGTGCGTGTATCTGGTGCCGTTGTACTTTCCCGCCTCACCACCGGCGGCCGGGGCCGCCGTACCCGATGTCATCGAGGTGCCTGCGGTGCAGTATGCGCGGGTCACAGCGTTCATGTTCAGCCCCGACCGCAATTGCGGGATCGCCGACGAGGTGACAGCCTCGCTGCTGGGCGCGGTCAAGGAGAACCGGCTGCCACGCCGTGACCAGGCGACGGTGCGGCTGCCGCTGGCCGAGCGAAGCCCCTGTGAATTGATGTCCGAGCTGCCGACCGGATTTTCGGTGTCGAAGTTCGACGCCGAGATCGAACCCTACGAATGCTATTTCACGGTTAAGGGTGCTGAAGCGGGGCCGAGCGGCAAAACTGTCAGCGTCAGCTTCCAGTTGGACGATGCCGACAACGCGCTGCTTCCGATCCGCGATCAACGACTCATCGATGTCGGCGGTCACCCCGCGCTGCGGGAACAAGACGTCATGACGAACTCCTGCAGCCTCGAGTTCCCCGTCGGTCCGGTCGTGGATTCCTACCTTCCCGGCACGCGCGCCAGCCAGTCCGAGATCGACGGCTCCCGCAAACAGGTCATCGCGCGAGTGTCCGCCGCCTGCCCAGTTCTTGACCGGCTGGCGCCCATCGCCGCCACGGCCTTCGGAGCCAACCGATGACCCGCTCGGCGGCAATCATGACTGCACTGAATGTCGTACTGGCTGCGCTGCTGGCCTCTGGATGCGCGAGCACCGTCGACGGCGCCGCTGTGCCCGTCGACCGCGGATATCGCGCCAACATCACCACCGAGGTCGCGCGGGAGAGGTTGAGCGAGCACGACCGCATGCGACGAGTGGACCCGTGCGGGTTCATCGACGAGGCATCGGCTACCTCGATCGGGCGTGTCGCCTACTTCGGGCCTGGGCTCGACCAGGACGGTTGCGAAGTGCGGTTCGACCGCTTGACCACGCCCAAACGGATATGGGCACTGAGGATGACCATCACGGTGATCCAGGACGGGTCCGGACAGGCCACGAGCTTCGCCGGGCGCAGCGCGTCCGAAACCAGCCTCGACGGGATGTGCAGCATCGCACTGGACTATCAGGGAGAACGGGCCTTCCACTACACCCTCGACAGCGAGGACGGCTCACCGTGCGAGGAACTACGGGCGATCGTCACCGCCTCGGCCCCGCTGCTCGACATCAACCCCCCGCGCGCCGAATCTGCGAAAATGCCGAAAACCAAAGCCTGGACATTGGACCCGTGCGCGGCCCTGTCCACGACCTTTCCGGCCGAGCAACGCTTCTACATGACCGGCCTGCCCAGTAATCCATTCGAGTGCGATTTCTGGCTCGGTAACCGAGCTGAACCCGGAGATGTCAACAGGCACAAGATCACCTACTCCCACATCCACCAGTCCCAGGTCACCTTCATGGCGCCCGCGGATCGCCGCCTGCGGATCGTTGGCGTCGATGCCAGGGAACACAGAGGGGAAAAGGACTACTGCAAGATCACCGCCTTCGTCGGCGCGAACAACCCATTTCCCACCACCGACTACTACGGCAAGCCCGAACCACTGGTCGAGGCGGTGGAGGTCACCGGCACAGGCTGCGACAATGTCCGCCGCCTCGCCGCCGAAGTCGTCAAGAACTATCAGAAGGGCTGAGGCAGCGCCGGCCTGACGCCCAGACGGCGAGCGACGTTGCTCGATTGACTCCGCTGCGCTTCGCCGCTCAGCATGGTTCGCCGCAGTCGTCTGCCGCCTCCTCACGGGCAGCCGAGTGAACGCCTTTACCGAGAAGGGATGCCGCCGATCCAAATGGGTGACCACCGCCGCAGCGGCGACTGGATCGAACCTGCCCGCATCCTTGCGGGACATCGTCACCATCACTGACTGGCGAATCCGCGCGGGCTCGGCTTCGATCCCGAGCCCCACACATCGAGCACCGCTTACGGCTGCGCCGACGGCAGCGCCGTGCTCACGCTGGCAGTAGCTCGTCCCCATTCCACGTGAACCTCGCCGTAGTCACTGCGTCCTGCCCATCCCCGGTGATGATCTGGTGGATTCCGATACCGCTCAGCTCCGAGTATGTGCACCATTCGTGGTCCGACGTCAGCACCAAGTCCAGGTCCAAAGCCGAAAGCAGCGCGAAGATCTGGCCGCGGTTAGCGGTGTCCACGCCCACGAAGACTTCATCGAGCATGATCACGCGGGGTGCGCTGGGTGTGGATTGGTAGTGGGCGGCGACCGCGGCGAACAGGGGGAGGTGCAAGGCTATCGCCTTCTCGCCGCCGGACAGGGCGCCGTGGAGTTTCTTGGTCAGCTCTTGGAAGCCGTCACCGGAGCCGCGGTCGACCTTGACGATGAATTGGTGCCATTTGGTGTAGTCGAAGACCTGGGTGAGCTGTTGCTCCCAGCTGGTGGCGGTGTCGGCGGCCTTGGCGGCTTCGATGCGCTCACGCAGGAATCGGTGCAGGGATTCTCGGTCGGTCTCGGTCAGTCGCGCGGGGTCTTTGAGCAATAGGTCGCGCGCGGCCTTGGTGCCGGGCGGCAGGTCCTTGCCGACTTGCCATACGAGTTCGACCGCGACGTTGGACGCGGTGCGCACCATACTGAGCCGGGCGTTCATGCCGTCCACGAGCTCGTTGGCCTGCCGGATGCGGGCGGCCAGGTGGCGGCGGGTGTCGCCGGTGAGGGTGTGGTCGAACAGGCGGCGTTCGTGTTCGGTGATCTCGTTCTCGGCCTGTTTGGCTTCGTCTTCGATGATGCGCAGTAGTTCGGCGCAGCCCACGCGCACGCCGTCGATGATCGCGGCGAATACCTGGACCTCGCCATCGGATTCGAGATCGAGGTCGGCGCGGGTGCTCAGGGCGGTGCGGCATTCGTGGACCGAGTCGGCGAGTCTGCGCATCGCCTCGCTGATGTTCGTCGGTGAATGGGGGATGGTCGGCCAGGCCGCCGAGATCATCCGGGCGGCGTCGAGCGTGGCCCGCACGCCCTCGGATGCGGCGAGGGTCGCGCGGAATTTTGGCAGATCGGAGAATCGGCCGTCCTCGGGGAAGGTGCCGCTGGCCAGGTGCCGAAACCGCAGCGCGAATTCGTCACGGGTCGCGGTCGCGGTGTCGCGGGCCGCCAGGTCGGTGGTGCGCTGGGAATCGAGCTTGCCCAGCCGGTGCGCGAGATCGGTCAGGGTGGCGCGGTCGGTTTTGATCGAATCGTTGAGTGCGCGGACTCGTACGCGCACTTGATCGATCCGGGTCAGCGTCTCCTGGTAGTCCTGCCCGGCGGATTCCTCGATCGCCGCGAGTTCGGCTGCGGCGCGGCGGTATTCGTCCGCGGCTGCGGCGGCGGTCTCGGCGGCGGTGGTGGCGTCGGCCGCGGACTGTTCGGCGGTGGCGGTGGCCGTGTCCGCGGTGCCGCGGGCAGCGCGCAGGTCGGCGTGGGAGTCCAGCCACGCACCGGCCTGACCGGCGAAATTCTCGATGGCCTCGACGACGAGTCCCAGCGCGGGACGGTCGGTGGGCAGCCCGGTCTCGGCGGCGGCGACTGCCAAGGCGTGTTGGGTTTTGCGCACCTCGCCCTCGCGGGTGGTGAGTGTGGTCGCGCGGTCGCGTACCTGCGCGTCGGCGGTCGACAGCGCCGATTCCGTTCTGGTGAGCTGTTTCTCGGCCGCGTCCACTGCGGTGAACCCCGGCAGGTTCGCTCGCTCGGACTCGATGAGTGCGCGGTGGGCGGCGCAGTGGTCGAGTTGTTCGCGCAGTTCGTCGAGGCGGCGGTCGTGTGCGGCGATCTCGGTGAGCAAGCGCTGGATGCGGGCCTCGCGGGCCTTGGCTCGGGTCGATGCTCCGATGAAGGCGGGGTGGTCCTTCGACCACGAGCCGGTCACGGTGGCCAAGCGCCAGGCGCCGTCGGCGGCGACGGCGTCGCCGGGCAGACGTTCACCGAACGCGATGCTCGACAGCAACCGGTGCACTTGCTCGGGCGCGACGTCCGCGCAGGGCACCGGGACCAGCACCTCGGCGAGCGAGCGGCCGGGAACCGGTTCGACCGCTGCAGGATCGGCGAACAGATCGTGGCCCGTCACCTCGCCGCGTGCACCGACCCACGCGTCGAGCAGCCCGCAGGACTCCAGCGCGCTTCCACGCCCGCCGCGGTGCGGGGCGCGAGACCGTCGGCGAAATCGATCAACTGCCACAGCGGTGCGCCGGGACGTCCCGTGCGGTCCGCGGTGCGCCAGTGCGGTGGCTCGGGTGGGATGTCGTGTTCGCGGGCCAACCGATCGCGTTCGTCCGCGCAGGTGTCGCGCAGCACGGTCACGGCGTCGATCTGGTTCTGGTGCACAGTCTCTCGCCGGGTCAGCTCCTGCAGCCGCAGGGTCGCGGCGCGATTGGCCGCTTCGACCAGCGCGGGCCGGTCCTCCGCCAGCTCGGCTATCGCGTCCGGGTCGTCGAACGACAGTGCCTCGCACGAGGCCGCCCAGGAACGCACGGCCTCGCGCAGTGTTTCGAGCTCGGTTTCGAAGGCGCGCTCGGACTCCGCGTGTTCGTGTTCGGCCGCGAGCAGTGCGGCGCGAGCCTTGTCGAGGTCGGTTTCGGCGTCGGTGCGGCGTGTGATGGCGTTGTCGTGGCGCGTGAGTACCGTGAGCATGTCGTCGACCTGGCCGCGCTTGGCGCGGACGGCGGCGCTGAGCAGTATCCGGCTCTGCCGGGAACCCGGGTCGGCGGCGAGCTCGTCGTGGATACCGGTCATGCCCGCGCGGCGAGCCGACTGCCCGGCCTCGATTCCGGCGGTGGCCACCGTGCGTTCCCATTGCTCGACGGCCTGGAGTGCTGTGGCGTGCTTCGCCCCATCCCGCTCGGCCCGGCTGAGCAGCTCGGCCGACTTTGCCTCGGCGTCGGCGGCCCATCGCCGCGCTTTCGCGGTCTCGCGGCGGCGGTCGTCCAGTACGAGGCCCTTCTGGTAGGCGGGCGACTTGATCAATCCCTCGCGCTCGCCTTCGGCGACCGACAGATCGGCTTCCGAGTTCCCCACGCGCTCAAGGGTTTCCAATTCGAGCGCCGCGATCCGCTCGTACTCGGCCGCGGACGACTTCGCGGCCTCGGCGAGTTTGTCCATCTCGGTGGTCGCGGCGCTGAGGGTCGCGGCCGCGGAACGCAATACCCGCTGCGCGTAGGTTTGTTGCTGGCGGGCCAGCTTTCGGGTGGCCGCCACCTCCTCGCCCAGGCGGGCGAGTCGTTCGCGCTGGGCGTCGAGACGCTCGAATCCCTCGGCCAGGTCGGCGATCTCGTCTCGATCGAGCGGGGGCAGCGCGCTGGACAGCAGCGACGACAGCAGGGCCGGGTCCAGCCGCTGCGACAGTTTGGGTGTGCGCAGTTGCAGCAACGCGGTGATCAGCGCGTCGTAGCGGTCGGCTCCCATGGACGGGAACAGGGTCGAGCGCACCGCCGCCCGGTAGTCCGCGGCGTTCTCGTGCACCGTCCCCTGCTCACCGAGCCGCTCGGCGAGGGCCGCCTTGGTCAGCGGGCGGTTCGCGTCGGTCAGTGCGAGGGAATCAGGTGCGTCCGGGTCCGAGACGCGCAGCGCGGTGGTGAAGTAGTCGGCGTGCACGGTCGTCGTCCGTGAGGTCGCTTGCAGGCGCGCCCCGCAGGTGAACCACCGGCCCGGTTCGCCGGGGAACCGGAACTCCAGCCACACGTACCCGACTCGGGTGGCTCCGGAAGCGCCTTCCCCCATGAGATTCCAGTGCATGGTTCGCTCATTGGTGCCGAAGGTGGACAGCCGGTTCGCCCGCAAGTTCGCATCGAACAGGAAGGGCAACAGCAACTCGAGCGCCTTGGACTTGCCGCTGCCGTTCGGTCCGCGCAGCAGCAGACGGCCGTCGTGGAATTCGAAGATCTCGTCGTAGTAACGCCAGACGTTCACGATGCCCGCCCTGGTGGGTGCCCATCGCGGTTCCCGTTCGGTGGTGGGAACGAGGTTCGGCAATGCGGTGACGGTCATGAGGGGTCCTCGGAAGCTGTGGACGTGCGAATACCGGTGACGCGGTAACGGGCGGCGGCAGGGAGAGGCACGACGAGGCCCGATGCGTGGGTGCGGACGAGTCCGAACGATCTCAGTACCACCAGTGCGTCGGCCACCAGTTGCCGAGCGCCTTCCTCTCCCTGATAGGTCCGCGCCCAACGTGGGAATTTCGTCAGCAGGTCGGCGGCGGCGCGACGCAACTGCTCGTCAGTGGCAGGACCGGACATCGTATCCAGCAGGAGCAGGGCGGCGACCTTCGCCGTCGCGGCATCGTCGGGGAAACGGGAGTCGGTGGCGATGCCTTCCGGATCGACGAACAGCACACCCTCCGCACGTTCTTCGAGCACGAAACCACCCTGGTCGGCGGCTCTGCGCAGGAGTTGCCTGCCGGTCGGGGACGCCAGATAGGCGCGTTCGTCGGCGGTGAGATCGTCGAAATACACGACCGGGTCGTCGACCAATCGGCGGAACACACTGTGCCGCAACCACAGATTGCGCTGAGTTTCGGAGATGCCGGAGGTGTCGGTGTGTTTGCCGGGGTCGCTCGCGGGCCCGTACCGGCGCTCCCGGACCAGTTCGGCCAGTAGTTCGTCCACGCGCAGAGGTACTTCCGACGCCGGGATGCCGAGCTGGGATGGTCCGGTTGGCGCGGCGAGCAGCCGCAACAACAGTGTCGTGTCGACACGGAAGAGGACTTTCGCGGAATCGGAATCCACATAGGAGTCGGTGACGCCGTCGATCACCTGGAGACGCCGAACGACTCCAGCAGCCGCAGGACATCCACGAACGCCATGCGGTGGGTGCGTGCGGCGGAGTCGAAGCCGGCGAGCAGCGGGTCCTCGGCGGTGGCGGCCCGCACGCGGCCTGCCAGCAAGCCGATCGTCGTCACCGGCGCGGCGAAGAGCTCGGCGGCGGTGACACACAGCAGGACGTAACGCAGTCTGTCGAATTCGGCTCTGCCGGATCGCATCCTGCGAGCCGGTCGGGTCGGGTCGAGTGCCGCGCGCACCTTCACCAGCCGGGCGTATCCCAGGCGCGGCTCCACAATGAGCGTCCATCCGCAGTAGTAGTCGAACCACTTCGCGATCGGATCGCGCCGCCGACGGACGATGTCGAACAGCTCCGGCGCGTCGCGCTCCACGATCAGCGGAGCGGCGAGCAGTTGCCGCACGCCGCGGGCGACCTCCGTGCGTTCGGCGATGACCATCTGATTGGTGAGGTCACTCATCCGCGGCCCTCCGGCGTCGTTCGCCTGGTCCGGCGTTCACGCGGACACCTCGGAGTGCCTGCCGCCGCCGCGGACGATCTCGACGACGTAGTCGGGTCCGCGGAAGACGCCGCGCGGGGTCGTCAACTCCGCGATCGCGCCATCCGACGGTGGGCGGAGCGCGATCTCGACACGACCGTCGGATGTACTGCCGCGCCGCACGCCGCCCGAACCGGGTGCGCAGGCCAAAGCCCGGCCGAGGAGCTCGAGCAGCCGCTCGAACACGCCGTGCTCGAGCTTCCCGAACGACGAAAGCCGCACGGCACCACCGGTGTCCAGCATGTCCCACGCCGCCTCCAGTTCCGCGCGTTCGATCGCGGCGCGGGCCTTACGCTCGGCTCTGATCGCGGCGACGTCGGGAATCCCTCCCGTACGGCCGTAGCGTTCGGTGCGGCCGGAGGCGCGGAGCAATGGGGAGACTTCGACGGCAGGCGCCGACGTCCACGATTCCGTGTAGCCGACCAGCTCGGGGTCTTCGTGCGCCAGGTGCGCGTGTCGCGCCGATCCGAGGCCGAACACCGTCGACCACAGGCGGTGCAGATCGTCCTGGTCGGGCAGTATCGAGAACCAGCGCGCCAGCTCGCGGAAGTCCGATACGGCGCTGCTGGAACGACGACGCGACTCGGTGATCCGGTCGAGCACCTGCAACAGGGAGACGATGGCCTTGCGTCCGACGACGCGGAGCTGGTCGATGCGCGGCGCCGCCCCGTCCGTCGGGAGGAACCACGCGCGCAGTCCGTCCCAGCGTGCGCGACGCTGCTCGAGCCACGCCGCCGCCGGATCGGCTCCCGTGAGCCGGGGCAGATCGGCGCCGAGCAGAGCACACTGATGGACGCGGGTGACTCCGTGGTCGTCCACCGCCTGGATTCGCGAGGCGATGGTCTGCGTGCGGTGCTCGATATCGGTCAGGAATTCGCGCAGGTAGGCCACGGTGGCGGCCTTGACCTCGTGGAAGACCGTGAGGTCGACGCCCTCGTCGCGGAGCAGGCGCTGCAGTTCGCCGTTGAACTGTTTGGTGTTGCCGCGCAACGCCTCGAGGTGGGCCTCTAGTTCGGTGAGTGTGGTGAACACGCGGCGATCCGAACCCGATTCCAGCTCTCGCAGCAGATCGGCCAAGCGGTCGGCAATCGCGTCGAGGACCGCGGTCTGCAACGCGCCGGTCGAAGCCAGGACGGTCATGGCATGCGCGACTCCGGCGAAGGCCGCCTCACCCTGTTTGGTCAGTGAATACTGCAAGTTGCGGCGTTCGTATTCGGCTGCGGTGCGGTAGTTCTCGGTGTGGTTCTGGACGATGTCCACTAGGTTCCAGTCACGCAGTTGCCCCAGGGCGTGGGTCAGGTCGTCGTCCTCGATGGCTTCGAGCCAGCCGACCGTGCGCAGCCGGGATCGGACGTCGTCGATTCCGAGGGTGGTTTCCATCCGCTCGTTGGCCTCGCCGAATGCATGGAGGATGGACACGTACAGGCCCGCGCGATCTCCGGTGGTGAACCGGAACATCTCGGGTGGCACCCGAATCGGATCCATGGAACCTCCCCTCGACTGACGGTCAGCAGCAACCATAAGCGCGGGGACGGACATCTCACGGTGCTATGTCGGCCAGAAGTCGATCGATGATGCGCTCCTGGGGCAACGCTATCCCGGATCGGCTGATGTGGTCGGACAGCTCGGCATCCCACGGCACAGGCGTCATCCGGCCCGCCGGCGGGCCTTCGCTGCCGACCGCGGACAGGTAGTCTTCGCTGGTCATACGCCATGGGATGGCATCGAATCTCGCGACGAGGTTGGCTGCGATGCGCAAGCCTTCACCATCGAAATCGCCATGGTAGTGCAGTTTCGCGCCCGCGTTCGACAACAGTTCCAGCATGACGACGGCGGCGCTGCTCGGCCAGCCGGATGTACACACCATCGGCGGGCAGTGCGGACCGAATCGGGTAAGGGCCGTCGCGAGAATGCTGGGATTCTCTACGACCCAGACGGTCTCGGCGACCTCGGGTACTCGGCAGATGGCGCGGAGTTGCTGCAGACTCAGTACTGCGGCGAGGCCGGAGTCGGCGCAAGTCCGCAGGATGCGGCCGACGACGGAGTCACCATCGGTGATCGGCAGTCCTGCGGTCAGCACCGTCGAGGACAGTTCGTCGTCGGAGATACCCGCCTGCGCCCACAGTTGCCGCAGGCCGATCGCGTCGGCGGGAGGTTGCGCGTCGTAGAGGGCGGTCAGCGCGCGAACCACGATGGTGTGCAGGCGGGAGCCGTCATCGAGCGCGTGCGGGTTTCCGAGCACATTCGCCGCGAACACGGGTAGCTGTACTCCGGTGCCGGGCAGCTCGTGTAGGACTCGCAACGCACGGTCGAGCTCGGTCTTCGTGCGCGACACCGATCCCGCGATCAGACCGTTGCGCCGCATCGCCTCTGCCCATGTCGCCAGGGCGGGCTGGGCGCGTACCACATCATGATCCGTGAGCCACTCCCACAACAGATTTCGCTCCGCCATCGCGGCTGCCCGCTCCGCGGACCGGTCCGGGATCGGGCCGCTTCGATACTCGAGCGCGGTTCTGGTGTCACAGCCGGCGATCTCGCGCAATGCGCTGTCGATGGTCGCGAGATGCACGGTCGCGTACTCACCGGGCAGGCGAGCGAGCCCGAGCAGGTCGGCCACCGCCGCCTGCTGCATGGCGGTCAGGGGGCCCACGCGCACTCGCTGAACCGCACGACCCGATGAGAAGCGTTGGTACAGCGCCTCCCACAGCGGCGCCAAGTCCGGAGATAGGCGAGCTATCGCACGCTCGGCGCTCATCGCGTGGGCCCGGTGCAATCGGCTCCGGTTGTATGGGTCATGGTGAGCAATTGTGGTCCGCCGGTCGCGATCCCGTCGGCACCTGGCCCTTTCCGGAAGAGGGCCGCGAACCCGCCCGGATCGCGCGGCGTAGTCAGCAGCCGGTGCGGATGCGGCGTGCGATCGTGGTGATGGCCTCGGCTCAGCATCAGCCGGTGCCGATGATCGCGAAGCTGATGCAGGTGTCGGAATCGTATGTGCGGCAGGTGATCCACGACTTCAACGAGAGGGGTTTCGCTGCGCTGGACCCAAAATGGAGCGCGGGCAGGCCGGCGAAGACCGATCAGGCGACGCGTGATCGGATCTGTTCCATCGCCCGGTGCTGCCCGCGTGATCTGGGCTGGCAGTTCTCCACATGGAGCTTGTCGAAACTGGTCGAGGTATTGCGGCACAACGATATCGCCGACATCAGCAGGGAACACTGCGGCAGATCCTGCGCGCCGTGGGGGTGTCGTGGCAGGCCACCAAGACCTGGAAAGCCAGCAACGAACCCGAGTTCAGCGAGAAGCTGGAGCGGGTGCTCGACTTGTACGACAATCCGCCTGCCGACGGGCGCGTGGTCTGCGTGGACGAGTTCGGGCCGCTGAACCTGCAACCCCGCGCCGGGCGCGGCTGGTTTGGTCGGCGAACACCGAAACGGCTGTGTGCGACCTACAACCGCATCCAGGGCGTGCGGCACATGCTCGGTGCGCTGGATCTTCGTACCGGGCAGCTTTACTACCGCATCCGCGACCGCAAACGCTGGACAGAGTTCCTGGCCTTCCTCGAGTCCCTGCGCCGACGGTGGCCAGGTCAGAGGTTGTATCCGGTCGCAGACAACTATTCGGTCCACAAACGCCGCGAGGTGCGGGAATGGTGCGTCGGCAACGACGTGGAATTGGTGTTCTTGCCGACCTACTCGTCCTGGTTGAACCGCATCGAGTGCGAGTTCTCCGCGTTGCGGTACTTCGCACTCGGCGGCACCGACCACCGCAGCCACGGCGAGCAGGACGACGCGATCGGCGCCTACATCCGCTGGCGTAACCAACACGCCGAACCCATCCGCGACTTCGCCGTCGGATCCAAGATCCGACACCCCGATTACCTACGAAGGCTGCCTGACACGGCACTAGCCACAGTTCCGTCCGTTACATCCCGCGGTCCTCGACCAAGGCAACCAAGAATTTTCGATTCAATACGTTGTGTCCCAACGCCTCCTGTCGGGTGCAAGCTCAGTGTGGTCTGTTCGTCAATTGCGAATACGCTCTCTGGCGTGCATCCGGACCGGGGTCGGCGGCGAAGTATCCACTCGATTCGATGTGCGACAAGAAGTCATCCTCCGGCGCAATGCCGTACTTCTCCAGGTAGTAGCGGGTGGCTGCAGTCCATATCCATTCGCCATCGGTCTTGTATATGCGCGGAACCACTTTTCCCTTGGTCGGGTCGATCATATCGATGGATTTTCCGTTCGCAGCCCGAATGACGGCTCCGCCGTGGAGGAAGCCGAGTATTCTCTCCTTGGTCGCCGGGTCTGTTATTTTCCGCCGGGAGGAGATCACGGGTGTGCCTGATGAATCCACATCATCGAATAGGCGTGCAATTCTGGCCACGATATTCTCCTTCTCTACTTGCCCTTGGGTTCGAACAGTACCCAGTTGCCGTCCGGTGGGTCCTTCGCCTGGTTCTCGCCGAGAACCGGATCCCATACTTCGGTCGCGACCACGATATGTCCGTCCTCGCCTGTCCATGCGATCTCGTTGGGGGCCCATACTTGTACGCCCAGCTCGTTGGCAAGGTGCTGGGCGAAGGGGTCCGCACCCTGTCCGGTTTCGCAGGACAGCAAACGGATGGGCTGGCCTTTCCATTGCGGGTCGGCTCGGATCAGTGCGGCAAGGTCGGCGGGTGAGAGCTCGTCGTCACCGATCCCTACAGCGCTCGGATCTCCGTGCATGTCCACCGTATAGAATCCTTTGGCGGGTATCACCCAATGGGCATACTCCCGCATTTCCGTGTCTGATTCCTCATAATAGGATCGCCCGGCCGGTGTGTTTTGTCCAAGATCGAAATATTCTTGCAGCCGTGGACTCAATGGCGCGGCTGGGGTCACCGGTAGCGGCTGAGTCGGATAATCGTGGACGGGTTGGCCTGAACCTGTCTGGTTGGTTCCATCAGGAGGCAGGCCGTGCGGGCCCGGTTGCGTCCTTCCGACCCGACCCGCTGGACTCCCTGACGGATTGCCCTGGCCGGTTGGAGGTTCGGAAGTCCGGCCGGTGCGTGGATCTGGGGAGGCCGGGTGCTGGTCCGGTTTTCCGATGTCGAAGTTTCCCGGCGAGTTTTTACTCGGTGTCGTGGGTATGTCGGTGTGGGTGAAGTTGTTCGGTTGTTGTAGTTGCGCAGGGTTCTTCGTGTCGGCGGTCGAGGGCTGAGTTGGAGACTCGGGGCGCGAGCTGGTTGGGGTGGTCTCGGTGTTCCAAGGGTTGGAATTGGGGTTGTACTCGGCTTGTTTGAAGCGGTCCTGCCATTCCTGGTAGGTGCGCTGGTAGGGGTTCTTCTTGGTGGGTTCGCCTGAATGGGGTTCAGGCGCTGAGTGATTCGGGTTGATGTGGTTGGGGTGAGAGGGGGCGTTCGAGAGGGGTGCGCGGTTGTCGGGGAGATTGGCGAAAGGTGAGCGGTTCGGTGTCGGGGTGGACTCTGGTGTGCGGTTGCCCGGCAAGCTGGTGAGAAAGGTTTGCTGGTGTTGGGGTGCGGGGTGGGCGGCTTTACCAGGGTGGTTCGAGTTGTCGGTCGGATTCGAGGGGAAACCCGGTTTCGTAGGAAGGCCGGGTTGTACAGGAGAGCCGGGATTCGGGCGCGTCGGGGTGTCCGGGCCGATGGCGGTGTTCTGGGGGTTGGCCGTACCCGGGAAGGTGGGTTTGGCGGGAATGTTGGCGGGTGAGGCGTTGTCCGGGCGAGACGGAGGTGTGTCGGAGCGGTGGGTTTGGGGAATGTTCTGGGGGCTGGGTTGGGTGCGTTGGGGTGCGTTGGTGGTGGGGGATCCCGCGGATGCGCCCGGGTCGCCGGTGATGGGAAATTGCTGCGGGGTGCGGGTGGCGGCGTCTGTAGGGGTGTTGGTCGGGAAGGACGTTGGCGGGCTGGTTGTGGCGGGGGTGGAGGTAGCGGTGGAGGCGGTGGTGGTGTCGATGAACGCCGGGTTGGTTGTCGAGTTCTGGGTGCCTGCCGTCGGAGTGGTGCCGGTTGGTTGGCTGAGGCTTGACGGTGTCGACAAGGAGCCGGGTGTCGACAAGGAGCCGGGTGTCGACGGAGACGATGGCGTGTTCGGCGTCGACGGAGTGCTCGACGTGGGTGTGCTGCTGGACGGTTGGCTGATGCCGTCCTGATTGGACGGCATCGCGGGCGAGGCGGGGTTTGCCGGGGTGACCGGCATTGATGGAGACGCCGGGGCGGACGGAGTTGTGGGCGTGCCGGGGGAAGATGTGGTCCCGGAGGGCGGGTTGGTGGTATCGGTGCTCGTCGGGTTCGACGGGGTATCCGGGCGGGCTTGGTTCTGATTCTGATCGGTGGGGGTGTTCTGCTGGGGGGAGGGCTGCGAGTCTTGCTGATGGGTCGGCTGTTGGGGCGGCTGGTTGGAGGGGTGCGAATCTTGCTGATTCGACGGCTGCTCTGGCTGCTGGCTGGACGGCTGCGAATCCTGTTGCTGGGATTGCTGGGACGGTTGCGTGTCCTGGCGGTTGGAGGGATCGTCGGTGTGGTCGGGCCGACTCGAGGAGGTGTCGGTGGCCTGGTCGGGGTTCTGGTTCGACCCGGTCGACCCGGTATCCGGAGGTTGTTGCGACTGCGGCATCTGTGACGACTGTTGGGGCTGAGACTGCTGCGGGGTGTCCTGGTGCTGGGACTGCTGAGACGGCGACTGCTGGGATTGTTGATTGGTGCCGGAGGGCTGGGTTTGCGAGTCGTCGTCGGTACCGGCAGGGTTGGTCTGGTTGCCCTGACTCTGATTCGGCTGACTCGACTGGTTCTGCTGCTGGCTTTGCTGGTTCTGGTTCTCCGAATCCTGCTGGTTCTGGTTCTGCTGGCTGCTCTGGTTCTGGCTGCTGTTGTTCTGCTCGTTGCCGTTGCCGTCGTTCTGGTTGTCGTTGCCGCCGGTGTCGTTGCCGCCGCCGCGGTTACCGGCGTTCTCCAACCCGCTCTGACCGGCACCGGCCAGCGACGAGGTCAACGTCTCGGTGGTCAACACCTCGGAAAGATCGAACGGTTTGTCGTTGAGTGCGGCATCGGTCGCCGCGCTGGCGACTTCGCCGACCAGGCTGGCCCCGACCTCTTTCGCACCATCTTTCAGGGCGTTGGTGATCGGGTTGCCGCCGTTGCCGTCACCGCTCCCGCCGCCGAGCAGGCCTTCGGTGGCGCCGCCGACTCCGGCGGTGATCAGGTTCTTACCGGAGTCGATCCACTCCTGCTTCGACAACGGATCCCGCCGATCCGCCGCGACCTGCGCCAGTTTCAACCCGATGTCGAGGACGGCTTCCTCGAGGACCGCTTCCCACGCTCCACGCAACGCCGCACGCCCGGCGGCTTTCAACGCTGCCTTGGAGATGATCTTCTGCAGCAGCTTCTTCATCAGGATCCGCAACGTGATCCGAGTCGCCGTCTGTGCGGCGGCCGCGGTCGCCGCACCCGCGGGCGCGCCCACCCCGGTGGCCATCTCGGCCAAGGCCGCAGCCATTTCGATCGCGAAGATCACCAGTGAGGCGATGATCACCAGCTTGGTGTGCTCGATATCGGCAGCGCCGTCACCGATCTGATCGGCCAGGGTCTCGATGTGTTCGATCAGGCCTTCGAAGGCGCCCTGCCCGCCCCCGAGCTTGTCCCAATGTTGTGTCAGGGCTTTGCCGGTCTCACCGTCGAGGGATTGGATGGCCTGCTGAACCACCCCGGTGGCTTCGTCGTCGAGATCGCGCAGCGTGGTCGCCAGCCCCGTCCACGCCGTCTCCACCCGACGCATCGCCGTCTCATCACCCTCGGGCCAATCACCCGCGCCCACAACGTATTTCGCTGCCCACTGCAACGGTTCCGGAATCTCGATACCCACCCGAAAACCCCTCCCGCAACCGCTCGAACCGTGCTGGGCCAAAAATTACCGACAACCCACTAGACGCGCCGAAACCGGATACGGTTCCACCGTACGGTGAGCTCGGTGAGAAACGGTCGAGTCCGATCCCCGCCGAACTGCCCCGCAGAGCCGTGTCCAGATCGGCAGGCAGCGATCGCGGGCCACGCTTGATCAGGCGCCCGAAGCTTGTCCGCCGCCACGGAATCCGATTCGATCGTCGTCGCCCGGGAACACAGATGTAAGGATCGGTGGCGATGTCGGCGACTGGACGACCTCTGTCCACCCGACCTGGTTGCAGCAAGCCGCTGACTGTTCGCGGTCAGTCCGGGCCGGGATTGCGGTCCGCACACTTCGTCACCAGCCCTGCTTCGCGGGCCGCGGTGAGGACCGCGAGGGAGCGCTCGTAGCGGAACGCCGGGCGGATGCGCTTGAAGATGCGGGGGACCGTTTCGAGGTTGTGCGCCAGGACCTCCGGGCGCGAGGAGAAGACTTCGGCGAGTTGGTCGGGGTCGGCGTTGAAGTCGGGGATGAGGAGTTCGACGCCGGTGTTGGGGTTCGAAGCTTTGATGGCGCGGACGGTTTCGGCGTAGAGCCAGGCGCCGCCGTCTTCGAGGTCGTCGCGGGCGACGCCGGTGATGGTGGAGTAGCGCAGGCCCATGGCCTGGACGCGGAGGTCGTTTTCGCCAGACTCGACACCGGGATCCCCGCGGTGCCCAGCTGCTCGCGGATTCGGTCGGCAAAGTTGTTGAAGCGGGTGGCGACGCCGATGTCGCCGGGTTCGACTCCGCGGGCGATCGATTCCTCGGCGGTGGCGACGATCCGCGTGTGTTCGTCGCTCTGCGTGGTGCATTCGTGCAGGACGGGTGAGGGACCATCGACCTCGGACCGGCAGCCTGCGATCGAATCGAGGCTCTCGTCCATGGCATCGATGGTTTCGCCGAGCATCAGACCGAGGTACCAGCTCCGGATATCCGCGGTGGTCCGATAGTTGACATCGAGCTTGGTCGATCTGCTCGCAACCGACGAGGGTACTGCGAGGGAAGCTCGATCGTTGCCCGAAACGGCTGGGCCGTTGGTGGAAGCGCGGGCCGACCTGCCACCGGAGACGGTGGCAGGCCGATGGCGCTCAGCGGGCTGCTTTCTTCACCAGCTCGCCGATCATCGCTTCGTCGTCGGCGGTCAATGCCGCCAGCGCGAACGACGTCGCCCACAGGGTGCCGTCGTCGAGGTTCGCCTTGTCCTCGAAACCGAGTGTGGCGTAGCGCGACTTGAATTTTTCCGCGCTGCGGAAGAAGCAGACGACCTTGCCGTTCTTGGCGTAGGAGGGCATGCCGTACCAGAGTTTCGGCGTCAGCTCCGGTGCGCTCGCGGTGATGACGGCGTGGATTCGTTCGGCGAGGACGCGATCGGATTCGGTCATTTCGGCGATCTTCGCGAGCACGTCCTGCTCACCGTCGGCCTTGGTGGCGCGGGAACCGCGGCGGGCGGCTGTCTTCAGCTCTTGGGCGTGCTCTTTCATCGCGGTGCGTTCTTCGTCGGTGAACGCGACCGCGGACTTGGTCTTCGTGGTGGTCATCAGCCGGAATCCTTCTGTGTCAGTGGTTGATAGCGATGGTCTCGATGGGGGGACCGGTGTAGTCGGGGCCGTCGACCCGGGACGTCAGACGGTCTCCCAGGCGAACCCGTCGGGGTCGGTGAACGTCTCGGCCTTGGTGCCGATGACGATTCGGTGCGATCCGGTGCCGTCCGGTGAGACGCCGGCGTCCTTGGCAGCGGCACGGCGTCCGTAGAGGGCCAGCTTGACCGGCGACCCCGGGGCGGTGAACTCGACGTACTTGCTGCCGAAACTCTTCCCGACGGTCAGGCCGTGGTCGATGTAGAACTGCTTGCTTGCCTTGACGTCGTCGACGCCGAGCAGCAGCACGACGTCGTCGACCGCGCGGGTGGCGGGGAGGGTGTTCTTCTTCTGCGAGGTGGCGATCTTCCAGATCGCCCCGTCGGGGGCCTGGACGACGCCGCCGTATCCCCAGAAGCTCTTCTTCGCCGGCTTCACCGTCGTGAAGCCGGCGTCGAGCGCGGTGCCGACGAGGCTGTCGACGGTGCTGGGTTCGGACACCACCAGCGACACGATGAATCCACGGAATCCGGTCGTCGGCGCCGTCGCGGCGCGGACTCGCACCTTGTCGCCCAAACCGAAGGCGGCGTCGTAGATCTCGGCGGCCCCGGGCTCCGGTGTTTCGAGGGTGATGTAATCGATGGAGGTCATGGCAGTTCCCTTAGGTTTGTAGGTGTCTGGGGTGGGTGCCCTGGATGCCCGGGGCGGTGAGGTGTTGCTGATGGTGGTTCGGTGGTCCGTGCTCATCGGTCCTGAATGAGGCCGAGGACGTTGCCGTCGGCGTCGGTGACGGTGGCGACCCGACGGCCGCCGCCGACCTCGCGCGCGGCCTCTTTCACGGTGGCGCCCGCGGCGGTCAGGTCGGCCAGCTTGGCGTCGATGTCCGGTACATGCCAGTAGGCCACCGAGATGGTCATGCTCTGCGGTCCGCCGCCCGGGACCAGTCCGATGTGCTGGCCCCCGGCCTCGAAGCCGACGTAGTAGGGCGAGTCGGTCTGCGGCGCGACGCCGAGCAGTGCGGTGTACACCGTCTTTGCCGCCGCCAGGTCGGACACCGGATGCAGCACGGTCTTGATTCCCTGGGTGGAAGAGCTGGTCATGATCACTCCTGAATGCGTGGGTCCCGATTGGTGAACCGGACGTATTCACAGCTTCTCTTCCGGCGGCCCCTGCCCACATCCGTGGCGACCACGGAACCGTCCACGGATTGCCCACGGATCACGGACAGCCACCACGGACCGACCGCGGACCAGGCCCTGTCTCGAAGTCCTATCCGGCGCCTCCGCGGCCCAGATCGCGTTGCCATCTCGCCGACGCAACCCCGGTCTCGGGCGCCCAGCCGCGATGTGAGCCACGGATGCATCCGGCCGAATTTCTAGGCAGGGCCTAGGATCACGACGCAGCGATGGAAGATTGAGGGTCATGACGGTAACGGTGGAGATCTCGGCGCGGGAAGCCGAGGTGCTGGCGCTGGTGGGGGAGCATCTGAGCAACGCCGAGATCGGTGCTCGGCTGTTCATCTCGGTGCGCACCGTGGAGAGCCATGTGTCCTCGCTGTTGCGCAAGCTGGAGGTTCCGGATCGGCGGGCGCTCGCCCAGCACGCCTCGAAGTCGGCCGGTGCCGGACGGTCGCGGACGGCTCCGGTGCTGCCGACGCCGCTGACGTCGTTCATCGGACGGACGCGCGAGCGCGCCGAGTTGCTGGCGATGCTCGAGCAGCATCGCCAGGTGACCGCGGTCGGCCCAGGCGGAGTGGGCAAGACCCGGCTCGCGTTGGCGGTTGTCGCGGAGGCGGCTGGTGCGTATCCCGATGGGGTGTGGTTCGTCGATCTGGTACCGGTCACCAACCAGGACATGTGCGTGGTCGCCGGTACGGTTGCGCTGGCGCTCGGACTCGGGGAGCAGCCGGGTCGTGGCATGGACGAGTCGGTGCTTGCGGCACTGGCCGACCGGCGCGCCTTGCTGGTGCTGGACAACTGCGAGCATGTGCGCGATGGGGTCGCGCTGTTCGTCGAACGGCTGCTCGCGGCCTGTCCCGGGGTGACGGTGCTGGCGACCAGCCGGGCCCGGCTGATGGTGCCGTTCGAAAGGGTGTACCCGGTCGCGCCGATGTCGCTGGCGGGCGCGGGCGATTCGGATGCGGTCGCGTTGTTCATGGACCGCGCCGCGGCGAGCGGCTGGCCGCCGAATCACGCACTGCGCGAACAGGTCGCGGTGTTCTGCGAGCGGCTGGATGGGGTGGCGCTGGCGATCGAGCTGGCCGCCGCCCGCTGGACCACATTGGGGCTGGACGGCCTCGAAGCCGGGCTGTCCGACCAACTGCGGATGCTCGCGGGCGGCTCCCGCGCCGAAGACCGGCACCGCTCGGTGCGGGCGGCGCTGGACTGGAGTCATGCTTTGCTGGATCCGGACGATCGAATGCTGCTGCGCCGAGTGTCGGTGTTCATGAAGTCGTTCGGCATCGGGGCGGCGGCGCAGGTGGTCGAGTCCGAGAAAGGCGTGGTGGCCGACGGATTGGCTCGGCTCGCCGAGCAGAGCCTGCTGGTGGTGACGGCCTCGGCGAGCGGGACCGAGTACCGGGCGCTGGAAACCATCCGGCAGTACGGGATGGAGCAACTCGCCGAGGCCGGTGAGCTGGTCGACACCCGGTCTCGGCACGTGCGCTGGTGCGTGGTCGAGGCCGCGAACCTGGCGGAGGTGGGAGAGGGAAGGCGCGCACGGTTCGACGCGGTGGCCGACGACTTCCGTGCCGCGATGAGCTGGGTGGCCGAGCGGCCGGAGCAGCGCACGGACGCGCACCGGCTCGCCCGGCACCTGGCAGATCTGCTTTTCAGCCGTAACCTGATCGGCGAATCCCAGATGCGCTACGAGCAGGCAGCGGCCCTCGCGGACGATACGGCCGCCGCCTTGATGCTGCGTCACGCCGCCGCCGCGGCCGGATGCCAGATGCGCGGCGACGATATGTATCGCCTGAATCGTGCGGCCGCCGACGCCGCCCACCGGTCCGGCGACACCGCCGGGGCCGCCCGCGACCTGGCGACCGCCGCCGCCAACGCGTACCGGTTCTCCAGCAAGTTCGTCCGCACCCTGCCACCGGAGGAGGCGAGCGCACTCATCACGGAGGCGAGGCAGCTGGCGGGCGACGACCCCGCCGCGCTGGCGGCGGTGGCGCTGGCCGAGGCGGGGCGGGTGCTTACCGAGGCTCTCACCGCCCAGCTTCCCGCCGCCGATGCCGTACCGGCGATCGCGTGCGCCGAACGCGCGGTCGAGCTGGCGCGCCGCACCGGCGACACACTCGCCGAGTCCGCCGCACTCGACACGCTCGCCGGCGCCCAGAGCTGGGCCGGTGACACCTTCGCTGCCGCGGCCACGGCGCGGCAGCGAATCACGCTGCTGGAGTCAGCATCTCCCACTCCGGCCGCCACTCACGAGCTGATCGAAGCGCTCGGCGAAGCTGCCGAGGCCAGCCTCGGTGCGGGGGACCTGCCGGGCGCCCGCCGGTGGGCGCGGCAACTTGCGGAGCACCCGTTGCTGGCCGAGGTCGGCCATCGTGCCACCAGTTGGCTGCTGGTAGTCGAGGCATTGGTGGGCAATGTCGGCGAGATACTCACCCACGGTGTCCGGTTCCTCGAAGCGTGGCAGCGGGCAGGCAGCCCCGCCAAGGAGATTCTCGGTCCGGCGGTGGCCGGTGTGGTGATGATCCACGACCTGCGTGACGACCACGACGCACGCAACGAATGGGAAGCGGTCCTGCGTCGAATCGGCGCCTCACCGTGGCACACCCATGGCTACGGCGCGGTCTTCGACACGCTGGCCATGCTCCATCGCGGGCAGGCGCAGGAGGCGCTGCACCGGATGTCGCCGGAGCCAGGGGAGGTGTGGAGATGGGTCACGTGGATCTGGCTGCACTGGTATGTGGCACTGCGGGCCGAAGCCGCCGTACTCGCTGGGAGTCCTGACGCAGGCGACCGCGTGATCGAGGCCAGGACCATCGTGGCCGGGAACCCCGTCGCCGTCGCCATCGTGGACCGAGCCGACGCGCTGCTCGCTCGCGACCGGCGGCGACTCCTCGCCACAGCGGATGCGTTCGACGCCGCCGGTTGCCGCTACCAGTCGGCGCGGACCCGGTTGCTCGCCGGCGGTGACCACGCCGCATCCGGCGCGGAAGCGCTCGCCGATCTCGGCCTCGCCCCGATGGCGCCGCTCGCGTGGTAGGCCCTTGTCGCCCGGTTCCTTTCACGGTCGAGCAATTAGTTGGGCCGGTCCCGGACGCGGGCTCGGACCGCCATGTGTGAGCTGAACCAATCCCGATGAATGTCGGGATGGTGCTCCCTCCGGCGGACGACCACCCCGTTCGATGTCCGTCGAGTGGACAACGCAGATTCTGATCCTGTGGAGATGCTGATCGCGCTGAACCCGGATCCGGGTCTTCCACATCATCACTCGCTCCGGCCTACCGGTCGCCGAACTGACGGGGGCAGAACGCGACAGAGCCGAACTGGCTGCCCGACAGACGATGGTCGCGCTGACCAGAGCACGCGACTACATCTGGGTCGGTGTTGTCGACAACCAAGTTCGGCCACTCTGACCATCCGCCGGTCGAGAGCTCCCACGGCGCCGACGCCTTCCGCGGCTAACGAGGAACTGTGTGATGTTCTGGCCGACTCGCTGTCTGCGCGTCCGGGCTATGCGTCACCGCGACGGTCGGGAATACCCCGCGGTACGCGTACGCTGCGGACGACCAGATCAACTCCCGAAGCGGGCGAGGACGGAGGAGGCTTCCTGGGAAGCCGTGCCTTCCTCGGCGAGATGGGCCATGGTGGGGGCGATTTCGCGACCGTGGTGGGTCATGGCCTGGGCGTAGAGGCGTCCCGCTCGGTAGGACGAGCGGACCAGCGGACCCGCCATGACTCCGGCGAAGCCGATTTCTTCGGCGACCTTGGAGTGCTCGACGAATTCCGCCGGCTTGACCCAGCGGTCCACGGGATGGTGCCGCGGGGAGGGACGGAGGTACTGGGTGATGGTGAGGATGTCGCAACCCGCCTCGTGCAGATCGCGCATGGCTTGGGTGACTTCCTCTGGCGTTTCGCCCATACCGAGGATGAGGTTGGACTTGGTGACCAACCCTGCTTCGCGGGCGGCGGTGAGCACCGCAAGGGAGCGCTCGTAGCGGAAGGCCGGGCGGATGCGCTTGAAGATGCGGGGGACGGTCTCGAGGTTGTGCGCCAGGACTTCCGGGCGCGAGGAGAAGACTTCGGCGAGTTGGTCGGGGTCGGCGTTGAAGTCGGGGATGAGGAGTTCGACGCCGGTGTTGGGGTTCGAAGCTTTGATGGCGCGGACGGTTTCGGCGTAGAGCCAGGCGCCGCCGTCTTCGAGGTCGTCGCGGGCGACGCCGGTGATGGTGGAGTAGCGCAGGCCCATGGCCTGGACGCTTTCGGCGACGCGGCGGGGTTCGTCGCGGTCGAGGGCGGCGGGTTTGCCGGTGTCGATCTGGCAGAAGTCGCAGCGGCGGGTGCACTGTTCGCCGCCGATGAGGAAGGTGGCCTCGCGGTCTTCCCAGCATTCGAAGATGTTGGGGCAGCCCGCTTCTTCGCACACGGTGTGCAGACCCTCGCGCTTCACCAGGCCCTTGAGTTCGGTGTACTCGGGGCCCATGGTGGCGCGGGTGCGGATCCACTTGGGTTTGCGCTCGATGGGGGTTTCCGCGTTGCGGGCTTCGATGCGCAGGAGTTTGCGGCCGTTGGGTGCGGACGCGCTGTGCGGTGTCGGGGTGTCGACTGAGGTCACTGCATCGACCTTACGCCTCGGGTGTCGCCCGCTTCCGGGGTGGCGGTGGCCGTGCTGCCGACCGCCTCGACGCCCGCGGCTTTGGTATCGCCTGCGCCGGTGGTTCCGTCGGCGGCTTTGGCGTCGGCGGGGCTCAGCGCGGCGCGGGGGAGGTTGTGATCGCTGACGGAAAGCTCGCCGTCGAGTGCGCGGACGATCGCGTCGGCGACCAGCGGCTTGATCTCCGCGACGGTGACTTCGCGCCCGAGTTCGCGGGTGAGGGTGGTGACGCCCGCGTCGCGGATGCCGCACGGGACGATGGCCCCGAAGCCGTCCATGGAGTTGCAGTTCAACGAGATACCGTGCAGGGCAACGCCGCGCTGCACGCGCACGCCGATGGCGGCGATCTTGCGTTCGGGGTTCCAGTCGTCGGCGGGCAGCCAGACACCGGAGCGACCCTCGACCCGGCCGCACACGAGGCCGAGGTCGGTGCACACCGAGATCAGCGCCTCCTCGAGGCGGCGCACGTACTGGACGACGTCGACGGGCTCGGCCAGCCGGATGATCGGGTAGCCGACGAGTTGGCCGGGGCCGTGCCAGGTGATCTTCCCGCCGCGATCGACCTGCACCACCGGGCTGCCGTCGATGGGCAGATCTTCCTCCTCGGTGCGGCGGCCCGCGGTGTATACGGAGGGGTGTTCGAGGAGCAGCAGGCGGTCGGATCCCATGCCCTCAGCGCGTTCGGCGGCGATGGTTCGCTGCACGTCCCAGGCGGAGTGGTAGTCGATGAGACCGAGATCCTCGACGACGATCGGGGTGCGATCGAAGCGGGCGGACCGGGTGGTGCGCGTGTCGTTCACGTCGTTGACGGTACGCCCTGCGATTGCGAGCTCGTCAGGGACTCGGTGTGCGGTATGCCACACGCTTGCGGGGCGAGCCGTCGGTAGAGAGATGGTGGTCCGCTGGAATGGCGGCTTCAGACTTCGACCGGCAGCGTCAGCTGCATCAATGTCAGGTCCATCCATCGGCCGAATTTGTGGCCGACTTCCGGCAATTCACCCACGACGACGAATCCGAATCGCTCGTGCAGCGCGATCGAACCGGTGTTGCTGGATTCGATGGCGGCGATCATGGCGTGCACGCGACCGGATCGGGCGGCGCGGTCGATCAATTCGGTGAGCAGGGCGCTGGCCAGGCCGCGGCGCTGGAAGCGGTCGGCGATGTAGACCGAGTTCTCCACGGAGTAGCGGTATCCCACCTTCGGCCGCCACTGGCCGTAGCTGGCGTAGCCGGCGACTTCGCCCTTGACTTCCGCGACGAGGACGGGCATGCCCGCGGCGGTGCGGGTGCGGAACCAGGTCTTGCGCTCGTCGATGCCGACTTCGTCGATGTCCCAGATGGCGGTGGAGGTGGCGATGTTGGCGTTGTGGATGTCGAGGACCGCGGGCAGGTCACCCTCGTGCGCGTCGCGGATGACGGTGGCGTGGCGGGTGTCCATGGCGGTCAACGAGGTTCTCCGTGGTTCGGTGAAGGAGGTCGGCATTCCCCGCGCAGTGTGCGAGGTGTTTGCCGGTGTGGCCTTCCGGTTGGTGTTCGAATCCGATCATCGCGCGTGCCGGAACGCCCGGCAATGCGGGTTCGGTCACCTGCTGTCCGCAGTTGGTCCGGCGGCCGCTATCGCCGTGAGCGCTTGTGCGGTCCCGTGGCCGCGCGGGACTGGCAGCCCGCCAACGCGAGCGGGTGCAGCCGCAGTTCCCCGAAGCGCTCCTGGCCTGGAGGTGGGACCGCCTGCGGAAGACCACGGTCACGGACGAAGATGCGCCAGCAGTTCGTCCGCGGCGGGGTAGGGGCGCTCCTGGGGCAGGAGCTTGGCGGCAGAGTCGAGGTCGCCGTCGTTGACCAGCGCGTGAATCTCGCGGGCGAGTGGAGTCACGTCGCTGATGTCGACTGTCAACTCGTCCGCGTAACGTCGCACGGCTTCGCCGCAGAGCCCGAGTTGCAGAGAGCGGTACGGGAGGGGCCGCAGGTGCAGATCGCGCTCGGGATCCCACTGGACTCGGGCGGGCGAGCCCTTCAGCTGGCGTTGCCAGGTGCTGCGGTCGGAATGCAGCCCGGGCTTATAGCTGGACAGGCATGCATGCCGCAATGCCCAGTCGAAGCCGTCACGTGAGATCTCCACGGCGAGGACGGTCTCTTGATCCGGCTTCGTACCCCAGCCGCAGCGGTACATCATCCACAGAAATGACGGCTTGATCCACGTCATCCGGTCGCGTTTCCATGCCGCCGGGAAGCGGCCGTCGCGGAGGGCGGGCCCGCCGATGACCGGGGAGTACGCCTGGTAGACGGTGACGGTGGATTCCGTGTGGAGCGCGCGAATCCTGTGTTGTGGTTCTTCCATGCCGAAGAGCGTGCCGCCGATCGACTCGGTTGGCGATCGAATTTCGCCCGAGTAGCCGTCCGCATAGCTCCGACCGCGCCCCAGGCAGGCCGGTCGGCTCGAACGTATCCTCCGCCACATCAGCAGCAGGCCCTCAACCGACCTCAACGGCCGCAGCCAATGTTCGGCCTCGTGGAATCATTCATCCAGGCGGCGGCGAGCGCGGCCCGGCGGCGGGGAGCGGCCTTTCTCAGGCCGTGGGAATGCCAGGTGCGGCACTGCGGACGCGGATCACCGGTCGTCCGAGTCGCGGCCGATGGTCGCGGCCAGGGCGGAGCCGATCGTTGGATGGCGGAAGGGATAGCCCGCCTCCTCCAGCGCCGTGGGGATGGCTCGGGGCCCACGCAGGATGGCCTCGTCGGCGAACTCTCCGACGAGCGCGCGCAGGGCGAACGCGGGCAGCACCAGCGGGGTGGGGCGGTGCAGTGCGCGCCCGAGGGCGCGGTTGAATTCGGCGTTGGTGACCGGGGCCGGGCCGACCGCGTTGATCGGCCCGGACACGGTGTCGTTGGTGAGCGCGAAGACGATCGCGCCGATCTCGTCGTCCATCGAGATCCACGGCGTGTATTGGCGGCCGGTGCCGAGTCGCCCGCCGAGCCCGAGGGAGTACAGCGGGTGCAGCATGCCGAGCATCCCGCCGTGCTTGGACAGCACGACGGCGCTGCGCACGAGCACGGTGCGCACGCCCGCGGCGCTGGCCGGACCGGTCGCGGCTTCCCAGTCACGGCACAGCGTGGCGAGGAAACCCGAACCGGCGGGGGAGGATTCGTCCACCACGCGGTCGCCGGTGGTGCCGCCGTAGTAGTGCACGCCGCTGGCGTTGACCAGCACCGGCACGCCCGCGGCGGCCACCTTGTTGGCGAGGACGTCGGTCGGGGTGATGCGGCTGTCGCGCAGCTCCTGCTTGAAGCTGCCGTTCCAGCGACGCCTGCCGAGGCTCGCCCCGCAGAGGTTGACCACCGCGTCGGCCCCGCGCAGCGCCCGCTCGTCGAGCTCGGCGCGAGCGGGATTCCAGACGAACTCGTCCGGTGCGGCGGCGGGACGGCGCACCAGCCGCGCCACCTCGTGCCCGTCGCGGCGCAGGGCCGCGACGAGCGCCGTCCCGATCAGCCCGGACGAACCGGCGATCACGACCTTCATTGCGGGACGAACCTTCCCGGGTTACAGACCCAGATCGGCCTCGAACGCGGCCTCTTCGAGGCGGTGACGGATCGTGGTCAGGAAGCGACCTGCGTCCGCGCCGTCGATGAGCCGGTGATCGTAGGTGAGCGGCAGGTAGCACATGGAGCGCACGCCGATCGACTCGTTGCCGGTCTCGTCGGTCACCACCACCGGGCGCTTGACGATCGCGCCGGTGCCGAGCATGCCCGCCTGCGGCGGAACAAGGATCGGGGTGTCGAACAGCGCGCCCTGGCTGCCGATGTTGGTGATGGTGAAGGTGCCGCCTGCCAGTTCGTCCGGCTTCAGGCCGCCGTGGCGAGCCCGGTCGGCGATGTCGGCGATGGCGCGGGCCAGACCGGCGAGCGACAGGTCGCTGGCGTTGTGGATGACCGGGGAGAGCAGGCCCTGCTCGGTGTCGACGGCGATGCCGAGGTGCACCGAGGCGTGGTAGGTGATCTCCTTGGTGCCCTCGTCGTAGGAGGCGTTGACGTTCGGGTGCACGCCGAGCGCCTCGACGACCGCCTTGGCGAAGAACGGCAGGAACGTCAGGTTGACGCCCTCGCGCTCCTTGAAGGCACGCTTGGCCTGCGCACGCAGCGCCGCGATCTTGGTGACGTCGGCCTCGTGAACCTGGGTCAGCTGCGCGGTGGTCTGCAGCGATTCGCGGGTCTTCGTGGCGGTGATCTGCCGGATCCGGTTGGCCTTCTGGACGGTTCCGCGCAGGTGCGCCAGCTGCGCGGCGGCCGGAGCCGACGGAGCCTTGGTGGGCGCGGCGGCAGCCGGAGCGGGCGCGGCCGCGGGGGCGGGCGCCTTCTTGGCCTCGGCCGCGGCGAGCACGTCCTGCTTGCGGATGCGGCCGCCGACGCCGGAACCCTGCACGGTGGCCAGGTCGACGTTGTTCTCCTCGGCGAGCTTGCGCACCAGCGGGGTGACGTACGGGGTCGCGCCGTTGCCGTCGGCAGCGGCCGGGGCGGGAGCCTTGGCCGGAGCCGGCTTGGGGGCCGGGGCGGGAGCCGGGGCCGGTGCGGGCGCGGGAGCCGGAGCGGCGGCCGCGGGGGCCGGGGCGGGCTTGGGCGCGGGCGCCGGAGCAGGGGCCGGGGCGGGAGCAGGAGCCGGTGCAGGCGCGGGGGCCGGAGCGGCGGCCGCGGGGGCGCCGCTGCCGATCACGCCGAGCTGTCCGCCGACGGAGACCACCTCGTCTTCCGGCGCGGAGATCTCCAGCAGGGTGCCCGCGACGGGCGAGGGGATCTCGGTGTCGACCTTGTCGGTGGAGACCTCGAGCAGCGGCTCGTCGACCTCGACCGTGTCGCCGACCGACTTCAGCCAGCGGGTGACGGTGCCCTCGGTGACCGACTCGCCCAGCTCGGGCATCTTCACCGAGGTGCCCTCGGCGGGGCCTGCCGACGCGGCGGCGGGCTGCGGGGCCGGGGCCTGCGCGGCGGGTTCGGGTTCGGGAGCCGGGGCGGGCTCTTCCACGGCGGGCGCGGGAACCGCGGCCTCCGGTGCGGGCGCGGGTGCGGCGGCGGGCGCCTCACCGGCTTCGCTGATCACGCCGAGCTCGCCACCGACCTCGACCACATCATCTTCCTGGGCGACGATCTTCGACAGCACACCCGCCGTCGGGGACGGGATCTCGGTGTCGACCTTGTCGGTGGAGACCTCGAGCAGCGGCTCGTCGACCTCGACCGTGTCTCCTTCCTGCTTCAGCCACCTGGTCACCGTTCCCTCGGTGACGCTCTCACCAAGAGCCGGCATCTGGACGGAGAAGGCCATGTCCGTTGACTCCTCTGACTGCTCGACGGGTTCTACAACAGTTGATCTCTGGCGGGTCCTCGCCGCTGGTCGCGGTGAAAACCCGGAAGCCACCAACATTCTGGTGGGCACCGGAGATCTGTGCGGTTCTTGTACCGCGGTCCATCCTTGCACTCGTCCGCGTGGCGCGTAGCACAGGGCATGTCTCTACCGGGAAGCTGGCAGTATGGGAGGACCGGGTGTGAGCATTTATCCGGTGTACGAAGGAGGTCGGCGTCAATGGGTTTGCTCGATCGTTTCCGTGGCGCGCTGAACCGGGGAGGGTCCGTCGCACGTGCGTCGACCTCGAACAACGAGGACGCCCGCTACCTCGCCGACTGGATGCGCACCCACATCGGCGTCGAGGGGTACCTGGAGCCGAAGACCACTATGACAGATGTCACGGTGGTGTTGGTCGCCGCGGACGGTGAGTGGACGCGGCGGATCGTCGGGGAGCGCGGGGCTCGAAGGTTGGCAGGCGATCTGAGCATTCCGGTGTACGAGGTCCGCAAGACGGGGTATCCGCAGCGGATGCGGGATTACGACGCCAGGAAGAAGATTGAGCGTCAGCGGGCGTTCGAGGCGGAGTTGCGGGATCTGTAGGGGATTCTCGGCCTGGCACGCCTCGCAACACGGTGAGGGCGGTCGCTTTGGTCGGTGATCCGGTTCGGTGACGAGTCTTTGGGCTGTGTGCCGGTTGCTGTCCAGGATTTCGGGCAGGGCGAGCCGGTGAGTTCGACTGGCGGTCTGGTTTCGGTGATGTGCGCTCGGACTACCTGTCCGTCTTCGGTACCCACCCGGGCTTCCGCTGAGCGGTGCTGGGCGCGTTGTTTGCCGGACCCGGCTTACCTCCCGCAGTCAGGCGCGATGCGGGCTTCCAGCCTGGTCGACCGGCTGTGGTTGCGGTCTATCGAGCGCAGCAGACTCTCGACATGCGCATTCGAGTAGGGCACTACTCGCGCGTTGGGTCGGACGTGGGCGAATGCTGCAAGTGCAAGTGTTCATCGTCTACACCAGGAGAAGTGCGCGCGCCGGGATCGGTGCGTTCGTCGACTGTCCAGCCATCCAGTGCTGCGTCCACGAAAGTCATGTCCTGCCGGGAATCCCGGCGCACTGACAGCACCGAACGAGCCAGCACGGCGCTCGGCGCTGGGCGGGATCACTCGTAACGCTCGGGATCGCATCGTCGAGCACGGAAGGAATCATGCAATGTTCACGTTCAAGAGCACGGCGGTCGCCGCGGCCATGGCCGCGGCGACCGTAGTACTTGCTGTGCCTGCCACTGCGTCAGCGAATCCGGATGTGTTGCCTGCGCATTCACTCTGGAACGGGCCTGGGTTGGAACCCCCGGGTGTCTTCTCCATCCCCGTTCTGGAGCCTTTGCGGCTGTTCCTCTTGAACGGCTGCTTTGCGATCGGCCCTACCTTCCTCGGCGGCCAGACGGGGTCCGAGCTTTGTTCACTGTTCTTGGGCGGTACCGAAACCGGGAACCCCTAGCAATCGAGATCGGCGAGGTGCCCGCCGACCAGCGCATCGTTGTCAACGAGTCGACGATCGAGATCGCCCGGAGGGTGTCCGCGGGCGGCGCGACGACCAGAGCAGGGCGCCGGGGGGCTTTCCGCGCTGGTACGTAGGCGTGCAGTGGAGTTCAGCCAGGAGACCGAGCACACCTCGTTCTCTTTCACCGACAGGAGGCGAAGTCATGGCGAATGTAACCGTCGATGTGATGAAGTGCGTCGATGAGACCGGTAGCGGATTGGATGAGTGGGGCTCCGACGACATCTACATGTTGCTGTTCCGAGGCAGTATCCCGACAGGTATCGGTCTTGCCTCGAAGACCGAGTTCACCGTCACTGGACCAGGAGGATTCTGGGACGAGATGGACGATGGAGACAGACGCAGTCGTGATGTTCCGGTCGCTGACTACGATCCCCGTTCGCTGTACGTAGTGCAGCTGGTCGAAAAGGACAACGGTCGAGACGTTGACGACGATGTGATCGCCGCGTACCGAACCGCATTGAACGGTGCGTGGAGCGCGGCCCTCACCCGCACCGCAGGGCAGCCCGCAAACGAGCGCGCAGCCGTTCTCGCCGACACTGTGTCGGACACCTTGCGGGGCCTCCACACCATCTACATGGAATTTCCCAAAGGGAATGACGACCCCATCGGCCGGCCTCAACGCCTGACCTTTCCCAACGCGCAGGCCACGCCAGTCCTCGAATTCAGCGGCGCCGCCGGCCGCTACCGGGTCACGTTCAAGCTGGTTGAGCCAGGCTGGTTCATCTAATTCGTTGGCGAACGAATGCCTGTCACCGAGTGGGGATTCGCTTCGCTTCGGTCAGCGCGCGTGATCCGAGACGTGTTGGCCGACCCGGACTGAGACAGGGTGCTCACCGCCGAGGATGAATGCGGCCTGATCCCGCTCTTCTGGTCGCAAGTGCTCCCATGGCGAGGTCGAACTCAACATGAACACTCGGTTCGCGTTGAGCGGAGCATCGTCTATTTGCGGATCGTATGCCGACATCGCCTGGCTACGCGATCGATGGTTCCGGGGTCCAGGAGGACGCCGAGGTTGCCCTGTAGTCGGCTGGCTTCATCAGAACAACGGCGCGCCGCCCCCGAACAGGACGGCGCACCCGCGAACTCACTCCCCGGCGATGTCCTCGATCACCGCGATCAGCGTCCGAACCGGAACACCGGTCCCGCCCTTCCCGATGTACCCGAACGGCCCGCCCGTGTTGTACGCCGGGCCCGCGACGTCCAGGTGGGCCCACTGCACACCTTCCGGCACGAATTCCTTCAGGAACAGTGCGGCCGAGAGCATTCCGCCCCAGCGGTGCTGGGCGACGTTGGCGAGGTCGGCGATCTTGGAGTTGAGGTCGGCGCGGAGTTCGGCGGGAAGGGGCATGGCCCAGCCGTTTTCGCCGACTTCGCGGGAGAGGCGGGCGACGCGGTCGCGGAATTCGTCGGTGCCCATCACGCCGGGGGTGCGGGTGCCGAGGGCGACCATCTGGGCGCCGGTGAGGGTGGCGACGTCGATCAGGTAGTCGGGGGACTCCTCAGCGGCGCGGACGATGGCGTCGGCGAGGATCAGGCGGCCTTCGGCGTCGGTGTTGAGCACCTCGACGGTGGTGCCGCCGTACTGGGTGAGCACGTCGCCGGGGCGCTGCGCGGTGGCCGAAGGCATGTTCTCGGCCATCGGGACGGTGGCGCTCACCGTGACCGGCAGGCTCAGCCGGGCCGCGAGCAGGGTGGTGGCGATGACCGCGGCGGCGCCCGCCATGTCCGAGGTCATGTTCTCCATGTTCTGCGCGGGCTTGATGGAGATGCCGCCGGTGTCGAAGGTGATGCCCTTGCCGACCAGCGCGATCTTCTTGGGTCCGCCGGAGTAGGTGAGCCGCACCAGCCGCGGCGGGCGCGAGGAGCCCTTGCCGACGCCGAGCACGCCGCCGTAACCGCCCGCCTCCAAAGCCTTTTCGTCGAGCACCTCGACCTCGAGACCTGCGGCCTCGGCCAATACCTGGGCGCGCGAGGCGAATTCGGCGGGGAACAGGTGGCTGGGCGGGGTGTTCACGAAATCGCGCGCGGTGGCGACGGCCTCGGCCACCAGTTGCGCGCGGAAGAGCGCCTCTTCGCCGAAGTCCGCCTCGGGGACGAGGAATTCGATCCGGGCGACCGGCTGCTCGTCCGCCTTGGGCGCGGACTTCTCCGACCGGAACGGCGTGAACGAATAGGCGCCGAGGTAGAAGCCTTCGACCGCCGCGCCCAGATCCAGGCCCGACAGCGTGGTCGCCACCAGCTCGGTGCCGTCGAGCGCGCGGCCCGCGACACCGGCGGAGCGGCGGATCTGCTCCGCGTCCACCTTGTCGGCGGCGCCGAGCCCGACGGCGAGGATGCTGGTGACGTTGTCCAGCCCGGCGGGCGCGGGCACCCGGGTCAGTTCTTCGGCCTTGCCCTTGGCGCCGACCGCGCCCAGCTGGTCGAGCAGCTCCGCGCGGACGTCGGCGGTGAGCACATCGCCGAACAGGTCGTCGGGCGCGATCGACGGACCGTTCTCCGAGGACGTCAATCCGATCACCAGCACGTCGGTGTCCGGCCCGATGGTTACGGTGCGCGCCAATTCCGGTCCGAGTGAGCGATCTGCAACAGCGGTCATTGGCATAGGCTATTCGGTCTTCTTCAGGCGGCGCATGGCGACGCCGTCCAGCAGCAGGCCGACTCCCTCGCTCACCAGCTTGTCGAAGTCCAGTTCCGGGCCAGGCGGGCCTGAGGCGAAGAGTTTCCGCAGGACCGGCCGGGCGACGACGAGTTCGACCAGTTCGGCGCGCACCATCTCGGAATCCTGCGGTCGCGCGCTCGCCGCCCGTCCGCCGCGGTCGGCGCTCCACAGCAGCGCCAGGCCTTGCACGAGGCCGGAGCAGGCGAGGTAGACGGCGAGCGCGTCGTCGCGGGACAGACCTAGTTCGTCCAACGCGGTGAACGAGCGTTCCAGGATGTCGAACAGGGCGGGCCCGACCGGCGGCCTGGTGCGGGCCAGCACCGGCAGCAGCCAGGGGTGGCGCTGGTAGAGCCGCCATTCCTGTTCGGCCTCATGGGTCAAGGCGGCGTGCCAGTCGAGGGGCTCCGCAGGCGGCGGGCTCTCGGCGAGGACGAGCTCGGTCATGGCGGTGAGCAGCGCCTCTCGATCGGGGAAGTGCCGATAGAGTGCGGCGGTTGCGACGCCGAGTTCGCTGGCGAGGCGGCGCATGGTGAGTCCGTCGATGCTCTCGCGGTCGGTCATCTCGACGGCGGTGCGGGTGATTCCGACCGCGGTGAGCCGGGCCGGTCGTGGACGGGCGGCGGGAACGCGCCGGTCGCGGCGGGCCCGGTAGGCGCGGGCCTGACAGGAGCGCGAGCAGTAGCGTCGGCGACGTCCGCGGCTCGGCTGGATCAGCGCGCGTCCGCAGGTGGCGCACGGCGGTGATTTCGACACACCAACAAGTGTGACGAAATGGTGGTCGCGGCGCGCTGTGCTGCATAAATTGTCGGCTGTTTACCCCGTTCACTATCGAGAGGTTCACCATGCAGACAACCGTTCGGCGGGCCAATATCGATGAGATCGACGCCATCGCGGCAGCGTTCGCGCGCGGGTCCGTCGACGAGGCGGTGTCGACCTGGGTGGTCGCCGATCACCCCGAGATCGCGGAGGCCTTTCGCACCGAACACGCGCCGCGTTTGGTCGAACGCGCCATCCGCGACGACGAGGTGTGGCTCGCGGGCGCGGGCGACGAGATCTGGGCGGTCTCGCTCTGGCAGACGGTGACCTCGGCGGATCGGGTCGTCGCCGAGGCGGCCGAGGCCCGCGCCATGGCCGAGGCCGCGCCGGGCCTGCGTCCGCTGACCAGGCTGGTCGCCGTCACCGCGCTGCTCGCCGAACATCATCCGCGCGAGTTCCCGCACCGCTATCTCCAGGCGATCGTCACCGTGCCGGAACACCGCGGCAAGGGTGCGGGCGGCGCCATACTTGTCGACCGGCTGAAGGCGTTCTCCGACGCGTCCGAGACCGCGTTTCTCGAGGCCAGCACCGAACGCTCCTCCCGCCTCTACGCCCGCAACGGGTTCGTCCGCACCGGCGTCACGCACACGTTGCCCGACGACGGGCCTACCCTCATCCCGATGTGGTTCCGCAGCTGAGGCGCGGGCAACCGGGCCCAGGCGAGCGGCAGTCGCCGGGACGTCGCGCGTTGCCCGACGACGGGCCCATCTGGCTGCGGTGCTGCGGCTGACGCCTCGGAACTGGCCAGTCCGGTCGAGTGGCGGTGCGCCGGGAGGCCGCGCGGCGCGCGGTGCCCAACGATGCGTCTGCCCTTTCGGCTGTGGTTTCGCGGCTGACGTAACGGTTAGACCGGTCCGCTCGAGTGGCGGTGCGCCGGGAGCCCGCGCAGCACGCGTTGCCCGACGACGGGCCCACTCTCATTCGGATGTTGTTCCGCTGCTGACGCGCCGGACGACCGGTCCGCTCGAGTGGCGGTGCGCCGGGAGCCCGCGCAGCACGCGTTGCCCGACGACGGGCCCACTCTCATTCGGATGTTGACGCGCCGGACGACCGGTCCGGACGAGCGGCAGTGCGCCGGGACGTCGCACGGCGCGCGGTGCCTGACGATTCGCCTGCCCCTCATTCGGATGTGGTTCCGCGGCTGATGTGACTGGTGGACCGGTCCGGCCGAGCTGCGGTGCGCAGGGAGGCCGCGCGACACACGTTGCCCGACAACGGGCCCACTTCGGCTGTGGTTCTGCGGCTGACGCCTCGGATCGGATCGATCCGGACAAGCGGTGCTGCGCCGGGCCGCCGCGCAACGACGTCGTCGTGCGGGCGCCCGTACCGCGGCCCTACCGCCCCGTGCAGCGGTTAAGCTCGCCGGGTGACCGAGACGAACCTGCTGCAAGGCCCGATCCACGATGTCCATGTCGAACTGGGCGCGACGTTCGCGCCGTTCGGCGGGTGGGAGATGCCGGTCTCGTACGCGGGCACGGTCGGGGAGCACCAGGCGGTGCGCACCGCCGTCGGTCTGTTCGACGTGAGTCATCTCGGCAAAGCGACGGTCGCCGGGCCGGGCGCGGTGGCGTTCGTGAATGCCGCGCTCACCAACGATCTCGGCCGGATCCGTCCCGGCAAGGCGCAGTACACGCTCTGCTGTACGCCCGAGGGCGGCGTGATCGACGACCTGATCGCCTATTACGTCAGTGACGACGAGATCTTCCTCGTGCCGAACGCGGCGAATACCGCGGCGGTGGTCGCGGCTCTGCGCGCGGCGGCCCCCGAGGGCATCACAATCACCGACGAGCACCGGGAGTACGCGGTGTTCGCGGTGCAGGGCCCGCGCTCGACCGAGGTGCTCACCGCGCTGGGCTTGCCCACCGAGATGGAGTACATGGCCTACGCCGACGCCGAATGGGACGGGCGTCCGGTCCGGGTCTGCCGCACCGGCTACACCGGTGAGCACGGCTACGAGCTGCTGCCGCGCTGGGCCGACGCCGCGGCGGTGTTTCGCGCGCTCGCCGAGCAGGTCGAGGCCGCGGGCGGCCAGCCCGCCGGTCTCGGCGCGCGCGACACCCTGCGCACCGAGATGGGTTACCCGCTGCACGGGCACGAACTGTCGCTGGAGATCTCGCCGGTGCAGGCGCGGGCGGGCTGGGCGGTCGGCTGGAAGAAGCCGGAGTTCTGGGGCAAAGCCGCACTGGAGAAGGAGAAGTCGGCGGGACCGCGGCGAACCCTGTTGGGGCTCAAGGCGCTCGACCGTGGCGTGCTTCGTCAGGGCCAGTCGGTGCTGCGCGACGGCGAACCCGTCGGCGAGACCACCTCGGGCACTTTCTCGCCGACGCTCAAGGTCGGCATCGCGCTCGCCCTGCTCGACACCGACGCCGACCTCGAGCCGGGCAACGAGGTCGAGGTGGACGTGCGCGGCCGACGGTTGCGCTGCGAGATCGTCAAGCCGCCGTTCGTCCAGGCGCGCACCGCCTGAGCCGCTGGGTATCGCGTCCGCCGCGGGCTGTCGAGTCCGGCGCGCTGGATCGGAACGTGGTCACTCGGCGGCGGCGCCGCGCGGTCGCCGAGTCGTTTCCCGACAGGTGGACGGAAGGAAATCCGGCACCGATAGGATCACCTGCATGACCGTTGCCGCACAGTTCGCCCATGTTCCGCATCCTGCGCCCGCGCCGGCGCAGCGGGTACAGGAGATTCTGGCGGCGCCGGGGTTCGGCCGGTTCTTCACCGATCACATGGTGTCGATCGACTACACCGCGGGCGAAGGCTGGAGCAATGCGCGAGTCGAGCCGTACGGTCCACTGGCGCTGGACCCGGCCACCATGGTCTTCCACTACGGCCAGGCCATCTTCGAGGGTCTCAAGGCGTACCGGCAGAGCGACGGCAGCGTCTCCTGTTTCCGGATCGACGCGAACGCGACCCGTTTCCGTAAGTCGGCGCGGCGTATGGCGATGGCCGAGCTGCCGGAGGAGCTGTTCATCGAGTCGGTGCGCCAGTTGCTCGAAGTGGACGAGCGCTGGGTGCCCGCCGCGGGCGGCGAGGACTCGCTCTACCTGCGGCCCTTCATGTTCGCCACCGAGGCGGGCCTGGGTGTGAAGCCCGCCGCCTCCTACAAGTACCTGCTGCTGGGTTCGCCCGCGGGAGCGTACTTCCCGCGCGGCGTGAAGCCGGTGCGGGTGTGGCTGTCCACCGAGTACGTGCGGGCCGCGCCCGGCGGCACCGGCGAGGCCAAGGTGGCGGGCAACTACGCCGCCTCGCTGCTCGCCCAGGCGCAGGCCTCCGAAAAGGGCTGCGACCAGGTGGTGTGGCTGGACGCCTGCGAGCGCCGCTACGTCGAGGAGATGGGCACCAACAACCTGTTCTTCGTCTTCGGCTCCGGTTCCGAGGCGCGGCTGGTGACTCCCGAACTGTCGGGCTCGCTGCTGCCGGGCATCACCCGCGATTCGCTGCTCACCCTCGCCGCCGACTCGGGTTACCCCGTGGAGGAGCGCAAGGTTTCGGTGGAGGAGTGGCGCAAGGGCGCCGAAAGCGGTGAGATCAGCGAGGTTTTCGCCTGCGGCACCGCCGCCGTGATCACCCCCGTCGGCTGGGTGCGCTCCACCGAGGGCGAATTCACCATCGGCGGCGGCGAACCCGGCGCGGTCACCATGGCGCTGCGCGACACGCTCACCGGTATCCAGCGCGGCACCTTCGAAGACAAGCACGGCTGGATGCGCGGTATGTGAGACTGGCCCGCCCTTGGGCGTGGGCGGGCCGTAGCCTCGGCTGTCGGACAGCCGGGAAAGTTGGGGGGACGCAGTGCGTACATCGATCGCGGCCGGAATCTTGTCGGCAGCCCTGGGTGTTTCGGCCTGTAGTGGTGGAACTTCGGTGCCGGACAACGTAGTTCGCACCACCACGTCCGCCGCTACTCCGGCGACGACTACCGGGCATCCCGCCAACCCCGAGCCGACGTGGTCGAAAGCCGGTCTGGACTTCGACCATTCGGCGGACTCGTGGATCTCGGTGGCGGGCAGTGCTGTCCTGGTTTCGAGCGAAGAAGCGCTGGTCGCTGTGGACCGCGCCACCGGTCGTGAGCTGTGGCGAAGAGTGCCGAAGACGAAACCGAGCGACTACTCCTACGCGGTGAGCGGTGACACCGTCGTTTTCCTGGAGAACGAGGGCAAACCCAGCGAACCGGCGCTGGTGGAGGTCATCGAGGCCGCCGATGGCCGGACGCTGTGGCAGGCGAGCGCCGATGACGTTGTGGTCTTCGACAAAGCGATCTACATGGTCGAGTGCGCGCGCGGCCGCGACGACTGCACCTCCCTGCGGCTCGACATCCGATCCGGAGCGCCGACGTGGCCCGCGCCGGCTCGGGGATCGGTCGACGGCGACACCGTCGGCGTCTGGCACCGTCGTGCCCCCGCCGAACCGGCGCTGGTGGCCATCGCCGTGGAGGACCCAGCCTCCGCAGCGGAGCGCCCGTGGGCGCTTGTCGAGGCGGCGAAGGGAACCGTCCTCCCGGGCCGGGCCGAGCACCACGCCTGGTACAACCTCGCTGCGGGCGACCTCCTGGTGATCACCGATCATCACGCCTCGTCCGGCAGCGATGAGTGCCGCGTCGCGATCACCGCGACCGACGCGCGCGGCGGCGCCGAACGCTACAGCGGCGCGGTCTACAGTGGCCGCCGCAAGAACGGCGAGTGTCAGAACATGCTCGGCCCGGACTTCGGGACCCAGTTCGTCGGCGCGGGCACCCGCATCGCGGCGGTCACCGATTCCGGTGCGCCGCAACTGTTCGACCTCGCCACCGGAACGACGGTGTGGACCGGCTCGGGCACGGGTAGCCCGCTGGACGGCGACGACCGATCACTGCTGTTCAGCGAGTTCGCCGATCAGGGTGCGCTGTCGTTGTTCGACATCGAGACCGGCGCGATGAAGTGGACTGTTCCGGATCCGGGCTTCGAGTCGACGGCGATGAGGCAGCGGCGCACGATCATCGCGGGTGACCGGGTTGTGGTCGGCGGCTTCCTCACGGCGGAGGGTGGGTACGTCACCGTCGTCTTCGACCGGGAATCCGGCCGGGAGCTCCAGCGGTACCGCGGTTATCTGTGCGGCGCCGGGACGGATTGGGTGGCCGTCCAGGCCGAACGGGACGGTCGGCCTGCGCTGGAGTTCCATCGCTGAGACGAAGCGGACCGCCCGCTCCGCCGGATCGACTATCGGCGTCTCGTGTTCGACGGGCGCCGGTGCGACGAAGCCGACCGCCTTGCTCGCCGGGTCCGATCTCGGTCGTCGTCCCGTGTTCGACAGGCGGCACCGGTCGGCGTGGGCAGTCGAGGACGCCCGATCGATCGCTGGGCGGATGCTCAGCCCGGCATCAGCATCTGCCACTGCTCGAGTGTCTGCGGCCGCATGACGTAGTTGTTGTCGCGGATCGACGACAGCGCCGCGCTGGGTTCGTGCGAGTACCAGTGGCCCGGGTAGACGACCGGGTCGCCCTGAAGTCCGGCGAGATAGCGCAGGCTGCGGAACATTTCGTCGGAGTCGCCGCCGGGGAAGTCGGTGCGACCGCAGCCGTCGACGAACAGGGTGTCGCCCGCGATGAGGCGATTGTCGAACAGGAAGCACTGGCTGCCCGGGGTGTGCCCCGGGGTGTGTAATAACTCGATCTCGAAGGCGCCGACCGCGACCTTGTCGCCGTGCTCGTGGCCGGTGAGTTCGCTGGGCGCGATGCCGGTGACGTTGGCGACCCAGGACAGTTCCTGATCGTTCACGTGCACGGGGACACTGGTCTTCTCCAGCAGTTCGCGCACGCCGCGCAGGGTGAAACCGAGCATGGTGCCGCCGACGTGGTCGGGGTGGTGGTGGGTGGCGAGGACTCCGGTGAGGCGCAGCCCATCGGCCTCGGCGATGTCCACCAGATCGCCCGCGGCGTAGGCCGGATCGACCACAACGCATTCGCCCGTCTCCCGATCACCGATCAAGTAGGCGAAATTTCGCATCTGCGTCGCGATCGGATCACCGACGGCGTAGTCCTGCCCGGACAGCAGTTGTCGAAAATAGAGGCGCTCGGAAGACATACCGCCCACATTAGATCCTGACCCAGACGGTTGGTGTGCCAGTGCGGAAAAGATTCCGTTGGGTCGGATCACGGTGTGCGCAAACCGGTGGCGAGTGGGTACGGTCGCCGCCTTCGGCGGGGCGCCGAGTGTTGCGTTCGTCACGATTTGCGCAGGGCGAGTTCGCCGGTTCGTCGACTTCGATTGTCCGCCAACGATTTTCCCGGCACGAGGAGATGGCGCGCGAACGCGGCCCGGCATCGCCGCGTGCCCGGGATTCGGCGTGGTCCGCGCGAAATCGGTGCTGGGCGAACCGCACCGCAACCTTGTGCGCCCATTCTCGGTGCAGAGTAGGGAGACGAAGTTCATACACTGTCGAAACCCGATATATATCGCCACGTGATACCGAGGGTTACGGCAATATTCCGATTTATCCGGTGAGCGAGAGTCCGGCCGCGGCAAACGTGATCGAAATCTCTATCGCCGCGCCGAGCACGTCGCCCGACAGACCCCCGAACCTGCGCACCATGTGCCGGACCGCCACCATCGCGACGGCCACGGACACCGCGACGGCGACCGGCCCGAGCCAGGGGTGATCCGGCACCGCCAGGACGCCGCAGCACAGCGCGACGACCACCCACACCACACCGGTCACCGGAGACTGGGTATCGGACACGAGCGCGCCGAAGGCGGCGCCCGGCGCGGCGGGCACCCCGCGGCGACAAGCGAGGACGACCACAACCCGCCCGGTCGCGACTGCCAGCGCCACCGCGAACCACCGTCCCGCGCCGGCCAGCGCGCCGAAGGCGAACGATTGCGCGCCGATAGCGAAGACCAGCGCGGCCACGCCGAACGGCCCGACCCCGCCGCTCTTCATGATCTGCCGCGCGCGCTCGGGCGGCCCGTAGCTGCCGAGCCCGTCCATCGCGTCGGACAGGCCGTCCAGGTGCATGCCGCGGGTGAGCAGCGCCAGCGCCGCCACGGTCACCAGCCCGGCCAGCGGTGCGCTCGCGCCCGCGCCGGTCAGCGCCCACAACAACGCGGCCGCGGCGGCACCGAGCAGCACGCCGACGACGGGCGCCAGCGCGATCGCGCGGCGCGCCGCGGCTCGATCGACCTCGTCCGGGCCGCGCACCGGAAGCACGGTCAGCCAGGAGACGGCCAGCCGGATCCCGGCGCCCGGTGTCATTTGGTCAGGTTCGGGGCGGCCGGGGCCGCGTCGTCGGCGGTGCTGACGCCCGCCTCACCGAAGGTGGCCATCTCGGCGAGCGCGGCGACGGCGGCGCGCAGGATGGGCAGGGCGGTGAGCGCGCCGGAGCCTTCGCCGAGACGCATGCCCATATCGACGAGTGGTTCCAGGCGCAGCTGCTTCAGTGCCAGATTGTGCGAGGGTTCGGTGGAGCGGTGTCCGGCCAGCCACCAGGCGCTCGCGCCCGCGGCCAGATCCTCGGCGACCAGCGCGGCCGCGGTGACCACCACGCCGTCCAGGATCACCGGCGTGCGCCGGGTCGCGGCCTGCGCGAGAAACCCTGTCATGGCGGCGATGTCGGCGCCCGCGGCGACGCGCAGCAGATCCACCGGATCCTTGACGACCGGCCGGGCCCTGCGCATGGCGTCGCGAATGGCCGCGACCTTGCGAGACCAGCCCGCGTCGTCCACGCCGGTGCCGCGCCCGACCGCGACGACCGGCTCGGTGTCGGTGAGCGTGGCGATGAGCACGGTGGCGGGCGTGGTGTTGCCGATGCCCATATCGCCCGCGACGAGCAGGTCGGCGCCGCCGTCGATCTCTTCGTCGGCGATGGCGCGGCCCGCGGCGAGGGCGGCCTGCACCTCGTCTTCGCTCAGCGCGTCCTCGCGGTCGATGGAACCGCTCGACCGGCGCACCTTGTGCTTGCTCACGACGGGATCGGTCTCGGCGTCGACGGAGATGTCGGCGACCCGCACGCTCGCGCCCGCGACCGCGGCCAGCGCGTTCACCGCCGCGCCGCCGCCGAGGAAGTTGGCGACCATCTGCGCGGTGACCTCGCTCGGGTACGCTGACACACCGTAGCGCGCGACGCCGTGATCACCGGCGAAGACGACGACCCTGGCGCGCTCGAACTGCTTCGGCGGACACACACCCTGGCAGGCGGCCACCCAGTTGCCCAGCGTTTCCAGGCGGCCCAGCGCCCCAGCGGGTTTGGTCAGCTGCGTCTGCCGCTGTTCGGCGGCCGCGCGGATCCGCGGGTCGGGGGGCGCAACCGGTCCGAATCCGTGTGTCACTGTCGAGCCTCTCCGGTCGGGCGGCGTCCGCCGCACGTGCTTCCGACGCCCAATCTTGCCCGGAACGCGTCGCCCGTATCGCACCCACCCGGATCCTCGGCGTCCGCCTCCGCCGTGACCCGCGCCACCGCTGTTTCCCTATCGGGCGGAGTCGGATGGATTCGACGGGAGTGACATGGCGGTTCGACACGCGCTCGCCGCCATTCCTCTCCGGGGCGTACCGCTACTTGAGCCGAACGGGAAGACCCGCGACGACGAGGAACGCTTCGTCGCAGGCCTGCGCGAGGCGCTGGTTGAGGGCGCCGATCTCGTCGCGGAACAGGCGGCCGGAGCGGGTCGCGGGGATGACGCCCATGCCGACCTCCGGGCTGACGATGATCAGCCGGTGCGGATATGCCGCGACGGCGGAGACCAGGGCTTCGGTGTTGGGGGCGACGGTGCCGCGCGGAGAATCCCAGGCGTCGAGCGCGTCGATACGCGCGGTCAGCCAGGTGCCGATGTCATCGACCAAGGTCGCGGCCTCGGGTGCGGGATCGGCGAGAACCGCTGCGGCGTCGGCACTTTCGACCACGCTCCAGCCGGCGGGGCGGCGCTCCCGATGCCGGGCGATGCGTTCGGCGAAGTCGTGGTCGTCCGGATCGGGGACCGAGGTCGCCACGTACCGAACCTCCCCCGTCGCCGCGGCGAGGTTCTCCGCGAACGCCGACTTCCCCGAGCGAGCCCCGCCGAGCACAAGCGTCCGAGGCGGACGCGCGGTTCCGGAATCCTGCGACACGCCAGCACGCTACCAACCAACCGTGTTGCTCGGTCTCTCGCCCGAAGCCCCGGCCGGTGGGCTCCTCAGCCTGTCGGTGAGGCGGCACCGAAGCGTCGGCGGTATTCGGTAGGGGAGATGCCGACCAGGCGCTGGAAGTGGTGGCGCAGCAGCGCGCCGGAGCCGAAGCCCGCGCGGGCGGCGATCTGTTCGAGGCCCTGTTCGGTCTCTTCGAGCAGGTGCTTGGCGTAGAGGACGCGCTGGTTGGTGAGCCATTTCACCGGGGTCGTTCCGGTCTCCGCGGCAAAGCGGCGGGCGAAGGTGCGCGTGGACATCGTAGAGCGCGCGGCCAGCTCGTCGATGGTGTGCGGCAGGTCGAGGTTCTCGCCCATCCACTGGAGGGTCGTCGAGAGGCTGTCGGAGGTGCAGGCGGGGACCGGGCGTTCGATGAACTGCCGTTGCCCGCCGTCGCGCTGCGGCGGCACGACCATGCGGCGGGCGATGCCGTTGGCCGCGGCGCTGCCGATCTCCCTGCGCACCAGGTGCAGGCAGGCGTCGATGCCCGCGGCGGTGCCCGCGCTGGTGATGAGGTTGCCCTCGTCGACGAAGAGCACGTCGGGGTCGACGGTGGCGGACGGGTAGCGCTCGGCGAGCTGATCGACGTAGCGCCAGTGCGTGGTGCATTTGCGTCCGTCGAGCAGGCCCGCCGCGCCCGCGACGAACGCGCCGGAGCAGACGGTGAGCACGATCGCCCCGGCGTCCGAAGCGCCGCGCACGGCGTCGACGATCCGCGGGTCCAGCCCATCCGAGAGTGCGGTGGCCGGGGCGGCGGGGACCGCCACCAGGTCGGCCTCGAGGAGTTCTTCCAGTCCGAACTCGGGGGTGATCGTCACGCCGGGCGTGGTGGCACGTAGCGGCTTGCCCGGTTCCGCCCCGCAGACCTTGAAGTCGAAGCCGGGCAGGCCATCGGCGGTGCGGTCGAGCCCGAAAACCTCGCAGACTACGCCGAACTCGAACATGGCGAGCTTTTCGAACAGCACGACGGCGACCTTCGACAGCATGCCCCGAGGGTACCTGGCCGGATTTTTGCGAACAATGTCTTCGCTGCCACTTTCGGCGGAAAATAAGTCAGCGCAAAATTTCTGCCATGCTGACTCTCCTTCTCCTCGCGACAGTCATCGTCGCCGTATCCCTCTTCTTCGCTCGCGGTCGCGGACTCGCCGGATCCACCCACGTGACCGACCGGGACGCGCAGCGCCTGCGGGCCGAGTTGAACGCCATGCGCTTCTCGCACCACCGCTGAAACGCGAAACGGCCGTCCGTGGCAAGTGCCACGAACGGCCGAACTCGGACTCTCGGATCGATCGCTGCTCGCGACCGATGAACTTCTACACCGCGTCGCCTGCGCTGACCCGCGGCTTCGGCGCCCGCATCTTGCGGATCTGCGAGGCGCGGACGAAGGCGTACCAGCCGAGCCGGAAGCCGGTGTCGGTGGTGTCGGGGAACCGCTCACGGACCCGGTTGTTCACGATCCGGCCGAGGATGACGCCCTCGATGATCATGAACAGCATCATCACCAGCATGGCCAACGTCACGATGGTCTGCAGGCCGGGTGCGGCGAACATGGACATGATCAGCACCAGCGCCATCGGCATGAACAGGCCGACCAGGTTGCGCCTGGCGTCGACGAGATCGCGCACGTAGGCGCGGACCGGGCCCTGATCGCGCGGCAGGAGGTACTTGTCCTCACCCGCCAGCATCCGGGCCCTGCGATCCTGGACGGCGAGCTTGCGCTCGGCACTGGCGGCCTTGCGCTCCTCCTTGGTGCCGCGGGTGGCCTTGCGGCGCGCCCGCGCTTCCTTCGCGGTCAGCGGTGCGGGCGCGACCGGTCCGCGCCGTTTGCCTTCCGCGTCACGACGTTTCGGGGTGGGACGGCCCTTGCCCGGGGTGACCGGGGGAGTCGTCTTGGTGGTGATGGCGGTCGAGCCGCCGTTCGCGTCCGCCGTGGTGTCGGCGGTCGCGTCGGTGGTGCTGGACTCGCCGCGACGGAACAATTTCACAGCAACCAGGCTATTCGATGCGCCAGCCAGCCGGAAATGCGGTCGTAAGGAGGGCTGCGCAACACCGAGGTTGTGTCAACGCGCGAGGGGCCGAGTGGCAAGATGGGGAATAGCAGCCCGCTGAGTGGTGTTGACTCCACGAGCCGTGCGCTGTTCACGGGTTGACCACAGCTGTCCTTAGGAGAGTTCATGACTGTGCCGAACGAGACGACCACCCACGGTGTGACTCTGACCGATGCCGCCGCCTCGAAGGCCAAGGCGCTGCTGGATCAGGAGGGCCGCGACGACCTGGCGCTGCGCATCGCGGTGCAGCCCGGTGGTTGTGCGGGCCTGCGCTACCAGCTCTTCTTCGACGACCGCTCGCTCGACGGTGACCTGACCGTCGACTTCGGCGGCGTCACCCTGGCCGTCGACCGGATGAGCGCTCCCTACGTCCAGGGCGCCTCGATCGACTTCGTCGACACCATCGAGAAGCAGGGTTTCACCATCGACAACCCGAACGCCACGGGTTCCTGCGCCTGCGGCGACTCCTTCAACTGACCCGCCACAAGGCGTAACCTCCACCTCCGCTGAGGGGCCGTGCGCGGCTGTCGACGACTGCGTCGGGCCGCGCCGACCGGGCGTATCTGCGCCTCTGCGGCCGTACACGGAGTGTCGGCTAGCTGCGGCTGCGCTGTCTGGATGACCTCGCGCCTCGGCTCCGGCCGTGCGCGATCTGTTGACGGACGGCATCCCGGCCGCACGGACCGCACCGTCGCCCGCACGGACTGTCGGCGGACCGCATTCGGCTGAACCCGACCAGGCGTACCTGTGCTTCCGCTCTGGCCGTGCGTGGTCTGGTTAGCAGCCTGCCGTCCGGCTGCGTTGGCACATACGGGCCTGCGGCTCCGCTCCGGCCATGCGCGGCTGTCGACGGACGGCCGCGCCCACCGGGCGTATCTGCGCCTCCGCGGCCGTACACCGATTGTCGGCCCGCTGCGGCTGGCTGACTGGACATACCTGGCGCCTCGGCTGGACGTGCGCGATCCGTCGACGGACCTGCTCCCGGCCACGCAGACTTCGCGTACCTGCGCCGGTCGCACGGACCGTCGACAGACCGTATTCGGCTGAGCCGACCAGGCGGACCGCCGCCTTCGCTGCGGCCTTTGGTCGTGTGAAGTCTGTCGACGGGCTATGTCAAGCTGCGCTGACAAGGCTCCTCTTCGTCTCCGCTGTGTCCAACCGCGGACCGTCGATGGTCTGCGCCGATTGCGTCGATGCCTCTGGAGCACCCGGTGGATCGGCTACGGTGGGAACGGGGATTTCGATCTCCCCTCACCGCCTGCCGCCTACCGTTGAAGGGGCCCAGCCTCGTGTCTATCGCCGTGTCCGCGTCCATCGCGACCGACCACCTCATGCGTTTCCCTGGACGGTTCGCCGATGTGCTCCTGGCCGATCAACTCGATCATGTTTCGCTGAGCTTCCTCGTCGACGATCTCCAGATCCGCCGCGGCGGTGTGGCGGGCAATATCGCCTACGCCATGGGCGTGCTGAATCGCACGCCGCTGCTGGTCGGCGCGGTCGGCGCCGATTTCGCCGACTACCGCGCCTGGCTGGAGCGGCACGGCGTCGATTGCTCCACGGTCCACGTCTCCGATCGCGCGCACACCGCACGCTTCGTCTGCACCACCGACGACGACATGGCCCAGATCGCGTCCTTCTACCCCGGCGCGATGAGCGAGGCCCGCGACATCTCCGTCGCCGAACTGGCCGAGACCAGGCAGCTGGATCTGGTGCTCGTCGGCGCCAACGACCCCGAGGCGATGCTGCGCCACACCGAGGAATGCCGCGAGCTCGGCATCCCGTTCGCCGCCGACCCCTCCCAGCAGCTCGCCCGTCTGGACGGCGACCAGGCGGTGCGCCTGATCGACGGCGCCGCATACCTTTTCACCAACAAGTACGAGTGGGCGCTGCTACTGCAGAAGACCGGCCTGAGCGAAGACGAGATCGCCAAGCGGGTCGGCATCCGGGTCACCACCCTGAGCGCCGACGGCGTGCAGATCGTCGACAAGGACGGCACCGAGGTCCACGTCGGCGTGGTCCCCGAGCGCACCAAGGTCGAGCCGACCGGTGTCGGCGACGCCTTCCGCGCGGGCTTCCTGACCGGCCACACCGCCGGACTGAGCCTGGAGCGCTCCGCCCAGCTCGGATCGCTCGTCGCGGTGCTGGTGCTGGAGACCATGGGCACCCAGGAGTGGACGCTCCACAAGGACGAGGCGCTCGAGCGCCTCACCGCGGCCTACGGCGCGGAGGCCGCGGCCGAGATCAAGCCGCTGCTCTGAGCCGGTTGCGACGCGGTAGTCACCGGAGCCCTCGGTCCATCTGACCGGAGGCTCCATGGCGTCGGCGAAGCGCGCGGAACCTCGATCGGCCCGCACAGGACGCGCGCGGGCTCGTCAGGCCGCGGCGTGGGCGCGGACGAACTCGCCCAGCTGCGCGGAGTCGAGGTGATCGACCAGGTCGTTCTCGCTGATCGTCCCGACCAGCCTGCGGTCCTCGACGACCGGAATGTGGCGCAGGTGATGGCTGTTCATCTCGTCGAGGACCTCGCGCAGGTCGGCGCGCGAGTCCACCCAGCGTGGCGTGCCCGAGAACAAGGCGCCCACGGTGGTGCGATCCGGCGGCAGACCCGCCGCCACGCACTTCAACGCGATGGCGCGGTAGGTGAGGACTCCGGACAGGCGGTCGTTCTCGTCGTCGCCGACGACGAGGACGTCGACGCCGTGTGCCGCCATCATCCACGCCGCGTTCTGCACGGTTTGTTCCGCGGAGATCCACTGACCCCCTCGCCGCATGACGTCCTTCGCGATGGTCACGACCTGTACCTCCTCGCTGATCAGCTGGATCGGTCGTCACCCATTGTCGCGCTGCTCAGGCCTGATAGCGCCGCATCGATCGACCGAATACGACTCGCCACCCCCGGCCGATCGGCCGGGGGTGGCGAGTCGTATTCGGGTCTTTACAACGAGACCGGGTAGACCGGCTCCTGGATCTCCGGCTTGATCCGGTCCTCGACGAAGATGCCGTGCCAGACCATGAAGACCAGTAGCGTCCACAGCCGCCTGCTGTGGTCGGACCGACCGGCGCGATGGTCGTCGAGCATGGTCTTGATGGCGGCCTTGTCCAGCAGGTGGTCGGTCTGCGAGTCGGCGATCTGCACCTGCGCCCAGTCGTAGAGCTCGGTGCCGCGCAGCCAGTGCCGCAGCGGGACCGGGAAGCCGAGCTTGGCGCGGTGCAGCACGTGCGGGGGCACGATGCCCTCCAGCGCCTGGCGCAGCGCGTACTTGGTGGTCTCCTTGGTGATCTTCTGCTCGAAGGGCAGCTGCTCGGCGACCTTCAGCACCTCGGAGTCCAGGAACGGCACCCGCAGCTCGAGCGAGTTGGCCATGGTCATCTTGTCGGCCTTGACCAGGATGTCGCCGCGCAGCCAGGTGAACAGGTCCAGGTGCTGCATGCGGGCCACCGGGTCCCAGCCGCGGGACTGGGCGTAGATCGGGGCGGTGACGTCCTGATGGGTCCACTCCGGGCGGAACTCGCGCAGCACGGCGCGCAGCTGGGCGTCGTTGAAGCTGCGGGCGTTGCCGTAGTAGCGCTCCTCCAGCGTGAGCGAGCCGCGGTGCAGCAGGCTCTTCCCGCGGGTGCCGTCCGGAATGCGGTCGGAGAGCTTGCCCGCCAGCTTGCGCAGCCCCTTCGGCAGGTACTCGAAAGGCTCGAGCGACAACGGCTCCCGGTAGATGGTGTATCCGCCGAACAGCTCGTCGGCGCCCTCGCCGGAGAGGACGACCTTGACGTGCTTGCGCGCCTCCTTGGCCACGAAATACAGCGGAACCAGCGCCGGGTCGGCCACCGGGTCGTCCAGGTACCAGACGATCTCGGGGATGGCGGCGGCGAATTCCGCGGGCGAGACCACCTTGACGATGTGGCGGGCGCCGATCGCCTCGGCGCTCTCGGCGGCCACGTCGACCTCGGAGTAGCCCTCGCGCTCGAAGCCGGTGGTGAAGGTGATGAGCTTCGGGTTGTGCCGCATGGCGAGCGCCGCGACCGCGGTGGAGTCGATGCCGCCCGACAGGAACGACCCGACGGTCACGTCGGCGCGCATGTGCTTGGCGACCGAGTCCTCGAGCGCTGCCGCGATCTCGCGGTAGCGGGCGGATTCCGAACCCGGCGTGAACGGGCGCACCCGGAAGCCCGGCCGGAAGTAGCGGGTGAGCTTCGGCTCTTCGCCGGCGCGGACCGTCGCGTAGGTGCCCGACTCCAGCCGCCGAATGCCCTTGTGCAGCGTCTCGGGCTCCGGCACGTATTGCAGCACCGTGTAGTGCTCCAGCGCGCGCGGGTCAAGCTCGTCGGAGGACCGCAGCGCGGGCAGCAGGTCGAGCAGGCTCTTCTTCTCGCTGCCGAAGGCGGTGCCGCCGGGGCCGGTGGCCAGGAACAGCGGCTTGATGCCGAACGGATCGCGGGCCAGGAACAGCTCGCTGGTCTCGGTGTCCCAGATCGCGAAGGCGAACATGCCGCGCAGCCGCTGGACCGCCTCGGCGCCCCAGTAGTGGAAGGCCGCCACGATGGCCTCGCTGTCGCCCTCGGTGGCGAACATCTTCCCGTCCGGGAACTCGGCGCCGTGCGCCGCCGCCAGTTCCTCGCGCAGCTCGATGTAGTTGTAGATCTCGCCGTTGAAGGTCAGCGCGTAGCGCTCGGGGTTGTCGGCGGGACCCCAGCGCAGCGGCTGGTGCGAGTGCTCGATATCGATGATCGAGAGGCGGTTGAAGCCCAGAACCAGGTGGTCGTCGTGCCAGGTGCCGCGCTCGTCGGGGCCGCGGTGGCGCATGCAGTGCAGCGCGTTGTAGACCTGGTCGACCACGTCGGATGTCGCCGCGTCAGATGTCAGGAATCCGAGCAGTCCGCACACGGTGTCGGCAACCTCGTTTCTCCGGTGGGGGACGCCGGCTGGCGGGCGTCCGGATGGCTGGGGGTGCTGCGGCGCGCGCCACGCACACCGCCGGCCGAAATGTTGTGTCCGAGTATGCCGCACGCGGGGGATCCGCGCGCTGCGCGCGTCCTGTCCTGCGCGGATGCGCCGGTGGCCGCCCCCGCTCCCGCGCCTGTGGAGTGTCGAATGCGACCCGACGTCAATGAGGACGCCGGTTTGGTCTACGCTGCGTAGTACTCAGGCCATTCTCAGGCGGCGCGTGCGCGGAGTCGGATGCCCGCCGGGACGGCCTGACATGAGCTTGAAAAGTGTCGTCAGGGCGGATCGCGGCCCGGCGGCGCACTGTCGGAATGTGTGGCGACCAGGAAGGCGTGAGCGTGGCGCACAAGGCGAGCGAAGAGATCGGGGCACGACCCGTGAAGGGTCGGCAGGGCCGCGTCCTTCGGCGGGCCGGGCTGGCGGTGTCCTTGGGGATCACCGCGGTGCTCGTCTCGGGCTGCTCGATCGACAATGTTTGGCTGCGGTTCGGCTGGCCCTCGGGTATCACGCCGCAGGCCACCCGGATGCGGGAGCTGTGGACCTGGTCGGTCATCGCCGCGCTGGTGATGGGTGTGCTGGTCTGGGGTCTGACCTTCTGGACCGTCGCGTTCCACCGCAAGAAGAAGGACTCCCCGGAATTCCCGCGGCAGACCGGTTACAACGTGCCGCTGGAGCTGACCTACACGGCGATCCCGTTCGTCATCATCGCGGTGCTGTTCTACTTCACCGTGGTGGTGCAGAACTACGTCCACGAGAAGGTGGACAACCCGGACGTGACGGTCGACGTGACCGCCTTCCAGTGGAACTGGAAGTTCGGCTACCGCGAGGTCGACTTCAAGAACGGCTACCAGTTCAACGGCATCGACTCCGCCCGCGAGGAGGCCGCGCAGGCCCAGCTGGAGGAGTACGAGGAGCGGACCAAGGACGGTCACCCGCAGCCTGGCCCGGTGCACGGCAAGCCGGAGAACGACATCCTCTCCTACCTGCACTACGACACGGTCGAGACCGTCGGATCCAGCAACGAGATCCCGGTCCTGGTGCTGCCGACCGGCAAGGTCATCGAGTTCCAGCTCGCCGCCGCCGACGTGATCCACGCCTTCTGGGTGCCGGAGTTCCTGTTCAAGCGCGACGTGATGCCGAACCCGAAGGAAAACCACTCGGACAACGTCTTCCAGATCACCAAGATCGAGAAGGAAGGCGCGTTCGTCGGCCGCTGTGCCGAGATGTGCGGTACCTTCCACTCGATGATGAACTTCGAGGTCCGCGCCGTCTCGCCGGAGAAGTTCACCCAGTACCTCGACGCGCGTCGGGCGGGCAAGACCAACGCCGAGGCACTCGAGGCGATCGGTGAGTCCCCCGTCGCCACCTCCACCCGGCCGTTCAACACCGACCGCACGGTCAAGAGCGCGGCCGCGCCCGAGACCAAGTGAGGACTGATCTGACATGAAGATCGAAGCGCGCATTTTCGAACTGCTGACGGTGTTCTTCATCATCGTCGGCATCGTGTACGGGTTCTTCACCGCCCAGTCGCGCACCGGCGTCGAGTGGGCGGGCACCACCGCGATCGTGCTGACCGCGGGCCTGTCGCTGATCATCGGTACCTACTTCCGGTTCGTCGCTCGTCGTCTCGACCTGCGTCCGGAGGACTTCGAGGACGCCGAGATCGTGGACGGCACCGGTGACCTCGGCTTCTTCTCGCCGGGTAGCTTCTGGCCCATCACCCTGGCGGCCGCTGGTTCGGTCACCGCGCTGGGCCTGGCCTTCTTCGAGCCGTGGCTGATCGGCGTCGGCGTGCTGTGCGTGCTCGCCGCGGCGGCGGGCCTGGTGTTCGAGTACCACCTCGGCCCCGAGAAGCACTGAGACCACACACGAAGCGCCCCGCCGGAAACCGGTGGGGCGCTTCGCCGTTTCCGGGGTGCGTCAGAATCCGAACGCGTGGCGCAGGCGCGTGGTGGAGCGCGGCGCGGCGCCCGCCAGTTCGCGCAGCCTGCGGGCGAACCGCGGGTGCGCGTCGTCTCGGTCGGTGAGGGCGGCTGCCACGGCGCGGGCGGCCTCGGCCGGATCTCGCTCGTATTCGTCGGCGAAGTCCGGGTCGTCGGTGTGCAGTGCCGGATAGTCGATCGCGGTGACGTGGACGCCGCTCGGTCCCAGCTCGGCCTCGGCGCACTCGGCGAAGGTGGTCCACGCCGCCTGAGAGCTCGCGTAGGAGGCGAAACGGGCGGCCGCGGCGGTGTTGTGGTGCGCGGGGCCGACATTCACGACGTGGCCGGAGCCGGAGCGGATCATCGCCGGGAGCAGTCCGAGGGTCAGTCGCAGCGGCCCGAAGTAGTTGGCGGCCATCATGCGCTGGTAGTCGCGGAAACGGTCGAGCGATTGCGCGACGGGGCGGCGTACCGGGCGGCCCGCGTTGTTGATCAGGACGTCGACGGCGCCGAACTCCGCGAGCACCCAGGTGACCAGCTGGTCGACGTCGCCGAGCGCGGACAGATCGCAGCGGAACCAGTGCGCCCGGCCTCCCGCGGCGACGATCGCCTCGCAGGCGGCGATGAGCTGATCACCGCGCCGGGCGACCAGGAGCAACTCGGCGCCGTGCTCCGCGAGCAGCGCGGCGGTGGCGCGGCCGACGTCGGAGCAGGCGTCGGTGACGAGAATCCGTTGGTCAGCGAGGGATTGGGCGTCGGGCAGGTCGGCGCGCGGTGCGCGCAGCTTGCGTTCGACGAAACGGGCCGGGGCAGGGCGGAATTCGAGCATCGATACAGCCTTCGCATCGGATGACATGCTGAACTGACCCATCGACACCCCGCCGACAGTGCCGAATCGGCCACGGCCGCCGGGTGACAGCTATCACCCAGTGACCGCGGCGCGACACAGTTTAATCGGCCGACTCGTAGCGCATGGCGTGTTCGGACGCGCAGATCTCATCGATTCCGGCGACGATGTCGCGCAGCAGCTCCGAGGGCAGCGCGGACGGACGCAACCGGCAGGTGAAGGTGATCAGGCCGTGGTCCTCGGCGGGCAGGCTGCGCGCGGCGGCCTCGTCACGCAGGTAGCTGGAGCGCACGCCGTAGGTCATCGCGGAGATGACGGTGAAGCAGCCGGTGCGCTCCCGGTGTCCGGAGAACAGGTCGTGTAGCCGGTAGAACACCGAGGCGTAGGTCGACAGCGGCGCGAAAATGCCCACGCGGTAGGCGGGTCCACGCTCCGAGGAGCTGATCACCGTGTCGGCGAGGTATTCCGCGTCGCGCAGCGTGAGCACCTTGGGAGCGAACATCAGCGCGCCCGCCGCGGCGTTGCGCACCGGCATGCCCGCCTTGCCGCCCGCGTGCGAGGCGATGGCGCCCAACGACTTCCGGGTGCGGGTGCCGACCTCGCGGCGGGCCCGCAGCGAACGGGTCGGCGTCGTGGGGTAGAGGCTGGACCACTGACCGAATCGAACGGTGCCGAGCTGCACGTGGCCGGTGCCGACCGGTCGCGCCACCTTCAGCGGCGCGGTGTCGACCCAGCGGCCGACCTGCAACGCCGCGTTACCGGGGTTCGCGATCTCCGTGTGCGCGTGCTCGACGAAGGAGTCGAAATCGAGGAACCGGTCGGCGTCGGTGGTGAGCCAGGTGTGGTCCTTGTCGATGTCGACGGCGTCCAGGGTGAGCGCGGTGATGATGCCCGCGCGCCCGCCCGCGCCGAGGATGCGGTGGAACCGCTCCGTGTGGTGGTTGCGCCCGCAGGTGCCGATGCGCCCGTCCGGGTCGACGTATTCCAGATCCACGATCTGATCGATGAACAGGCCGTACCGGTGCGAGGCGCTGCTCACGCCGCCGACCGAGGCGAAGCCGCCCGCGGTGATGTCACGGTGGTCGCCGACGACGGGCAGGCCGAGTCCGTGCGCGCCGAGGCGGCGATCGATGTCGGAGAGCTTGGCGCCTGCCTGCACGCGGACGGTGCGACGGCCGAGGTTGATGTCGAGCACCGAGTTCATCCGGCGCAGCGAGACCACGGTGCGCTGATCGGGCAGTGTCAGGCTGTCTTCGATCGGCTCGCCGCCGCGGACCGTGAGGCGCTCCGCGCGACCCCGTGAATTCCGCACGGTGCGAACGACATCCGCGGTGTCACGGGGTAGATATTCTTCGGCGGAGACAGTCTGCGGCGTGCTCATGGCACGGTAGCTAACCACAGTCTGGCGCTCGGTGCGTACCCGAAGTCGGAGGCTCTTTACCCGCACCCGGACAACCCCTTGTGACCTGCGACGATGCCGATGTCGCCCGCCCCCGTGACCAGGGGCGTGGACGCGCGGCCGGCCGCCTCGGCGAGCACGCCGCGCACCGGCTCTCGATTCCCGCTCAACGGCCCGGCGCGGGCAGGCGCTGACTGAACAACACCGCGCCCGTCGCGTCGCACAGATCCACCGTGAGTTCCGCGGTGCGGCCATCGATGCGGACCTCGCCGAAATGCTGATAGGCGCCGTCCAGCGGCGAGGTGTTCGGCGCGGGCGGCGCGTGCACGAAGACCGCCTCGGGACCGAACGTGGGGTCGAGCTGGTTGGGGCCGAAGGCGCCTGCGTTGAGCGGTCCGGAGACGAACTCCCAGAACTCGTCGAAATCGGTGAACGCCGCGCGCTCGGGGGAGTAGCGGTGCGCCGCGGTGTAGTGCACGTCGGCGGTCAGCCACAGCACGCCGGTGACCCGGTTCGCTTTGATCGCCGAAAGCACCTGCGCGATCTCGGATTCGCGGCCCGAGGGCGCACCGGGCGCGCCGTTGGCCGGACCCTCGAAGGCGGTCTTGCCGTCCGGGACCACCACGCCGAGCGGCAGGTCGTTGGCGACGATCTTCCAGGTGGCCCGTGACTCGCGCAGGCCGTCGATCAGCCATTTCGTCTGTGCCGCACCGAAGATCCTGCCCTCGGGCGCGGTGTTGGCGCCGTTGGCGTCCTTGTAGGTGCGCATGTCGAGGACGAACACGTCCAGCAGCGGGCCGTACGAGACCTTGCGGTACAGCCTGCCGTCGACGGCCTCCTTCGGGTCGAGGGGCATCCACTCGTGGAACGCCTGCCATGCGCGAGTGGCGAGGGTGTCCATGCTGCGCTCGGTGTAGCCCTTGTCCGCGGCGACGGTGCCGCCGGGGTACCAGTTGTTGACCGTCTCGTGGTCGTCCCACTGAACCAGTTGCGCCACCACGGCATTGAACCCGCGATAGTTCCGGTCGGACAGGTTGTAGGCGTACTGGCCGCGGAACTGGTCGAGCGTCTGGGCGACCGCGCTCTTGGCCTCGGTGACGGTGTTGCGCCAGATCCGGCCGTCAGGCAGGGTGACCGACTCTTGGAGCGGGCCGTCGGCGTAGACGACGTCGCCGGAGTGCAGGAATAGGTGCGGGTCCCGGGCGGCCATGGTCGAGAAGATCCGCATCCCGCCCAGATCGGGATTGATCCCGTAACCCTGCCCCGCGACGTCGCCCGACCACTGGAGCTTGATGTCGGCCGGACCGGTCGGCGCAGTGCGGAACACGCCGGTCAGCGGCTCGGAGGTGGCGCCGTCCTCGGCTTCGAGGGTGACGCGGTAGTGCACCACCGAGCCCGAGGGCAGTCCGGCGACGCGGACCCGTCCCGTGCCGTCCGCGTCGGGCGTGAGCAGCGGACCGGTGAAACGGCGCGCGTCGGTGAAGGATTCGGTGGCGGCGGTCTCCACGATCAGCGTCGCGGGCCGGTCCGAGCGAGCCCAGATCAGCGCGCCGTCGGAGCGCGGGTCGCCGACCGCGACGCCGTGCGTGAGGTTCGGCCGCTGCCGGACCAGGACGGGTCCGTCGTCGGCGCCGCAGGCGGCAAGCGCGGGCCCGGCCACCAGACCGAGCGCGGACGTGCGCAGCAGGGTGCGCCGGGAGATGCCCAGTGCCGGACCGCTGTGTGCCATGGTCGCCACCCTCACGCAGTCACGTCAACGCCGCGTGAACGGCCGCTGTCGGTCCGACCAATTGACCGGACCGCCCGCGGCATCCCGGTGAGACGGTCCTCGCGGCGATGCGCTCACCGGGATGGCGATCCAGCTCTGGAGCCGCACGTGGAACCTCCGCCGCCGAACCTGGGCGCACGACTTGCGAGCGCGCCGATGGCCGCAACCGGCCCGCGCGGCCGACGGTCGCTTCAGGACCGGGCTGCCGCGCGGCCGTCACGTGCCGGATTCGGCTGCGCGTCTCGGCTTTGCGGTCGATTGGGCTCGTGCTGGTATCCGGGTCGTGCGCTCGGCTACGTGGTGGGGTTCAGTGGCCGGGTTCGGCCGGTCGGTTCGTCGTCGGCGCATCGCTGGTGATGGCCCGTTGCGCATTGGGTTCGGTTGCGTGGTCGCGCGCCAGGGAGTCGGCGGCCTTCGGCGCGAGTGTGAGCCGGGCGCTCGGTTGGGCGGGGTTCAGGCGGCGCAGCGGTTCGGTCGGATTGTCCGGCGGCCATGGCGAACCCGCGTCGTCGAGTCCGAGCGCGGCGATCACGTCGGGGAACCAGCGGGTGCATTCGGTGCGCAGCGGCAGTTCCGGCTGGAGCTGCGACATCACGCTCACACCCGCAAGGAACGTCCGCAGCATCGGGGTGTGCTCGGCGGGCATGGTCAGCTGCCGGATCACGTTGGACAGGCTCAGATCCACTGTCGCCGAGACGCGTTTGCGCAACCACTCGGTGGTCAGGCGGAAGGTCGGGTCGAGCATGGCATCACGCATCGGCGCCAGCTGCTCGAGCACCGTGTGACTGTCCAGCGCGCGATCGGGCCCGACGTAGCCGCGCCGACGGATCGCCGCCTCCAGATCGGTCGGGTCGTCGGTCAGGATCGCCTGGGCGATATCGGTCAGCGCGTCGAGGTAGCCGGGCGGGAACGGCGCGCACGCGCCGAAATCGACGATCCCGAGCCTGCCGTCGGGCATGATGCGGAAATTGCCCGGATGCGGATCGCCGTACAGCAAACCGGCTTTCGTCGGGCCGGACAGCAGGAAGCGCAGGACGAGCAACCCGATCCGGTCGCGATCGAACGGCGCGCCCTGCACGAGCATCCGCGACAGCGAGACGCCGTCCAGCCATTCGGTGATCAGCACGTCGCCCTGCTGCGCCACCACTCCGGGCACCACGAAATCGGGGTCGTCGGCGTAGGCGGCGGCGAAGCTGCGCTGATGCGCGGCCTCGATCTCGTAGTCGAGTTCCTCGCCGATGTAGGCACACAGCGCCTCGATCACCGCGCGGGAATCCGCGCCGGGCAGCAGCGCGGTGAACAGGGGAGCGATCTGGCGCAGCGCCTGCAAATCGCTGAGCACAGCCTCGCGCGCGCCGGGATACATGACCTTCACGGCCACCCGGCGGCCGTCGCGCCATACCGCGCGGTGCACCTGGCCGACGGAGGCCGCCGCCGCGTGCCGGTCCTCGAACTCCAGAAACAACGTCCGCCAGTGCGGGCCGAGCTGGGCAGCCAGCGCCGAATGCACCATCGGGGGCAGCATGGCGGGCGCCGAATCCTGCAACTGGTTGAGCGCGTCGCGGTACGGCGTGGCGAAATCCGCGGGCAGCGCGAGCTCGTACAGCGACATCAGCTGCCCGAGCTTGGCCACGCAGCCCTTGAGCTCGCCGAGCACGTCGAACAGGTGCTGGGCGGTCCGGGCTTGGATCTCGCGGTTCACCTCGTCCGCGGGACGGCCGAGCATGCGTTTGCCCGCGCCCGCGACCCGCCTGCCCGCGAACGCCACCGGTAGTCCGGCCAGCTTCGTGGTGCGGGCGAGCCGGCCCGTCGGCGGATCGCCGGCGGGCTCGGCGTCGACACGCCTGGGCAGCTTCAGAATTCGACCACCGGTGTCGCGGCGGACCATGCTCACCTCACTCGCACGCCGAGCAGACCACCCCTACCCGTGGTCCCGCGTCGACGTTGTGCGTGACAAGGCTACCAACGCGGGCTCAGTGCGCGAGCCGCGCCAGGCGATGATGCAGTTCGCCCGCCCAGTCGACGCCGCCGAGGCGCTGGTAGTCGACCCACAGCGCGTCGAAGACGTCGCGGCCCTCGGAGATCCAGCCGCCGCGCTTGTCCGCCTCCAGCACCACGCTCATGCCGGTCTCGGTGGCGACGAAGGTGACCTCCAGCTGGTTCAGCCGCGGGTAGTGCGGTGAGCCCGCGAACTCGATCTCCTGATAGAACGGCAACGTCTGGGGCGTGTTGTGCACCCGGCCCGCCTCCACGTCGGCGCTGCGCAAGTGAAAACCCAAGCGCTCCACAGCCTCCAGCAGCACGTGCTGGGCGGGCAGCGCGCCGACCCCGATCGGGTCGGTGTCGGCGGCGTCGACCGCGCCGTGGATCTCGACGATCGTGCGCAGCGAGACCACCGTGCCCGGCAGGTGCCTGCCGTTGTAGAACGTGATCGGCGTTTCCATCGGCGCGCGCGCCGCGAAGCGAAAATCCAGCACGGCGCCGGGCGGCAGGTGCAGCGGACCGTGCACCCCGGTGCGCCCGAACGCGATGTCGCGCACGGCTTCGTGGTCCTCGTACTCCTGCTCGGCCCTGGTCACGAATTCCACCGCGATGTGCGCGATGTCCTGCCCGACCTTCCCGCCGCGCAGCCGCACGACGCCCTCGACCGTCCCACCGGGCTGCACCCCCGGAGTGAACAACTCGGTCTCGACCTCGGCCCCGCCGACCCCTGCCGCCGCCAACAACTTCTTGAACATGCCCGCAGTCTCCCCGCCCAGCCCTATCAACACCTTGGCGTTCGCTTACCGTGTGATCAACGTCATCGGCGGTCTCGCGTCGTAGGTCTCGCAGGGCCCGACGCCGTTGCGAGGCCTGTGCGGGTCAGGCGCGGTGGGCGGTGGTGACGAAGTCGGCGCAGGCTTCGGGGGATTTGTCGCCGGAGGGGTGTTCGACTCCGCTGTTGACGTCGACGGCGAAGGGGCGGACCGTGCGGATGGCGTCGGCGACATTGGCCGCGTTCAGGCCGCCCGCGAGGATGACGGGGCGGCCGAGCAGGCGCAGGTCGTCGACGATGGCGGCGCTCACGGACCAGTCGTGGGTGCGGCCGGTGCCGCCGAGGCGGTCGTCCGTGCGCGAATCGAGCAGGACCGCATCGCAATCCGCCGCGGCCGCGCGGGCGGCGTCCACGGCCTCGGGACCGGTGACGTGCACGGCCCGGATGATCCGGTGGACCGAGGCCGAGCGGACCTGCCGAACGGTCTCGGCGGTCACTAGGCCGTGGATCTGAACGGCGTCCACGCCGACGCGTTCGGCGAGCTCGAGGATTGCCGCGGCGCTCTCGAGATGGGTGACCAGAACCCTGGTGACGAACGGCGGCGTCTGCCCGGCGAGCCAGGCGGCCCGGTCGGCGTCGAGCGCGTCCTCGCTGACGTGGGTGACGCCCGCGATGAATCCGACCGCGTCGGCGCCCGCCGCGATCGCGATCCGCAGATCGCTCTCGGACCTGATTCCGCACAGCTTCGCACGCACCGGCACCGGGGCAACGATACCGTCGCGGAAACGAGAACGGCCCCGGGACCTTTGGTGGTCCCGGGGCCGTTCTGGGAAGAATCAGCTGGCCGCGGTGTCGGGGATGCGGGCGGCGTCGGGCTTCGAGCCGGAGGGGACGCCCTTGAGGCTGTGGGCGTAGACGTCGACGTATTCCTGGCCGCCCAGTCGCATGAGCTCGTACATGACCTCGTCGGTGACGGCGCGTTCGACGAAGCGGTTGCCGCCCATGCCCTCGTAGCGGGAGAAGTCGATCGGCGCGCCGAACTTGATGGTGACCTTGCGGCGGCGCCACTTGAAGGGGCCGGGCGGGGAGACCTCGTTGGTGCCGATGACCGCGACGGGGATGACGGGCACGCCGGTCTCGAGCGCGAGGCGGGCCAGGCCGGTCTTGCCCTTGTAGAGGCGGCCGTCGGGGGAGCGGGTGCCCTCGGGGTAGAGGCCGACCAAGCGGTTCTCGTCGAGCAGCTTGCGCGCGGCGTTCAGCGCGTCCTCGGCGGCGTCGGCGCCGCTGCGGTCGATCGGGTACTGGCCGGTGCCGCTGAAGAAGAACTTCTGCAGACGCCCCTTGAGACCGGGGGTGTTGAAGTATTCGGCCTTGGCCAGGTAGTTGATGCGCCGCGGGCTGGTCAGCGGGGCGAACAGCCAGTCGGCGAAGGAGAGGTGATTACCCGCCATGATGGCCGGCCCGTCCGCCGGGATGTTCTCCACGCCTTCGACCGTGGGCCGATTGTAGAGATGAATGAACGGTCCCAGCAGCACGAACTTCAGCAGCCAGTAGAACATGACGTCCTTCCCCCGGGACCGGGATAGTAGCGGGCAACCTGCGTCAGTTGCCGACTTTACCGCTGGTTCTAGATCACATCCAATTGCAGCGGTGTATCTCACCACAATCGGATCGTCGCAGGTCCCGAAGGCCCCTCCGCGACGGCCTTATTCGAACGGATGTGCCCGTGCGCGCGGACGCGTCAGCGCCCGCTGCGCGCGACCCGCGACGAGCGCCGCCCCGGCTCCGCGAGCACGGCGCGCGCCAGTTCGGCGGCGCCGATCATGCCCGCCGCCTCACCGAGCTGGGTGGTGCGGATGCGGGCCAGCGGCCGGTGTCCTGCGCCCGTGACGGCGCGGGCGTACTCCTCGCGCGCGTCGTCGAGGAACAGCGGAGCCGAACTGCTCACGCCGCCCGCGATGACGACGAGATCGGGGTCGAAGATGTCGCTGACGAACGCCAGCCCGAGCCCGAGCCAGCGCGCGAAGTCGGCCATCGCGGCGAGCGCGACGGGGTCGCCGTCCTGGGCGGCGCCCGCCACCCGCCTGCCGGTGAGCGAACCGGGATCGCGGGACACCTCTCTGGCCAGCACCGTCGAGCGGCCGGGGTCGGTGGCCAGCAGCTCGATCGCGGTCTCGGCGAGCGCGGTTCCGCTGCAATACCTTTCCCAGCAGCCGTGTTTGCCGCACGGGCAGACCCGGCCGTGCGGGACCACTTGCAGATGGCCGAGTTCCGGTGCGACGCCGTGCGTGCCCCGGTAGAGCGTGCCCTCGATGAGCAGCGCCGCGCCGACGCCGGTGCCGATCGCGACGAGCACCACGTTGTGCCCGCCCGCCGCCGCGCCGAACCGGTACTCGGCCCACACGGCGGCGTTGGCGTCGTGCTCGAGGATCACCGGGAGGTCGAGACGCTCGGTGAGCCGCGCCGCGACGGGCGCGTCTTTCCACGGCAGGTGCGGGGCGAACCGCACGGTGGACCGGTCGCCGCTGATGAAGCCCGCGACGGCGAGACCGACGGCGCCGATCGGGTGGCGGCGGCGCAGTTCCCGCACGGCACGGTCGAGGGCGTCCTCCAGGGCGCGCTCGCTGTGCGGTGTCGGCGACTGCACGGTGTCGAGCACCTCGCCGTCGCCGTCCACCACCGAGGCGCGAATGTTGGTGCCGCCGACGTCGATACCGACGGTCAGCGGGAGCGCATCTGCCACCGGGTGTGTCATGCCTTGATCGTCACGGGGATACCGACGTACCCGGGCCGCTTGCCCATGAAGCGGGAGTGCCTGGGCTGCTCCGGCGCGTCGGACGCCGCGGTGTGCTGATCCTCCGGGCGTGCGGTGCCGGTGTACTGGTCGGCCGGGCGTGCGGCGTCGGTGCGCTGGTCGGCCGGGCGTGCGGCGTCGGTGCGCTGGTCGTTCGAGCGCGCAGAGCCGGTGCGCTGGTTGGCTGGGCGTGTGGCGTCGGCGCGCTTGTCGGCTGAGGGCGCGGCGCCGGTGCGCTCATCGGCCGGGCGTCCGGCGTCGGTGCGCCGCGACCTGTGGTCGGAGCGGGAGCCGTCTCCGCGCTGGTGACCGGCGTGGTCCTCGTCCTGGCTCCGGACACCCGAGCGAGCGGCGGTGTGCCGATCGGTCGAACGGGCCGGATTGCCGTGCCGGTCATCGGAGCGGGACGCACCACGACCACCCGGCCCAGCCCCGGCATCGTGCCGGTCGGCCGTGCGCGAGCCGCCGTGTCCGTCACGCGACCTCGCCGCATCGGCGGTCCGATGCTGCGCGCCACCGGACCCCGGATGCCGGTGCCGCACATCGGTTTCCAGATCGTCGGTGGGCAGCAGCGGATCGACCGGCACCCCGGCCAGCGCCTCGCGCAGCACCGTGACGATCGCGGTGCCGTGATCCGCGATCGCCGCGACCACGTCGTGGTGCTCGCCGCGCACCAGCGCGGCGGCCGCGCACACCGGGCACCAGCTGCACGCAGGCCAGTCCGGCTGACCCTGCGCCGCGCTGCGCCGCAGCACCGGTTCGACGCGTTCGAGCACCGCCTCCGCGAGCAGCTTCAGTTCCTCGGCGAATTCGCCGATCCCGTCGCCGGGCGAGGCCGACATCCCGTGCTCCATCTCAGCGACCCTCTGGCGTCAGCGGCCATACGTCCGGATCCGGGCGGAAACGCACGACCAGGTAGCCGCTGTCGAGTTCGGCGTCGTCGACCGCACACCGCCGCAACACCGGCGCCAAGCGCACCCGGCGCCGCACCCCGTCCGCACCCACGATCAAATCGTCCTCCACTCGTCCCAGTCGCAACGTCGCCGGATCGACGACGGGCAGGTGCATCCGCATCGCGTACACCGAATGCAGACCCGTGCCCGATTCCAATCGAACCACCGGTTCACCGGAACGTGCGTGAACCTCCGCTGGATTGTCGCCCAGCATAAATGCCGTTCCCGCGTCTGACGCGCCGGAATCGACCGCGTAGGAAAGCGCTTGGAGCGAACCGAGACCCACCGGCTCCGTGCCCGTGTGCTGGGCGATCAGCACCGGGATGTCGCGCATGGCCTTTCGAAGCCCCTCGATCACGTCGAACTGCTCCGCGCGCCGGTTGTGATACCAGTGCACGGCGGGATGGACGGCCTCGGGCGGACCGGACGGTTCCGGCATCGGCGGCAGCACCTTGTTGACGATCACCGCGTCCAGCCGCAGCCCCAGCAGCGCGGCGGCCGAGCGCACCCGCTCGGACTCCGCGAGCGCGACCCGTTCGGCGACGGTGACCAGCCGCGTGCCGGTGCGGCGGTGGTCGGCGAGCAGATCGCGCACCTCGCCGACGGCGCCGACGATCCGATCCACCGTCGCCGCGAGCACCGCCCGCCGCAGATCGGTGCCGATGGTGCTCATCGCTCGCGCGTGCGGAGGCCAGATCCGTTCCAGATAACCGAGCAGGGTGTCGGGGGCGGTGACGATGCGCAGCATGTCCGCCGAGGGCGGGCAGTCCACGACGATGACATTCCAGTCGTTCTCGTCGGCGAACTGCGCGATCTCCACCAGCATCAGCAGTTCCTGCACGCCGGGCAGGCCGGTCAGCTCGGCGGGGTCGAGCGCGGCCAGGTCGATGCCGTGGTCGTGGGTGTGCGCGCCGCCCACGGACAGCATTCGCGTCACCTCACGGAACCGATCCTCCAGCAGCGCCAGCGAATCCACCTCGATGACGTCGAGTCCCGGCAGCACCCTGGCGATTCCGGTCACCGTCCCCGGATCGTGCGGGAAACGGAAACCGAGCGCGTCGCCGAGCGAATGCGCCTGGTCGAGGGAGGCCAGCAGGACGGTGTGCCCGGCGCGGGCATAGGACATAGCGGTCGCGCAGGCCAGCGTGGTCTTGCCGACGCCGCCCTTGCCGACGTACAGCTCGAGCCTGGTCGGCTCGCGCCGGCCGGGCTTCTGCTGCCCGGTCAGCCTTCGACCCGCTTCTTCAGTTCCTTCAGTGCGGTATCGGTGATGACCTTCTCGGCCTTGCGCTTGAACATGCCGATCATCGGGATGTTGAGATCCACGGTGAGCTCGTAGATCACCTGCGTGCTGCCGTCGGGCTGCTCGATGAGTTCGTAGGTGCCGTCCTGCGCCTTCTGCAGCTCACCGCTGATCAGCTTCCAGCTGACCGCCTTGTCGTCGGCGCGCCAGGTGTAGGTCAGCACGTAGGTGTCCTTGACGACGCCCGCGTCGAGCACGAAGCGGGCCGTGCGAGCCCGGCCGTCGGGGCCCTTCTCCAGCACCTCGACGGACTTCGCCGCCGAGACCCACTCCGGGTAGGACTCCAGATCGGCGATGACGGACATCACTCGCTGCGAGGGGGCCTCGATGAGGATCGACCTCTGGGTCCGGTCGGCCATGGTGGTCAACGATTCCTTTCGGTGTCGAATGGCCGCGCGGGCGCGGCGGCGCCGCCTCGGTGCTCAGCCTGCCGTCGTCGCGGCGGGCGTCACCCCGGCCGGACGGCCCGCCTCGAGCCGCGCCTTGATCTCGAACGACATGTTCTTGCCCGCGACCCGGCGTGCCCGGTTGGCGGCCGACAACTCGCGCGGTGACATCCCTTCGGCGCCCCGCGGCTCGCAGTGCAGGAAGTAATGCAGGATGACCCCGTCGAGCGCGGGCTCCAGCCACACCTCCATGGTCCCCGTCAGCGCGCCGGACACCGACCAGCGAATTCCCTTGTCGCCGCGGTCCTCCCGCACGTCGAGGGTGAGGTCGGGCCACCACTGGCGCCATTTGTCGGTACCCTCGAGCACCTGCGCGACCGCCGCGCCCGAGGCGGCGACGAACGTCTGGTCCGCGACCTGAATACTGCTCACACCGCTGAGCGTAGTTGATCGGGGTTCCCTCAGCGGAGGAGGTGGCGCAGGCGCGCGCCGAGGGCGTCCCAGCGCCAGTTCTCCTCCACCCAGGCGCGGCCCGCGGCGCCCATGGCCGCGGCGGCGTCACGGTCGGCGAGGATGTCCACCAGCGCGTCGGCGACCTCGGTGACCTTGCGTCCGTCCACCACCCGGCCGGTCTTGCCCTCCAGCACGGTTTCCGGCGCGCCGCCGGAACGGCCCGCGACCACGGGAACGCCGCTGGCCGAGGCTTCCAGGTACACGATGCCGAGGCCCTCGACGTCGAGACCGGCGCCGCGGGTGCGGCACGGCATGGCGAACACGTCGGCGATGGTGTGGTGCGCGGCGAGCTCGGCCGAGGGCACCCGGCCGGTGAAGACCACGCTGTCGGTGACACCGAGCGCGGCGGCGAGACCGCGCAGCTTGTCCTCGTAGGGCCCGCCGCCTGCGATCACCAGCACCGCGCCGTCGACCCGGTCGCGGATCTCGCGCATCGCCGCGATCAGCACGTCCTGGCCTTTACGTGGAACCAGCCGGGACAGGCACAGGATGGTCGGGCGGTCGCCGAGCTCGTAGCGCCTGCGTAGCTCGGCGCGCGCCTCGGGGTCGGGACGGAACATGTCGGTGTCGACGCCGGGCGGCAGGTATTCCAGCGCCGCGTCCGCGCCGAAGGCCGAGGCGAACCGGCCGCGGGTGTACTTGCTGACGTAGGTGACGACGTCGGTGTGCGTGCCGATCGCGCTCAGCGCCTGTCGCGCGCCGGGCAGCATCGACCAGCCGACCTCGTGCCCGTGCGTGCTGGCCAGAATGCGCCCGGCGCCCGCTCTGCGCAGCCGCGGCGAGAGCAGGGCCAGCGGCGCCGCCGCGCCGAACCAGACGGTGTCGCACTTCTCGTCGCGCAGCAGCCGCGCGGCCCGGCGCAGGACCAGCGGCGTCGGCAGCATCAGGGTGGTGGGATGGCGAACCACCTGGAACTTCTGCTTGGCATCGAACTTCAGGTGCGAGTCACCGCGCCAGCGCGGCGCGTAGACCACCAGATCGTCGGGCGGTAGCTGTCCGGCGAGCGCCTGGAGATACGACTGGATACCGCCCGGCCGCGGCGGGAAATCATTGGTAACCAGCAGAGTTCGGGCCATGGGGGACAACCTACTTGGTGGGATCGGCGCGGCGCCGCTCCGGTCGGGCTCCGTGGGGACGGATCACACGGCCTTGGCCGAGAGCCAGCTGCGCCAGTCCGCGACGAAATCGGCGCGCCCGATGCCGAGCACCTCGCGCAGGACGCGATCCTCGCTCGCGGCGTCCTGCCGTTGCGCGGCGAGGCGTCGATAGAGCTCGACGAGCCGGGATTCGTCGTACTTCTCGGCTACGAAAGCGCAGGCCGACCACGCCTGCTCGTAGGCCGCGACGGCACTGCCGCCCGCGAACGCGGTGTCCGGCGGCAGGTCGTCGGGGAGCGCTCCGTCGTTCAGCGCCGCGTGCACGGTCGGCGCGATGTCGGCGAACGGATGACCCTGGCCGCGGTGCGCGGCGTACTCGGCGAAGCCCTCCAGCATCCACTGCGGGGCGCCGTCGGCGGTCTCGGCGCGCGCCGCGATATGGGTCAGTTCGTGGCGCAGCAGCGTGCGCAATCCGGCGGGCGAGAGGCGACGGCCCGCGTCGGGGCTGAAGACCACCCGCTGACCGGTCGGCTTGCTGCCGCGCACGAACGGATCGGCCACCGAGGCCGCGGCGACCTCGGTGGGCATCTCGCCGCCCGCCCGCACCAGCGCGGCGAACTCCGACGGATTCGCCGCGACCACGACGAGCGCCGACTGCGCCCAGTTCGGACCCCACAGCTCGGTGATCGCGGCCGTGGCGGCGGGCAGTTCGCGCGCGAGCACCTCGAGTTCGGCGCGGTGGCCGGGATGGCCGACCACGAGGGATTCCGCGCCGTCACCGCCGGGGGCGCGGATCGACTCGATCGGGCCGAACGGTTCGATGGTGCGGCGCACGGCGGCCAGTCGCGGGTCGTCGCCGGGCATTTGGCCCAGGCTCTCGGTCGAGGTGTCTTGGGCGGCGAGGATTTTCGGCAGCGCCCACTTGGGCGCCATGACCAATGCGCAGCACAAGCCTGTCAACAGGGTGACCATTCCGACGGTGAGTACGAACTGACACCGCCCTTTGGCCATGCACCAGCCGCGTGCCCGTCGCCAACCCTCCATAGCGGATCAGTATCGCCTAGCGGAGTGATAAGGCGTCGACCCCATGGGCGCTACGGCCACCGGCACGCCGAAAGTGGAGGCGTGCAACATGAGTCCGTTGCCCGCGTAGATGCCGACGTGGGAGATGTCGGAATAGAAGAACACCACGTCACCGGGTTGCAGATCGTCCTTGTCCACGGGTGTGCCGTAGGACGCCTGCGCCGAACTGGTGCGCGGCACGTTCTTGCCGACCTGTTTGAACGCCCACTGCACCAGGCCCGAGCAGTCGAACTGGCTCGGTCCGGTCGCGCCCCAGACGTACGGATCGCCGACGCGGGTGAGTCCGGCGGCCAGCGCGCTGGTTCCGCTGCCGGGCACCAGGCCCTGCAGCAGCGTGTCGCGATCGAAGCCGGGCGGGAACGGCGACCCGGCCAGCGCGGACTTGTCCTTGCTCGACAGCGCGCCCCACGCCTCGACCACTTGGGCGACCGCGCCGCCCAGCTCACTGCGCTTGCGTTCCAGATCGGCGCGCGCTTGGTCGGCCTTCTGGGCGGCGCTACGAGCCGTGTCGGCGGCGGCGCGGGCGGCGGACTCGGCGGACTCGGCCGCGTCGGTGGCCTTCTTGAACTGGCGCAGCTGATCGGTGGTCTGCGCGCTGAGCACGTCCAGCGTGGACATCTGATCGAGCAGCTTCTGCGGGGAATCGCTGACCAGCACGGCGTATATGCGGTTGGTGCGCGCGCCCTGATAGGCGGCGATCGCCGTGCGGTCGATGACCGGCTGGAATTTCCGCACCTCGGCGCGCGCGGCGTCGGCGACCTCGGTGGTCGCGGCCAGCTTCGCGTCGGCCTCCTGCTGCACGGCGAGCTTGGCGTCGAGTTCGGCCTGGACGGTCAGCGACTGCTGATTCAGCTGCTCGGTCTGCCGGGAGAGGTCGACCATCCGCTGCACCGCTTCGGTCGCGGTGGTCGGCAGCGCCGCGGGGTCGGCGCCCGCGGGACCGCTCGCGTGGAGGGCCGCGGCCAGTACTCCGGCCGCCAGCACCCCGCTCACCAGACGATGCGCGCGAAGTCTTCGGTGACCAGCTGTCACTGGCGTGCCCCGTTCTCTCGTAATGCCGACTCGTGAAATCGAAAGCGACGCAGTCGCCCACGCGGCTCACGGAGACGGGTTAGGCGACTCTGCAACCCGGTAGGTCTCATTTAGGTTACGAAACGGCGGCTGTCGGTGTCCAGTGGAGAACGAACCGATCACGGCCGGTGAGAAGAATCGAGCCGGGCCGCGCGCGGCGACCCGGCTCGATTCGGCCGATCAGAAGCGGCGCGCGCCCGCGACCGGCATCGATGACATCGAGGCGATCATCACCGGGCTGCCGGAGGTGGAGGCGTGGATGACGTTGCCGTCGCCCGCGTACAGGCCCGAGTGGCCGCCGCCGTAGAACGACACCAGGTCGCCGAGCTGTAGGTTGTCGATCGAGATCGCGGTGCCTGCGCCCAGCTGGGCGCCGCTGGTGCGGGGCAGCTCCATGCCCGCCTGGCGGTAGGACCACTGCACGAGGCCGGAGCAGTCGAAGGAGTTCGGGCCCGCGGCGCCGTACACGTACGGGGCGCCGAGCTTGCTCATGGCGGCGTCGAGCGCGACCTCGCCGAGGGTCTTCTGCGGCGCGACGAACGGCAGCGGAGCGCCGGGCACGGTGCCGAGCTGCACGCCGGGGACGTCGGCCGGGATCGGGATCTCGTTCGGAACCTCGAACGTTCCCACGCCGGGGATGGTCACCGGCTGAGCCGACGCGGGGGCGGCGGGAAGGAGGAAGGCGCCGATGGTGGCAGCGCCGACGGCTCCGGCGGCAACGGCACGCTGCGCCTGTCGCTTGACGGTGTTGGTCGCCATGATGCGGTACTTCCAATCTGCCCCACGACGCCACACCCGGTGGTGCAGCGGACTGCGTGCTGCCGCTCCGTTCGGTGCGGCGGACTCCGTGAGGTCTCGAAAAGATTACGAACACATCACGGTGTTTTGTAAAGCCCAAGGCATCCGAAATGGCGACGCTCAACAATTTTCGCCACGCATATCTGCGAGGTATCTCACAGCAATCACGAAACGATAACGGCGGCCGGTTACCCGTCGGCGTCCGCCTCGTTACCCCCAACTGTCCCAGGTGGCGATGTGGTCCATGTCAGGTCTGCATAACCGGCATTTGCGCAGGTGGAGATACCCGAGCCGGTGCTTGACGCGTCCTCGAACCGGACGCGCGACCAGAGTGCGTCCGGCAGCGGGGCAGCATGCCTGGCACGGCAGGTCGGCTGTACCGGACACGCCCGGGCGCTGATTCATTCGCGGCGGAAATGTGATCTGGATCGCTTTTGGGTGTTCTAGATCATTTCGGGGGTATCGCAACGAAAACCTCGCGCGACAAATCGGACGAATGGCGCACGGTTTCGCGTGCCCGGAGGTTGTCGTACCGGGCCCCTACGCTGCTCGCCGTGCCCGACCCCGCGCCGCGCCAGGCCGCCGCCAAGCAGCTGGCCTTCGACGAACTCGATACGCCGCTCTACGACACCACCTTCGTGGTCGTCGACCTGGAGACCACCGGCACCAGCGCGGACGGCGACGCCATTACCGAGATCGGCGCGGTCAAGGTGTGCGGCGGCGAGGTGCTCGGCGAGTTCGCGACGCTGGTGAACCCCGGCAGGGCGATACCGCCCGCGGTCGTGCACGTCACCGGGATCACCACCGCCATGGTCTACGCGGCCCCGCGCATCGAGTCCGTGCTGCCCGGGTTCCTCGAGTTCGCCGCGGGTGCGGTGCTCGTCGCCCACAACGCCCGCTTCGACATGGCCTTCCTGCGGGCCGCCGCGGCGCGCTGCGAAACCGAGTGGCCCAAGGCGCCGGTGCTGTGCACGGTGAAACTGGCCCGGCGGGTGCTCGGCAGGGACGAGGCGCCCTCGGTGCGACTCGCGTCGCTGGCCCGGCTGTTCGGCGCGAGCACCCAGCCGACGCACCGCGCCCTCGACGACGCGCGCGCCACCGTCGACGTGCTGCACGCGCTCATCGCCAGAGTGGGAAACCAAGGCGTGCACAGTCTCACCGAGCTGATGGACTACCTGCCCGGCGTGAGTTCCGGGCAGCGCGCCAAACGGGTGCTGGCCACCGACCTGCCCGCCGCCCCCGGCGTCTACCTCTTCCGCGGCCCCACCGACGAGGTCCTCTATATCGGCACAGCGGTGAATCTGCGCCGCCGCGTGCGCAATTACTTCACCGGCTCGGAGACCAGGGGCCGGATGAAGGAGATGGTCGCGCTGGCCACCCGCGTCGACCACGTGGTGTGCGCGCACGCGCTGGAGGCCGGGGTGCGCGAACTGCGGTTGCTCGTCGCGCACGCCCCGCCCTACAACCGGCGCTCGAAATTCCCCAAGCGCGGATGGTGGCTCACATTGACCGACGAGCCGTTCCCGCGCTTCGCCATCGTCCGCACACCGACTCGGGATGCGTTGGGGCCATTCACCTCTCGACTGGATGCCGCCGATGTCGCGGCCACCGTCGCCGAGCACGCCGGACTCCGCACCTGTACGGCGCGATTGCCGCGCGGCGCCCGCCACGACTGCCCGCCCGCGGTGGTCGGCGGCTGCCCCGCGGCCACCCCCTCCGGAATCCCTATAGATACAAAGGAATACGCCTCGGCTCCCGCCGCGGTGCGCGCACTGTTTCACGGCGATTCCGACGCCACCCTGCGCGCCATGCTCGACCGCATCGAAAGCCACTCCCGCGCCGAGCATTTCGAGGCCGCCGCGCGATTGCGTGACCGCACCGTCACGGTGATCAGGGCGGTGCGACGCACCCAGCGGCTCGCGGCCGTCGCTCGCATCGCCGAACTGATCGCCGCGCATCCGGACGGCGCGGGCGGGTGGGAGTTCGCCGTCATCCGGTACGGCCGCCTCGCGGGATCCGGGGTGGCGCGCCGCGGCACGCCGCCGATGGTGATCGTGGAACAGATCGTCGCGGCGGCGGAGACGGTCGTCCCGGACGGGATCGCCGAGGCACCGTCCCTCGCCGACGGCGGCTGCCCCGATCTCGTCGACGCACCGCCGCTGCGGGGCGCTTCACCGGAGGAAGCGGGGCTGATCGCCCGCTGGCTGGCGCGGCCGGGCGTGCGAATCGTGCGCAGCACGGAGGGCTATCGGGAGCCGCGCCACGGCGCAGGCCGGTGGCTCGGCTGGGCCGAGGTGGCCGACGCGGCAGCGCGGACCCGATCGGCCGAGGCGGACTACGCCGACCGCCTAGGCTGACGGCATGATTAACGCGATCGTGCTGATCCACGCCGACAATGCCCGTATCCCGGAGACCGCGCAGGCGGTCGCCGATACCGAAGGCGTTACCGAGGTGTACTCGTGCGCGGGCGATGTCGACCTGATCGCGATCGTGCGGGTGCGCGATCACGAGCAGGTCGCCGAGGTGGTGACGCACCGGATCGACAAGACGCCCGGCGTGCTGCGCACCACCACCCACATCGCGTTCAAGTCCTACTCGCGCGCCGACGTGGAAGCCGGTTTCTCGCTGGGGGAGTGACCGGTCAGGAGACCGCGATGGACGCGCCGTTGATCGTGACCGATTCGCCCTGCGCGACCACGGCCGTCACCTCGCCCTGGCAGTCCACTTCGGTGTGCACCATGACGGTGGCGTCGGTGTTGTTCTGCACCGAGACCTCGTCGGTGCCCGCGGTGATCTGGACGCAACCCGTCGGGTTCTGGATCGCCGTCCCGTTCACGACCAAGTCGCCCTCCGCCGCGTGCGCAAGCGGCGCGGCGAGCAGTGTGCAGGCGGCAACGATTCCGAATAGTGCGTGCTTCATGGTGAGCTCCTCACGTGTCGGAAATGGCGCGCCGACCCGTGTCAGGGTGCCGCGCCGGATGAATGCCGCGCAGCGGCGGCGGTCGAGCGGCCGCCGGGAATCGCGACATGCTGACCAGTTGCGGCGGGCGAATCGCTGCGGCCGATCCATCCCGCGCCGAGCCAGTCTAATGATCCGTTACCTGTGTGGAAGCGATTCGGCGACGCTCGATCAATCGTTCGCCGAAAGTTCACCGATCGCCGAGCGTGTGCGAAAGCTTGGCCCAGCTGTCCAGCAGCGCCGCCGCCTGACCACCGTCGATCGCCGCCGCCGCGCGCTCGATGCCCGCGGCCAGCGCGTCGTGCACGTCGGCCTCGGGATCGCCGACCCCGCGCGACAGGTCGTAGGCGACGATCGCGGCGGCCGAGTTCACCAGCACCGCGTCGCGCACCGGACCCGCCGCGCCCGCGAACACCGACCGCGCGACACCGGCGTTGACCTCCGCGTCACCACCGCGCAGCGCGTCCAGCTCGACGCGCGGGATGCCGAGGCGGGTCGGATCGATGGTGATCCGGCGCTGACGGCCGCCCGATACCACCCAGGCGTCGGTGGTATCGGAGGTGGTGATCTCGTCGAGACCGTCGTTGCCGCGCACCACGAGGGCGCTGGCCCCGCGCTCGGCGAACACGCCCGCGATCACCGGAAGCAGTTCGGGGAAGGCGCAACCCACCAGCCCGGCCCGTGGCTGCGCGGGGTTGGTCAGCGGGCCGAGCACGTTGAAGACGGTCGGGATGCCGATTTCCTTGCGCGCCGGGCCGGCGAAGCGCAGGGCCGGGTGGAACAGCGGCGCGAAGCAGAATCCGATCCCGACCTCGCGGACGCACTGCGCCACCGACTCGGGGCCGAGGGTGAGCCGCACGCCGAGCGCCTCCAGCACGTCGGCGCCGCCGCTCTTGGACGAGGCCGCCCGATTGCCGTGCTTGACCACAGGAACGCCCGACGCGGCCACCACGACCGAGGACATGGTGGAGATGTTCACCGAGCCGGACCGGTCGCCGCCGGTGCCGACGATGTCGACCGCGTCGCCGTCGATGTGCACGAGGCGGGCGTGCGAGAGCATGCCGGACGCCATGCCGGAGAGCTCGGCCGGCGTCGGTCCCTTGATCTTCATCGCGACGCCGAAGGCCGCGATCTGCGCCTGCGTCGCGTTGTCGGTGAAGATCTCGTTGATGACCCACGCCGTGTCGTCCGCGGCCAGGTCGCCACCGTCGGCGAGGGTTCCGAGCACCTGGGGCCAGCTGCGCACGCTCATTCCATCTCTCCCGTCACACTGGTCCTCCACCAGTTCTGTGTGAAGCAGCCTAGTGGGCGCGGTCGCGCGAAGCCCGTCTATAGCCGCGCATGACCGGAGCGTAGGCGGAGGTACGGCTGGTCGGCGCGGCCGGACGAAGTCCAGCCCGCGTACGGCCGCAGCGTGGGTGGAAGCCCCCTACGAGCCCGGTTGCAGGACGTCCCAGCCGTCGGCGACTCCGTCGTGGCGCTGGGCCAGCCCGGCCATCCGCGACTTCTCCTGCGCGCAGTGCAGCGCGTCGACCAGCTGCACGCGCTGGAGGATCAGCGCCTCCAGTTCGCCCGATGCCATGGCGGTGGGCGGCGCGGGCGCGTACCCGTCCTGCGCCGCGATCTCGCACACCCGCTGGACCTGAGCCGCCGGAATCCGCAGGTGATGGCGCAGCACCGCGGGCGCGTCCTCGATCAGTCCCTCGGCCCTCTCCAGCACCGCCGAGCAGGACTCGGCGTCCTCGAAACCGGCCGCGACCACCACCAGATCGGCACGCGCCGGGTCCAGCGGCGCCGGGGCGCCGCGCCCGAACAGCCGTCGCCAGATTCGCGGTGCCACATCCGCCTCCTCGTCTCAGCTTCTACTTACTCTCGCCTGTCATCATGGCCGCCTCCGCGCAGGTCGGCGCGTCCGGTGCGGCGGCGTCCCCGCGAGGTCGGGCACAGCGGCGCCGATGCCGTCGGGACCCGGTCCGTCCGTGCGTTTTCCGACACAGACGGCCAAGTTTCGTACCCGGCTACTGCTGTCGTACTACGACGAGTCATACTTAGCCCCGTGACGACCGCAGTAGGGACCCCAGGATCGGCCATTACCCAGCGTGTGCACTCGCTGAACCGGCCCAACATGGTCAGCGTCGGTACCATCATCTGGCTGTCGAGCGAGCTGATGTTCTTCGCCGGCCTCTTCGCCATGTACTTCGTCGCGCGAGCCCAGGCCCACGGCAACTGGCCGCCGGAACCGACCGAGCTGAACATGAAGCTCGCCGTGCCGGTCACGGCCGTGCTGGTCGCGTCGTCGTTCACCTGCCAGATGGGCGTGTTCGCCGCGGAGAAGGGCGACGTGTTCGGCCTGCGTCGCTGGTACGTCCTCACGTTCCTGATGGGCGCGTTCTTCGTCGGCGGCCAGGGCTACGAGTACTACCACCTGGTCCACGAGGGCACCTCGATCTCGAGCAGCGCCTACGGCTCGGTGTTCTACATCACCACCGGCTTCCACGGTCTGCACGTCATCGGCGGCCTGATCGCCTTCGTGTTCCTGCTGGTCCGCACCAAGATCAGTAAGTTCACCCCCGCGCAGGCCACCGCCGCGATCGTCGTCTCGTACTACTGGCACTTCGTCGACATCGTGTGGATCGGGCTGTTCGCCACGATCTACTTCGTCCGATAGCCAGCGGGTCAGCCCCGAATCTTTTGCACAAGTCGGTTCCGTCTACTCCAAAGGGACACAGATGAGTTCATCTCCCCCGTCAGCGCCAGAGCCCGCCAGCCCCGGGAACGGCGAGGCCAGCAAGACCCGCAAGCAGCGTCGCCTTCGCAGGCGCATCGCGGGCGGTCTCGCGCTCCTGGTGGGTCTGGTCGGAGCCGGCTTCCTCGCGACGGCTCTCACGCCCGAGCCCCAGGTGGCGACCGCCCACCAGGATGAGTCCGCACTGATCCGTGAGGGCAAGCAGCTCTACGAAACGTCCTGCATCACCTGCCACGGCGCGAACCTCCAGGGCGTGCCGGACCGCGGCCCCAGCCTGATCGGCGTCGGCGAGGCCGCCGTCTACTTCCAGGTGTCCTCCGGGCGCATGCCGCTGGCCGCCAACCAGGCCCAGGCCACCCGCAAGCCCGCGAAGTTCGACGCCCAGCAGATCGACGCGCTCGGCGCGTACGTCGCCGCCAACGGCGGTGGCCCGACCGTGGTGCGCGACGCCAACGGCGAGATCGCCCAGGAGTCGCTGCGCGGCGACGACATCGCCCGCGGCTCGGAGCTGTTCCGCATGAACTGCGCGTCCTGCCACAACTTCACCGGCAAGGGCGGCGCGCTGTCCTCCGGCAAGTACGCGCCGCCGCTGGAGCCCGCCAGCGAGCAGCAGATCTACGCGGCCATGCTGACCGGCCCGGAGAACATGCCCAAGTTCTCCGACCGCCAGCTCACGCCGGAAGAGAAGCGCGACATCATCGCCTACATCAAGAACGCCACCGAAGAGAAGACCCCGGGTGGCTACGGCCTCGGCGGCTTCGGCCCCGCGACCGAGGGTCTGGCGATCTGGGTGGTCGGCATCGTGCTCACCGTTGGTGCGGCTATGTGGATCGGATCCCGGTCATGACCGGTCAGCGCCCGGAGGCGGTAGCTTGCGTGGCCACGGAGGGCGTCCGGACATGGCCGAAAGGACACAGTCATGAGTGAACAGGAGCGTGACGACGTGAGTCGCCCGGATGAGGGGCCCGAGCTGTCGAAGGGGCCGGTGAACCCCCCGGCCGACCCGACCGAAGATGAACTGGACGCGATGTCGCGCGACGAGCTGGTCAAGCTCGGCACCGAGCGCGACGGCGTCGACGTCGCCTACCGGCGCGAGCGCTTCCCGATTCCGGGGACCAGGGCCGAGAAGCGCGCCGAGCGCGAGGTGACCTTCTGGTTCGCCATCTCCGGTCTCGCCGCGGCCGCGCTGATCGGTGTCTTCCTGTTCTGGCCCTGGCAGTTCAAGGGCGCGAACGAGGAAGGCCACGACGCCTATTCGCTGTTCACGCCGCTGGTCGGCCTGACCTTCGGTATCTCGGTGCTGGTCATCGGCGTCGCCGTGGTGCTGATCCGCAAGAAGTTCATCCCGGCCGAGATCTCCATCCAGGACCGCCACGACGGTCGCTCGCCCGAGGTGGAACGGCGCACCCTGGTGGCCGAGCTGTCGGACGCGCTCGACACCTCCACCCTCGGTCGTCGCAAGATGCTCACCCGCACCGCGGGCGCCGGCGTCGGCATCCTCGGCCTCGGCTCGCTGTTCCTCTTCGTCGGCGGCATGATCAAGAACCCGTGGGCCAAGGGCGACAAGTCGCCGCTGTGGGTCTCCGGCTGGACGCCGGACTTCGCGGGCGAGACCATCTACCTGCGCCGCGACACCGGCCGTCCGGATGACGTCGTGCTGGTGCGTCCGGAGGACCTGGACGCGGGCGCCATGGAGACGGTGTTCCCGTGGAAGGAGAAGTGGCGCGGTGACGAGCACGAGATGCTGCAGTCGCTGCGTGGCATCCGCAACGCGGTCATGCTGATCCGTCTGCGCACCGAGGACGCCGAGAAGGCCATCAAGCGCAAGGGCCAGGAGAGCTTCAACTTCGGCGACTACTTCGCCTACTCGAAGATCTGCACCCACCTCGGCTGCCCGACCTCGCTGTTCGAGCAGCAGACCAACCGGATCCTGTGCCCCTGCCACCAGTCGCAGTTCTCGGCGACCGAATGGGGTAAGCCGATCTTCGGTCCTGCCGCTCGCGCACTGCCGCAGCTGCCGATCACCGTCAACTCCGAAGGCTTCCTCGTCGCCAACGGCGACTTCATCGAGCCGCTCGGACCGGCCTACTGGGAGCGTCGTTCATGAGCCCTTCAGTCGCAGCCCAAGCCAACGAAATGGACGAGCGGTATCGCGCCGCGGCGTTCATGAAGCGGTCGATCAACAAGGTCTTCCCGACCCATTGGTCGTTCCTGCTCGGTGAGATCGCGCTCTACAGCTTCATCATCCTGTTGCTGTCGGGTGTGTACCTGACCTTGTACTTCGACCCGTCGATGTCGCACGTGGTCTACGACGGCGCCTACCAGCCGCTGCGTGGCGTCACGATGTCCCGGGCGTACGAGACCGCGCTGAACATCTCCTTCGAGGTGCGCGGCGGTCTGTTCGTGCGGCAGATCCATCACTGGGCGGCGCTGTTGTTCGCGGCGTCGATCATCGTGCACCTGTTCCGTATCTTCTTCACCGGCGCGTTCCGCAAGCCGCGTGAGGCGAACTGGGTGATCGGATCGTTGCTGCTGATCCTGGCGATGTTCGAGGGCTTCTTCGGCTACTCGCTGCCCGACGACCTGCTCTCCGGCACCGGTCTGCGGGCCGCGTTCTCCGGTATCACCATCTCGATCCCGGTGATCGGCACCTGGATGCACTGGCTGATGTTCGGCGGCGACTTCCCCGGCGACATCATCATCCCGCGTCTGTACATCGCGCACGTGCTGCTCTTCCCGGGCATCATCCTGGCTCTGATCGCGGCGCACGTCGCGCTGGTCTGGTACCAGAAGCACACCCAGTTCCCCGGCCCCGGCCGTACGGAGAACAACGTGGTGGGCGCGCGCATCGTGCCGGTGTTCGCCGCGGATCAGGGCGCGTTCTTCGCCTTCACCCTGGGCATCGTCGGCATCATGGGCGGCGTGCTCCAGATCAACCCGATCTGGAACCTCGGCCCCTACAACCCGTCCCAGGTCTCGGCGGGCTCGCAGCCGGACTTCTACATGATGTGGACCGACGGTATGGCGCGCCTGATGCCGCCGTGGGAGCTGTATCTGGGCCGCTACACGGTTCCGGCCGTGTTCTGGGTGGCGCTGATCATGGGTCTGGTGTTCACGCTGCTGATCGCCTACCCGTGGATCGAGAAGCGTCTCACCGGCGACGATGCGCACCACAACCTGTTGCAGCGTCCGCGCGATGTGCCGGTGCGCACCGCGATCGGCGCCATGGCGATCGCCTTCTACGTGGTGCTGACGCTGTCCTGCGTCAACGACATCATCGCGCTGAAGTTCGACATCTCGCTGAACGCCACCACCTGGATCGGTCGTATCGGCCTGCTCGTCGCCCCGCCGGTGGCCTACTTCGTCGCCTACCGGTTCTGCATCGGCCTGCAGCGCAGCGACCGGGCGGTGCTGGAGCACGGCATCGAGACGGGTGTGATCAAGCGCCTGCCGCACGGTGAGTACATCGAGGTGCACCAGCCGCTCGGCCCGGTCGACGGCCACGGTCACCCGATCCCGCTCGAGTACCAGGGCGCCCCGGTGCCGAAGAAGATGAACAAGCTGGGTTCGGCGGGCAAGCCGGGCACCGGTAGCTTCCTGCGACCCGACCCTCGCGAGGAGTCGGAGAAGAACTTCGAGCTCGACCACGCCGAAGAGCACAGGCAGCTCGCGGTCCTGCAGAAGGCACAGGACAAGGCCAACGGCAACGGCAATCACAACCACTGACCCACGGTCGGCGCGAAGGCCCCGAGTCGAGTTCGACTCGGGGCCTTCGCCTTTGTTCATGCCCGCCTGGCGGTTCTTGTCGGCTCGACGAGAAACCCCTGGCGGCTTCGAACGCAAAGGCCCCGAGTCCGGTGGACTCGGGGCCTTTGCCATGGGTCGCAGCTCGGTGCCGCAGCTCAGCGCCTGCGGGCCGCCTCGATGGCCTCGAACTTGGCGTAGTTGTGGCGGGCGTCGGCGAGCGCGTCGTGGGCGTCCGGCGGTACCGGCGGCAGCGCGGGGCGGCCGTGCGCCTCCCAGTGCTGGCGCAGTTCATTGGTGTAGCGGGGGAGCGCGGTGGGCAGATCGACCATCGAACCCCACAGCTGGCACAGCGCCACGTGGTCGTACGCGCCGACCCAGGCCCACAGTTCGGGCTGCACGGAGGCGCGCGGGATCAGGAACTTGTAGAGATCGTCGCGGATCTGCTCGCGGCTGCGCCACCGCGGCGAGCTGGGTGGAGGCAGCTGCGGCAGCACGTACTTGCGTACCCACGGACCCGCGCGCTCGGGGTCGAATTCGGTGGACACCGCGTAGTATTCGCGGCCGTCCTCGCAGACGACGCCGATGGACACCAGGTCGATGACGACCCCGTCCTCGATGAACTCGCAATCGTAGAAGTATCTCAGCGAGATCGACCTCTCCTCGGTCGGGCGGGTAGTGGCATGTGCCGGTCGATGTCACCCTATGCGGCGATGTGGGCGGCGGACGCGAGGGGTTACTCCGAGTGGGGATCGCTCACACCTTCGGGATGCACACTCCACCCCACCTCCGCCTGTCTGCACGATTGCCCGGTCCGTATCCTGAACTCGTGAACTGGACCGTCGACGTACCCATCGATCGCCTGCCGGAACTGCCGCCGCTGCCCGCCGAGCTGCGCCGCAGGTTGGACGAAGCGTTGGCCCGCCCGGCGTTGCAGCAGCCGTCGTGGGATCCCGAGCAGGCGGCGATGATGCGCACCGTGCTGGAGAGCGTGCCGCCGATCTGCGTGCCCGCCGAAGTGGAGGAGCTGCGCGGACAGCTCGCCGAGGTGGCGCGCGGCGAGGCGTTCTTGATGCAGGGCGGTGATTGCGCGGAGACCTTCGCCGACAACACCGAACCGCATATCCGCGGCAACATCCGCACGTTGTTGCAGATGGCCGTCGTGCTGACCTACGGTGCGAGCCTTCCGGTGGTGAAGGTCGCGCGCATCGCGGGCCAGTACGCGAAGCCGCGCTCCTCCGACGTCGACTCGCTCGGCCTGAGGTCCTACCGCGGTGACATGGTGAACTCGCTGGTCGCCGACGCGGGCCAGCGCGAGCACGACCCGTCGCGGCTGGTGCGCGCCTACGCCAACGCCAGCGCCGCGATGAACCTGGTCCGCGCGCTGACCAGCGCGGGCATGGCCGACCTGCACAAGGTGCACGACTGGAACCGCGACTTCGTCGCGCAGTCCCCGGCGGGCGCGCGCTACGAGGCGCTGGCCGAGGAGATCGACCGCGGCCTCGCGTTCATGACCGCCTGCCGGGTGACCGACCCCAGCCTGCAGTCGGCCCGCATCTACGCCAGCCACGAGGCGCTGGTGCTCGACTACGAGCGCGCGATGCTGCGCTTGAGCGAGCACCCGGTGTCGGGTGAACCGGTGCTGTACGACCTGTCGGCGCACTTCCTCTGGATCGGGGAGCGCACCCGTCAGCTCGACGGCGCGCACATCGCGCTCGCGGAGCTGCTCGCCAACCCGATCGGCCTCAAGATCGGCCCGACCACCACCCCGGACCAGGCCGTGGAGTACGTCGAGCGGCTCGATCCCAACAACGAGCCGGGCAGGCTCACCATCGTCTCCCGGATGGGCAACAACAAGGTGCGCGACGTGCTGCCGCCCATCATCGAGAAGGTGCAGGCGACCGGGCACCAGGTGATCTGGCAGTGCGACCCCATGCACGGCAACACGCACGAGGCCTCCACCGGTTTCAAGACCCGCCACTTCGACCGCATCGTCGACGAGGTGCAGGGCTTCTTCGAGGTGCACCGCGCGCTGGGCACCCACCCCGGCGGCCTGCACATCGAGCTGACCGGCGAGGACGTCACCGAATGCCTCGGCGGAGCGCAGGACATCTCCGATCTGGACCTGTCCGGCCGCTACGAGACCGCCTGCGACCCGCGCCTGAACACCCAGCAGTCGCTGGAGCTGGCGTTCCTGGTCGCCGAAATGCTGCGCTGAGGTCTTGAAAGACGCTGCGCTGAGGTCCTGAAAGACGCTGCGCTGGGCGGAAAGCCGCTGCGCGGTGTGAAAGCTGCTGCGCGGTGTGAAAGCCGCTGCGCGGTGGTCGATCCCGCTGCGCTGAAGTTCGAAGGTCGCTGCGCTGGGCTCGATCCCGCTGCGCTGCCGTCGAAGGGCGTTACTGCGCGGGTTCGAGCTTGCGGGCGTCGCCATCGAAAGGCTCGCTGCGCGGGGTTCGAGCCCCGCCGCGTTGCCGTCGAAGCCCCTGTGCTGGGCCCGACGGCCTGCGCTGTCATCGAAAGCCGGTGCGCTGGAATCGCGCCCGTTGCTGCCTTCGAAGGGCGCTGTGGTGGGCTCGAAGCTGCCGCGTCGAGCTCGAACCGCAGCGCGCGGTACCGCTGCGGTGAGCCCGAACTCGCGGCGCATGGGCATCGAACCCGAGAACGCCGAGATCCGCACCGGAATCCTGCCGGTGCGGATCTCGTTGTGTGTGGGCTCGTTTCGGCACGTCCCCACCCGATCGCGCTGACGCGCGGGAACTCTCAGCCGCGGGTCGCGTCGAAGCGCGTGCGCAACGCCGCCGAGTCGTTGAGCTCGCCGAGAATCTCCGCGAGCACGTCGCGTCGTTCCGGGGACAGGTCGGCGAACATCTCCTCGTGCACCTCGCGCAGGATGGCCACGATGTCGGCGAGTGTCTCGCTGCCCTTGTCGGTGAGGATGACCAGGTAGCGCCTGCGGTCGCCGGGATCGCGTTGCCGCTCGGCGTAGCCGTGCCGTTCCAGGTCGTCGAGCGTCGAGACCATGGTCGCCGCGTCGATGCGCAAGTAGCCGCCGAGTTCGGCCTGCGCCATGCCGCCGCGGTCGGCGAGTGCCTGGAGCACGCTGTAGTGCCGCACCCGCAGGCCGATGCCGAGCAGGCGTTCCTCGGCCAGTCGGAAGGCGACCTGTCCCATCTTCTGTATCAGGCACACGGTGTGGTTGCCGATGGTCCCGGGAACCAGCGGTGCGTTGTCGGACATCGTTCACCTCCCGTCACATCATGCCCAGGGGCCCGCTCGCTTGACAAACCGTTGCGTCTATAAAACAGTAGTAGTACAAACGATTTGTGAAGCCAATTATATGTGGCACTTCTTGGTTCGGCCGGGAATGCTGCGGCTTCGTAACCGGGAGGCTCCCTCGTGACCACACAGACACTGTCCGGCCGCACTCTGTTGATGTCCGGCGGTAGCCGGGGCATCGGCCTGGCCATCGCCCTCGCGGCCGCCCGCCGCGGCGCCAACGTCGTCCTGCTCGCCAAGACCGATGTCCCGCACCCGAAGCTGGAGGGCACCGTGCACACGGCGGCCGCCGAGATCGAGGCGGCGGGCGGATCGGCCCTCGCGGTGGTCGGCGACGTGCGCGACGAGGAGTCGGTGCAGTCTGCCGTCGATCAGGCCGTCGAGCGCTTCGGCGGCATCGACATCGTGGTCAACAACGCCAGCGCCATCGATCTCCAGGGCACCGAGACGCTGCCCGCGAAGAAGTTCGACCTGATGCAGCAGATCCAGCTGCGCGGCACGTTCCTGCTCACCCGCACCGCGCTGCCGCACCTGCGCAAGTCGGAGAACCCGCACGTGCTGTCGCTGTCGCCGCCGCTGAACCTGGATCCGAAGTGGCTCGGCGTGCATCCGCCCTACATGCTGGCCAAGTACGGCATGACCCTGCTGACCCTCGGCGTCGCCGCCGAACACCGCGAGTCGGGCATCGCCGCGAACTGCCTGTGGCCGGAGACGCTCATCGCCACCGCCGCGGTCCGTAACCTGCTCGGCGGTGAGGAGGTCGCCGCCACCGCGCGCACCCCGGAGATCGTCGCCGACGCCGCCGTGCTGATCCTGGAGAGCCCGGCCGCGACCACCACCGGCAACACCTACCTGGACGTGGAAGTCCTTGCCGCGCACGGCATCACCGATCTGTCCGGCTACGGCCCCGAGGGCGAGATCGGCTACGACATCTTCGTCGACCCGCCCGCCTGATCCGAAACAGACCGCACCCAGGGAGTATTCATGCCGCACCTACGTCGCGACGACGCCGTTTTCGTGCTCGATCTCGGCGAGCCGGATCAGCTCGACACCGAGAACCGCTTCACCCCCGAGTGGATGGACGCCGTCCACGCCTGCCTGGACGAAGTGCAGGCGGCCGACGGGCCGAAGGCGCTGGTCACCACCGGCTCCGGCAAGTTCTTCTCGAACGGTTTCGAGCCGGAGCGGTTCCTGCGGCCGGGCGTCGACGACTATCTCCTCGCCGGACAGCGGGTGTTCGAACGGGTGCTGACGTTCCCGGCGCCGACCATCGCGGCGATCCAGGGGCACGCGTTCGGCGCGGGCGCGATCCTCGCCATGGCCCACGACGGGCGGGTCATGCGCGGCGACCGCGGCTATTTCTGCCTGCCCGAGATCACCCTGCCGTTGACGCAGTCCGATGACGGCCTCGTCATCCCCGGCGGCATGGCCGACCTGCTGACGGCCCGGCTCCCCGGACCCGCCACGCACGAGGCGATGCTGACCGGACGCCGCTACGGCGGGCACGATGCGCTGGCCGCGGGCATCGTCGACGTGCTCGAGGAGCACGAGCGGCTGTTGCCGGTCGCGCTGGCCAGAGCGGGCGCGCTGGCCGGTACCGCGGGTCCGAAGCTCGGGGCGATGAAGCGGTGGATGTACCGCGATGTCGTCGCGGGGCTCGGCAAGGTCACGCTGACGCTCTGAGCGCCGGTCAGGGCAGCGCGGTGAGGGTGACCGTGCTGCCCGGCTGGACCTTCGCCGCCGCGCCGGGGCTCTGGCCGATGACCACGGAACCGTCCGACGGGGTCAGCTGCTGGACCTGGACGCGCAGGCCGAGCCTCTCGAGCTTCTGGCGGGCCTCGCCGACGCTGTCACCGACCAGGAAGGGCAGTTTGACGGCGTTGGAGACGATCAGCACTACGCCCTCACCGGAGTTCACCGTGCTGCCCGCCGCCGGGTCGGTGCCGATCACCTGGTCGGCCTCGAAGGCCTTGTCGTACTCGGTGCGCGTCTCGCGGACCTTGATGCCCGCGGCGGTGAGCGCCTGCACGGCCTCCTCGGTCGTCTTGCCGCGCACGTCAGGGACCTTCACCGGCTGCGCGCCGTTGCTGCGGAAGACCTTGACCTGTCCGCCCATCGGCAGCACGGTCCCCGGCGCGGGCTCGACCTTCGCGAGCGAGCCCTTCGGCGCCTGGCTGCCGACCTCGCCCGCGTCGATCGGCTGGAGTCCAGCGTCCTTGATGAGCTGGTTCACCTTGCGCACGTCGTCGCCGGGCTTGATGTCGGGTACCCGGGGCTTGCCGCTGGAGACGAGCACCGACACCGTCGAGCCTTTGGTCACCTTGGAGCCCGCCGACGGGTCGCTGCCGACCACGCCGCCCACCGGGATGGTGTCCGAGGCCTTCTGTCTGATCTCGGTCTCGAAGCCCGCGTCGCGCAATGTCGCGGTCGCCTGCTCGCTGCTCAGCCCGGCGATCGGGGGCACCGCCTCGTACCGCCCGACGCCTAACCACCAGCCGCCGACGCCGACGATCAGGGTGAGGACGGCGACGATCGCGATCCACACCAGGGTCGTCCTGCGCGATCTGCGGCGGTCGGCGTCGTAAGGCTGGAACGGCGGCTGATGCAGGTTGGTCGTTCGCGGATCGTGGTCGGTAGGCGGTCCGTACTCCCCGGGCCGGCCGTAGTCCCCGGAGGGGCCGTAGTCCGGCACCCGGGGTCGCTGCGCGGTCACCACCTTGGTGTGCTGCGTCGGCTGCGGCGTGTGCTGATCCGGCGCGGGTCCCGGCCGCGGGGTCGCCGCCCTGCCGCCGGGGTCGGCGCGGAACCCGGCGCTCAGATGCTCGGCCGATTCCCGCGGCGCGGGCACCCGGTAGGGCGGCAGGCTCAGCCCGGCGGCGATCGCACGCAGCTCCGCGGCCATCTCGTTGGCGTCGGCGAAACGGTGCGCGGGCTCCCTGTTGGTCGCGCGCGCGACCAGCTCGTCGAACTCCGGCGGCACGCCCGAGATGAACTGGCTCGGGCTCGGCACGTCGTTCTCGATGCGCTGGTACGCCACCGACAGCGAGGTGTCGCCGATGAAAGGGACACGGCCGGTGAGCATTTCGAAGATCAGCACGCCGAACGCGTACACGTCGCTGCGTGAGTCGGCGGTGCCGCTGGTCACCTGCTCGGGAGAGAGATAGGCCGCGGTGCCGAGGATGACGCTCGCCGAGGTGGTCGTCGCGGCCGCCACCGCGCGCACCAGGCCGAAGTCGGCGATCTTCACCTCGCCGGAATCGGAGATGAGCACGTTCTCCGGCTTGACGTCGCGGTGCACCAGGCCCGCGGAGTGCGCCACCCCGATGGCGGCGAGCACCGGTTCGGCCACCGCCCGCACGGCGTGCGGGGGCATCGGCCCGCGTTCGCGCAGCAACTCGCGCAGCGTGCCGCCCTCGACCAGCTCCATGATCAGGAACGGGTGGTCGCCGTCCACGCCCTGGTCGTACACGGCGACCAGCGCGGGGTGCTTGAGCTTGGCGACGGCGCGGGCCTCGAACTCGAACCGGGAGAGGAACTGCGGATCGGCGGCGAACTTCGGGTCCATCACCTTGATCGCGACCGGGCGGTCCAGGCGGGTGTCCTCACCGCGGAAGACCATCGACATCCCGCCCCGAGCGATCGGCGCGTCAATCCGGTAGCGCCCCTCCAGCATCTGCCCGATCAAGTGATGTCCTCCGGCTTTCACAAAACTGTGCACCCCTCGCTAGTGCGCGAACAGCGACAGACCGCCCCGTGCGGCCCCCACGATGGTAACCGTGCCAGGCGGCCGAACCGGTCTGTTGCCCGGGTGTCACACGACGCGCGGCGCCACACCGTCTACCGTTGTGCGGGTGAGTGCATTTCCCTGCAGCGAGGATGTCCTTCCGGAGTCCGTGGCCATGCTGCCGCTGCCCGAGGTCGCCGACCGGCTCGGGATCGTGGTGACGCGGGTGCATCAGATGCTGCGCGACCACCAACTCCTCGCCGTGCGCCGCAATGGAGTGGCGAGCGTTCCCGAGGTCTTCTTCGACGACACCGGCGCGGTGACCAAGCACCTGCCCGGACTGATCACCGTCATGAAGGACGCCAAGTACACCGACGAGGAGATCCTGGAATGGATCTTCACCGACGACGCCAGCCTGCCCGGCAAACCGATCGACGCCCTGCACGGCCCCCTCGCTCGCGAGGTGCTGCGCCGCGCCGCCGCCGACCCGTTCTGAATCTCGCAGACCGTCCGCACGCCTCCTAGCCCCTTGTTACCTGTGCGAGGCGTGTGGCAGGTGTGCGAGGCTGTGCGACTCGGCGGGGTTCAGGGGCGGGTGCCTGCGAGGAGCTGGGTAGTGGCGACCAGCAGGCGTCGGCCCCGTGGCACCGTAGCCCGGTTTTGGAAGATCGCGTAGCCGGATTGCTCTATGCGGTAGAGGATTTCGGCGTAGAGGGCGCTGGCCGCGCGGATGGCGGGGCGGACCCTGGGGTGCAGCAGCTCGATGCCGGGATCGGCGGTTCGGTAGACGTCGCGGTTGATCGCGATCAGGTGGGCGAGGGCCCGGCGGACCCGCGGGTCGGTGTGGCCGGTGCGGCGGCAGTCGGCGAGGAGGTCCGCGTCCACGCCGAAGGCCGCCAGGTGGTCGGCGGGCAGATACACGCGCCCGCGGTCCAGATCCTCGGCGACATCGCGCAGGAAGTTGGTGAGCTGGAAGGCCTCCCCCAGCGCGGCGGCCGCGGGTTCGGCTTCGGCCCGCGGCCCGACGGTGCCGAGCACGGGAAGCAGTTGCAGTCCGATGGCCGCGGCCGATCCGCGCATGTATTCGCGCAGCTCGGCCATCGTGGCGTAGCGGTCGCGGAATTGGGGCGTGCCGGGGACGTCCATGCGCATGGAGTCCAGGAAGGTCCAGAAGTGTTCCGGATCGATCGCGTAGCGGTCGACGGTGTCGGCGAGCGCGGAGAGCACCTGGGCGCGAAGCAGGGGAATCGGTGCGCCGGGTGCGTCCCACGGCGCGAATCCGCCCTGTTCGAAAGCCGTGCGTAGCTGTTTCTCGATCAGGTCGAGTTCGTTGGCGGGGCTGTGTTCGAGGGTCAGCAGCGACTCCGGCGACGCCGAGTCGGGGAGCCCTGTGCGCCCGAGGCTCGGGTCCGCGTGGTCGACGATGTCGTCCACCATCCGCGCGAACGCGTAGAGCGCGTGCACCGCCGGTCTTCGGGGCGTCGACAACAGCCTGGTCGCCAGGAAATACGTGCGCCCGTGCTCCGCGGCGATCGCCCGGCACGCGCGATAGGCGGACTCGAGGTGTACCTGCGCCTCCGCTCCGGTCGTGCGCGGGTCTGTCGACGGACTGCGTCCGGCTGCGCCCGTTGTGTGGACCCGCGCTAGGTCCGGGTCGTCGCCGTCGGGTCTCGCGGCGTTCATGGACGCGAAGCGGTGGCCGCGACCTCGGCGCCCGGGGTTACCTGTTGCGGTGGCGTCGAGCGCAGTCGCAGCGGGTCCACCGTGCGCAACGAGAGCGCGGCGACGACGGCGGCGAAGGTCGCGGCCGCCACGTGCCAGAAGTTGTACAGGCCGATCGAGCCGTCCGGCTGGAACACCAGCATCAGCCAGGTACACAGGCCGACGAGCACCATGAGCGTCGTGGTCGACAGCGCGAACGCGGCGGCCAGCGCCAGCGGCCACGAGTAGTACCAGGGCAGCGCGGCGGGGGAGAGGATCACGATGCCGACGAACGCGATGAGGATCCCGAACACCGCCTCCCGCTCGCTGTGCCGGAACCGCCACCAGGTCCACACCAGCACCGCCACCAGTGCCAAGGCGCACAGCGCGCGGGTGACGGTGAGCACCGATTCCATGCGCAGCGGGGTGATCCAGGTGGTGGCGTGCGCCATGATGGTCGGCAGCGAGAGCCAGTTGATGATCTTCTTCGAGCCCGACAGCGCGGTCAGCCAGCCGATGCCGACCCCGGCGATGGCCGAGGCCGCGACGAAGACCACCGCGAACACGCTCAGTCCGAGCCCGGCGATCTTGGCGAACGTCATGGCCGGGTGCGGCATATCCGGTCCGGCTTTCGCGGCGTCCGGGGCGCCGTTCGCGGGAGTGGAGCTCGGATCCGCCGGCGCGTTCGGGTCCGCGGCCGCGCGTTCGGCGGCGCGGCGTTCCCGCTCGTGCAACATCCAGATCCACACCAGGAACGGCAGCGCGATGCCCGCAGTGGCCTTGATCGCCACGCCGATGGCGACGACCACGATGCCCGCCACGTGGTGGCGCTCCAGCACCAGCGCGATGCCCGCGCACATCAGGCCGACCATCAGCATCTCGTTGTGCACGCCGCCGATGAGGTGGATGAGCACCAACGGGTTGAGCACCGCGAGCCACAGCGCGACCGTCGGTTTGCCACCCAGGTGCTTGGTCAGGTACGGGACCGCCCACATCATCAGCGCGAGGCCGGGCAGCATCACCAGGCGCAGCGCGATGGTGCCCGCGACCACGTTGTCACCGGTGATCGCGGTGATGGCGCGGCCGAGCAGCAGGAACACCGGGCCGTACGGCGCGGTGGTGGTGGTCCAGACCGGGCTCACATTGTCCAGCAGCACACCGGGATTCGCGACGGGACCGACCAGGTAGGGGTCGAAGCCGTCGCGCAGCAGCGCGCCCTGGGCCAGGTAGGAGTAGGCGTCGCGGCTGAACATCGGCACCGCGAAGAGCAAAGGGAAGATCCAGATTCCGACGATCGCGCGCAGCTCGTTGAGCGTCACCCCGGCGCCCGCCCGGTTGCCCAGCCCGAGTGTGGTGCGGCCGAGGCGAACCCACGCGGTGATCATCAGCAGCACGCCGATCCAGATGAGCATGGTCGAGAGCGCGTAGCCGTGCCCGAACCGCAGCCAGGACAGGTTCATCGCCTCGAGCAGCGGATCGCGCTGGCGCACGCTGCCCGCGCCGAACCCGCCGAAGGTGATCATCATCGCACCGAAGAAGCCGAGCAGCGCGGCGTGACCCTCGGGGCTGCGCGCGAAGTCGGCGTAGGTCTGCATCCGATCCAAGAAGCCGGGTCCTTCGGCGCCGTCGCCGGGGGATCGCGGGCTGCTCGAGGCACCGGCGTGACCGGATACGCGGGGCGCGGTGTCGGTCGCCTGCGCGGCTGCGGCGCTCGTATCGGGGGGATGCATGTGGTGTCGGTCCCCCCGGCAAGGTCGGCGGCCGCAACCGCGAGCGAATAGGTCGGCGATCAGTTTAATGGTTCGCCGAGAACACTATCCCGCTGGTACGTGCGGTTCATCCCGAGTAACGCCCTTGGCGCCGGTAATTCGGTTTGCCGCCAGTTTCCCCGAGAGCAGCGCCGTCGGCACGCCGACGCCCGGCGTGGTGCCGCAACCGGCGATAACCACGTTGTCGCTGAACTTCGGGAAATTGCGTGGTCGAAAAGGTCCGGTCTGCCGGAAGAGATGCGCGACGGAGAACGGCGTGCCCGCGATCATGCCCTGTGCCTGCCAGGTGCGCGGGGTGTCCAGGTGATCGACAGTGAAGTGCTCGGCGATCCCCCGGTAGCCGCGCGCCTCCAGCACCGCGAGCAGCTCGCGCAGGTAGGGGCGGGCCAGCCGGTCCCAGTCGAGGGGAGCGCTCGTCAGGTTGGGGCACGGAGCGAGCAGCGAGAACGGCTCGTGGCGTCCGTCGGGCCGATCGATGTAGAGCCCGGGATCGGTCAGCGCGGGGCGGGTCAGCAGCAGTGAGGGGTCGCGCATCAGCCGTCCGCGCGCGGTGAGCCGGCCGCCGCGGCGCGGTGCGGCGGCGATCTCGTCGAAGGTGGTGTCCCATGCCGCGCCGAAGTCGATGGTGTGGTGCGCCTGCACCGGCCAGGTCGCGGCGATCTCGGCCGGGATGGTGCCGTGCGCGACCACCGCCGACGGCGCGGCCCGCAGCCCGCGCCTCGGCCGGACGCCGAAGCGTTCCATCGAGCCGAAGTCGGCGGTGAGTATCACCGCGTCGCAGTCCAGTGCGCGTCCGTCGGCGGTGCGCACCCGGCGGGCCCGCCTTCCCTCGTACTCGATCCCGGTGACCTCGGTGTTCAGCCGCAGCACCCCGCCCGCGGCGGTGAACGCCTCGGCCATGGTGGCGGCGATGGCGCGCATGCCGCCCTCGGGGAAGTAGACGCCCAGGGAGGTGTCCATGTGCGGGATCGCGCCGTAGACGGCCAGCGCGTCGGAGGGAGCCATGCCCGCGTAGAGCGCTTGGAAGGTGAACAGCCTCGCCAGCCGCGTGTCGGTCAGGATCCGGCCGACGCGCGGTCCGAGTCTGCCGAACCCGCCGAGCCGAACCAGCTCCGCCAGCGCGGCGCGTTTGCGCGGCGACCGCACCATGTCCAGCGGCGAGTCGAAGTTGGTGTCCATGAACTCGGTGAACTCGGCGCGGTAGACGCGCGCCAGCCAGTCGCGGAGCCGTCGGTAGCGGTTCGCCTCGCCGGGGCCGCAGGTGCGGGCGACCTCGTCGGCCATGGCGTCCGGGTCGGCGAACACCCGGATGGTGGAGTCGTCGGCGAAGCGCGCGTGGTAGCTCGGCGCGAGCCGGTGGATGCGCAGCGGGGCCGGGCCGGATTCGGGTGTCCGGCCGACGGCGGCCAGCGCGTCGGTGATCAGTTCCGGCAGCGTGAGCACCGTGGCGCCGTTGTCGATCTCGTAGTCCGGCCCGCGATACCGGCCGACCCGCCCGCCCGGATGATCGGCCCGCTCCAGCAGCGTGACCGACCGTCCCGCGCCGGTGAGATACAGCGCGGCGGCAAGACCGGACAGGCCCGCGCCCACGACGACCACCCGATCGGTCGGTCCCGCAACGGTTTTCATTCGACTTCTCCTCGACCGCCGGGCACGGCGGGCTACCCGTGAAACTCTGCGTCGGCCGGCGCCGCGTCGATCACCGGACGACGCGGCCGTTTTCACACCGCGGGGGCCGGTCCCTGCCTGTGCGGTATTCCGCCGCAATCCCATGCCTGCCGGTCGGTAGGTGGATCGCTACGCGGCGTGCGGCGCCGGTCGACTCGTCGGCCGACGCTCGAAAGACGGGGGACTCAGTCCTCGGCCGACCGAGGGTCCCGCGGCGCCGAACACGCGCGCGGGACACGGACGCCGCGCCGGGTGGGCAGGGCGGCGCCCAGGATCAGCCGACGTTCGGTCAGCGCGGCCGGGGACTTCCCTCGGCGCTTGCCCGTGCTGCGCGGGGCCGGGCCTGCGCCGACGGCGATCACGCGATCGGCTGGTCCCACAACGGCTTTCATGCGGTCCTCCTGGTTGCGGCCAGTGCCATACCGCGCAGTTGCTCTTTGGCGGCGGGGGTGGCCGAGCTGGAATCTATGGCGGCTAGGCCGCGGTCGGTGAGGTCGGCGATGCGGCGTTCCACTTCGTCGACGGCGCCGAGCTCGGTGAGCACGGCGCGCAGGCGCGTGACATCCTCGGCGCCGAGATCGGTGCCGATGCTGGTGCGCAGCAGGTGCGCGGCGGACGGGTCGGTGGCGTCGGCGCGGCGCAGCGCCTCGGCGAGCAGCACGGTGCGTTTGCCCTCGCGCAGGTCGTCGCCGGAGGGTTTGCCGGTGACCTCGGGATCGCCGAACACGCCGAGCAGGTCGTCGCGCAGCTGGAAAGCGATCCCGATGTCGGTGCCGAAGGTGCGGTAGGCCGCGATCAGATCGCGGTCGGCGGCGGCGATAGCGGCGCCGAGGTGCAGCGGGCGCTCCACGGTGTAGGCGGCCGTCTTGTAGCGGTTGATGCGCAGCGCGGCGTCCACCGACTCGTCGCCGACCGCCTCGCCGTTGATGTCGAGCAGCTGACCGCCGAGCACCTCGGTGCGCATCTGCGCCCAGACCGGCGCGAATCGCGCCAGCGCGGCCGGGGCGAGCCCCGCGGCGTGCACCAGGTCGTCGGCCCAGGCCAGGGCGAGATCACCGATCAGGATCGCGACGCTGGCGCCGAAGTGGGCGGCGTCGCCCGACCAGTCGCGCTCGCGATGGCGCTGCTCGAAATCGACGTGCACGGTGGCGAAGCCGCGGCGGGTGCGGGAGGAATCGATGATGTCGTCGTGGATGAGCGCGCACGCCTGCACCAGTTCGAGCGCGGAGCAGGCGGCGAGCACCGCGCCCGCTTCGTCGCTGTCCGGGTCGCCGCCCGCCCCGAGCCAGCCGGTCCAGGCGAACGCGGGCCTGGTGCGCTTGCCGCCACGGAGCACGAACAGCTCCAGGGCGTCGGCGGCGTCGACGAAGACCGGGCCGAGCGGCTCCACGAGGGGCCGCCGGGTGGCGAAGAAGTCGGTGAGGCGGTCCTGCACCGCCGCGACGAAATCGGGCGTACCGGGGATCGGCGTCCGCTGCGCGTCGGCGGGCGTTGCCGGGGTTCGTGTCGGAGTACCGGGTCCGGCGGACAGAGGAACCTCCAGGGTCACGGGTGTGGTCGCGCCGGTCGAGCGCGACGAGTGGTCTGTGAGCGAGCGTGTGTCACCGCCGCCCGGGTCGGCGCGATCGCGGCGCACGTCCGGTCCGGCCGCAGCGATAGTGGTGCCGTATCAGAGAATACGCGGCCATCCCATCCTGTCGGCGACCAACCTCCGCCTCGAAACAACCACTGATGGGGTGGTCGGACATAGGACGTCTCGCGCCCGGCGCGCGGCCGGAGTTACGCGGAACGAGTGCGACCGGACGAAGCCCGCCGACGGGCCCCGCGCACGGCCGCGACGGCAGCGGATATCCGCCGGAGCCGGAGTGAGCGCGCATGTCAGGACGGCCGTCCCACTACACTGAACCGGTGACTTTCGATTCCGTGCGGGGACGTTCGACCCCAGGGCGCCCGTCCCCGACGCCACCGATCGTCTCGGGAACGCCTTCGGTTGTGCAGAGCTTGCAGGTCCATTCGGGCCGGAACGTACCGTTCTCCGTCGAGTTCAACCCGCCGCGCGATGCCGCGGGCGAGGCCAGGCTCTGGCGCGCCGTGCGCGAGTTCGAGCGCATGCATCCGGCGTTCGTGTCGATGACCTACGGGGCGGGCGGTTCCACCAAGGACCGCACCGTGCGGGTGACCGGTCAGCTGGCGCAGGAGACCACCCTGCTGCCGGTGGCGCACCTGACCGCCGTCGGGCACAGCGTGGCCGAGCTGCGCTCGCTGGTCGGCGCGTACGCCGACTCCGGCATCCGCAACATCCTGGTGCTGCGCGGCGACCCGCCCGGCGACCCGCTCGGCGAGTGGCACAAGCACCCGGAGGGTGTGGAGTACGCCGAGGAACTGGTCCGCATCGTCCGCGATCTCGGCGATTTCCACGTCGGTGTCGCCTCCTTCCCACAGGGTCATCACCGCTCCCCGGACCTGGACTCCGACACCGCCTTCCTGGCCGCGAAACTGCGTGCCGGGGCGGAATATTCGATCACCCAGATGTTCTTCGAGGTCGAGCACTACCTGCGCCTGCGCGACCGGGTCGCGGCCTTGGATCCGATCGAGGCCGCCAAGCCGATCATCCCGGAGCTGATGCCGATCACCTCGCTGCGCACCGTGGCGCGGGCCGAGGAACTGTGCGGCCGTCCGCTGCCCGACGCGGTGCTGGCGCGGCTGCGCAAGGCCGCGGGCGACGGCCCCGAGGAGGACCGCGCCGCGGTGCGCGAGGTGGGCATCGAGATCGCCACGGAGATGGCGCAGCGGCTGATCGACGAGGGCGCGCCCTGCCTGCACTTCATCACCCTGAATTTCGCCAAGGCGACCAGCGAGGTGCTGACCAACCTCGGCTACGGCGTCACCGCGGCGCCCGTCAGCGCCTAGACGACACCGCGCCGGTGCGCTCGATGGCGCACCGCACCGGGTGCGCTCGACGCACAGCGCTGGTGCGCTCGATGGCCACCGCGCCGGATGCGAGCGATGGCGCAGCGTGTCGAGCGTGCCCGAGGCTCAGTGCCGGTGTGCTCGATGAGTCGCAGCCCCGGATGTGCTCGATGGCACAGCGCCGGGTGCGCTCGAGGCACAGCGTCGACGACAGCGTGTCGAGCGTGCTCGAGGCTCAGTGCCGGTGTGCTCGATGGGCCGCAGCCCCGGATGTGCTCGATGGCACAGCGCCGGGTGCGCTCGAGGCACAGCGTGTCGAGCGCGCTCGAGGCACAACGCCGGTGCGCTGCGAGGCCGCGGCGCCGGGGTGCGCTCGATGGCACCACGTCGATGACAGCGTGGCGAGCGCGCGCCTCTGATCGCTCGACGACCGCACGCCGATGCCCCGCCGGTCGACGACCGGCGGGGCATTCGCACATCAGGCGGCGCGGGCCGCTCGCAGCCCCCACGCCTCGGCCAGCAGCCGATGGGATTCGAGCCGGTCGGCGTGCTCGTGGGCGACGCTGGTGATCAGCAACTCGTTCGCGCCCGTGACCTGCTGCAAGGCGGCGAGCCGTTCCACCACCGTGCTCGGCGACCCGACGAACTGGGTGGCCAGCCGGTCGTCCACCAGCCGCCGCTGATCGGGGGTCAGCGGGCCCGCGGCGTCCGGCGCGAGGAACTCGGCCGCGCCCGCGCCGCTGCGGATGCTGTACACCCAGTGCCCGTAGCCCGAGGCGAGCTCTCTGGCCTTCGCGTCGTCGGCGCCGACCACCACGTCGGCCGACACCACCACGTACGGCTCGGACAGGTACTGGGAAGGGCGGAACGCCGCGCGGTAGGCGGCGACGGCGTCGAGCGCGGAGCCGGGCGCCACGTGATAGGCCGCCGCGAACGGCAGTCCGAGCCTGCCCGCCAGCTCGGCGCTCTCGCCGCCGGAGCTGCCGAACAGCCACAGCTGCACCTGCGCGTTCTCACCGGGGACCGCGTGCAGCGGAATGCCGTCCTCGCTGACGTAGGTGCCCGCGAGCAGGGCCCGCACCTCGGCGATCTGGTCGGCGAAATCCGGCGCCTGCGCGCCAGGCTGTTGCAGTGCGCGCAGCGAGGCCACGAAACGGGACCGGTCGATGAAGCGGCCCGCATCGAAGGGCGGCGGGACCACCACGCCGTCGCGGATCTCGGTGCGTCCGGTCGCGGTGTCGACCACCGGCCTCCCGCCCTTGGGATGCTCTGGCTCCGCGCCGAATTGGGCCCGCCGGTGGCCGGAACGCCCGAGCCCGAGGTCCAGCCTGCCCGGGTACAGCGCGTCGATGGTGCCGAACGCCTCCACGATCGAGGCCGAGGTGTGGTGGCCCACCTGCACCGCCGCCGAACCCACCCGAATCCGGGAGGTGTTGGCCGCGACCAGTCCGATCAGGGTGATCGAGCTGGAACTGGCCACCGCGACGAAATGGTGTTCGGCCAGCCAATACCGGTGATAGCCCCACTGTTCGGCGTGCTGGGCCAGGTCGACGGTGTTGCGCAGCGCCTGCTGCGCGGTGGACCCGGCGCTGATGGGGGACAGGTCGAGGATGGAGAGCGGGACCGTCACGCCTGCCTCCTCGCGAGCCGGGGATCCTGCTCGCCCGCCTCGATGGCCACCCGCAGCCGGTTCTGCTCCGGCGCCACCGGGCAGGTCGCGAAATCGGTGAAGGCGCAGGGCAGATTGGCCGCCCGGTTGAAGTCGAGCAGCACCGAGCCGTCGGCGTCCGGCGCGGCGACGCTCAGCGACCTGGCCGCGGGATACGTGGTGACGCCGCTGGTGGCATCGGTGAACAGGATGCGCAGCCCGTCTCCGGCCTGGAACGCGACGACGCGTTCGGTGACAGCGCCGAGGGTGAATTCGAGGGTGCCCGCGGCGGTGTGGTGGTGCTCGAGCCCGTCGACCACCGCCGCGGTGACGACGGTCCGCGGCTCGGCGAACGGTTCGAAGCGGCCGGGTACGATCCAGCGCGAATCCGGCTCGTAGGCGGGGATGCCCGTGAACGCGGCCAGGGTCGGGGCGGCGGGATCGTGAATCCGCACGGCGTAACGTCCGGTACGCCGGATCACCTCGAGCAGGCGCTGCTCGTGGCGGACCTCGAGACCCGGCGCGCCTTCGACCGGGGTGAGGATCTGCACGCCCGCGATGTCGGTGCCGTCGAACGTCAGGCGGTCGGCCGGTTGCGCGGTGATGAACACCTTGTTGTCGGTGACCCACCAGGTGCCGGGTACGTCGGGCAGGCGCTCGGGCTGGTCGGTGAGCCAGTGCAGTCCGGTCAGGCTGAGAAAGCCGAGCCGGTCGCGCAGCTGGTCCTCTCGCGCGGCGTGCCAGGCGGCCCACTCGGTGTCGAAACTGGTTGCGGTGGTTGCGGTCATGACGCTCTGGCTCCTTCGTGGACGGATGTGCGGTGGTGGGGGTGGCGCAGGCCGAGATGGTCGCGCAGGGTGTCGCCGGTGTACTCGGTGCGGAAGCTGCCGCGCTCCTGGAGTTCCGGGACGACGCGGTCGACGAACTCGTCGAGTCCGGCCGGTGTGAGGTGGGGGACGAGGATGAAACCGTCGGCGGCGTCGGTCTGCACGTATTCGTCGATGCGTTCGGCCACTTCGGCGGGCGTGCCGACGAACTGCTGGCGCGCGGTGACCTCGATGATCAGTTCGCGGATGCTCAGCTTCTCGGCCTCGGCCTTGGCGCGCCATGCCTCGGCGACCGCACGCGGATCCTTCGCGTGGCGCACCCGGCCCCTGGTGATGTTCACGTCGCCGGAGGGGTCGACCTCGGGCAGCGGGCCGTCCGGGTCGTAGCCGGAAAGGTCACGGCCCCAGACCTGTTCGAGGAACGCGATGGCGGTCTGCGGGCCCACCTGCTGGCGGCGGATGTGCCTGGCCCGGTCCTCGGCCTCGGTGGCGGTGTCGCCGAGCACGAAGGTGGCGGCGGGCAGGATCTTCAGCTCGTCGTGCGCGCGACCGTATTTGGCGAGGCGGCCCTTCATGTCGGTGTAGAACGCCTGTCCCGCCTCCAGCGTGCCGTGCCCGGTGAAGATGGCGTCGGCGGTGGCGGCGCCGAATTCGCGGCCGTCGTCGGAATCGCCCGCCTGCAACAACACCGGGTGACCCTGCGGGCTCGGCGGCAGCACGAAGCGCGCGGCGATGTCGAATTGCGCACCGCGGTGGCGGGTTTCGGGAATCTCTCTGGCGAAGACGCCCGCCTCGCGATCGACGACCAGCGTGTCGGCGGGCCAGCTGTCCCACAGTGCGCGCGCCACCTCGACCGTCTCGGCCGCGCGGCGGTAACGATCCGCGTGCTCCAGATATCCGCCGCGGCGGAAGTTCTCGCCGGTGAACGCGTCGGAGGAGGTGACGACGTTCCACGCCGCGCGCCCGCCCGACAGGTGATCCAGCGACGCGAACTGCTTGGCCAGCTCGAACGGTTCGTTGTAGGTGGAATTGATGGTGCCTGCCAGCCCCAGCTTCTCGGTGACTCCGGCCAGCGCGTTGAGCACCGTGAAGGTGTCGGGCCTGCCGACCACGTCCAGATCGTGGATGCGCCCGAGGTGTTCGCGCAGCCGCAGGCCCTCGGCGAGGAAGAAGAAGTCGAACAGGCCGCGTTCGGCGGTGCGGGCCAGGTGGACGAAGGATTCGAAGTCGATCTGGCTCTTGGACGCCGGATCGCTCCAGACCGTGGTGTTGTTCACCCCGGGGAAGTGCGCGGCCAGATGCACGGTCTTGCGCGGCTTGGCGGAACTCATGACGGTGTCCCTTCTTGAATCGTGGCGTAGCGGCTCACCGGGCGCGGCAGATCCAGCCGCTCGCGCAAGGTGGTGGCGGGTGCGGGCGGCACGGTGGGCAGCCTGCTCAGGGTGGCGTGCACCGCGAGCGGCCGCAGCACCACGCCGTCGGCAGCGCCCGAATCGGCCACGGCGGCGAGCAATTCGGTCAGCGAGTCGCCGGTGCCGACGTGTCGCAGCGCCGCGCCGGCGGCCCTGGTACCGACCTGCGGCGCGGCGAGCGCACCGGACACCGCCGCCGTCGCGGACGCCGACCAGCGGTCCAGCTCGGCCAGTTCCTCGTGCGCGCGCTCGGCGGTATCGGCGAGGTGGACGTCGATGTCGAGGAGCACGCGCGCGGCGTCCGGGTCGCGCTCCGCGCCGAGCAGTGCGCTGCGCAGCTCGGCGCGCCTGGCGTGCGCGGCGTCGAGATCCGGTGGGGCGATGCGAATCAGGTCGGCGCGGCGCACCGCGACCTGGATGCTCGGCCCTTCGTCGGCGCGGACCGCGACGATCGGCTGCCCCTGCGGTGAGCGCGGCGTGATCGACGGCCCCTTCACCGAGAAGTTGTCGCCCGCGTAGTCGATGTAGTGCAGCTTGTCCCTGTCGATGAAACGCCCGGTCGGCAGGTCGCGGATCTCCGCGTCGTCCTCCCAGGAATCCCACAGCCGCGTGACCACCTCGACGGCTTCGTCCGCCTCGTGCCACAGCGCCGCCGTGTCCTGAGCGCCCTTGCGGCCGAACGCCTTCGCCTGCTCGGCGCCCTCGGACACGGTGACCTCCCAGCCCGCGCGCCCGAGGGTGGCGAAGTCGAGGCTGGCGATCGCCTTGGACAGGTGGAACGGCTCGGTATGGGTGACCGGCGCCTGCGGCAGCAGGCCGATGCGCCGCGTGGCGGCCGCGGCGCGGGCCGCGATCGCCACTGCGTCGAGCCTGCCCTTGGCGATCTCGGCGCCGCCGGGCGGCAATCCGAAGGAATCAGGCAGGAAAACGGCGTCGGCTCCGGCCTTTTCGGCGGCGGTGATCGCGTCGACCCAGTAATCGGCGGTGAACAGGTCCTCGGCGCGCGAGTCCTGGCGTCGCCACGACGCCGGGTGCGCGCCGGTCCCGGTGAGTTCCACCGCGAGGAAGAAATCCGAATCCGGCATCATGCGGTCCTTTCCGTTGCGAAATCCATCAGGCGGCTCCTCGTGCTGGGGAGGGGATCGCGGAGAGCAATTCCCTGGTGTAGTCGTGGCGCGGATTCTCGAAGATCTCCGCGGTACGGCCGGTTTCGACGATGCGGCCGCGGCGCATGACGGCCACGTGGTCGCTGATCCGCCGCACCACGGCCAGGTCGTGCGAGATGAACAGGTAGCTCAGGTCGAGTTCGGATTGCAGGCGGTCGAGCAGTTCGAGGATCTGCGCCTGCACCGAGGCGTCCAGCGCGGAGACCGGCTCGTCCAGTGCCAACAGGTCGGGGTGCAGTGCCAGCGCACGCGCGATGGCCACCCGCTGGCGCTGGCCGCCGGACAGTTCCGCGGGCCGGCGTTCGGCGAAACGCTCCGGCAGCGCGACCTGGCCGAGCAGTTCCCGCACCCGATCGCGGCGGCCGACGCGGTCGCCGATCCCATACGCGCGCAACGGTTCCTCGATGATCGCGCCGACGCGCCAGCGCGGATCCAGTGAGGAGTACGGGTTCTGGTACACCACCTGGAACCGGCGCCGCAGCGTCCGCAGCCTGCCGCGACGGGCTGCGGTGAGATTCTCGCCGTCGAAGACGACGCTGCCGTGGTCGGCGTCGGTGAGCCGCAGCGCGATCCGCGCGGTGGTCGACTTGCCGGAGCCGGATTCGCCTACCAGGGAGAGGGTTTCACCGCGGCCCAGCTCGAAGCCGACGCCGTCGACCGCCGTGATGGCGTCGCCGGAGCGGGCGTGGAAGCGCTTGCGCACCTCACGCAGCACGAGCAGCGGTTCCCCGTTGCGCGGCCGTTCCGGTCGCGGCGGGCCGGGGGCCAGGCTCGGCGCGGAGCTCAGCAGCCGTTTGGTGTACGGATGCCGCGGCGCGGTGAGGATCTCCGCCGTCGGCCCGGACTCGACGACCTCGCCGCCGTTGAGCACCACCAGCCGGTCGGCGCGTTCGGCGGCCATCGCCAGGTCGTGGGTGATGAGCAACACCGCCGTGCCACGCGCCGTGGTGCGCTCGGCGAGCCGGTCGAGCACCCGCCGTGCCACGGTGGCGTCCAGCGCGCTGGTCGGCTCGTCGGCGATGATCAGCTCCGGACCACAGGCCAAGGCGATGGCGATCAGCACCCGCTGGCGCTGCCCACCCGACAGTTCGTGCGGGTACTGCTCCGCCCGCACCTCCGGGCGGTCCAATCCGACCTCGGTGAGCAGCTCCAGCACTCGTACTTGCGCACTGCGGCGATCGACGCGCCGATGCACGAGCATCGCCTCGGCCACCTGATCGCCCACCCGGCGCACGGGATTCAGCGAGAGCCCCGGGTCCTGCGGTACGAACCCGATCCGCGCCCCGCGCAACTTGCGCAGCGCTCGTTCCGAGCCGGTGTCGACCCGTTCGCCGTCGAAAGTGATGGTCCCCGAGCCGATCTCCGCGGTCGCGCCGAGCAACCCGATCACGGCGTGCGCCAGCGTCGACTTCCCGGAACCGGACTCGCCGACCAGTGCCACCACCTCGCCGCGAGCGACGCGCAGCGAGGCGCCTGCCAGCGCGGTGACCGGCCCCGCGGAAGAGCGGTAGTCGACGCGCAGTCGATCCACGTGCAGCAGTGCACCTTCCGCGGTGCCCTCGTCCTCGCGCCGAGCCGGACGCGCGGTGTCCTTCTCGGTGCTCGACGGGGTCGAGCCGTCCGCCGGTCGTTCGGTCGGCTCGTGTCGGGCGACTCGCGTAGCGCGACTCGCATCCGAGATCTCGCTGCCGCCAGGCGGTGACCCCTCGCCCTGCGATCGGGTTTCGGCGTCGCCTGGCTGCGCGGAGCGGGGTTCCGAGCGCGATGCGTCGGGTGGCGCGGCGGCGCTGTCTTCGGCGGGCTGCCGGTCGGCGTGGGCGGTGGTCGGGTTGCTCACGGCTGATCGGTCCTTCCTGCGGCGCGGCCGAGGCGCTGTGCGGCCAGCACGACGGCGATGATCACCAGCCCGGGGAGGGTGGTGAGCCACCAAGCGGTGGCGAGGTAGTTGCGGCCCTCGGAGATGAGCGAGCCCCATTCGGGGGTGGGCGGTTTGGTGCCGTAGCCGAGGAAGCTGAGCGCCGAGACCGAGAGCACCGCCATGCCGAACTCGACCGCGGCCAGCGCGAGCACGGGTTGGTAGGAGTTGGGCAGGACGTGCCGGGCGAGCACCGTGTACCAGCGCACCCCGGAAGCGTGCGCCGCCTCGACGTAGACCGCACGCCGCAGCCGAAGCACCTCCGAGCGCATCACCCGCGCGAAGTTGGCGATCAGCGAAACACCGACGGCGATGGCGACATTGCGGGTTCCGAACCCGAGCGCGGTGACCAGCGCCAGCGACAGCAGCAGCGCCGGAATGGAGAGCAGCACGTCCACTACGCGCATCGCGATCGCGTCGACGACACCGCCGATTGCTCCAGCCAGCAGCCCGAGCAGCGCCCCGGCCACCAAGGCCAGTGCGACGGCGGACAGCGTGGCGGTGAGCGAGAGCCCGGCGCCGTGCACCATCCGCGTGTACAGATCGCGCCCGAGGTTGTCCGTGCCGAACCAGTGCTGGGCGCTCGGCGGCTGGAACTTCTCGGCGGGTACGCCGGTGAGCGGGTCACCGCCGGCGAACAGCGACGGCGCCAGCGCCCACCCGAGCGCCAGCAGCGTCACCGCCGCCGAGAGGATCAGCCCGGCGTTGCGCGGGAGCGCCCGCAGGCTCGGCGCCGGTCGGCCCAAGCCGGGCAGCGCGATCCGGCGGGTCTTGTCGACCACGTCAACCACGGGCATTCCTCTCTCGATCCGCGGCGTTTTCGTCACACACGGACGAGCACCTCCTCCGCGATGTCCTCGGCCTCCGTCGCGTCGCCGCCGGAACGACCGCCGCGCACCGCGATCCGCGGATCGAGAAGCGGATACAGCAGGTCCACAGCCAGATTCACGGCCACGAACACCAGCGAGGTCAGCAGCACGATGCCCTGGACCACCGGAATGTCCTGGGCCAGCACCGAGATCTGCGTGAGCCTGCCGACGCCGGTGCGCGCGAACACCGTCTCCACGACGACCGAACCGGCCAGCAGGTTGCCCACCAGCACCCCCGCGATGGTGAACGCGGGCACGCTGGCCAGCCGGGCCACATGCCTGCGCTGCACCCACCAGCGCGAAGCGCCTTTGGCCAGCGCGACTTCGGTGAACGGCTGCCGCCATGTGGACTCCAGCCCGGCAGCGAGCACCTGCGCGATCACCGCGCCGATCGGGATGGCCAGGGTCAGCGCGGGAAGCACCGTGCCACGCAGTCCCTGTCCGCCGAACGCGGGCGCCAGGTGCCATCGGAACGAGAACAGCTGGAGCAGCAGCAGTCCCGTCCAGAACGTCGGCACCGAGACGCCGAGCGGTGGCACCGCGGCGAGCAGGTTGCGCAGCCAGGGCCTGCGCGTGTAAGTCGCGGCGAAGGCCACCGCCACCCCGCCCACGGTGGCGAAGAGCAGGGCGAGCGAGGCCAATCCGAGGGTCGAGGGCACGGCGTCACCGATCGCCTCGGTCACCGGCTGCCCGGTTGCGATGGAGAGTCCGAGATCGCCGCGGACCGCATTGCCGAGCGCGGTCCAATACTGGTCCCACAGCGGACGATCCAGCCCGTAGCGGGCCTGCAGCTCCGCGATCGCGGCCTTGTCGATCGGCGTTCCCGCGCCGCCGCCGTCGGCCGCGATGGAGACCGGGTCGGCGGGCAGCAGGTAGAGCACCACGAACGAGATGCTGAACGCCGCCCAGAGCACCCAGATCGCCTGCAGGACGCGCAGCGCCAGATAGCGGGCCATCTCAGTGTCCGCTCAGCCAGGTGTCGAAGAACTGCAGCCGGGCCGAGGCCTCGAACTTCAGGTCCCTGGTGTGCCCGGCGGCGCCGATCGCCTGGGAGAGCTCGATGGTCGGGATCCACAGCCCCGCCTCGAGCACCTGCTCCTGCGCGGTGCGGATGAGCGCGGTGCGCGCGGCGGGGTCGGCCGTGCTGAGCTGGTTGCGGAGGGCGTCGTCCAGTGCGGGAATGCGTTCGCGAGCATTGAAGTTGCGGCCGTCCACACTGAACGCCGTGCGCAGGATGTCGCCGTCGGCACGGGTGGAGTTGTAGTAGGTGGCGTCGAAATCCTTGGCGTTCTGCCGCGCGGTGTTCTCCGGTCCGGACACCAGGTCCAGCTTCAGTTCCACGCCGACCTGCCGCAGCTGCTGCTGCACCAGCTCGAGGATGGCCTGGTTGCCCGCGAACGCCTGGCTGAACAGCACCGAGAACGACAGTCGCTCACCGTTCTTCGCGCGGATGCCGTCGCCGCCCGGCGTCCAGCCCGCCTGGTCCAGGATGCTCTTCGCTGTGGCAGGGTCGTAGCTCACCCGCGCCGAGAAGTCCTGGTAGCCCGGCGTGGCGCTGGCCAGCGGGCCGCTGGCCGGCTTGAACTGCGGGCCGAGCACAGTGTCGACCAGTTGCTTGCGGTCGATGGCGGGCAGCAGCGCCTGGCGCACCGCGGGGTCACGCAGCGGACCGCGGGTCACGTTGGGCTGGAGGCCGAACGGCACACCGGGATTGGCCGTGCTGAGCAGACGCGCGCCCGCGGCCTCCAGCTGCGGCACGTCCTGCGGCAGCGCGTCGCTGATCGCGTCGAGCTGACCGGAGACGAGACTGCCGGTGCGCACGCCGGATTCCGGTACCACCGTGAATTCGATGCGGTCCAGGTAGGCCTCGCCCTGGTGCGTGAACACCGCGGAGCCCCAGCCGTATCCGGCGCGCTTGGCCAGCGTCGCCGACTGATCCTGGCGCCAGCCCGCGTAGGTGAACGGCCCGCTGCCGATGTTGTCGCCCAGGCAGCGCTGCTCGGCCGACTTGGCCGTCGTCGCGTCGGCGAGAATACCGAGCTGCACAGTCGACGAAGCCTGGAGGAACTGGGCATTGGGCTGGCTGAACTCCACGCGCGCGGTGAGCCGGTCCGCGGCGGTGGTGCTCACGTAGTTGGTGAGGTAGCTGGCGCCGAGCGGCGCCTTCGCCCCGCCCAGCCGCAGCACCGAATCGAAGGTGTTGCGCACCGATTCCGCGGTGAGCGGGGTGCCGTCGCTGAAGGTGACGCCGTCGGCGAGGTGGAAGGTGAACACCTTCGCGTCCGGGCTGATCTCCCAGCTGCGCGCCAGCCAGGGCTTCAGCTCACCGGTCTGCGGATCCTGGTCGGTGAGCGAATCGACGATCTGCCGCGCGACGTAGATGGTCTGGTTGGTGCCTGCCTGCGCCGGATCCGAGCAGGTCGGCGCCTGGGACAGCCCGTAGCGCAGGGTGCCGCCCGGGCGCGGCGGACCCGCGTCGCCCCCCGGCGCGCTCGAATCGCTGCCGCAGGCGGCCAGGGCGCTCGTCGCGGCGAGCGCGCCGACCAGCGCGAAAATTCGATGGCGGGTTCGGATCACGGTGTCACTCCAATGAGTTCGCTACTTGCGGTGTCGGCGGCCAACGGCCTGCTGGGAATTCGGCGGCGCAGCTCTGGCGCCACCTCGGATTGGAAGAGTTCGAGGCTGTCGCGGTGCTCGGCCACGGTGCGCCCGTCGCGCTCGGCGGACAGGTGGATCACCTCGTGACCGAATCGCTCGTATTGGCGGCCGACCTTGTCGATGACCTGTTCCGGGCTGCCGATCAGTGCGGAGCTGCGGTCGACGAAATCATCGAGGGTCTCGAACACGATGGGTAGACCGAGCTTTCGGCTCAGCGCCAGCCGTGCCTCGAAGATCGGACGGTAGGTGGTCAGCGCCTCCTGCGAGGTGCGCGCCACGTGGAAGCCCGCGGTGCCCGCCCCGACCAAGGCGTCGGCCGGGTCGTGTCCGTAGTGCTCCCACCGCTCGCGGTAGTGGCGGACCAGTTCGGCGTAGGGCTCGATGGGGTTGGTGACATTGGCCGAGAACAGCGGGTCACCGTGGCGCGCGGCGAGTTCCACCGAATCGCGGCTGGTCGCGCTGCCGTGCCAGATCCGGATGCGGGGCTGCAGCGGGCGCGGCAGCGCCTTGGCGCGCTCCAGCGGCGGACGGAATTGTCCCGACCAGGTGACGCTGTCGCTGGTCCACAGCTGCCGAAACAGCTCGTAGCCTTCGCGATTGCGCTCCCACTGATCGTCGGTGGTGACGTGGAACAACTGTGCCTGCGCCGCGCCGTTGCCCTTGCCGATGATCAGTTCGAGGCGTCCGGCCGCCAGGTTGTCCAGCGTCGAGTAGTCCTCGAAGGCGCGCACCGGATCCAGCAGGCTCAGCGTCGTCACCGCGGTGAACAGCGTGATGCGCGAGGTCACGGCCGCGATGTGGGACAGGAGCACCGGCGGCGCCGCGGACAGGAACGGATCCTCGTGACGCTCGCCGACGGCGAAACCGTCGTACCCGAGATCCTCGGCGAGCCTGGCCTGCTCGACCACGGACCGCAAGCGCTCCCTGGTCTCCGGCACCACGCCCGTCCGCGGATCCGGCACCCGCGTCACCAGCGTGAACAACAGGAACTTCATGCCGTCGCCTCCCATGCGCCGAGGTCGAGGAACTTCTCGAACGAGTGCGGCCCGACCTCTTCCGCGGGCAGCGCGGGATCGTAGAGCGCGGTGTACCCGGCCGCCAGGTACAGGCCGACCGCCTCCGGCTGGCGCGGTCCGGTGGTCAGGTGGATACGCCGGTAACCGCGGTCGGCGATCTCGGTCTCCAACCGCTCCAGCACGAACCGGCCGAGACCCTGCCTGCGGTGCTCGCGGGCGGTCCAGATCCGTTTGAGCTCAGCGGTGGTCGCGTCCAGCTGCTGGAAAGCGCCGCCCGCCACCGGTTCTCCGTCCTGGGTCACCACGAGCAGCCCGCCCTCGGGCGGCGCGAAGTGCGCGGCCGGATACCCGCGCAGATCGGAGTGCACCTCACCCGGGGTGCGGCCGTAGCGGCTGCTGTACTCGAGCGCCAGCTCGGCGAGCAGCGGCGCGGCCAGCGGGTCGTCCTGGGCGATCCAGTGCGCCCTGCGGATCGTCGATATTCCGTACGGCATCGGATCACCGCTGCTTCGGCAGGCCGGGCGGATTGATCCGCGATTCGGTGACGGCCTCGGTCTGGAGTCCCCAGCGGTCGATGACCCGCTGATAGAGCCCGGACTCGATGGCGTGCCGCAGCGCCTTCTGCACCGCGCCGATCAGCCCGTTGTTCTTCTTGGTCAGCACCCCGATCTCGCCCTGCAGCGCCTCGCCCGCGCCGGAGAAGGTCGCCACGATCTTGGTCTGGTTCGCCGTGCTCACGTGGTAGATCGCCGTCGGATTCGGGCCGAGATAGCCGTCGAGCCGCTGCGAGGCGAGCGCCAGGTAGTAATCGCTGGTCTTGTCGTAGTAGGCGATCTCGATCGCGGGCAGTCCCTCGGCGCGGTTCTGCTCGTTCCACTTCACCAGCAGCTGTTCCTGGTTGGTTCCGGTGCCGACGCCGATTCGCTTGCCCGCCAGGCTCTTGCGGTCCTGGTATCGCAGATCGCTTTTCGCGGGCACTTCCAGCGCGACGTTGTCGTGGCGGTAGGTGGCGAAGTCGTACTTCTCCTTACGCTCCTCGGTGACGGTCACGTTCGAGATGAACGCGTCCACCTCGCCCGAATCGACGCGCACGAAGTTCTGCGACCAGTCGGCCACGCCGGCCACCAGTTTCAATCCGAGGATGTCGGCGACCAGCGAGGCGAAGTCGACCTCGGAGCCGGCCACCGTCCTGTCGTCGGTGGCGTAGAAGCGCAGCGGCGGCGCGGTGCCGGACGCGCCGGTCACCACGAGGGTGCCGCGGTCGCGGATGGCCTGCGGGACCTCGGCGGCGATGGCGCCGACCTTGTCCGCGCGGATGCGCCCGGACTGCTCGGGCGACAGGTCGAACGCGACCGTGCCGTCGGAGGAGACCTGCAGGTCTTCGTCGGGGTCGGTGCCGCACGCGGTGACCAGCAGTGCGGCCGCGGCGAGTGCGCCGACCAGGGCGGAGAGCTTCATCGGGAACCTGTTCGTGACTGGGAGCGTCGGGGCGCTCGGCGGACCCGGCGCGGGAGCGCCGGCCGGACCGAGCGCGAAGACGCTCAACGGACTCGGGAAAGAAAAGCGCGGGTGCGCGGATGCCGGGGGTTGTCCAGGACCTCGCCGGGCGGGCCCTGTTCGACGATCACGCCCGCGTCGAGGAACACGACCGTGTCGGCGACCTCACGGGCGAAACCGATCTCGTGCGAGACGATCACCAGCGCGGTGCCGTCGTCGGCCAGATCGCGGATCACGTCGAGCACCTCGCCGACCAGCTCGGGGTCCAGCGCCGAGGTCGGCTCGTCGAACAGGATCACCCTGGGCCGCACGGCCAGCGCCCTGGCGATCGCCACCCGCTGCTGCTGCCCGCCGGACAGCCTGCGCGGATAGGCGTCGGCCAGTTCGTCGATGCCGACCCGCTCCAGCAGCGCCTTCGCCTCGCGCTCGACCTCGGCGCGGTCCCTGCGCTGGGCGGTGAGCGGCGCGAGGGTGACGTTCTCCAGCACCGTGAGATGCGGAAAGAGGTTGAACTGCTGGAAGACGAAACCGATGCGGGAACGCTGCTTGCGGACGTCGCGGTCCGAGAGCGGATGCAAGACGTTGCGCCGCAGGCGGTAACCGATCAGCTCGCCGTCGATGTGCACGGTGCCCGCGTCGACCGGCTCCAGGTGGTTTAGCACCCGCAGCAGGGTCGACTTGCCCGATCCGGACGGCCCGATTACGGCCACCACCTCGCCCGCGCGCACCGTCAGGTCGATGCCGTGCAGGATCTCGGTGCACCCGAACGACTTCCGCACGCCGTTGACCTGCACGGCGGGCGTCTCCAGCGCGGTCATCGGGTCGCTCCCCGCGGCGCGGCGGAACCGGACTCGGCGATCTCGCGGACTCGCTGACGCAGCTTCCGCCATGGCGTCGGCGGCAGGGTGCGCTGCGCGCCCTTGGCGTAGTGGCGCTCGATGTAGTACTGCGCCACCATGAGAATCGTGGTCAGCACGATGTACCAGACCGTGGCGACCATGAGCAGCGGCACCACCCGGCCGTTGCGGCCGTAGATCACCTGGACCTGGTAGAACAGCTCCGCGATCGCCATCACCGAGACGATCGAGGTGCCCTTGAACAGGCTGATCACCTCGTTGGTCGCGTTCGGCACGATCGAGCGCATCGCCTGCGGCGCCACGATGGTGCGGAACTGTCGCAGGCGCGGAATGCCCAGCGCCGCCGCCGCTTCCAGCTGGCCGGGATCGACCGAGATGAGCCCGGCGCGGATGATCTCGGCCGAGTACGCGGCCTGGTGCAGCGCGAGACCGATCACGGCGGCGGTGAATCCGCTGATCACGCCGTTGACTTCGAAGGTGAGGAACGACGGTCCGAACGGGATGCCCAGCGAGAGAGTCTGATACAGGTAGGCGATGTTGAACCAGAACAGCAGCTGCACGATCATCGGGATCGAGCGGAATGCCCAGATGTAGACCCACGCGATCACCTGCAGCACCGGATTGTTCGACAGCCGCGCCACCGCGAGCAGGGTGCCGATCAGGAAGCCGAGCGCGGTGCCCCACAGGGTCAGTTCCAGGGTCACCCGCAGTGCGGTCAGAACCGACTGCGCGGTGAAGTATTTCGCGAACGTCGGCCAGTCCCAGCCGGGGTTGGTGACCAAGCCGTGCACGAACTGGACGAGCAGGACCAGAGCGACCGCGCTGACCACCCAGCGCCACGGATGGCGGGTGCGCGCGACTGTGGGAGCGGTCTGTGCGCGGTCGGAATCGGCGCTGAGTTGCGCGACGCGGTCACCGGTCGACGCCGCGGTGTCGGGTGTCGCCGTGGCGGCGTCGGCCACCGCGTCGGCGAGCTGTGCGTCGGTGAGCTCTGCGTCGTCGAGTTGTGTGGCGTCGAGTTTCGCGGTGGCGTCGCGCTGTGCGGTGACGTTTGGCTGTGCGGTCGCGTCGCGCTGTGCGATGACGTCTGGCTGTGCCGTGACGCTGCGCTGTGCGGTGGTGTGGCCGGGTGTGGAGCCGGGTGGTTCGGCGTCGGACGCCGCGGCGGCGTCGGGTGCGAGAGACGCACTCATGTTCGGGCCCTTCGGAAGATCTCAGACGACCGCGCCTGGCGCTGGTCGGGTCGTCACCCGGCCAGCGACGGGTGCAAGGTCTGGCGCGTCAGCGCGAACAGCTGGCTGGGGTGGGACGGCAGGTCGTGTCGGGGTGTCGCGTCCGGCGGGCGCCACTGCGGGGGCAGATCATTCGGTCCTCCATCGTTCCTGGCGGAAGCACCCGCACCCGGTGGCCGGGGGGTTGCTGCGACGTCGGCGAGCCAGGTCTCTCAGTCGCTCTGGATGGTGTTGCGGACCCCGGTCCGCTCCGGGTGCAGCAGGGGTCGAGCCGAATCATCATGCGGATCAGGGCCGGAGCCGGACAAGGTTAGAAATCAGGGTGAGCACAGCCCTTTCGCCGCGCATCGCGGAGTGTGATCATTTGCGCGGTCGGCGGTTCCCGCACCGGATACCGCGAAGCGCTTGTCGTCGCGACGCCTCCAGCGCAAGCCAACGCTCCAGCGCAAGCCGACACCCCAGCGCAAGCCAACACCCCAACGCAAGCCGACGCGCCGAAAGCTTGCCAATTCGTGAAACGGCTGCTGAGCGAGTTTGCCGGAGTACGGTGTCCTCACCGTGCCGACGATGAGGAGCACCGCTGTGACTTTGTTGCGCCGCTTCACCACTCTCACCGCCGCCGCGACCGGCTCGGTCGCGCTGGCCTTCGGCGTTTGCGCCCCCGCCGTGGCGGCGCCCGCCCCCGCGCCCGCCGCCCCTGCGGCCTCGGCCGAACTGCCCGGCAAACAGCAGGCAGCCGCGCCCGGCGATCTGCTCGGCGCCTATCAGTCCACCGTCGAGGCGCTGCGCGGCTTCGGCATGGAGCCGTTCCTGTATCCGACCGCCGCCGCCTTCTGCGGCAACGGCAGCACTTTCGGTATGGTGCCCGCCGTTGCCGGTGCGATGCCGGGCCCCTGGCCCAAGACCACCGTCTCCATTCCCGGCCTGGATCTCACGGCGGTGAAGTCCGGTCAGACCATGTTCACCTTCGTGCCCTACGGCCTCGGCGCGGAGAGCCGCAACACCGCGGGCATGCAGGTGGCCTGGCTGAACGTGAGCAACGGACGCAGCGGCATCACCCAGATGGGCCCGCTCGCCGACATCTTCCGCACCATGGTCCCCGCCGCGGTCCCCGTCGAGCTGCGCGCGCAGACCGAACGCGCCATCCAGGACTTCTTCTTCGCCGCCCTTCCCGTCGGCGGTATCCGCGCGGTCCCCGTCGACACCGGCAAGGGCACCGTCCTCGCCGCGGTCTTCGGCAGCGTCGACAACGGCGATCGCACCTGCTTCTTCCTGCCGACGGTCGGCATCACCTCGGTGCCGTAAAGCCTGGCGGCACACCTGTTCACCGGACACCGGCTCGGTCCTCGGACCGGGCCGGTGTCGTGTGTTCAGCCCGCGTCGACCAGCGCGCGGCCCTTCCAGCGCAGCGCGCCCCGGCGTCGGGCGCGATGCGATCGCAGGACGAGGCGCTGGTACGCGGCGATGGAGAAGGGGTGCGCCGCCGCCGCGCATACGTCGGAAAGACGGAGGGGGCCACCGGATTCGAGCGAGCGGGCCAGCAGGCGGCCGGTGACGGCGGCGGCGTAGCCGAGCGCTCCGGCCCGGCGCGTCGCTCCGCTGCCGAGAAGTGCGGCCAGCGGGGGAAACCAATAGCCAAGGGCCAGTACCGTTCCCACGGCCGCGGCGGCCGAGCCGGAACCGCCGTAGGCGGACCAGAGCCAGCGTGTGTAGCCCGCCTCGACCTCGTCCGCGCCGCGATACATGCGGGTGCGCGCGAGCGGTCCCGCGGCGACGAGATGGGTGGTGCGACCCGCGCGGCGCAGGGCGCGGGCGATGTCGAGATCCTCGGTGGGGCTGCCCGCTACCGCGGCGTGACCGCCGACGGCGCGGTAGGCGTCGGTGTCGAAGGCGAGGAACTGGCCGCAGGCGACGGCCGTCGAGGGGCGGTGGCCGCGGTTGCCCAGCACGATCGGCAGCGTCGACGCCCAGGACCAGCAGAGCAGCGGCTGCACGAGCGCCTCGGCGACGGTCTCGGCCCGCTGGGCGGGCCACGGGGAGATCAAGGCCGCGCGCCGATCGCGGACCGCGCGCGCCGCCGCCGCGACGGCTCGCGGGGCCAGCCGCACATCGGCGTCGAGGAAGACCAGGATCGGCGCGTCGGCGAGTTCGGCGAGGCGGGCGCACGCCGCGGCCTTGCCGGTCCAGCCCGGCGGCGGATCGGATTCCGAGCGGATCACCTCGAATCGGGGATCGCCCGCGATCGCTGCGCTGGCGACGGCCGCCGTGTCGTCGGTGGAGCCGTCGTCGAGGATCAGCACCCGCAGGTCCGGCACCCCGGTCTGGGCGCGCAGGTCGGCGATCAGCGCGGGCAGCCGCTGCGCCTCGTCACGAGCGGGCACGCAGACGGTGACCGGTTCGGCCGCTGCGGCTTCCGCGTCCAGGCGCGGCATCGAGAACCGATTGACCGCCGCGATTCCGCATCCCGCGAGCGCGACGGCCGCACCCACCCGTCCGCTCAGCGCAACTGCTTGACCGACTGCCACCAACGCCGCCAGGAGAACTGGTGCTCGGGCACCTCGGGCGCGGCCGGGTTGCGGTCCATGTACGCCATGGCGGCGACGATCGCCGCGACCGCGAGGGTGATGCCGCCGACGATGCCCGCCCAGCCCGCGAAGGAGCGGGTGTTCGGGTCGGCATAGCTCACCTCGGCGCGCACCGTGGACACATCGCCCGGCGGCAGCTTCCACGAGACGGTGGAATCGCCTTCGCGGTTGCCGTTGGTCTTGGCCACCCTGGCCGGGAAGGCGACGGTGAACTGCACGTCGGAGCCGTGCGGCGGAACGGATTTCAGGTCGACGCGCCCGTTCAGGCTGACCAGGTCGCCGCTGCGCTGGAATTGCAGCTGGAACATGCCCTGCGTCTGCTCGGACAGCATGCCGAGCTGCTGCACCTCGCCGAAGGAGAGGTCCTCGAAGAAGACCTTGCTGCCCACGTACCCGTCCTGGCTGTAAGGCTCGACGCGGATCTTCGCCGCCAGCGTCTCGGGCGCTTTGAGCTGCGGTCCCTTGTCGTCGGGCCCCGCGGGCACCACGGCGGCCACGATCCGCCCGGACACCCGATCGTTGGACGACACGCCCATCGATGCCTGCACCCGCAGGCACCCGGCCAGCGCCGGAGCCAACAGCGCCGCGAGCAGCACGGCCGCGGCTACCCGCACCCGGGTGCGTGGCGCGCGCCGCGTCGGTCGATCCGGGACATCGGGCATCGGGATGGCGGGACTCGGTTGCACGGCTCACATCGTGCCAGGCCGAACGCCCGAATCGCCACGCGGCAGCCGCGACACGACGGCACGCCGCACCTTCCGGCGCGGCGCCGCAGCGCGCCCCGCCCTGTAATACGTGCTCGCTCCGTATCCGGCCGCTCGCCGCCGAGCCGAGCTCGAACAATTGACTGTTTGGTAAATTTTGCTCTGCGAGTGGGCGCCGACAGCGCTCGGGGAAGGTGGGAACGGTCGTGGCGGGATCCGCTGGAACCAAGGGAGTGCCACGCGCAGAGCGTGAGGCGCAGATCCTCGACGTCGCGGCCGCCGAGATCAGCCGGGTCGGCTATGCGGGTCTGTCGCCCGCGGTGGTGGCCGCCAAGGCGGGAGTCTCCAAGCCGCTGGTGTACGCCTACTTCGAGACGAAGGACGGCCTGTACGTGGCGTGCGTGCGACGGGCGGCGACGACGCTCGGCGACGCGATCGATGCCGCGATCGACGGCCCCGCCACGCTGGAGCTGGCCGAACGCACGCTGGCGGGCATCTTCGGTGCGCTCGAGCCGCGCCCGCACGATTGGCACGTCGTCTTCGACCGATCGCACCCGGACGAGGGGCCCGCCTCCGACGCGGCCCGCGCCGCCCGGCGCCGCATCGCCGAGCAGGCCAATCGCGGGGTCGCCGCCTTCCTGGCCGGTCGCGGGATCACCGATTCCGACGATCTGTCCGCGTTCGCGGCCGTGTGGATGGGAACCGTGACGGCGCTGGTCGGCTGGTGGTTGCGGAACCCTGGCGAGACCGCGGAGGCGATGACCGCGCGCACCCGCCGCCTGCTCGCCGCGCTCGCCTGACCTGCTCCGGCCGTCGCCGCGCCCACGAATCCCGAACGGCGCCGGCTCATTGCTCGTGCAGGTTGTTACTCGTGCGGGCCTAATTGCTCGTGCCGGGACCGATGCCGGGCCAGGTGGATCAGCAGCGGCACCCCCAGGGGACTCATCCCGAGGGCGCCGTACCAGGCCGAGGACGGCAGATCGAGGAAGACCGCGTGGGCGACGAGGGAACCGAGCCAGGTCCAGAGGAACACCGCGACGGGAACGGCCAGGGAGGCGGCGGAACGCGCCCGGGTCGGCGCAGGAGCGGCGCGATCCCAGACCGCGAGCAGCAGCGCCATCAGCAGGCCGACGCAGCACCAGCCGAGGTAGTTGGTGAGCGGGATGTCGGCCAGGCCTGGCAGCCCGGAATCGGTGTCGCACCAGGTCCATTGGCCGTCGGCGACCATCTGCGGATCGAGGTACAGGTCCCAGCCCACGGCGCCGATCGTGGTCAGTGCGACCCGCACCGAGGTCCGCCTGGTCACGATGCCCGCCACGATCCACACCGGATACATCCCGCCGGTCCAGGCCAACGGCACCAGCAGGGGCACGCCCGCGAGGGCGGGCCCGATCCGGTCCTCGGCGTACTCGTAGCAGCCGAACGGGATACCGGTCGCCACGCCGAGCATCTCCGCGAGCAGGCCGACGCCGGAGACGATCACCAGAAAGCCCATCGCGTAACGGGTGCCGCGGGTGGCGGCGGCGTGCGCGAGCGCCGTGCCCGCGGAGAGCAGCACGATCACCACGGTGATCCGGTCCCGCGCCGCGCCGTCGGTGAGCGGATAACCGATCTGGGCGAGCACGAGCAAGACCGCGAGCAGCACCGGCGCGGGGTGGCGCACCGACCGCACCCGCGACCACGCCCGCCGCGCGCGCGTCCGGTGTTCCCGCGTCCGCATCCCGGAGGCCGTCATCGTCTGCGCGGGAAGGGGAATCGCCTGCGCCTGGCGTCGCGGAGGGCGAGCCGTGCCGCGGTGCGCCCGCTCGCGCCGGAGACGCCGCCGCCGGGATGGGTGGACGCGCCCGTCAGATACAGGCCGGGCGCACCGGGCACCCGCTGACCCGAGAGCTCGGGCAGCGGCCGCCACAGCATCATCTGGTCCAGCGACATCTCGACGTGCATGACATTGCCGCCGCGCAGCCCCATCTCCCGCTCCAGGTCGACCGGCGTCTGCACGAACCGCTGACGCACACTGGACGCGAAACCCGGTGCGTAGGACTCGACTTCGGCGATGATCCGGTCGCCCTCGCGCTCGGCGTGCTCCGCCCAGTCGCTGCCGTCGGCCAGCCGATAGGGATGCCACTGCGCCCACAGCGACAGCTGGTGCTCGCCGGGCGGGGCGATGCTCGGATCGAGCGCGCTGAAACTCATCGCCAGTACCACCGGCCGCGGCGGCAGGTCGCCTGCCAGCGCGGCGCCGTGCGCGCGCCGCAGCTGGGCGCGGTCGGAGACCAGGAATTGCAGGCCGCGCGCGGATTCCTTCGCCGAGGCCCCGTGGTAGCCGGGCAACGCGCTCGTCGCGACCCGCACCACCATGCCGATGCCGGGCCCGACTCGGATGCGCCGCTGCCAGTCGTCCAGTGCGGCGCCGTCGAAGCCGCCCGCGCGCAGCAGGTCGAGCGTGGTGAGCACGTGCGCGCCCGCGATCACCGAGTCGGCGCGCAGACCGCGCCCGGACGCGGTGCGCACCAGCCAGCCCTCGCCGGCGCGCGCGATCGAGGTGACCGCGTCACCGGCGGTCACCGTCCCGCCGTCGGCGCGCAGCCGCGCGACCAGCGCCGCGCTCAACGCGCCGCTGCCGCCGACCGCCCGCCCCGGCGGCAGCGTGTGCATCAGCGCCGCGAAGCCGACCATCGGGGCCGTTCCCGGTTCCGACATCGGCGGACCGGACTGCGCGCCGAACCAGGCCAGCGACGCTTTGAGCCGTTCGTCGCGAAACCAGGCGTCGAGCAATGCGTCCCCGGACTGGAGGAACTCCCTGGACAGCGCGCTGCCGCCGTCCGCGGCATCCAATCCCCAGAACGAGCGCAGCAGATGCCCGGGCCCCGGCGCGCCGCCGAACGCGCGCATCACCCGTGCGCTGCGCGGACCCCACACCGCCACGAACCGCCGGTACGCCTCGGCGTCGGCCGTACCGCACGCCTCGGCGATGGACGCGCAGGTCGCGTCGAGATCGCGATGGAACACGAGCGGCGCGCGGCCTTCGGCATCGGCGGGGGTGAAGCCCCAGGGATCGCAATCGATATAACGGAGTCCGAAACGCTCCAGCTCGAGCTCTTCGACGATCCCCGTGTGCCGGATCATGATGTGCGCCGAGGAGCCTCGGTCCACCAGGTGTCCGGGGAACCGCTCGACCGTCGACACCGCGCCGCCGAGCACCTCGTCCCGTTCCAGCACCTCGACCCGGTGTCCGTCGCGCGCCAGGTAGCAGGCCGCCACCAGCGCATTGTGCCCGGAACCGACGACTACGACGTGCACGGTCGCGCTCCGCCGCCGTCCGCATGCGTCGCGCTCGCCGCGCCGAGGTCGTGTCCGCTCACAGCGGCAGCCGCCTGCCGAGGATCGCGAACGGCCGGTTGTCGCCCGCGAACACGAAATGCCGGATGACGTCGGCGAATCCCTCGCGGCGATAGAGCCGCCACGCGCGGTTCCCCTCACCCGCCACCTCGGGTGTGGAGAGCAGCACCGCGCTCTCCGTCCGGTTCTGGAGCAGCCTGCGCAGCAGGATCGCGCCGATGCCCCGACCTTGCGCGCTCGGGTGCACGTGCAGCTCGGTCAGCTCGAAGTAGTCCGAAAGCAGTTCGCGCGTAGAGTGTTCCGGCCAGCCGGAGCGGCGCATCCCGCTGTGCACCTGTTGGTGCCACCACTGGTGCGGCGCGCCGTGATAGCCGTAGGCGATGGCGACGATGGGCGAGGTGCGCAGGTCGACGCGGCCGTCCTCGTCGGGCAGCAGCGCCGCGACCGCCTGCCAGCCCGCACGGGTGGTGTGCTCGGTCCACATCGGAGCGCGGTGATTCTCGGTGCCGCGCGGATAGTCCATCGCGGCGACATAGACCGCTAGCGCGTCGTGCAGCCGGTAGCGCAGGTCCGCGACCGAGAGGTCGACGACGACGGGTGCGGGTGCGGGGGAGTGGTGTGGCTTGACGGCTGTCATGGCTCTCGTCGGACCGCGCGGACGCGGAAAGTTGTCGGTGGGCGTCTTTATATTCAAGCTCAATTCAAACGTTCGAATACCTGTTCGGTCCGCGCGGTGCACGGGACCGGTGGGTGTACGAGTGCGGAGGGACGTGCCGATGAGTCGGATCGAGCAGCCGGGGCAGCCCGGCAAGGCGGGGAAACTGCTGAAGAAGGCCGACGGACTGCTGCTGCAGGCGGCGGGGGAGACCGACCCGAGGGAGCGCTTTCGCACCGCGTATCTGGCGGCGCTGCGCGGCGCGGGCGCGGTGCTCGCGTTCACCGGCGCCGACGCGGCGCCGCGCGCCCGCTCGCGCAACGCCTGGGTGCTGCTGCAGCGCGCCGCGCCCGAGTTCGTCATGTGGGCCGACTACTTCAGCGCCCGCTCCGAATTGCGCGCCGCGCTGGAGGCCGGATTGGACCGCGAAGTCGACGAGCAGCAGGCCGACGAGTTCTCTTCGCGGGTGGGAGCATTCCTGCACGACGTGGAAGATCTGGTCAATTCGGCCGCGCGGTTGCGGCCCGCGCCGGGATGGAGCGGAGGCATGACCGCTTAGTTATCACCGAGAAGGTGGTACGGCCCTGATCGAACTCGTATCATTGGTGACAGATAGCCGCCAAGGTCGGCTATCTGTCGCCTACCCGGAGGCGACAAGCCACGTCCTAGTGCCGGGGGAGGTACCGTGCCACTCTCCGAGCACGAGCAGCGCATGCTCGAACAGATCGAGAGCGCGCTCTATGCTGAGGATCCGAAGTTCGCCTCGTCCGTCCGCGGCGGACGCCTTCGCTCGACCTCGAGTCGTCGCAGACTCCAGGCCGCGGCCTTGTTCGTCCTCGGTCTGTTTCTACTGGTCGCCGGTATCGCCGCTCCGGTGAAGCCCGGTGGCTTTCCGATCATCAGCCTGATCGGATTCATCGTCATGTTCGGCGCCGGCGTGCTTCTGCTGATCGGCACCTCCAAGAGCGCCGCCCGTGGCGCGCGTTCCGGCGAGGCGTCCACCAGCGGGCCGGGCGGTGGCGGATCGAGCGGACCTGGGCGTCAGCGCAAGTCCGGTGGTTTCTCCGAACGCATGGAGGATCGCTTCCGGAGACGGTTCGAGCAGGAGTAGCTCGGCTGTAACCCGAAATCTTCATCACGGCAGGCGACGCCGCACCACGTACTGGTGCTGCGTCGCCTGCTCGCGTTTCCGGGGCTTTCACCCCGATGGGTCGGTCCCCACGTCTCCCCACGGCGTTCCCCACCTTCCCCCAGAACCACCCCCTTCCACCTCGAGGGCCTTGGCTACCAGGGCGGTTTGCTGGATGTTTTCGGGCCTCGACGCGCCGATGCCCGCGTGTCGGCAGAACACGCAAAAAGTTCCCCACCCGGTGATAGCTGGGATGACCTGCGAAATCGTCTCGGCGGGGAGCGAGATCACCTCCACTTTCGATTGAAAGTGGGGGAAAGTGGGGTAATGTGGAGCGCGCACTACAGGAGAGGCCATCCAGAGAGGTGATCCGGTAGGGAGGTATCGAGTTGTTTCTCGGTACCTACACACCTCGGCTGGATGACAAAGGGCGACTCACGTTGCCTGCGAAGTTTCGAGACGATCTGGCGGGAGGGTTGATGGTCACGAAGGGTCAGGACCACAGCCTTGCCGTGTACCCCAAGGAAGAGTTCACCGCGCTCGCTCGGCGAGCCGCGGCCGCGTCTCGCAGCAATCCGCAGGCCCGCGCATTCGTCAGGGCACTCGCGGCCGGAACCGATGAACAGCGTCCGGACGCACAGGGCCGCATCACGTTGTCGGCCGATCATCGGCGCTACGCGAACCTGGACCGGGATTGCGTGGTGATCGGCTCGGTCGACTTCCTCGAGATATGGGACAAGCAGGCGTGGGAGTCCTACCTCGCCGAGCACGAGGAGGATTACGCGCAAGCGAGAGACGAGTCGCTGGGCGGAATCTTCTAGCCCGAGCGGACGAGTGCCACGCGGCCTCTGCCCGGACGCGGACCCTGGCGTACTTCCCCGACGCCAGGTGCCGTAGTTCGGTCAGAGACCACGGGGCATTCGTCTTCGACAGCAGCTTCTTTTACCAAAAGCACTGTGGAACAAGGCGACCCGTGTGCGATGGTCGAACGTTCGGCCACCGAGGCGATCGCCCGTCCGGTGCAAGCGACGACGCGAGAATCCGGGAGGTCGAGGGTGAACCGTGAACAGCACGGCCCCCGGCATGTTCCGGTTCTGCTCGGCCGCGCCGACGAACTGCTCGGCCCGGCGCTCACCGAGCCGGGCGCCGTCTACGTCGACGCCACTCTCGGTCTCGGCGGCCACGCCGAGCATTTCCTGCGCACCTATCCGGAGCTGCGACTGGTCGGGCTCGACAGGGACACGAACGCGCTCCGCTTGGCCGGAGAGCGGCTGCGTCCCTTCGCCGACCGAATCACGTTGGTGCACACCACCTATGACGGCATCGCCGACGCGCTGACACAGGCGGGGCTGGATCCGGTGGGTTCGGTGAGCGGCATCCTGATGGATCTCGGCGTTTCGTCGATGCAGCTGGACGAGGCCGAGCGCGGCTTCGCCTACTCCGTCGACGCCCCGCTGGACATGCGGATGGATCCGACGACCGGGATCACCGCCGCCGACGTGCTCAACACCTACAGCCACGGCGAGCTCGCCAGGGTGCTGAAGACCTACGGGGAGGAGCGCTTCGCGGGCAAGATCGCCTCGGAGGTGGTGCGCCGTCGTCAGCAGCGGCCGTTCACCACGAGCGCCGAGCTCGTCGAACTGCTCTACGCCACCATCCCGGCCGCCACCAGGCGGACCGGCGGGCATCCCGCCAAGCGCACCTTCCAGGCGCTGCGGGTGGAGGTCAACGGCGAGCTCGACTCGCTGCGCGCCGCGCTGCCCGCCGCGTTCGACGCGCTGCGGCTGGGCGGCCGGATCGTGATCATGTCCTACCAGTCGCTGGAGGACCGGGTCGTCAAGCAGGAGCTGGCGCCGCGGATCGCCTCTCGCACCCCGGTGGACCTACCGGTCGAACTGCCGGGCATGGGACCGGAATTCCGGATGCTCACCCGCGGCGCCGAGAAGGCGACCGAGCGGGAAGTGGAAGAGAACCCGCGGGCCGCGCCGGTGCGCATGCGGGCGGCCGAACGGATTCAGGAGAAGGGATGAGTGTGACGACATCGAGCAGCAGCTCGGCTGCCGTCGTGCTCATCGGACGTCGGTCCACGACCGGAGCCGCCGCGCGCGGCCCGATCGTCGCGGATCGCACGACGTCGACGGGGTGGGGGTGTTCTTGCGGAACAGAGGAGGCGACGACACCATGAGTATCCGAACGCGTACGGTCGAGTCGCCAGGTCGGGTCGCTCGTCGGGTGCAAGCCGCCGACCGGGTGAAATCCGGTGCGGCGCAGCGCGCTTACGCGAAGCGCAAGACGCGCGCCGAACAGCGGACCGACACCGCGCTGTTGCCGACTCGCAGGTCGGTGATGGCCGCGCGGATCCCGTTCGTCGCGGCGATCATCGCGATGCTCGGCTGCGGTCTCGCGCTCACCCTGCTGCTCACCACCCGGGCGGCCGAGGACAGTTACCAGCTCAGCGACGCCAGGGAGCTCAACAGGAAGCTCTCCGAGGAGCGCGCCGGGCTGCAGCGCGAGGTCGAGGCCGCCGATTCGGCGCCCGAACTCGCGGCGCGCGCCCGCGAACTGGGCATGATCCCGGCGAAGGACCCGGCCCGGCTGGTGATCGAGCCGGACGGCACGGTGACGGTGATCGGCACGGAGGCTCCCGCGCGGGGCGCGCCTGCGCCGCCGTTGAACGTGCCGCCCAAGCCCTCGACCACGCGGCCAGGGCACGCGCAGGCGCAGGGCGAGCACGTCGTGCCGGTCTCGATCACGCCGCCTGCGGGCAGGTCTGCCGCCGAGCAGGCCAATGGCGCTCCGGCAAATGGCGCTCAGTCCAATGGAACGCAGGCCAACAGCACGCAGGCGAGCCCGATGCCCGCCGCGCCGCCTTCCCCGGTCCCGTCGCACGCCGAGACGCCGCGACCCGCCGCCCAGAATCCGGTGGAGGCAACTGATTCCGCGGCACAAGCGCAAGGACCGGCTGGGCAGGCACCGGGACCCGAAGCAGCACAGAACCCTGCCGCACCGCAGCCGGTGGCGCAAATTCCCGCCGACCAGCAGACCGCGCCACCCGGGGAGCAGGTGGCGCCGCCGCCACCCGAGCCGCGCGATCAGCAGGGAGGCATCCGATGACCCAGACCAGGCCCGCGCCGCGCAGGCGGTGCGGGCCGGTGGCATCAGGGACCGC